>DXWV01000083.1 GCA_019416685.1 Bacteroides sp.
GAAACAAACATAAAAAAAAGAGGATGTGTCAATTTCTTAGTTTTGACACACCCTCTTTTTCGTACCTTTGTCCCTCGTATATTTCAAACTAAAAGAAAGATAGTTATGATTAAGTTTTCCGCATATTGCCGGGTGTATCTGTTGCTGGGGCTCCTGTGCGCACTCTCTTCTTGTGAAAAGGATGATGATAAAAGCGATAAAGCTGTCAATCAATGGATCGATGCCACTATGCGTAGCTGGTATCTTTGGTATAGTGATATCCCCGATAAAAAGCAGCTGAATTTTAATGCTGAGCCGGAAACATTCTTTCGTTCTCTTTTGTCAAAAGAAGATGGGAAGAATAATCCGCAGGTATCTGGCGGACATTATTACTATTCTACGATAAAAAAGAAAACCGCCTCTACAACGACACGGTCGTATATGGGCGGAGAACCTGCTTTGGGCTTTGAGTTTCAGAATTGGCAATTAGACAATGCAGGCACAAAGTTTGCTGCCAATGTACTTTATGTATTGCCCGGTTCTCCGGCAGAGAAAAAGGGATTGAAACGTGGTGACTGGATACATAAGATAAACGGAACGGGGACTAACAATAACAATATATATGATTTGCTGGGTAGCAAAACGGTTGTTCTGGCAGTTTCAGATAGCTGGAATAATTCAGTAACGCATTCTATGGAATTGGTTCCGGTCCTCATAGAAGACAATCCGGTTTTGCTGACAAAGGTTTATCGGGATGAGTCTACCGGGAATAAGAAGGTGGGGTATATGGTATACAATCATTTCACTTCCGGACCCGATGGCGATAAAGATACAGCTTATGACAAACAACTCCGTCAGCGATTTGCAGAGTTTAAGGCAGAGGGAGTGGAAGAGTTTATTCTTGATCTCCGTTACAATGGCGGTGGTTTGGTGACGTCTGCACAGCTGTTGGCCGAATTGCTTGCTCCGAAATCTGCTTTGGGGGAAATATTCTGTAACCTGAAGTATAACGATAAGCAGGATAAAACGGTTACTTATCGGTTGGATAAGACGGATGAAAATCTGGATCTGCCCCGTCTGTTTATACTTACCGGTAATAGAACTGCCTCCGCTTCCGAAGCTGTGATTAACGGGCTTCGTCCTTTCTATAAAGTATATTTGCTGGGAGAGCAGACTGAGGGTAAGAATGTGGGTTCTATTACGTTGACGAGCGATAAGTATGATTATGAACTGCATCCCATTGTTTGCAAAATATCTAATGCAGAGGGAAATTCTGATTATAAAAATGGTTTTATTCCCGATTGGGAGATGGAGGGTAATGACCGGATGATACTTGGTCATATTGAGTTGGGAGATAAAGACAATGATAAGTTGCTGAATGTGGCTGTAAGCATGATATCGGGACGGGTTACTACGATGAACAAAGATACCCGTTCATCAGCATCGTTCAATGCCATCCCCGGTTATAGTTCTTTGGATAGAAAGGCGATGAATGGAGTGCAAATTCCCTTCACACCAGAGGATGTGGAGTGGTAGTGTGATCCCAAAGCCATTCCGGAAATGATGTGTCCTAATGTCAAATTCTTATTAGATATTTCGAAACCTCGACAAAGTGTTAGCAAATGGCGCTATTTGCTAACACGCACTTCTGCTAAACAGGAGCTGTTAGCGATTTACTCGTCGCTGTGGTTGCATAAGTATGCATGAAACGTGCTGGATATTCTCGATATATACACTTTATCCGGTATAAAATTGCACTATTTCCGGTGCTTAGATGCACCTTCCCCGGTGCCGAACCTCATCCTCCCCGGAGCCGAACCCTATCCTCCCCGGAGCCGAGTCTTATTCTCCCCGGTGCATGATCCTTTTTTCTCTCTTTTGGTGGCTTTTTAGCGCTGGTTGGCTTTCCCACGCGATACTTTTTTATTTGACTATCTGGTTGTGTATAAGTAATATTCCTTTCTTAACGATCTGCCTTTTTTCTATTTGAAATTCTTTGTTTTGCTAAAGTGTGTCATCGCTGTCTTTTGGAATGTGGCTAACGCTTAATCCTTGCGATTTATTCCCTCGCCCTGTCTCGTCACCTGAAAAGAACTGCTCCTGCCTGTATAAAAATTACAATATGTCAAATGGAACGAAAGAGCGAAGAGAATCGTTTTATTGGCAGCAACTGACATATGTCAGCAATTTACGGCCTAAACCCTTACTGGTTAAGGGATAATTTTCTATCTTTGTAGCCCAATATCAATTATTTATTAGCAAAGTGATATCAGTAGAAGGACTTACCGTAGAATTTAATGCCACGCCCTTGTTTTCGGACGTGTCCTATGTTATAAATAAGAAGGAACGTATAGCCCTGGTGGGTAAGAACGGTGCCGGAAAATCGACCATGCTTAAGATTCTGGCTGGTTTACAAAGCCCTACATCGGGTGTGATTGCCATTCCTAAAGAAGTTACGATCGGCTATCTGCCTCAGGTGATGATACTTTCTGACAAGCATACTGTAATGGAAGAAGCTGAACAGGCTTTTGAACATATTTTTCAGTTGCAGGCAGACCTGGAACGAATGAATCAGGAGCTGGCAGACCGCACGGACTATGAATCAGAAGAATATCATAAGTTGATAGACCGGTTTACGCATGAGAATGACCGCTTTCTGATGATGGGCGGAACGAACTTTCGTGCCGAGATAGAGCGTACACTGTTGGGACTTGGTTTCTGTCGAGAGGATTTTGACCGTTCCACATCGGAGTTTTCCGGAGGTTGGCGTATGCGTATCGAGTTGGCCAAACTTCTGCTTCGTCGTCCGGATGTACTGCTATTGGATGAGCCAACCAACCACCTTGATATCGAGAGTATCCAATGGCTGGAAAACTTCCTGTCTACGCGTGCCAATGCCGTAGTGCTGGTCAGCCATGACCGGGCTTTCCTCAATAATGTCACTACCCGTACCATTGAGATCACCTGCGGACAGATCTACGATTATAAAGTGAAATACGACGAGTTTGTCGTATTGCGTAAAGAACGCCGTGAACAGCAGCTCCGTGCCTATGAGAATCAACAGAAACAAATACAGGACACTGAAGATTTTATCGAACGTTTCCGCTATAAAGCAACTAAAGCCGTACAGGTACAGAGTCGCATCAAGCAACTGGATAAAATAGAGCGCATAGAGGTAGATGAGGAAGATAATTCCGCCCTCCGTCTCAAATTTGTCTGTTCCAGCCGTAGTGGCAGCTATCCCGTGATCTGTGAGGATGTCAGGAAAGCATACGGTGCTCATGTTGTTTTTCACGATGTCAACCTCACCATCAATCGGGGGGAGAAGGTGGCATTCGTAGGAAAGAATGGTGAAGGAAAATCTACCCTGGTAAAGTGTATTATGGGAGCAATTACCGATTATGAAGGTAAACTTACCATCGGACATAATGTGCAGATCGGTTATTTTGCTCAGAACCAGGCACAGATGCTGGATGAGAATCTGACGGTATTCGATACGATAGACCGTGTGGCAACCGGAGATATCCGTCTTAAAATTCGTGATATTCTCGGGGCTTTCATGTTTGGCGGTGAGGCTTCGGATAAGAAAGTGAAAGTGCTTTCGGGAGGAGAACGTACCCGTCTTGCCATGATTAAACTGCTGCTCGAACCAGTGAATTTTCTCATTCTTGACGAACCGACGAATCACCTGGATATGCGTTCGAAGGATGTATTGAAAGAAGCGATATGCGAGTTTGACGGTACGGTGATACTTGTCAGCCACGACCGTGATTTTCTGGATGGGCTGGCAACTAAAGTATATGAATTCGGAGGTGGCCTTGTAAAAGAACATATTGGAGGTATTTACAACTTTTTGCAAAAGAAAAAGCTGGAAAGCCTGAATGAGTTGCAAAAGGGGCCGGTACTTTCAACATCACCTACCGCCGCCAGAGGTGATATTATCACCGAAGAAGAACAACCTTCGGAAAGTAAACTCTCTTATGAGGCTCAGAAGGAACAGAATAAAAAAATAAAGAAGCTGGAACGCCAGGTAGCCGACTGTGAAGAAGCGATAGAGCAGACGGAATCTGCCATTGCAATTCTTGAAGAAAAGATGGCTACACCGGAAGGAGCTGCGAATATGGCTCTTTATGAACAGCATCAGAGGTTGAAACAGCAACTCGACCGTACGGTAGAGGAGTGGGAGAAAGTTTCGATGGAACTGGAAGAGGTTATAAAGTTATAAGGTTATAAAGTTATAGTGTTATAGGGTGGTAAAGGTTATAACGTTATGAGGTGGTAAGGGGTACGAAATTAAGGTGGTAGTTAGATGTAATAGTTCCACAACCCTTAAACACTTCCCCCCCCTCTCTCCTCTACAACTCTACAACTCTACAACCCTACAACCCTATAACTCTATAACTCTATAACCCTATAACCCTATAACCCTATAACCCTATAACCCTATAACCCTATAACATTATATATAATATGAGAGTAAAGTATTTACCAATTCTTGCAATCTGCATAATGACTACAGGATGCAACAGCAGCAAGCAACAGGCCGTTCTTACGTCCGGCATAGATCTTGCCAACCTTGACACAATGGCTCTTCCGGGAACCGATTTTTATCAGTATGCCTGCGGCGGTTGGATGAAAAATCATCCGCTTACAGACGAGTATTCACGCTTTGGCTCATTTGATATGCTTGCCGAGAATAATCGCAAGCAACTTCGTGAGGTTATTGAGGAACTGGCGTCTACCCGGCACGAAGCGGGTAGTATAGCTCAGAAAATAGGTGACCTTTACAACATCGCAATGGACAGCGCAAAACTGAACCGCGAAGGTGCCGCCCCTATCAAGGCTGAGCTGGAAAAGATAGCTGCTCTGAAAGATAAATCGGAGGTTTATCCGATGATAGCCGAAATGCAGAAAAATGGTATTTATCCTTACTTTGCTGTTTACGTGAGTGCCGATGATATGAACAGTGCAATGAACCTGGTACAGACTTATCAAGGAGGTCTGGGCATGGGCGAACGCGACTATTATCTCGAGAATGATGATAAAACCAAAGAGATTCGCGATGCCTATCAGAAACATATCGTTAAGATGTTCCGGTTGGCCGGTTATGATGAAGCTGCTGCACAGAAAGCGATGAAAGCTGTTATGAACATCGAAACCCGTCTGGCAAAATCAGCACGCTCTATGGTAGAATTGCGTGACCCGCATGCTAACTATAACAAGAAGGCTATGGCTGATGTGAAGAAGGAATATGCTCCTTTTGCATGGGATGTATTCTTTTCTACACTTGGTCTGAATGATCTTGAAGAGGTGAATATCGGTCAGCCAGCTTCACTGAAAGAAGTAAATGACATCATTAATACGGTTGCCTTGGAAGATCAGATTGCCTATTTGCAATGGAATCTTATAAATAGCGCAGCCAGCTACCTGAGCGATGACTTTATAGCACAGAACTTTGATTTCTATGGAAAAACAATGTCTGGTAAAAAGGAAATGAAGCCGCGCTGGAAAACTGCTGTAAGTACGGTTGACGGCTCTCTGGGCGAGGCAGTGGGGCAGATGTATGTAGAGAAATATTTCCCTGCTGCAGCTAAAGAACGTATGGTAGGTCTGGTGAAAAACCTGCAGACTTCTTTGGGTGAACGCATTAAAGAACTTGCTTGGATGAGTGATGCGACCAAAGAAAAAGCACTTGATAAACTGGCTACTTTCCATGTGAAAATCGGCTATCCGGACAAATGGAAAGATTATTCTTCTCTTGAAATCAAAGACGATTCATATTGGGCTAACATAGAACGTGCCAACCGGTGGGAGCATGCAGAGATGATAGCCAAAGCCGGTAAGCCGGTGGACAAAGACGAGTGGTTGATGACTCCGCAAACTGTAAATGCCTATTATAATCCGACTACCAATGAGATTTGCTTCCCGGCAGGTATTCTTCAGTATCCTTTCTTCGATATGAATGCCGATGATGCTTTCAATTATGGTGCTATCGGTGTAGTGATCGGTCATGAGATGACGCATGGATTCGACGACCAGGGCCGGCAGTATGACAAAGAAGGTAACCTGAAAGATTGGTGGACTGAAGAAGATGCCAAAAATTTTGAAGAGCGTGCACAGGTGATGGTTAATTTCTTTGACAGTATAGAGGTTGCACCAGGTGTGTATGGTAACGGTCAACTGACATTGGGTGAGAATATCGCTGACCACGGTGGTTTGCAGGTGTCTTTCCAAGCATTTAAGAATGCAACAGCCCAGACACCTCTGAAAGATGAAAACGGTTTTACACCCGAACAACGTTTCTTCCTTGCCTATGCCAATGTGTGGGCCGGTAATATCCGCCCTGAAGAAATTCTTCGTCTGACCAAACTGGATGTGCATTCATTAGGCAAATGGCGTGTGAATGGTGCGTTGCCTCAGATAGGTGCATGGTACGAAGCATTCGGTGTAACAGAGGAAAATCCGATGTTCCTTCCGGTTGACAAACGGGTGTCCATTTGGTAATAGATTTGTATAAACAATAGCATGTATAACAAAGCGCTGACTTTTAATCTTTTAAGTCAGCGCTTTTTTATTATTAATTCACACCTTGTTTATTACGCGCGATAAACAATATTTCGTAACTTTGCGCATCAAATACTTAATAAGCAAACCATGTCTGAGTCAAAAAGAATAAAAACCGCATTGGTATCGGTTTATCATAAGGAAGGTTTGGATGAAATTATCACCAAACTGTATGAAGAAGGAGTAGAGTTTCTGTCAACAGGTGGAACTCGTCAGTTTATCGAGTCATTGGGATATCCTTGTAAGGCTGTAGAAGATCTTACTTCTTATCCTTCCATCCTCGGAGGTCGCGTGAAGACACTTCACCCGAAAATCTTCGGAGGTATCCTTTGTCGTCGTGGACTGGAACAAGACATCCAGCAAATTGAGAAATATGAAATACCGGAAATAGACCTCGTGATTGTAGACCTCTATCCGTTTGAAGCAACCGTAGCATCGGGGGCTGATGAGGCTTCAATCATCGAGAAGATTGATATAGGCGGAATCTCACTGATTCGTGCCGCTGCTAAAAACTACAATGATGTAGTGATCGTAGCTTCTCAGGCCCAGTACAAACCGTTGCTCGATATGTTGATGGAGCATGGGGCTACCTCTTCACTCGAAGAGCGTCGTTGGATGGCCAAAGAAGCTTTTGCTGTTTCTTCACATTATGATTCGGCTATCTTCAATTATTTTGATGCAGAAGAAGGGTCGGCTTTCCGCCAGTCTGCCAATGATCAGAAGATGCTTCGTTATGGTGAGAATCCACATCAGAAGGGATATTTCTATGGAAATCTGGATGCTATGTTCGACCAGATTCACGGAAAAGAAATCTCTTACAACAATCTGCTGGATATCAATGCTGCTGTTGAACTGATTGATGAATTTGAAGATGTAACTTTTGCTATTCTGAAGCACAATAATGCTTGTGGGCTGGCTTCGCGTCCTACTGTGCTCGATGCATGGAAAGATGCGTTGGCTGGTGATCCGGTTTCTGCCTTTGGGGGAGTATTGATCACGAATGCTGTGATTGATAAAGCAACTGCAGAGGAGATTAACAAAATATTCTTTGAAGTAGTGATTGCTCCGGATTATGATGTAGATGCACTTGAAATTCTGGGACAGAAGAAAAATCGTATTATTTTGGTTCGCAAGGAAGCTAAATTGCCTAAAAAGCAGTTCCGCTCATTGCTGAACGGTGTGTTGGTACAGGAGAGAGATTTGAATATCGAAACCGTGGCCGACTTAAAGACCGTGACTGATAAAACACCCGCTCCCGAAGAGGTAGAGGATATGTTGTTTGCAAATAAAATTGTGAAGAACAGTAAATCCAATGCCATCGTACTGGCCAAAAACAAGCAGTTGCTGGCAAGCGGTGTAGGACAGACCTCACGCGTAGACGCTCTCAAACAAGCTATCGAGAAAGCTAAATCATTCGGATTCGATCTGAATGGGGCAGTGATGGCTTCGGATGCATTCTTCCCTTTCCCCGATTGTGTTGAAATTGCGGGTAATGAGGGAGTAACAGCAGTTATCCAGCCGGGTGGCTCTGTAAAAGATGAATTAACGTTCGAGTATTGCAATGAACATGGCATTGCAATGGTGACAACGGGGATTCGTCACTTTAAACACTAAAAGGATTTACGATTTGACGATTTACGATTTACAATTGAAGTTTGTTTCTTGTAAATCATAAATCTGATAATTGTAATAAGGAGTAATATCAATCGTAAATTGTAAATAGTTAAATCGTAAATATACATGGGATTATTCTCTTTTACACAAGAAATAGCGATGGACTTGGGAACTGCCAACACCATCATCATTACCAATGGTAAGATTGTGGTGGACGAACCGTCAGTGGTAGCTTTGGACCGTCGTACTGATAAGATGATTGCCGTGGGTGAGAAGGCAAAGATGATGCATGAGAAAACTCACGAAAATATACGTACCATCCGTCCGCTTCGCGACGGTGTTATTGCTGATTTCTATGCCTGTGAACAGATGATGCGCGGACTTATCAAACAGGTGAATACCCGTAGCCACTTATTCTCTCCTTCTCTTCGTATGGTTATCGGAGTGCCTTCGGGCAGTACGGAGGTTGAACTTCGTGCTGTTCGTGACTCTGCAGAGCATGCCGGAGGACGCGATGTCTATCTGGTATTCGAACCTATGGCGGCGGCTATCGGTATTGGTATCGATGTAGAGGCACCCGAAGGAAATATGATTGTTGATATAGGTGGCGGTTCTACTGAGATTGCGGTTATCTCATTGGGAGGTATTGTTTCTAATAACTCCATCCGCATTGCAGGTGATGACCTTACTGCTGATATTCAGGAATACATGAGCCGTCAGCATAACGTGAAGGTGAGTGAACGTATGGCAGAGCGTATCAAGATTAATGTAGGTGCCGCCCTTACCGAGTTGGGTGATGATGCTCCCGAAGATTATATCGTTCACGGGCCGAATCGTATTACAGCACTTCCGATGGAGGTACCTGTATGCTATCAGGAAGTGGCACACTGTCTGGAGAAATCGATCTCTAAGATTGAAACTGCCGTGTTGAGCGCATTGGAAAATACACCTCCTGAATTGTATGCCGATATCGTTCACAACGGAATTTATCTGGCAGGTGGTGGTGCATTGCTCCGTGGGCTTGACAAACGTCTGACGGACAAAATTAATATTCCTTTCCATATAGCCGAAGATCCTCTTCACGCAGTGGCAAAAGGAACAGGAGTGGCGTTAAAGAATATTGATCGCTTCTCATTCTTAATGAGATAAATAATGTAATAATGTGCCAACCGAATAATGTGTCAATGTGCCAATTGGCATATTGGTACATTGACGCATTATTAATAATTATTCATTATGCGAAATTTACTGAACTTCCTTCTTAAATATAATTACTGGTTCCTCTTCATTTTGCTGGAGGTGATCTGTTTTGTTCTGTTATTTCGCTTTAATAACTATCAGCAGAGTGTTTACTTCACTTCTGCCAATGTTGTTACCGGTAAGGTCTATGAGGTTTCGGGAAGTGTCTCTTCTTACTTCCATCTGAAGTCGGCAAACGAAGATTTGCTTGATCGCAATATGTTGCTTGAGCAGCAGATAACCAATCTGGAGAATGCATTGAGAGATCGCCAGGTAGATTCTGTTACTATAAACAGTATCCGGAATCTTGATAATAAAGAGTATCAGATATTCAAAGCGCATGTTATCCGGAATAGTCTCAACCAGGCTGACAACTACATTACATTGGATAAAGGTTCCTCTTCCGGCATTCGGCCCGAAATGGGAGTGGTAGATGGAAACGGGGTTGTGGGTATTGTTTATAAAACATCTCCCAACTATTCGCTTGTTATTTCAGTATTGAACAGTAAATCCAGTATAAGTTGTAAAATTGCAGGTAGTGAGTATTTCGGTTATCTGAAATGGGAGCATGGTGACTCACGTTATGTTTATTTGAAAGATCTGCCCCGTCATGCCGAATTTAATTTAGGAGATACGGTAGTGACCAGTGGGTATTCCACAGTTTTTCCGGCAGGTGTTATGGTTGGTACGGTAGATGATATGTCCGATTCTAATGACGGACTGTCTTATTTACTGAAAATTAAGCTGGCTACGGATTTCGGAAAACTGAGTGATGTGAGGGTGATTGCCCGGACTGGCCAGATGGAACAGCAGGAACTTGAAAATATGAGTACGAAGCAATGATGATACACTATATACATAGGATGGGGTGGTTTGTGGGATTGGTCCTTCTTCAGGTGCTGATTCTGAACAATGTTCATATTGCAGGCTATGCCACTCCTTTCTTATATGTCTATTTCATCTTGAAATTTGCTTCCGGCACTTCCCGGAACGAATTGATGTTATGGGCTTTCTTCTTAGGACTAACCATAGATATATTTTCCAATACTCCGGGGATGAATGCGGCGGCAACTGTATTTCTGGCTTTTGTGCGTCCTACATTTCTGCGATTGTTTACTCCGCGTGATACATTAGACAGCATCATACCTTCCATCCGGACGATGGGGATTGCTTCTTTTCTGAAGTTTACGGTGACAAGTGTTTTTGTGCATCATCTGGTCCTGCTCACTATCGAGTTCTTTTCATTTTCCAGCATACCGCTGTTGTTGCTAAGGGTAGTAGCATGTACCCTGCTGACTGTTACGTGTATTATGGCTGTTGAAGGAATAAGGAGATAGGCATGGCAAAAGATTATGTATTAGAAAAACGAAAATTTGTTATTGCGGGGACTGCTATTTGTATCGTACTTATCTATATAGTGCGGCTTTTCTTTTTGCAGATATCTACCGATGA
Source organism: Bacteroides sp. (assembly GCA_019416685.1). GTDB lineage: Bacteria > Bacteroidota > Bacteroidia > Bacteroidales > Bacteroidaceae > Bacteroides. Next base: position 10,849 of record DXWV01000083.1, read on the forward strand.
TTATAAAAAGAATGCTGACAGTAATGCTTTTCTGAATAAGATACAGTATCCTTCGCGTGGGGCAATGTATGATCGTAACGGGAAGTTGCTTGTTTTCAATCAACCGGCATATGATATAACGATTGTTCCCAAAGAAATAGAGAATCTGGATACACTCGATTTGTGTCAGACATTGAATATCACGCGAGAGCAGTTTCTGAAAATCATGTCCGACATGAAAGACCGTCGGAGGAATCCGGGTTACTCAAGATATACCAACCAGGTATTTATGTCCCAGTTGTCTGCCGAAGAGTGTGGTGTATTCCAGGAAAAGCTGTTTAAGTTTCAGGGCTTTTACATCCAGCGGCGTACCATTCGGCAGTACACCTATAATTCTGCTGCTCATGCTTTGGGAGATATTGGCGAGGTGTCAATGCGTGACATCGAAAATGACGATTATTACATCCGTGGAGATTATATCGGTAAGCAGGGGGTAGAAAAGTCCTATGAGAAATATCTTCGTGGCGAGAAAGGGGTTGAAGTACTGCTTCGCGATGCTCACGGACGCATTCAGGGACATTATATGGATGGTCAGTTTGATCGTCCTTCCACACCGGGTAAGAATCTTACTTTAGGACTGGATATTGACTTGCAGATGCTGGGTGAACGGTTGCTGAAAAATAAAATCGGAAGTATTGTTGCCATTGAGCCCGAGACAGGAGAAATCCTATGCCTGGTTTCCTCTCCTGATTTTGATCCGCATCTGATGATCGGTCGTCAGCGTGGTAAGAATCACCTGATGCTGCAGCGGGACAAACGTAAACCTCTACTGAACCGTGCTTTAATGGGGGCTTATCCTCCCGGTTCAACATTTAAGGCTGCCCAAGCATTGACTTTCTTGCAGGAGGGGATTATTCAGGAAAACACTCCGGCATTTCCGTGTTATCATGGATTCATATATGGAAGTTTGAAGGTAGGATGCCATGCTCATGCTTCTCCGTTGCCCTTGGTTCCGGCGCTGGCCACTTCCTGCAACTCTTATTTCTGTTGGGGATTGTTTCGCATGTTTGGTGACCGTAAGTATGGTTCGCCGCAAAATGCCATAACAGTTTGGAAAGATCATATGGTATCTCAGGGATTCGGCTATAAACTGGGAGTCGATTTGCCCAGTGAAGGACGAGGGTTGATACCCAATGCTGCATTTTATGATAAGCCTTACAAAGGGCGTTGGAATGGATTAACTGTAATCAGTATTGCCATCGGGCAGGGGGAGATTCTGGCTACTCCTTTGCAAATCGCGAATTTGAGTGCAACGATTGCCAACCGAGGACATTTTATCACTCCACATATTGTGAAAGAGATTCAGGACAATCAGCTTGATAGTATTTACCGGACTCCCCGGGTGCCTACCATTGACCGCATACATTATGAAGAGGTTGTGAAAGGCATGCGTGCCGCTGTAACCGGAGGAACCTGTAGAATAGCCGGTTTTATGTTTCCCGAAGGTGAGATATGCGGTAAAACGGGTACGGCACAGAATCGTGGACATGACCACTCTGTCTTTATGGGATTTGCCCCGATGAACAATCCGAAGATAGCTATTGCAGTCTATGTGGAGAATGGAGGGTTTGGTGCAACCTATGGTGTACCTATCGGTACTTTGATGATAGAACAATATTTGAATGGAAAACTCTCTCCGGCCAGTGAGGTAAAGGCGGCAGAGTTTAGCGATAGAATTATAATGTATGGTGACGAGGAACGATAGTTTATGGAAAACGCTGGATTGGGTAACAATTGCTATTTACCTGCTCCTTATTATTGCCGGATGGTTCAGTGTCTGCGGAGCCAGTTATGACTATGGTGAACGGGATTTTCTTGACTTTTCTACCCGTGCCGGCAAACAGTTTATGTGGATCATCTGTTCGTTCGGTCTGGGCTTTATCTTATTGATGCTTGAAGACAGGATGTATGATATGTTCTCCTACATTATATATATAGGTATGATGCTTCTGCTGGTAGCTACCATATTTATCGGCAGTGATATTAAAGGTTCCAATTCATGGATCAAACTTGGGCCTGTAAATCTTCAACCGGCAGAGTTTGCTAAGTTTGCCACTGCCCTGGTATTAGCCAAATACATCAATTCTTATTCTTTTAATATAAAGAAGGGGAAATGTTTCCTGGCACTGCTTGCCTTTATCATGCTTCCTATGATATTGATTATTTTGCAAAAAGAAACGGGATCTGCATTGGTATATCTTGCTTTTTTCCTGGTGCTTTATCGTGAAGGCATGCCGGGAGTCGTACTCTTTTCCGGTGTGTGTGCTGTTGTCTATTTTGTTGTCGGCATACGTTTTGATCAGGTATTTATAGCCGATACGCCTACTCCCATCGGAGAGTTTTCAGTTCTGTCTATGGTGTTGTTGTTTGCCGGTGGTATGGTGTGGGTTTATAGAAAGAAGTGGAAGCCGATGCGGAATATCATTGCAGGTAGCTTGATTGTGATGATTCTTGCTTTCCTCATCTCAGAGTATATTGTACCTTTTAATTTGGTATGGGTACAATGGGGGCTTTGTGTTGCTGTGGTTGGATATCTGATGTTTCTCTCTTTGAGCGAACGCCAGAAATCTTATATGCTTATCGGATTATTTGCTATCGGGTCTGTCGGTTTCCTCTATTCCAGCGATTATGTTTTCGATAATATTCTCGAACCACATCAGCAGATTCGTATTAAAGTTGTGCTGGGTATGGAAGAAGACCTGACGGGTGCCGGGTATAATGTGAATCAGTCAAAAATAGCTATTGGCTCCGGTGGTCTAACGGGAAAGGGTTTTCTGAATGGTACACAGACAAAGTTGAAGTATGTTCCCGAACAAGACACTGATTTTATTTTCTGTACGGTAGGTGAAGAGCAAGGCTTTGTTGGATCAGCTATTGTGCTACTGTTGTTTTTGGCATTGATACTACGGCTTATTGCAGTGTCCGAACGACAGCCTTCTGCTTTCGGACGTGTATATGGGTATTCGGTAGTCAGTATTTTCCTTTTCCATATCTTTATTAATATTGGTATGGTACTTGGACTGACGCCTGTCATTGGCATTCCATTGCCCTTTTTCAGTTATGGAGGTTCTTCTCTGTGGGGATTTACTATTTTGCTCTTTATCTTCCTGCGGATTGATGCAGGACGCGGAAGGAGACTGTAATTTTGATCCCTACGTCATTGATACCTTTCAGCAGTTCATCCTGCATTCCGTGTATTATTTTAAAGGTATAATTTCCCGGATGCCGGGCAACAGCAGAGCCGATGGGTAAAGTTGATTGAAACAAGCTTCCCCATCCGGTACCATTCCATTTACCCTCTTTGTCTGCAAGGATAAGCAGCAGCGTATCTGTTTTCCATACCGTGCTGTCTTCAAGATTGTGACTGACTGTTAAGTAGATATTCCGGTAAGCATAATTGCTTTCATTACGTATTTCTGCAGATAGCCGGAGTAGGGCTAACGAATCTTTGATCGGTACATTGAAAAAGAGTGTATCACTTTTCCCCCATCCCTCTGTGGGTATGGCTTGGTAAGAGTGGTACACAGTCTTTTCATTGCAAGCTACCGTCAGGCAGGCAGCCAACAGAAACCATATACTATTCCTGAGCAGGTTTTTCATTTCTCTCTTTAGCTGGCTTCTCGTTATTTTGTGGTCTTTCTCCATTCTGCGGTTTTTCTCCGTTTTGTGGTCTTTCTCCGCGTCTGTCATTATTATTACGTGGACGATTGTTGTTTTTCGGTCGATCGTTACGTGGACGTTGTGGCTCACCACCATTATTGGATTGTGGTGTTTGTTGCTGTCCTTCGGTATTATTCTGTTGCGGACGGTTAGGGCGTGGCCCGTTTTCCCGTTGCGGCCGTTCCGGGCGAGTATTGCTTTCCTGCTGTGAACGGGCAGGACGATTGTTATTATCCTGTTGCGGGCGTCCTGTTCTTCCTTCACCTTCCTGTTGCGGACGGTTAGCATTGTTCTTTTTCTTCTTTCTGTTGCGGTTCGCACCTTCGGTTCCTTCTTTTCCTTCCTTTCCTTCCTTTCGGCGGCGGTCACGGTCAAAACGGGTCAGACTTTCCTGCTCTACAAGATCAACCGGCTTTTTAGGTTCCTGTTTGTGCTCTTCTTCCAGTAAATTTTCCGGTTTGACTCCTCTTTTGTTCATACCGATAACTTCAAATGCCCTTTTACCGCTAATCGTTACCAGGTTGGCAGGGAAATTTTTATCGGTAGAGTAGGAGATCTGATTACTCAAAATGTCCGCTTTGAAGAAGTAGAACGTTCCGTCTTTTGTTTCCAGTTCAATTTCTTTTGAAGGCAAACGCTTCTGTGCCTCTACATAGCAATCTACCTCGTAGTTCAGACAACACTTCAGCTTGGCACATTGTCCGGCAAGTTTCTGCGGGTTGAGAGAGATGTCCTGATAGCGGGCTGCACTTGTAGATACAGATACGAAACTGGTCATCCAGGTGGCGCAACATAATTCACGTCCGCAAGGACCGATACCACCAATACGTCCGGCTTCCTGGCGTGCACCGATCTGCTTCATTTCAATGCGGACACGAAATGCTTCTGCCAGTACTTTAATCAGCTGGCGGAAGTCCACTCGCTCATCTGCAATATAATAGAAAATGGCTTTATTACCGTCTCCCTGATATTCAACGTCTCCTATTTTCATATCCAGATTCAGGCTGGAGGCTATCTGACGCGAGCGAATCATCGTAGCGTGCTCCTTAGCTTTTGCTTCATCAAACTTCTCCATATCCACCGGCTTGGCTTTACGGTAGATACGTTTGATTTCCGTATCCGGCTTAATGTTTGCTTTTCGCATTTGTAGCGGAACGAGGCGTCCGGTCAGTGTTACTACACCGATATCATGTCCCGGTGTTGCTTCAACGGCTACTATATCTCCTTTTTCCAGCTTAATTTTATTACTGTTGCGATAGTATCCCTTGCGGGTGTTCTTAAACTGAACCTCCACCATATCACTCTCCTCAGCATTGCCCGGGATATCTGCCAGCCAATCGTAGGTGTTCAATTTATTATCTTGTCGGGAGCAACTTTTACAGCAAAGGCTACCACTTCCATTATGTAACTTAAAATCCATCTGTATATTTACGATTTAACTATTTACTATTTACGATTGAAATTACTCTTTTCTCAACTTTCAACTCTTTAAGAGCACGATCATCTTCAGTGAGAAGTCGAAAAATACCATTTTCGCATTCACATTCTGTTCAATATGTTGTTGTGCTTCACTCAACTCGTCCATGATACCCATTACATTTCTTTCATTGACGAACGGTGCAAAGCGGGTCGAAAAATTCTGTTCATCCGGTGTCATATAGACTAACTCTTTCTGGTGCAGGTTATATATGAAGTTTTCTCTTATCATTCGCTGGCAGTAAGATAAGAAATTCTTCTGGCGCTCGCGCCCCAGACCGGCCACTTGTTCACTCCATAGTTTCATTTCCCGTATTTTCCGTTGATAGGAGAGTCGCATCAGGTTGACAAAAAGTTCAAAGAATAACCGGCTCTCTTCATTCAGATGAATGGTTTCGAGTGCTTTAATGAAGCTACCGTTGGCCAGGTGAGCGATAGTAGCACTGGCCGCTTGCTGTACACCATACTTCTGTTGAAGTACCTGTGCTATGCTTGTTTCATCTATCTTGCGGATGTTGAAACGTTGTGTACGGCTCAGTATAGTTGGCAGAATCATGTCCGGTGCTTCGGATACCAGCAGAAAAACAGTCTTTTCGGGTGGTTCTTCCAAGAGTTTCAGTAACTTGTTGGAACAGGCCAATTGCATCTTTTCCGGCAACCAGATGATCGTGATCTTGAATCCGCCCTCGCTTGATTTCAGGCTGAGCTTTTTCATAATCTCGTCACTTTCTTTGGTATAGATAACGGCTTGTGCATTTTCTGCATTAATTTCATTCAACCAATGATTGAGATTGAAATATGGATTATTTAATACCATCCGCCGCCACTCTACTATATAGTCGTCACTCCGTCCCGATTTCACAACAGGAAATACAAAGTGTACATCCGGATGTACCAGTTTGCTGAATTTTACGCATGACGGACAAACTCCGCAGGCATCCGTGGCACTACGATTGGTACAGCTGATATAGCGTGCATATGCTAAAGCCAGAGGCAGTTTACCTACTCCCTCCGGTCCACATATGAGCTGTGCATGCGGAATACGTCCCTCGTTCACTTCCTGAATGAGTCGTTGTTTCGTTTCTTCCTGTCCGATTACGTCTTTAAAAAACATAATTCAATAAATCTCCTGGGCTACTTTCTTAATGCTGTCCACAGCACCAATAGAGTAGAAATGAATACTCGGTGCACCATGTGCCATCAATTCCCTGCACTGATTAATACACCATTCTACACCTGCTTGTTGCACTTCTGCCTCATTTTTACATTTCAGCGTTTCTTTCACCAAATCATCAGGTAAATCCACCTTAAAGGTTTTTGGTATCATACTTAGCTGCGAAGCCTTTTTGAAAGGCTTTATTCCCGGAATAATAGGGATGTTGATGCCTTCCTGTCTGGCTTTTTCTACAAAGTCAAAGTATTTCTGATTATCGTAGAAAAGCTGGGTTACGGCATATTCTGCTCCGGCTTCTACTTTTTTCTTCAGCCAGTAGATATCCGAATCCATGTTGGGAGCTTCCTCATGTTTCTCAGGATAGCAGGCCACCCCATACGAGAATGGGGTATTGGTGACTTTCATTTCCGATCCGTCAACGAAGATCCCTTTATTAAAGTTATTGATCTGTTCCTGCAATTCGATGGCATGATGATAACCGTCTCCTTCGGGAGTAAACACCGATTCGTGTTTTGCCTTGTCTCCCCGGAGTACCAGCAGGTCGGTTATGCCCAGAAATTGCAGATCGAGCAGCACATATTCTGTCTCTTCGCGGGTAAAACCGCTACATAAAAGATGCGGTACTACTGTGATGTTGTATTTATTCTGAATGGCAGCAGCTACCGCTACCGTTCCCGGACGTCTTCTTAGCTTGTTACGCTGAAACAGTCCGTTACCCAGATCTTTGTATACATATTCACTCCGGTGTGTTGTTATATTGATATATTTAGGATCGAACTCACGTAATGTATCAATATCCCGGCATAATTTTTCAATCCCTGTACCTTTCAGTGGTGGGAGAATTTCAAAAGAGAAAGCTGTTTTCTCGTTGCTATGTATAAGGTCTATTACTCTCATTTATTTGGTTATTCTTCTCTGCCTCTGTGCAAAGACATGCATATTGGGACAAAAATACGAAAAAAGAAAGATTTTCTTTCGTTTGAACAGAAATAGTTTCGTATTTCTCATGGGAGAAACTGAAAAAGTGAGAATACGGTAGTTGGTTTTTGATAGTTTCCACTTGGTAAACCGGCTTATCTTAGCTTGCTCCTCGTAAAGCCTTTGATATTCCTTGAAAAGAAGGGGAGGAGGTAGAAGCAAGCTCATTTTGTAAAAAAAACGGATAATATTCTGTATTAGAAATTATAAAATATTTTTATAATTAGAAACTGTTTTGATTTTTATTCGGAGTTTATTTTGTCTTATTTTTTGTTTAGCTGCGGCTTTGTTTTTAGGAGCATAGCGGGCTATGTGACTAAAAACAAAGTTGCAGATAAGCGAAAAAGAAGGCTGAAGAAGCCCGAGATGAAGCAAAAAGGATTCTTCATAAAAATCAAAACGGTTTTTTATAGTCTGAGGATATTTTTTATGTAATTACCCATTTATATTCAAAATAATTACCTATTTTTGGAATCGGGTACATAAAGTAAGCAGAATCAAAGATATGAATCGAATAAAAGAGGTGCTTCAAGATAAAGGCATTAAATAGATATGGTTAGCTGATAAGTTAGAGAAAAGCTTCAAGATGGTGAATAATTATACTTGTAACCGTAGCCGGCTGCCTTTAGAAACTCTTTACAAGATTGTGTGGATTTCTTGCATGTACGACAACGTAAAGATGGGTACTCCTTCTGAGATACAAGAATTAATTGATTGGTATAAAATTGATTGAGTTATGGCGAAAAACAGGATGATAATGGACGATAGTGAATATGCTCAAATATTGCAGCAGGCTGTTTCTGAGATTCAGACTGCCCGAACCACTGTTGCCCGTCAAGTAAACAGTACGGTTAATTCTGTATATTGGAATATTGGCAAATTACTCTTCAACAAGAATTTGGAGAGCGGATATGGTAGTGGTGTAGTTAAACGATTGTCGGTGGATTTAAAAGAGCAGTTTCCTGATATGGGGTTATCTCCTCGCAACCTGTGGGATATGAAACGGTTTTATGAAAGATATAATGCTTGCGATTCAAAACTGCGACAACTTGTCGCAGTTTTACCGTGGGGGCATAATCTACTGCTTTTAAGTAAAGTGGAAAACAGCGATGCTGTTGAGTTTTATGCTCAAGAGTGTTTGCGGAAAGGCTGGTCAAGAGATATGTTACTCAATGCAATAAAGATGAATACCTACGCAGGGCGTCAATCGCAAATCAGAACGAACAATTTTGATGTAGTCCTGCCTGTAGCACAAGCTGATTATGTTAATGAGGTTTTTAGAAGTTCCTATAATCTCAGCTTTCTTGGAATAACAGAGCCTGTTAGAGAATTGGAATTAGAGAAACGACTGGTTTCTAAAATCAAGTCATTTATTTTGGAATTAGGTCGTGGATTTTCTTTTATTGGCAATCAATATCGGCTGGAGTATAATAATAAGGAATATGTGGTAGATATGCTTTTCTTCCATAGAGGGTTGCGATCACTTGTTGCTATTGAGCTAAAGATCGGAGTTTTTAAAGCGGAATATGTGGGTAAAATGAATTTGTACCTTTCGCTACTCGACCGTTTAGAAAAAGGCGAGAATGAAAATCCATCCATAGGTATCATCCTTTGTGCTGACAAAGATCACTTAGATGTAGAGATTGCGTTGCAAGATGTAAATAAGCCTATTGGAGTTGCCGAGTATCAGCTACTGTTACCGAAAGACGAACTTCAGGCATTACTTATTCAAGAGATTAACTCTGTAGAGAAAAAGATTGATTTAGAAGAGGAATAGCAGCATTTAATTTGCTACTCCAAAAACTTGTAACTATAAAATCAAAAGACTACTATGATAGGTATTAGTACAGACTCAATTCAATTAGCAAAAGACCGTAAAATTGATTGTATAGACGGATGGATAAATGCTCTTGCCATATTGGTATACATTGATATATTTTTAGGGGTACTTCAACAACAGGGAGAACAAGTCGATAAAGTGTTGGATAATTTTACAATTGGCTATTTGATTCAGTTTATAGTAGGTGCTATTTTTTGTATTCTGGTAGTTAAATTTCTAACAATCCTTTTATATATTTTATATTTAGGGGTTATTGCTGAATATGTGGAGAAATTGGTTTCATTCCGTGAACGCCAAGATAGTGCCGTATCAATATACAAATTGAAGGAATATGCAATGATGAACAATAATGATGTAGTTGCCAGAATTGCTGATGAAGCAGAAAAGAAAGAAACAAAATATTTGAGGAATACTTTAGTAAAAGTTGGAACTATCATTTTGATATGCTTTGATTTCTATTATGGAGGTGCTTATATACCTAATATAATTTCAGATCCTTCTACCCATTTAGTAATAGTTATCGCCTGTATTCTTATTTGTATTGGTTTGTTACAATCTTTATATGAAAGAGAAGCGCAAGTATTTATATTTTCAGATGAGTTACGCAAGAAAATTGTGGGACGAAATAAATCAATAATTGATGATGTGTAACTTTTGCAAATAATAGCATTGGTAGTAATCATCTGTAGTTGGAGACAAGCTGTCGGCTAAAATCCGTTCTATATTCTGACGGCGCCATCCCTATTCTCTTTTGCACATAACGACTAAAATAAGAGATAGAGGAAAAGTCCAACTGCTCTGCAATTGCTGTTAGGGGAAGTTCCTTTTGTCGCAACAGGCGAGTGATTTCCTGAAGGGTAAAGCGGTCTATCCAGTAAGTAGCAGGTTTACCGCTTACTTTTTTACATACCTCCGATAGGTAATGAGGGGTAATACAAAGCTGGGAAGCATAAAAATCAAGATCACGGTTACGGATATATGCACCACGGTGCAACAACTCTATAAATTTTCGCAGCAGAGAGGCTATCCGTTCCGATACTTGCATGATTTTCTGACTGCGGGCATGGATGTCGTAGAGGTCGAGAATGTGTGCGGTAAGCAGACTCCCCAATAATTCTTCCCGGAAAAGATGCTCTTTATTTTCCAGACGCTTCCAGATACACTGCATGGCTTGCTCACACACCTGAAAATCAGAAGAAGAAAGTTTCATAACCGGATTCTGTAAAAGTGATAGATGTCCGATGATGCCGTAATTGCTGCGAATGGCAATCGAGGTAATGAATGTATCCGAAAGACTCATCAGGATTCCCTGAAAATCTCCGGAATCCGAAAAATCCGACACAAGTGTAGCATTGGGCAGAATGACATAATCTCCGGTTGCAATGTTATAGCGGGTATCCTGAAACGTGAAACTCATATTACCCCTGCTGCAAAGAATATGAATTACCCGTCCCGTGTATTGTAAGGTATTAAAATCCTGTAGTGTATCAACGAAAATAATACCGTCAAAGTCTGTATGTTCCATAACTTTCATCCATTTATTGCGAAAGTAGTCAAAAACCACGAAAAGTGAAAATATCACCTCGAATTATGTAACAATGAAATAATAGATACCCTGTAATTTTGCATCAGATATTAAAACCATATTAAGATATCTTCGTTGAATAACAAAACAGCCCTTGTAGTCGGAGCCAGCTATAAAGTGGACGGTGATACAGGAGCATAAAACAAATAACAGTAAAAAGAATGAATGTGAAAAATATATTGATTATCAGCGGTCATACAGACCTTGCCGCATCCATGGCCAACAAGACGATTCTTGATGCCTTGAACAAATGTCTGCCGGAAGCCGAAATCGTAAAGCTCAACGAACTTTATCCCGATTTCAGAATCGACGTAGCAGCTGAACAACAGAAATTGCTCCGGGCAGACATCATCATATTGCAGTTTCCCTTCTTTTGGTATTCTGCGCCCTCCATATTGGAACGATGGATGGAAGAAACATTCCGGCATGGGTTTTCGCATGGTAGTACCGGAGACAAACTCAAAGGTAAGAAACTTATTCTCTCTTTCACTACGGGAGCGCCTGAAGCGTTGTATAGCCACGAGGGAGCGATGGGTTACACTATTGACGAATTTCTATCTTGTTACAAGGCCACTTGCCGACTGACTCAAATGGAGTATTGCGGCAGTGTATATACCTGTGGCGTAAGTTATGGCAACCGTACCGCTCCCGAACTCATCGAACAGCAGAAAAACGTATCGGTAGAACATGCAGAACGTCTTGTTCAACTGCTTGAAACACTCTGATACTCGAAGATAGACTGCGTAATCCCGACGAGATAATATTCTGCTCTTTCTTTAGAAACTGTTTGGTTGTTTTCTCTCCTTTCTCCACCTCTGAAATCCTCTCATCAGTGTTTCTTCTGAGATAAGTTCCGTCATTTCGTATTTATCTACAAACTCTTCCAATGCCAATTTGTAGGTGATATGCCGTTTGAATCGGTTTTCAAGCATGTAGTCATAGAGTTCTATTTTCATTTGTAATTCTATTTTTTGTTCAATTTTACGGATACTTTCATAACCCAGATAGTTGTATTTTTCTGGGTTCTTGCCATCTCTTGGATCGGGGAGTACGAAGAGGATATTTCCGGTTTCACGTTGGTAGGGGAGGTTGGCGGGATGCGGTACTGTGAAGAAGTGAAGAGTATGGTAAAGAGGTTCAAGAGGGGAGAACCGGATAGGGGGAGGTGTGCCATAACGGGCATACATATAAGCCGCCAGATACGGCTTAATTTCAAAACGTATTGTAACCATTTGTATTAGATTTATTGATGAATAAAAAGTATTTCAATGCCCTGGCAGGCAGTAAAATTTCAAATGGTTACAAAAGGTACATATTGGTTTTAAACCAATACACTCTTGGTTTAAAACCAATATGTTGTTGGTCGGTGAGGAAAGAGGCGTTGGTTTAAAACCAATAAGATTTGAATCTATTTCACCACAAAAAATACCCTCTGCCACGCTTGACAGAGGGTATTTGACAGACTCCCGGATGGTCTAAATCATTGGAGTCCGACACAAACAAACAGTAGCCACAAGCGTTTCACAACGGTTCACAGTGACCGATAAATCACTTAGTCTAAAATTTATAACTTGTTCCTATCATTAGTCCTACAGTGCCTCGTATGGGCTCTTGTAAGTCTGCACGATAGGTTTTGTCTTTGAAAATATTAATCCTTGGTTCTATCCATAGTCCGGAATGTTCCGACAGGCGGATAAGTCCCTGTACTCCGAAACGTCCGTTTATCACAATCGGAGAGCCGGAGGCTGCTCCCGGGAAGTAACTTCCGATACCTCCGACAAATATCAGGTCGAACACCCGGTTTTTACGGTCGGCAAACAAGGTAGTGAGGTTACAGAGATAATCGGTGCAAAGGTTCACATTAAAATCTTTGTCTGCTCCGCTGTCATCGTTGTCCAGAAACGCCGTGCTGCTGCCTGCCGAGATGCGGATGCCGTTTATGCGTGACTTCCCAAACCATTTACCCAGTGCAAATTCTGTGTTGAACAGTATGTTCCCCGTGTTCCCCGTTCCGGCGGAAATCGAAGCGAAGCCGTTTCGCAACAGCCATGACTGGCTGAATCCCGAAGGCTTATACGTGATTCCTACTAAAAGTGAGCCTACCAGATCGAATCGCCGCCACGAAGAAACATTGTCTACACGATCCGGATACAATGCCAATCCCGGTTCTATGAACAGGTTGAACGCTGGAGAAATATTAAACTTTCCTTGTAGTGCACCGTGTAACCCATACGAATGAATCGTGATTTTTGCTTCCGGTATCAGCGTAGCCTGATAGCTGATACCTCCGATAGCAATGACTTCAAACACTCTTTTCGGATTATAGCGGGCGGCAAATGCACTTATGTTAATCAGATAGTCTGCACTGATGCCTACCAGATTGGTATTTCCTATTCCTTTCCACATCGCATATTCTGCTCCACCACGTATACCGATGACCGGCGTCAACCAGTTGCCCACATATACTGACGTTTTGGGGCCGTGTGCTGTTTTGCCGCTACCCATGTCAAACAGATGTCCCATACCGGCACCTATGGAAAAAAAGAGGTGCTCTGTTCCCCGTTTTGATTCAAATTTGTCAGCAGTTCTCCGTTTAGGCATTATATATTCAGATGCCTTGATATTCTCTTTGGGGCGAACAGTTTCATTTTTTTGTTGAGCGTTCAGGGGTAAGCACATAAATAGCCAGACCCCTATCACCATTTTTGTATTTCTATTCATCTTTTTCCTCCATTTGTTGCAGCAGATCCGTCACGTCTCCGTCTATGTGGGCTATATCCTTATATTTAGGATCTTCTGCTATTGCTTTTTTTAGGTAGGCGAATGCTTCTGTCAGCTTGTCCAACCGGTTGGCAGCGCTTGCCCGCAGATAATATGCCAATGCGTTGTCCGGCAGTTCTTTGGCTTTTTCAAGTGCCTCTTCATTTCGTTTCAGAGCGAGTAGTAATACTACCTCATTCACCCCACCGCGTGGTGCAAAATAGTTATATGCTGCCTGATAGTTACCGTTGTATGCTCCGACTATAGCTTTGATATCTTCAGTAATCGGACCGTCCGATAACATGTATGCCACGGAATCTGCCCTTGTGTATTCCCGCTCGTTCAGCAAGGCGATGATGTGATTGCATAGCAACTCTTCCGGTGCTTTATCATTGATAAAAGGTTCCAACAGTGTGGCATCCCACTCGTCTTTGTTAATCAGCATCGCTGCCAATTCATTGGCTACCGGCATAAATTTCGGATATACCTCCAGTGCTTGCCGGCAGATCAGCTCTTTTTCTGCACTTGTTTTTGAATTGATATACATCCGCCAAAATTCATATTGTGTCAGATCCTTGTAATCCTTCAGATATATTTGCTGGATTTCTTCATCACTCAACAATCGCATAACCGAATAGCTGAAACTGTATTCCACCCGGCGCAGGAGTTTTAGGTATTTGTTCTTGATTACATTCCGGTATTCGGGCAATTTTTTGATTTGGCGGAATTGGGAATCCATATCGCCGGGATACTTCGCTATGATCTCTCTCACGGCTTCTGCCGGTAGTGAATCCTTTTCCAGCAATTCTGCTACCCGTTCCCATGATTCCACCCGGGCATTCACGGTTATGCTGTCACGCATTGCAGTTACTGTACCTGTATTGAGGTATTTCAGTATGATTTCTTTGGCGGTATTTGTTCGTTTGTATGCCAGTTTCAGATTACTTTGATATGGACCTTCGGGTGACGATATACCTGTAATAGAGAAAGTCATAAACTCTGCGTTGGGGTTGTTGTCAATGGTGCTCAGGCGTTTTTTCATTTTATCCAGTTCTGCGGCATTGTCCGGGTCCGAATGATTTATTTGTGCAGTGCTGATCAGGAATGTCAGATTTACTTGTCCCTTGTCTCCGCGCATTTGCTTTTTCGGTCGGGGGATGTATGTCTCGTCTGTGATATGCTTTGCTCCTATATTGAAATCAAAAAAGCGCATCGGATTTATGGTTCCTTTAGCTATCACTACCGTGTCCTGATAAGTCAGTTTTTTGTAGTTTGCCAGATACATGTAGATGTCACATCGGCATTCATCGTCCGGGTTGTCCAGATAAAGTGAGTCGGCATAAGCTATGACCTCATTGCCGTCAATGCGCTTGCTCTTTTCGTAGTAGGGGTGTAGCGGGTCTTGTGACAGGTCAAACTCCATCATTCTTTCCAAAGCGATGGCATATTCTCTTCCCGTCACTACAGCGGGGCGGAAAAGACGTTGCGTATTTCGGGTTACATTCACTAACATGGGTTGCACGATGACTCGACTGTTGGGCTTGAACATATCTTTGGGTATTTTCACTTTGGGATGGATGATGTATTGATTGCCTACGATTTCAATGTCCGTAGGTTCGGGTACCAACTTGTTGGTGATTCGCTTTGCTGTCACCACTACTTCGTCCAGTTGTTTCGACTCGAAGGATATCACTACGTTGATGTTCTGCTTTCCCTTGAGCTTTACCACCTTAGATGCGTATGTCAGTCCCGAAAAATGTAGGCTTGTCGTGGGATCTGCCATGATCTTAAACTCGCCATCCAGTCCTGTCGTACCATATACTTCACCATCGGCAGTCTTGTCGCGGATAATAATAGAGATAGCAGGTAGTCCGTCATCATCAATCACCGTTCCTCTGATTTCCATTTTCTTGTTCTGTGAGTGTAGAGACGGGAGTGTACACAGGCATATTGCCAACAGCCATATTCTTTGTATTGGTTTCATGTTGTTTGTTTTATTTGAGTATATATACAAAGGAGATTCCCAGTTTGACGGGGGCTACCATCCACCCCGACTTGTTGGGGTGTGGGTGCGGCGCCGGAGGAGTGTAGTGTACCATCCGGTAGTATATGGCTCCTATTCCGCCACAGAGTTCAAAATTCCATCGGCGAGAAAGTATCCAGTTATAACCATAGGTCACTCCAGTGGCATATGCGTCACCAAAAGCACCTCTTTTTTTGTATCCTACGTCGTAGGTGGAATAGAAGGCGGTTATTCCTATATAATATCTGGATAACAGGTTCCGAAACCAATAACGTAATTCGGGCTGAAGGCGCACATGCCTGAAGTAGAGATTATTTTTAGGCTTGAATATACTGCCGGCACCGGTGAGGTCAAGTGAAAAACTATTGCTTATAGCAAACTCAGCACTAATATTGGGTGATCCGGTACCCCAGTCTGCCAAATTGGTTTTGAGTGCCACGCGCTGTGCTCGTAGATTGGTAGTATTGCACAAAAGTAATAAAAAAAAGAATACCCCGGAACAGAGATACGTCCGATTGTTTTCCGAAGTATGGAAAACAGATCGTTTTATACTTATATTCATAAATTACGTCCGCTTTTAAAAAAAAGCGTTCGTCCTTTGTACTTATCACCGGCAAATATAGATATTTTTTTTATATATCTGTTTGGCTGGTGAAATTAATTATACTTTGCACGGGAAAGTTTTGTACATTTCTGTTTATCTTCCTCTCTCATGAGCTCTTGCAGATAAGCTTTCAGGTTAATGTTGTGTTGCAGACCTAGTTTCTTTCGGATGCGTGAACGGTTTGTTCTTACGGTAGATTTATTGGTATAGAGAAGTTTACTGATCTCTGTGATAGGTTTATCTTCGAGAATCAGGCAACAGAGTTGTATTTCTTTGGGAGTCAACAGTAGGTTTCGCTTTTTATTGATTTGTACCATCAATTCCTCACTGAAGAGCAGTCTTTTTGCCCGTATAACTAATTGGTCACTGAGGGCTTTTTGCATTGTTTTGAAAAGCTCTTCTGTTTTTTCGCGTTGGGCATGAGGTTCTTGTATAACATCTATCAACAACTCCCATTGTTGTCCGGACATTCCCAACAGACGGCATAAGGAGTGCTTTTCTTGCAAAAAACGTTCTTTTTCTTTGAGTGTATTCCATAGGAAGATACATATATGGGCCAAAAATATCGGGGGGGATGCATATGCTAAACACAAGCTCGGAAAACTTTTTATCAATAAGATAGGCGAATGAATCAACAGGGGCACCGCCAAGGCAGTCAATGGTAGAGTGCAAAGTATATAGACCTGTTTTTTTCGGAGTGTTAATGCAGCAAGTATACATGCAAGGAAACTAATAAACAAATCGTGATAAATGGTAAAACCGTCGTTTTCTGTTACTATGATACTGTTGTAAAGTATGGTGAAGGATACATTAATTTGTATAGTAAAAAGTAACACTATAAGTGTGGTACGAATACCTAACTTTTTCCACTCAAACAAAAATGCCGAAACAACATAAATCCCCAGTGATGCTACGTTGATCTTAAAAAGCGAATAGTCGCCTGAACATACATAACTGACCGCATCATAAGATAAACCGATAAAGAAGAAAAATAGGGTACAAATACCGATATAAATACATGCTTTTTCTTCCGGATCTTTGGTCCTTTTCAATCGTAGTGATAAGTATTTATAACTGGTAGGGAAATTTCTTTTGTAGTACAGGTAAATGTTCTTAATTTTCATTATATTTATGTATTTATTCTCAGTTGAATTAGAGTTTATAAAAGTAAGAAATAGATAGGTGATTAGAACAGAATTTGAATGAGTTTAATATTTAGTATATAAATAGCCTTAATTTTATTATTAAAAAATTATATAAACTATAGGCTGATGACACTGGGTACACTGGGGATTTATACTTTCTCGTATATACCTTATTATGAGAATAAATATTTCACTGCATTTATTTCTGTATATTTTATGTCTCTGGATCTCTTTTGGGAACAGAAGAAACCACTTGGAAAAAGATCTGAAAGTACAGCTCTTTTTTTGAAGAGTTTTGCCTTTCAAAAGAAAACTGTACGATTTTCTGCCATGTAGCCTTTTGTAGCCTTCTTTGAATATCAATGGTTTACAGATGATACAGCCTTTTGTAGCTTTCATTTCTTACAAAAATGCAGCCTTTTGTAGCCCTGTTTTTTTATCTGTAAAGTTTTTGTGGTGAAAACCTTTAGGTAAATTTGCAAAACAAACAAATAAATTAACGATAGTGAGTAATTCGTTTCTTCCCGGATATCAACCTAAAGGTATGGAACGTTGTTTTATTTTTGCGAAAACTAAAGTAATCACCTTTAAAGCAAAAAGTAAAATGACATCAATTAAAGCCAGACTCAACTGTTCGCACTTGGGCAGGGACGGATTGTACCCGCTGGTCATTCAAGTCATTCATGACCGGATGAAGCGCGAACTTTACACCCCTTATCGGTTGAAACGAACCGAGTTCGACACTCTCAATGAAAAAGCCGTGACGGATCGGCGTAGTAAAACAAGGTCATCTGAAATCCGTGAAATAAACGAGTACCTTATATATATAAAGGAAGAACTAAAAAAAGTGGAACGTTCTTTGGCGGAACGTGGCGAATACATTTCTGCCGATATCATACATGGCTTCAAGGCTCGTAATGACAGGAGTAACTTTTTCATTTATGCCGATTTTAAAATCACCGAATTGAAAAATGCCGATAAGAACGGTACTGCCTTCAATTACCTCAGTGCTGTAAATGCTTTTGAACGTTACATCGGTAGCCGTTCTATTCCCTTGAACGATATTACACAAAAGACTGTAGAGGGTTTCATTGATTTCCAAAGGCAACAGGGTAATAGCCCTAATACGATTGTGTTCTATGTAAAACAACTTCGTGCCATTTACAACAAAGCCGAAGATGACGGATTTGTCCATAATGCCTATAATCCTTTCCATAGAATAAAGTTGAAAGGGAGTAAGACAGCTAAGCGTGCTATATCGAAAAAGGAAATCATTAAAATAGCTGGGCTAAATCTGGAGGGGCAGCATAAACATAGGGAACTTGCCCGTGATCTCTTTCGGTTCAGCTTGTCTACCCGTGGTATGGCATTCGTTGATATGTGTTATCTCCGGAAAGAAAATCTTAGGGGCGATCTATTGGTCTATCGGCGGCGTAAAACGAGTCAGTTGCTTCAGATAAAGGTTGAACCCGCACTGAAAGCCTTGTTGCGTAAATATAAAGATAAGAATTCCGATTATTTATTGCCGATGTTGCGGAAAGATGACAGTTATAAAGGATATCGGTATATCCAGCGGCGTCTGAATAAGCGTATCCGTGAACTGGGCGAACTGCTTGGCTTCAGTTTTCCGTTGACGTTTTACACCGCTCGCCATACCTGGGCTACATTGGCGCACGAAAATGGCATCCCGGTTTCAGTCATCAGCGAAGGCATGGGGCACACTTCTGAAAGGACGACACATATTTATTTGGCAAACCTGGATCATCGGGTTATTGACAAAGCAAATAGGACAGTAATGAATTACTGGAACAGCAAAAGTGTATGATAAGTAATGATTTATTCTTATTGAAGCTTAATGCTAATTTATACTCTTTCTTTAGATAAAAGGGTACTTACTACAGATAAGTTCTTGTTGGTAAGAAAAGATGTTGCAAAGATAAATTGAATTAATATCAAATGCAAGGAAAAACGTTAAAAAGTTACAATATACATGTATTTTAAGCAATATAATCCAATTCTTTCTATCTATTTTCCTCATTTTTAAGCACGATTCTTCTATTCCGGTAATTTATTAATTTCCATTCCGGATAACTGTTATTCAGGTAAAGTTGAAAGTGCATTTTATTTTCCAGCATTTTCGATTAGTCTCAAATGCAAATCTGTTTCTGATATTTCTCTACCCATTATATGTAAATAGGCTCCATCAACTGCTGTCCAACTTCTGTATAAATCTCTGTAAATGGTTGTATTTCAAATTGTTCTTCATTTTAATCTATGCTTTATATCTTTGGTCTCACTTTCTTTTTAACTCATCTGCAACGCCAATAAATACTTGTTTCTGATTTTGTTTCAGCAATCATGACAATTAACTGTTTGTTAATCAATACTTTTCACTGTCACTTTTCAATATAGTTTCTGAATAAACGGTTCTCAGAAACAATTCTATATTTGATTGGCTTGCAAATGCTTGATATCCAATGATCTACTTTACTTTTCTTTAATATACCCTTTTATCTAAAGAAAGAGTACATCTATTTAAGACGGACTATATGGATAATGAAATGAATAAGAAACAAACAATATAATTGAGATGAGAAAGAGACTACTATTATGTCTGATAACGTTGCTCTCCATATTTATACATGCAACGAAAGCTGACGCCCAACAATGGGCGGTGAATACCAATGGCCTCTATTGGTTTACGGCTACCCCCAATCTCGGATTTGAGTTTGGTTTCCACGAAAAACTGAGTATTGTTGTAAATGGCAACTATAATCCCTTTACTTACAAAGATAACCGCAAGATGAAGCATTGGCTTGTGCAGCCGGAATTTCGTTATTGGCTGAGTGAGACTTTCAAAGGCCATTACTTTGGCATTCACGGAACGACGGGAACCTATAACTTTGGTAACCTCCCTTTCGGTTCTATGAAAGAGTATCGTTATGAAGGGAATCTCTATGGTGGTGGTTTCACTTACGGCTATCAGTGGATTGTGAGTAATCGGGTAAATATCGGAGCCGAACTGGGGTTGGGCTATTGGCGAATGGATTACAACAAATACTATTGTGCCACTTGTGGTGAAAAAGTGGAACACTATCGTAGTAACTATTTTGGCCCTACCAAAATAGGCATTAGCATAATTTATTTATTAAAATAAAAAGGATGAAACGATTTTATATCCTGCTATTTATTGTACAGGTGTTATTGCCTGTCGTTACAGCGTCTTCTATCCCATACCGGAATGAGGAGCTCCAGCGGGTGAGTGCTTTGCTCTATCGTCTGGAACGACAGGATTCTTGCATGGTGCTGGATATGAATATAGATCTCTCCGGTGTACATCTGGCACCCGATTGCACTGTATATCTGTATCCATGGCTTCATTCTGCTACAGACTCTCTGATGCTTGCTCCAGTGGTGCTTAATGGCCCGCAGAGCGACCTGATGTATCGCCGCCGCAAAGCATTGGGGCAGGTAGATAAGATAGAACAGCTTCCACCTTATGCCATATTGCGTGAAGGCGACCATCCGTTGCCTTGTATTAACTATCGCAAAACGGATATACCTTATATAGCTTGGATGGACAGTGCCGAAATCATTTTACGTGACGAGAACTGCAACTGCGATGCCCGCTTCATACCTTTTGCTGTGGAGACCCGCAAAGTACCTCCGGTGATTGTAGAAAGAATTATTCGTGATACACTGATAATCCGTGATACATTGATTGTTACTGAAAACATTGACCGTCCGATGCTTGTCTCTGTACCGATACCTGTGGTGGAAAAGAAAAAAGAAGTGCTGATTGAACATGCCGGTTACCGTGCAGATATCTATTTTCCTGTGGGTGGAATGAAGATATTGCCTGACCATAATCTTAACAGAGAAGCCTGGCACACTTTTGTCAGTGAGATAGATTCTATCCGTTCTCGTAGTAATAATTCGGGGTTAGGAATTACCGTTACCGGATATTCTTCGCCCGAAGGTAACTATCAGTCTAATGAAATTGTAGCCAAGCGTCGTGCACAGGCACTGAAGAAATTTCTTGAAACCAGATACAACGCCGCCCTGCTGGAGATTCGTGTAGAGTGGGTCGGTGAAGATTGGGACCGTTTGGCAGATATGGTACGTACTTCCCATATGGAGGATAAAAACAAAGTATTGGATATCATAGAAAACGTAGATGTTTTTAAAGGGAGAGAAGGTAGGCTCAAAGCATTGTCAGGCGGTAGACCGTGGACATATATGCTTAAAGAATTTTTCCCGAAACTTCGTTGTGTGTCATGTCGCATCGAATATTTGAAGCAGGTAGAGAAATAACACGAATTGTCAGTGTAATAAGAATAGAATAATGAACAGACGATTGATTTACATATTACTGATATTTCCGCTTTTGCTGGATTCCTGTGTGCTCAACGAAACACCGGACAATATTCCTATTCCTGCGTATCGTACGGTACTCTTCTATTTGATGGGTAGTGGTAATTTTTCAGAAGAAATACAGCCTCGTTTGGATGCTTTACAAGAAATGTGGAGTAATGAGTTAGGGCTTGGCGGGCATTTGCTTGTATATACGGGTGGTAATTCTGATCATTCTCCTCGTCTCATGGAAATGGTGGAAGATAATCTGACCGGTGAAGTGTCCGTTAAGGTGCTTTGTGAATATGAAGGTAGTAATTCGGCTTCTTCTGAAACGTTCTCACGTGTCATCAATGATATGTATACCTTTTATCCCAGTCAGGATTATGGTTTGGTACTGTTCTCGTGTGGAAGTGGTTGGCTTCCTGCCGAGAATTTAGAGTTTCCACGCCGGCGTCGTTCGGTTGTGGAGACTCGGAACTTGATAAGTGACGGAGAGAAGTCTTTTGAATTGCGTGACTTTGCTTTTGCTATTCCTGATGGTCAGTTTAGTTTTATTGTTTTTGAATCCGGTTTCATGGCCGGTTTGGAAGTGGCTTATGAATTGAGGAATAAAACCGATTATTTGATTGCTTCCTCCACAGAGATTCCTGATCCGGGCTTTCTACCGGTTTATGGAGAGATGCTTCCGGAGTTGTTTCGGGCTTACCCCTATTACAAAAAAGCAGCAAAGGCTTATTTTGATTATTATAATCAGCTTTCCGGTGATCTTTGCTCGGCTACTATTAGTGTAATCAATACATCGAAACTGGGATTACTGAAACAGATACTGAACAATGCCGAAAGCCGTGTGACAGATTGGGAGGAAATAGAGCGTGGATATTTGCAGTCTTTTGACCGACGGAAAAACGGGCATTTATTTTATGATTTGCAAAATTATATTGATCTGATAGGCAATGAAGAAGAACGTACGGCATTTGCCGATTCGCTTGGGCAGGCTGTAGTATATAAGTCTGCTACCAAACATTTTTTGTCTGAATCAGAAGGAGGATTCGATATCACTTCACACTGTGGATTGACTATTTATATTCCTGATGTTCATTATCCGTATTTGAATGGACAACGACAGTTGCTAAGACTTTTTCAATGAGTCCTAAAGACATTAAATATTTTTATATCTCAATTATTAATTAAAATTTTAAAGTTTATGAAATTAAACAAGTTATTTACGTTTACGTTGGCTGCTCTTGCATTGGGAGCTTGTAGTAATGAAGATGACCTGAATGGCGGTGGAACCCCCGAACCGGGTAAAGGCGAGTTAGTAGAAGCTATCAGCATTGCTTTTGCTAATTCAACGGTACCTACCCGTGCAAATATGGGAGAAATTGACGGTGAGGGTTCTGAAAACAAAGTGTATGTGGCTTATGTCTTTGCTAAAGAGAACGATCCTCAACATGAGGGTAAAAAAGTGGGTGACTGGACGGTGAAGCGCGTGGTAAAGTCCGGAGAGTCAGACGATGATGCATTGGTTGCTAATGAAATTGAAGCCGGGAGTGCTACCGTTGCCGGAACCAAAGGTAATATGTGTACTTTCAATGGTGTTCAGCAAGGAGATAGTGTATATGTAATTGTGAATGACCCCAATTTGAACATGGCTGTTGCCAATAACCTTGCACATCAGGGTGAGAAATCTCAGGCTTCTATTCGTGCCTACGTTTCTGCTTTGGGAAAAGATTATCTCAATGGTCTTTCTGTAGCTAAAGACGGTGACCAGAAGGGTAAATTTATCATGGCAGGTGCTACTTCTATTCCTACGAATCCTACTACTCCGAATGGAGGTACGGTGGTTGTTCCAGTATCTTTGGATCGTGAGGTTGCTAAAGTATTTTTTAATGCTTCGGTAACAACAGACGAACAGTATATTGCTAAAGGTAATATTACAATCAAAGATGCTGCAACCCCTGCCGATGCAGATGGTATCTTGGTGGTACGTATCCCACGTCGTGTTTCTCCATTTACTAAGCAGGTTCGCGACTGGTATTTTCCGTTGTCAGTTGACGCTACGGTTAAAGACTGGGATGTAACCAATTGGCTTACTGCGTTTAATGGAGACGGAGAGTCGGCACCGGCTGTAGCAGAAGTAGGTGCTAACGCTTTCAATAAGGCTCCTTTCAATACTTCTGCAAAGGAATATCGTTTGACATGGAAAGTATTGGACAAGGATGCTGTTACACCTACTTCAAAGGTTTACATGAACGGTGGAAAATTGTATTCTCCTTACTTCTATGTGACTCCTAACTATGCTAACAATTCAGGTTGTGGTACAGCTATTGTGACTCAGGCTACTTATACAGGTATCAATACATTGCTCGAAGATAAAGTAACCAATATAATGCTACAGGAAGCCTTGGATGATACCGACTTTAAGCAGGCTATGACCACTGCCGGAATTAGCGACCAGCCGGCTACTTACGATAAGATTCCTGCCGGATTTTGGAATGACACAGACGTATTGGCTGCATTGGTTACTTTCCTGAAAGTGAACCATAATTCACTTTTTGACGGAATTATTGCCGGGCAGGAATCTGCAGCAATCTCTATTAAGACGGGTGATAAACGTTACTATCGTGCTGACGTAGCTAATATGTCTGCTGATAATACTACTTCTTTGAAGGTGACGGAACGCAATACATTCTATCATATTACAGGTACTATTACTACACTGGGTGCTAAGAGTATTGAAGATGCTATTAACTCAGATGATATCAACATGGTAGTACAGGTGGTAGTAAAGAAATGGAATTATGTAGTTAACAATGTAAATATGTAATTTGATATTTTCTATCAAAAAGTTGGGGAGAGAAATACTCTCATTGATTTTCTCTCCCCTGATCTTTTTTTATACTTTTTTCTTTGGAACTGTAAGATTTGAATAATGAAAAAACCGTTATCTATCCTCCTGCTTGTCATCTTGATGCTGAACTCGTGCGTTCGGGACGATATTGAAGCCTGCTCGGGCACGATGCATTTGTACTTCAGTTATATCTATGGAGGAACCAACCGTTTTTTTGAGACGGTAACTACTCCTACTCACATCATTTTCTATAAGGCAGATCGCAGATACAGAGAATTGGAAGTCGGTACTGATGAAACAGGTCTGACACGACCTTATCGTTTATTGAAAACACAAGAAGACATCGGTGATTTAGAGATAATATCCTGGACACTCGATGATGCGCTTGATTATGTAGACACTCCCGAGACGCCTTTGGGCGAAGGGATTGTGAAACTTAAAGAAATGACTGCCGGCAGCAGAATCTGCCGACCCGTGAGTGACCTTCTTTATGGGCGTATTACCTGTGATGCCGGTAGCCGTTTGGAAGGTAATATACTCACTATCCCTTTTGTACGTGCAGTGTGCCGTACACGTATTACAATGATACCACCTACTGTAGAAGGGGATGATACACCCTTTGTACGGGTGGCAGGCAGCACTATTCCAAGTGGTCCTGAGGACTATGTTTTTCATTTGAATGGTACCCGAAGTGGGGTTGATTATAATAATGTCGTTAATGACGACGAGGTGATTTTGCAACCAAAATGCTATTTTGATGAAAATTCAGCCAATGTTACTACGCATTGGTTTGGCTCTTTCTCTTCTGAAGGCAAATACCTGGATGTGAATGTATTTGTCAGTAATGAACAGGTAGCACATTTTGATTGCGAACCTATCGGGCTCACTTCTGTACCGGGAAACTATGTTGATCTGGTCATTGACGGACGTTATGTGAAACCGATCATGGAGGTACGCGTTAACGGGTGGCGCCTGGCTGTGATAGAAAGTAATATGTAAAAAAATAAAAAAAGATAGAATATGAGGAGAATACAGACTTTACGAGGATTGTTTTTTTCGGTGTGTGGGGTAAGCTTACTGTTGGTGATGAGTCTGAGCTCTTGTCAGGATGATGCTGATACCGTGGTTGCTTCCGGCTCAGACAAAGATCAGGATATGTTTCTGCGTGTCAATGTACCTCGTACCTATGCTTTGGGTGCTGACGTCACTGATACAAAAGAGACTCTTATCACAGGAGTCGATGTATTGGTATTTGCTCCCGGACCCGATGATCATACGAAATTCTATCTCAAGTCTGCCTCTGAGGGCACACCGGTTGAAGGGGGAAACAAGTTTCAGGTGACCATGCCTGTGGGTGACAATCTAAAAATACACGTTTTTACAAATTGCCATGACATGATGGTAGCTAAAGGCGCTTACAACCAAATGGGTATGGAGATGAATGCCCTACTGTCGAAACTGGTTACCACCATTGACAATAATGCGATTGCTTCTAACTGCCTGCCTATGCATGGGTTTCTTTCAGAGGTATCCATAACGAAAGATGAGGCCGGCAAAACATTTACCGTACCTGTGTTACGTGCCGTGGCAGCTGTGCAAGTAGTCACGAAAGCGATGATAGGTTCAGATCATAGTTTAATTCCCGGAGATATTACAGACAGTAGCGGCAAGATTATTTTCCGTCTTCGTGAGTTATATACTTACTTTCCTACGGATAGTGGGCGTGTAGCACCTATAGCAGATGCTTATATAGCCGAAACAACTGAAACGAAAAATAAGACTCGTGATGTAAACAAAGTTAGTCTGGCCGGTAAGGCGGGGGTACGTCCTTTAGGAAAGAAGTATTCTGTTGTGAGCGCTGAGGATGTAAAACAACTGGGTAGCCTCTACCTTTATGAGAACATGCACTACACCGATAATGGCTATGACCAGCCGGGTAGTGTTCCCGATAAACCGGAGGTGGCTACTACCCGGCTGGTAGTGGGAGGCGTGTATGGTGAAGATAAAAAACCGGACGGTACCCCACGGGTGACTTACTACCGGGTGGACATTGCCGATCCTGCCACTTCTAAAATTGCTGATTTATTGCGTAATCATAAATATACATTCAATATTGTGAGTGTCTCCGGTAGCGGATACGATACTCCCGATGATGCTGC
Source organism: Bacteroides sp. (assembly GCA_019416685.1). GTDB lineage: Bacteria > Bacteroidota > Bacteroidia > Bacteroidales > Bacteroidaceae > Bacteroides. Next base: position 37,499 of record DXWV01000083.1, read on the forward strand.
TACAGGAGTGCCTATCAATATTTTCATTAAAGTGATAGACTGGACCAATATAGATAATAATGTCGACTTTGATCGTGAAAATTGGTTTTCGGCAGAAACAAAAAACATTGTTTTACCCCGTAACGCAGGCTTTGAACGTACCATCTGCATAGAGACCGATGTTAAATTTGACGGTTTCTGGACGTTGAGTTTCAAAACGGATAATAATGGTAAAGTAACTCCGGTGGAAACTCATACGGGCGATACCGATGCAATGATTGAAAACGACCGCTATAAGGTAGTAGTAAAGCCAACTTTGATTACTGACGAATCTACTAAAGCCACATTAACCGTGACGGCGAAGAAAGATTATGGGGATGTACCGGTTGCTCCGGCAAGCCGGGATGAAATTCTTTGTATTAAGGTAAAGGATTTACGGGTGTATATCCATATTACCCAAGTGGATCGTTCGCCCGATGACTGGGGTAATGGAGGAAATAATGAGGTGGAAGTAGTCCCTAAAACGAATGATACTGAAGTAAATGATGTGTATACGACAGATTGGGAAGGAAGTGGTATGGACATTGCAACGGGTGGAAAATTGAATTGAATATTAATCCGCAAATATGAGACGAAGACTATATAAGAGATACGTAGCTCTACTAATGGTTATCTGTATGGTAATAACCGGTTGTCAGGAGGAGGTTGGATTGGTTGTTGAAGCTGTTCACCGGAATAATTCCTTCCGGTTGACCTATGTTGTGCCGGAAGTTGAAGTATTGACACGTACTGCAGATGTGCCGGTTGCTAATATAGACGAGAGCAGAGTCAGGAGTTTGCGATTGCTGTTTTTTGAATACGATACATATAATAATGGGAAATTTCTGGGAACTTTGGGTGGAACGGTAGAAGGAAATACACTTGCAGGTACGGGAAATATGACCATTGACTTCGGAGTAGGAACTGGAGTTTTGAATGATGATACTGATTATAACGTACTGGTTATAGCCAATGCCGACAGTTACAACTGGAGTGCAGATATGCTTCAGACTTTCTGTACGGGCAAGACAGAAAACATGGTTAAGATGCAGTTGCGTCTTCTTATACCCTTGGACGATTCTACTGCCGAAAAGAATGTTTATGCCATACAGGACGGTTGTTTGCCGATGAGCGCTACGGCAGTGAAGAAAGCCGGAAAAGATATGAGTGTCACTTTATTACGGGCCATGGTACGTATAGATGTGTGCATTGCCGATGAACAAAAAGATGAGATTATGCTGACAGAGGCACTGCTGCGTAACTCTTCGCCGGTCTTGCCGCTTTTTAGTGATCCGTTAGATATTTCCTCACAGCGTTTAGCGCTTCGTACTCCTGCATTGTCAAAAGATAACTTCAGCATTAAGGGGGGATTGTACGCAGCTGAAAGTTACCGCACGATAAGCAGTCCTAAGATAAAAATGAATGAAGCTACTTGTTTGTTGGTGAGTTGCCATAAGAAGAGCTATGACGGGGCACGTACGTGGTATCGGGTAAATGTGAATATTGATGCGTATGACGTTCAGTACCTTCGTCGTAATAATGTTTACACAGTAGTTATTAATGGTATTGTGATGCAGGGAGCAGAATCGGCGGATGAAGCATTCGGATCAGATATGACTTATATTAAGTCCGTTACTATTCCGGGAGAATGGAATGATAGTGGAGTAACTCCGCCCATAGTCGAAATACAGTAATAATAAGTAGTGAAGTCTAAGTTATAAATATGAAGTGATGAAATACAGATGTAATTTATTGGATTGGATACGGCAAGGAATGATGGTTGTCATGAATGTCGGTTCATTGTTTGTGAGTTGTTCAGGAGGAGAGATACCGGAGATAGACAGGGAAGGTATTCAGGCATTACAGGTGGAATCAGCACGCATGGATTCGGAGATGCTTACGCGTTCTGTTACTTTGGTTACTTCAGGAAGTATCGGATTATTTCTTCGTAACCTACCTGGCTATGATGTATATACGGAAAAAAACAATGTACAGTATATTTATGGTACACCCTCGTGGACAGTGAATGCCGGTACTACCCCAATTTATCTGGGAGGAGACAATGCCAATGTATGTGCTTACTATCCTTATCTTGCCGGGAATAATGATATTTCCATTGCGATGCAATCAAGAGGTTACAATGCAAACTATGACTTGGCGTATGCAACAAATGTGATGATGAATGGTACATCGGAAACGGCTGATCCTGTGGCCGGAACTGTGGGCTGTAAGGTTTCATTTACGATGAAAAGGGCTTATGCTATGCTGGCTTTTGAGTTTGTGCGCAGTAACTATCCGAGTACTTGTAAAATTACCGCTATCGAGATACAGAAATGTGTTCAAAGTGGTTCTATCAATATTTCCAATGGCAATCCGGGGAACTCAGTTCTTGCTACAGGAATAAATTTTACTTATCTGACTAATCCTACGGAAGCGATCACTGTTCCCCTTACTGATTCTTATATCACGGGAAAAGATGTAGCCCATTTGTATGAAAACTGCCTGATTGTTCCGGGGGATAACAGAAAAGCTGCCGGAGCAGATGCCGGAGGCTTTCTTGTGATATTGACAGTGGATAGTCACACTATGACTGCTCAGGTACCATATAGCGCTTTACCGAAGTTTGAAGCAGGGAAAATTTATACTGTTGGATTATTACTTAAAGGTACGGCTACTGAAATAGGAACGGTGACTATTGCGGACTGGGTGGCCGGTCCTTCTACGGGAGGCCCTTATGAACCGTTACCGTAGAGATTTGTGAAGGATTGAATGATAGGAGGAAATAGGAGAATAAAAAGAATATAAATAATGAAAATAGAAAGATATAGTAAGCTTTTATGGGGAGTGGCCTTGTTCTATACCATTTTTGCTTGCTCACAACAAGAGGATGTAAAGATGGAGGGAGGTATAGGCGGACCGGGGGGAGAATGGGTACCGATTGATGTAGAAGCCGGTATTGACATTGGAATCCAAACGCGTGTAGCGACTATAAGTAATGGCTCAATTGGGGTATATCGTACTTTCCCAATCAACGGATCATCCGCTCAGTATAATGTGAAATATACGAATGCGGGTAGTGGATGGGTAGCAGCGGATACGAATAATAAAATACTTGTGGGTAGTGAATCTGCTACTTTATATGCTTATTATGATCCTGCAGGTACGGCAGTTGCTGCAACGAACTCCACTATTGTCACTATTCCTCAGACTGCTGTTGCTTTCAATGCAGCCGCTCCTAAAGCATTTTTCTATGCAACGGCACCCGTATCTCCTGTTGATAATAAGAATCGTGTGGCGAGTTTTAGTATGAAACCGGCTCAATGTATGCTGACTTTGAATATAACTCGTCATGCTGAATATGTGAATGGAAATTGCTGTGTTTCTGTGGTGGAAATGAAAACAGCTAACAATACTAATTTTAATGCAACTACTCAAGTAGATATTAGTAAGGCGATGAATACACAAGCCACTACTGCCGTAGTGGGTAACTTCCTTTACAATGTTGCGGCCGATGATGCTGTATTTAGCGGAATGAATGCAAGTACAACCAAAAGTCTCAGTATTCTTTTGCCACAGCATACAACAAGTGTGAAACGTAAGTTATTTCTGACCATAGACGGTACCGTACGTAGTGTGGAAATAGCTTCTACCGGATTGTATAACGCCGGGATGAATTATTCGGTAAATTTAATCATAAAAGATGCTGCTATTATAGTGAATGGAAATATTACGGTAGCTGATTATGGTACTTCTATTACAGGTACACCGGCTGTGCCGGATCAGGTAATTTAAAAAAAAGGAAAAGTATATGAAACAGAAAGAACTGAAGACAATAAGGTGGACGCCGTCTGCAATTTGCAACAAAATAGGATGGATTGCTGTGGCAATATTACTGGTTTGCTGCGAAAATGAGCTGATTGACCAATCGGTTGATGTGTCATTTGTGGAACCGGGAGAATCCGTTTCTGTGGACTTTTCTTTATCAGATATTGAAAGTTATAGTGGAGGAACAGTGACTCGTGGCGAAGTAGATAACGACGTGGTTAGTGAATGGGTAAATGTTTGTCAGGATATTCCGGTTCAACGGAGTGCGGAGGATGTGATTTGTGAGCAAATACCTGCTGCTACGTTAGATATTGTGGCTGATAGTACAGACGTACATACCAGGGCCAATATCGTGTTGAATAATGTCTTTTTTCGCGTAATAGCCTATTTGAAAAATGGTAATAGTTACACTTATGCCGGTCAGTGCGATTATCAGGCTAAAGGCGCTTCGGCGGCAACAGCTGTTAATCCTACAGGTGGTATGCGATTGAAAGCAGGTGTTTATAAATTTGTGGCATACTCTTTTAATTTAACAAGCAATACATTAGGGGCTGCCTTGTCTAACCCGGTCTATAATGGTACTAATATAAGTGTACCGAATATGAATAATGATTTTATGACTTGCGAAACGGCTGATTTAACAATTCCGGTGGCTAAACCGGCAATCAGTTTGAGTTTTGTACATAAGTTTTGTCAGGTGGCTATTAATGTGGCTATATCGGGATTTTCTCCAAATACGGTGACTGTGTGTAATGGTATATATACGAATGCAGGGGGATCGGGCATCGTGTGGAAGGTTGGTCCGGCAGGCAATAACCTTACGTATACAGCGGGCAATTCTCCCTCAGTCAGTAATGCAACAGGATTGAATTCGGCCGCCGTGTGGAGTACCCAACGTATTCTCCCTATTACCGGAAAGAAATTGAGGATTAATTTTACGAATTTGAAGATTGGCGGAAGGACGGCAAATGCTTCCTATGTAGAGACATCAGCAAACGTAGCTTTTCAGCCGGGTGGTAAATATACGATAAAAATCAATTATAAGCCAAGAGTAGGCATCAGAGTGGCAGCTGCAGATAACGAAAGTAAACAGTCCACTTGTACGGCTGATAGCAAGAATAAACTGGCTACTTTGACGTGGGCACCAAGTAATTTGAATGAAAAAAATACATTTGTAGGCGGGATTAACATATCGTATGCTTATGGTGCATATTTTACTTTCTATAGTACGTATACCGGGTCAAATACTACCAATAATACTGATCCTTGTTCAAAAGTGACTCTTGATGGTGGAGGGTGGAGAACGCCGTCAGATAACGAACTACACTATTTAGCGAATTGTGTTATAGATAAGCAGGTAGTTACCACACCGGCTAAAGGGATGTGGTTTATGAGCAAAACCGTGGGACTCTTCTTACCTGCAGCAGGCGGGCGATATGGGGGAGGCGGTAGTTCTACGGTAGGTACAGATGAAGTAGGGACAGCTGGAGACTATTGGGGATCGTTATCAAGGGTCGATGAAGGTCAGCCAGATTTTGCATGGTGCTTATATTTTTACGGAGGTTCCGTAGATCCCAAGGTGAATACTCACGTGAATACAGCTTGTTCTGTTCGTTGTGTAAAAGGTACAAAATATTAATGACAAGTATATTCACTTTTTATAAATTGGAGATGAAACAAATATTGTTCTTTATTTTACATATTGGTATGTTTTTGATAACAATACTATTGTATGCTTGCTCTACTGATGAATTACAGATAATTCATGACAAGTCAACAGCTGTTCTATGTATTAGTTCGGTTGCTACCAATTTGCTGGAAACTACCGTAGGAACAAATACCCGTGCATCTACTATCATATTGAATAAGGAAACAGACAAGATTGGCGTTTTTCTTTTGGCCGATCCTGCCAACGGGTATCCCGAAACAATATTAAATCGGGCATATGTGTATGGGAGTCCTATGTGGAAGTCGGAAGCCGAATTAACCCTACAGGATGAAGCTGCCCGAATGATAGCAGTTTATCCTTATAATGAAAGTCAGAATTCGATGGATGTTCGTTTGAATAGTGGTGTGTATAATCTGGCAAATGAGTATTATTATCAGAATTTTAAGGCTTCGTTTATTAATACTTCAGTAGCGTTAAGTTTAAAGCGAGCTTATTCTTTATTGCGATTTGTAATTATTAAAGGTGAGAAAGAAGCATCTACCGGAAAAGGAGAATATACGGGAGACGGAAGCGTTAGCGAGCTTTCTTTCACGGCAAATATTCGTGCGGAAGGTACACTCGACCTCATCAATGAGACTGTTTCGGGAAACACTGCCAATGTAACATTACGTACCGATTTTGGCGGAACGTCTGTAACGGCTGTTAAAGTGTCTGAATTGGCAGGCAGTTTACGTCCTCCTTATGCCGATTTTCTGATAGTACCTTGTTCGCCGGGAGGTGATATAACATTTTTTGTCACTATTGACGGCAAACAGAAAAGTGCTAAGTTACCTATAACCGCCTTGTTGGGTACGACCGGCAGAATAGATGCTGGAATAAAATATGAAATACAGATTGTGATTCGTCCCACAACTCTTGATGTGATAAAGGGACTGACTACGGAAGAGTGGACAGGAGAAGATACATCTGTAGAGGGTAGTTATGTGATACAATAAAAAAAGAACGGAGATGAGAATGAATAATTTGATTTATGTATTATCGGTTTCTTTGTTTTTTGTAAGTTGTGTAGACAGAGATGAAAGAGGCATTACATCCCTTCAGCCGGAGAAAACGATTGTGCCTCTTAGCGTTAACCATGTACGTGTGTCTGAACTACTTACCAGTAGAAGTGTAGTTGTGCCCACTGTTGAGAAGATCGGTTTTTTTGTGAAGGGTGACGGGCACTATGCGGAAGTGAACAATCTGCAGGGAGTTTTTAGCGCTGACCGTCAAAGATGGGTTCCTAATGATAGTATCTGGCTCAATAATACTGCTGCACAGATAGGGGTTTATTATCCCTATGATCTGTTTCAGGATACTCCGGAAAAACTGGTATTAAAAGCTATCAAACGACCTGTAGACGGATCAAAAGATTTGTGGAGTAACCGGTTTACGGCAGATAATGTGAAAACGAATATTGATCTGGAGCTCAAACAACTTTATGCCCGTTTGCGACTGACCTTTGTGCTGGACGCAGATGCTTTGTATACGGGTGACGCCAATATGACACGTTTGTATGTTACCGGAGCCGATATTTATAGTGGAGCTTTATATACTCCCGTAAATGGTACGTACGGGGACTATACGGGAGTCGGTACTTTTGACCCGGGTATTGAACAGGTTAAAATAGTTGGCACGGATGCTACGTCACCCGGTGCTGTGTGCATTGATTTGCTTATGATTCCTGCTGCCGTTCTGACGGAGCCGGTCATCATTGTGGCAACTGTAGATGGAAAAGTGATGCGTGTCACTATTCCTAAAGATAAGTTAGGAGGCACTCTTGCTGCCGGACGCCTTAATAATGTAGTTATCAAACTGAAACCCACTTCACTGTTTTTTTCTGACATTGAAATAGAAGACTGGAATGTGCAGACAGAGTTTGAAGCCGGTGGAGCGGAATTTATAGTGATATGATAAAACGGATAAAACTCCTAAACAAGAAAATAGTATGTATAGCGTAATAAAGAATAAGTTCGTAACTTTTATGTATATCCTGGCTGTGGCATGGATGGTGGCATGCACACAAGATGATGACCATAACCTAACAGGTACTCATATAGCTTTGGAAGACGGAACCCGGACTTCGTTGGGGATTGTTTCCGCCTCTTTGAACAGTGATGCTATAGCTACTCGCGCTTCTTCTTATCCTACAGATGGGATGCATCGCATTGGCTTCTTTGTAAAGGCGGATGTTCCGAATGGTTATACATCGGTGAGTAACAGGGAGGGAATATACAGTGGCGCTCCACGTAACCTTTGGCTACCTATAGACAGTATTTGGCTGAATGAGCACCTTGCCGATCTGGCTGTTTATGCACCTTATGATGCTACCCAACCTACTACTGGTGTACTGAATCTTGTAGCGGGATTGCGTACAGATGCATCAAAAGATATTTGGTATAAGCATTTTACGGCTAACAACCGGACTCAGAGGGATACCCCTGCTTCACTTTCTCTGCTACTGAATCATGTCTACACCCGCTTGACTTTTGTTTTTTACCGGGATGTATCTTATTCGAGTGCAGCAACTGTTTCTGATTTGAAACTGACGGGTACCAATATCTATACAAAGGCTGTATTTAACCCTTTTGACGAGAATGAAGTCAGCCGGTATACTTGTTCGGTACCCGGAGTTGACGTGGCTCTTTCTGTACCTCTTACGGCGGGTGAGGATAAAGAGACCGGAGCTGTCTTTGATTTGTTGCTCATCCCGCGCGCTTTGACAGAAGGTATTACCGCTACTGTCACTGTAAATAGTAGAGAGATGCAGGTCACTATTCCTCCGGGCAGTTTTGCGAATCGGTTGGAGGCCGGTAAACATTATCGTGTTACCGTGAAGCTGATGGCTGCCGGATTGGATATAACGTCTGTAACAGCACTTGCCTGGGAGGACATAGAAGTGGGAGATGAGAATGCTGCATTTGAATAAAGAGTAAACGAGAAACGAAGATGAACAGAATGTATAAAGAGAAACGAAACAGGTTGATTGGTATTTTTATCCTATTATGCATGGGATTGGCCGGTTGTTCGGAATATGAAAGACAGTCGGAGGAGATACAAAGAAACCCCGTCCCGTTGATGGTGGTTTCGGCTACGGTTGTCGATGAGCCTGGAAGGGGAAACGGGAGCGACAGGACCCGTGTGGCGGTTCCTGTGTCATTGAAAAACGGAGATCGGATTGGCGTTTTCCTGACAGCTACTTCCGGAAACTACATGAATACGTGTTACACCCGTAATAGTGGGATATGGAGACCTAAGACGCCGGAAGACCGTTCCTCTCTCTTAGGGGCCGGGAAGGTTTGTGCCTATTACCCGTGGGGAGCTGCTGCTGTTACTACTGATTTTTCTCTCATTCCGCAGTTGTATACGGTTGAAAATGATATTTGTTTTGCAACGAATCAAGACATAGACGATAGTAAGGGACAGGTTTCTGTAGCATTTGAAATGAAGCACGCGTATGCTATGCTGGAGTTAGATGTCGTTCGTTCCACCACGCAGGATGATGCTTTATTGACTGCCCTGAAGCTGGAGAACAGTGCGTTGCCTGCACACCGACTTCTGGATATTACTACAGGTAGTTATGGCACGCTTACTACGGCAGGTGAACTTGCATTTCAGGAGGTGAATATCACGCTTTCAAAGAATAATACCATACCGCTGAAAATTTTGTTACCTCCCAGTGACTTGCTCAACGGTTCGGGGCTTAAAGTGACTTTTATACTTTATGGAAAAATTCTATCCTTTACGGTGCCGACGAATGGTGTGATGAAGAAGTTGGAGGCAGGAAAACGCTACAAAGTGACAGTGAATACAAACGGTACTTATTATGTCGTAGGAGAGGTTACTCTGGCAGAATGGAGTTTGCAGGATATGGATAATGGAGGAACTGGTTATGTTCCGCTTTCCTGAATTTAAATCGATTTTTTTTAGTAATGAAACGAATGAGTAAGTGTATGAATCTGAAAATATTTTTGGGTATTACCTCTTCTTTTTTATGGATCGCTTGTACGCCCGAACATCCGGAAGGGCGTGACAAAGAAATTTCTTCTGGCAATTTTGCTCCGGTGTATATTGCTTCGGCCCGGGTGGATATGGAGGCTGCTACCAGGATAGATGCGGGCATTATTACTGTTCCGGGTAGCAGGTTGGTTTTGTTTCGTCCCGCCGGTGGAGGATGGGAGGCCCAGAACGAAGTGCTTTATGAATACCGGGCAGCTGATGGTTGGGTGCCGGCTACAACGGATACTCTTTTTGTGGACGAGAGACCATCAGCCCTCTACGCTGTATATGACCCGCAAGGGCTTGTGACATTTACTCCGGGCACTACAGTGACAGAAAATAAACTATTGGCACAGGCGTATGCCGAAGATCAATTGTGGTTTTATGATAACTCGCAGACAACGGTTGCAGGCAGCCGGGCAGCTGCTTTTTATCTACTTCCTGTTTATGCCCGGATTACTTTAAATATTACCCGACATCCGGCAAACTACATAGATGGTGATTGCCATATTGGTGATGTTGTTTTGCAGCAGGGTGCTGATTTTGTTCAGGCAGCAGTGATGGATATTGCAACAGCAACATTGGCAGAAGAGGACAAATCAGCGACAGGCATTTGCCTGCAAAATATGAATGTGGACTTAGTGCCCGGTGGAAAGAATGACAGTTATGATAAATTGGTGCCTCCGCAAAGATTGGTCGATGGACTAAAGATTACCTTGAATGTGGATGGTAAAGAACTATCAGTTATTGTACCATTGCCGGAGAACTGTCTGAAATCGGGTAATCACTATTACATTACCTTGACTGTGACAAATACCGGAATTGTTGTGTCGGATATTTTGATGAAAGAGTATACTGACGGAGGCACAATAATTAGTAAAGATACAGGGATTTAAGACTATAAATAACAGATATGGATATGAACCGATACAATCGTCTATTAATAAAAATGTGCATGAACACCTATACAGTGCTTATGTGTGTGGGATGTGTAAATAGTGAAGAATACCTGCAAGTTTCTCATGGAGAACCGGACGGAAAACAGGTAGCTGTTCATATATTAACACAGGGAATAAGACCTTATGGCAGGGAAGCCGGAAAGAGTTTTGCCCGGAATAAGGGGGAAGTGAACAGAGTATGTTTCTTGGAAAGTTACGAGGATAAATATACGTTGGAAACCATTATAGAGGAGACGCCGGATACGGCGTTTGCTATTACTCGATCGGAAGCTGCACTTGACTTAACTACCTTGCGGGTGGTAGTGTATGATGCAAAGGGGGAAATAACAGGAAACTGTGCCTATGATGTAGCGGATGGAGTTGCTACACCCAAAGAGGGGCAACAACTTGTTTTACATAATAGTACTGATCCGTATACCTTTTATTGCTATACACCTGCCAATGATATGGATATGAATACAAAGCAGGTGACTGTAAGTAACGGAGACAACTTTGCTTATTGTCAGTTTGAGGAAACGGTGAACTCTGCTTCCGGAACTTTGGATCTGACAATTCCTGCACTGACGCCATTGATGAGTAAACTCCATTTTAGAGTAAATGCATCGGAAGATCAGTATGCTGTTGAAGAGAAGCATAACCCATCTATTGAATGTGCCGGGACGATGACCGGGACTTTGGCTAACACTGGTGTCTGGACTTTGGGTGATGCGGCTATTATTTCTACTCCGTCTGCGGGGCGATCGGTATCTTTTACAAGTAACAGTGAGACATATATGATTCCTGTAACTAATGCAGGTGCTTTGACTTTTTCGATGAGCCGCCTTGTAGTAGGAAATATATCGAGAACAGGTCCTGCATTTACTACGCCCGGAGGCGTTAAGCTGGAGGCAGGGAAGAAATATACGGTTTCGGTCACAGTGAAACGGAATATGTATTTGCAGCCGGCCGGATTGGGATTGAAAGTGGCAACCGGTAACTTGATGTATGTATCAGGAAAATGGAAGTTGGCTCCGGATCAGGGGTATTACACTTATTCGCCGAAAGGAGGAGATTATTTTTGTTGGAGGATAGCTGACCCGAATAATTTTGGTGATCGTGTTTGGGGAACTACTATGGATGAATTAAATCAGGCTTGCTCAAATGTATTAGGATCCGGTTGGCGTGTACCTACCAAAACCGATATTGAAAAAATTGCCACTATGCCTTGGGTATGGGGTAAATACAAATCAAGTGGTAATGCCAAAGCTGAAACATATGGATGCTATGTAGGTATTAATAATATAACTACCGCCCAAAATAACCAGGACAGCTATCTTTTTCTTCCGGGTGCAGGATATCGGGTGAATGATGTAACTAATCCCCGTATGGAGAATTTTGGAGTTACTAATTATTGGAGTAGTGAATATATAAAATTTTTTGATACAGAGGGAGGCCATTGCCTGTCTGTTTCAGAAGATTATGGATTGGTTGCCTCTTCAAGCAGAGGAGATTTTGGCTTTTTGATTCGTTGCGTATCAAACTAAGAGTATGGATTATGAATCATATATTTATCGGTTGAGGAGGATGCATCAGGTACATTTCATTCCTTTAGTACTATGGATCGGAATGACTGTGATAGGTAGCTGGCTCATTGGGTGTACTTCGGGGGATAAGGCGGTCAATCGTTTGATTAGAGAAGAAGCTAAGGAAGAATCGGCTACATTTTCTCCAGAAATGAGTCATTGCTTCCGATTGCCGGAGATTCCGCAGGTGATAACAGACGTACAGGAGCAGACAAACTACATTGTTACACACTATTGGCAGTATTGCTCTTTTGAGGATACAACCTTTGTCCGCAGTGACACTCTTGAGCAGATTTTTGCCGATTTTATAAGAGTTCTGACATATACGGATGATGAGATAGCTGTACAGGCTATTCGGAATCTGCTTGTGGCCTCGGAAAACGATTCGGTGGCCCGATATCGTTTTCGTAACCTTAGTGAACATTATCTTGACGACCCGAATTCGCCCCTTCGTAATGAAGTGTATTATATAGGAGTGTTGGAACAAATTATCGGTTCGAATTATTTGAGATCGGGTGAGAAATTACGTTACGAAGACCGTCTGAAACAAATAAAGAAGAATCGTCCGGGAATGGTAGCGACTAACTTTATTTATACTCAGGCGAATGGTAAACGGGCAACACTCTATGGAGTAAAAGCGAAGTACACCTTACTTTTTTTTTATGATCCGGATTGTGAAACTTGTAAAGAGATGAAACGAATCATGAAAGAGGATGTTTGGATACAGGAACTTCTACGTCAGAAATTACTTTGTATTCTGGCGATTTATCCCGGGGAGGAAGTAAATGAATGGGTGCGCGGACTGGTAGGTATGCCGATGAATTGGACAGTGGGATACGATGCCGGTCAACAGATATATGGTAAACAACTTTACAGCCTGCGTGCATTGCCCAGTTTCTATCTTTTGGATAGTAAGAAACGGGTTTTGCTGAAGGATGTAGCATTAAATAGTGTACTTTATTATTTGCGACATAGCATAGAGGAATAAAGAAGATGGAAAAAAGCAGGTCCCGATAATAAATCAATTATGTACAAAAGTGTTTGTCATTTGTTACTTATCAAACAAAAAACGGAGGAGAATCCGGTCGGGACTTCTTTTTTTCTCATAACGCATTGATGGAATTACTTTAAAAAGACAAAGGAGAAACACACATGATGGAATTAGCAGACTTAGCCACAGTGGCATTTATCGTTTCGGGAGTAGCTTATCAGGGCATGAAGTACTGGCGCAGTGACAAACGTGTCTGTCTGAAGCGGGAAATACCTGTCAGCCTCATGCTACGTGATGCGATGGTCCCCGAGAGTTACTTGCGTGCCGTAGTCATTGTGTTCGACCGTCGCGGATACCTGATACGTAAATTCCCTGACACCGATATTGTTCGATATAAAAATAAATGCAAACTACGGTGCTCTTCGGCAGAAGGCGTGGTAAATTTCTGTGTACTATTTACTCCACACACCCTCAATCTGAGTGGTATTTATACCCGTGCAGATATTGACCGCCTCTTCTCCGGTAAACGTGACATCTTTATAGCGGAAACCGGTTTACAGGAGATATATCGTAGTATCTCATTGGAATTGATGTTTGTTTCGGTAGAAACTACTAAAGAAACCGAACACGAAGCCGTCCCTGTTACTCTTTCCTTGTTGCTTCCTCCTGGACTTGTTACTGATGCTATGGCAAAGGAATTGTTTGTAGATCTGCAACATTGTAGCGAGTCGTGGAGTATCGGCAATGTATTATACTGTGCCAAAAACGAACCGGATAATTGGCTCGCTTTGCGTCGTGAAGGCGAAAAGTTGGTTCTTCAACTGCGCACCAACTTTTGTGACACGGAGCGCGAAGCATCTGTAGAACTTTATACCGAAGGGGGTACGCACTTGCTGAAGGTACGGCAACAGGTGATGGGGATGTGCTCCACACTTACCGTGGCCCGCCGTCTTTATGTGAGTGCGGGGCAAAAGAGCGAAATGGTGTCAATTACCGTTATCCCCGATAATGAGGAAGCTCATTGGCGCATCAGAAGCGCCAATGTGGGTGACGGTGGTTGTTGGTATACCGTGCATCCTCCTGTAGGTATTTACCAAAAGGGAACAAAAATATTGAAAATCCATCTCGAGGCTAAACCCGCTAACGTTCGCTCACGTTCCTTGGCATTGACACTGGAAACAGGGACGTATCCCTTCAGCCAGACTACCGAAATCACTTTAATGCAGGGTGTTTGCTTTGAATATTATATAGAATATCCGCAGAATGATATGTGCGCTCGCCACAGTAGGGTGATAGAAATGCCGCCGGGTAATGCGAAGGATGAACTAAATACTTACACGGTCTGTGTAGACAGTAACCAGCCGTGGCGCATTATTCACGATAAACAGATAGATTGGATGGAGGTGGGTGACCCCGAACTTTTACCGGGGCTTTATGGCGGTAGGTTCACCGTACGTGTACAATCCAACGGTGGAAACAAAGTAAAAAACGGCTTTCCTGCAGCCCGCCACACGGTACTCTCTTTAGTTAATGATACGGGGATTGTAAAAGATATCCTTATTTATCAGGGTGGCTATGTCCGTATCCGAGGACAGTACTGGCTGGACCGTAATCTTGCTGCGGGCGGGAAACTGGCACAAGTAGCTATTCCACTGGGACTGGAGGAGGGGAGCACACTGAACTACGGAAGTTATTTCCAGTTTGGGTGTAGGGAGGACAAATGGTCGGAGACGTTTAATTGTTGTAAAGGAAACTGGTATGAAGGTACAGCCGAGAATCCTTCACGGATGGACAGGTTAGATCCTTCGCCTGTGGGTTGGCGCGTGCCCTCCCACATCGAGATGGAAGCTTTCATTAACCGTACCGTAGCACCTATGGAGCTACAACGCGAAGAAGACCGCACGAATATCTGCATCCTCAGCGATGACGGTGTGCCCGTGTATCTGCCCCTGTGTGGGCACCGTAGCCACATCAATGGTTGCAAGATAATAATTCCGCACGGACACCGCTACTGGACGGGCAGTAGCCAAAGCCCGGTATACGGTTACTCGCTTTGTGTGGAGCCCAGCCGCCAGATGTACATCATGCACGACATGAAGAAATACGGGTTCCCAGTGAGGTGCGTGCTGGATGGGGAGTGAGAAGCATAATAAGCGTTTGTAAATAAAAACAAAATAAAACAGTATAAAGAATATGAAGATAATAACAACGGAAGTTTTAATAAACAGACAAATGGAAGTACCCGTTATCACCGGAATTTACGACCCGTTGAGTAAGAAAGACGATGGAACCATCACTTCGCAGGCTCCCATTATCGTGTCAGGCAAACATCTTGATATGCTGGATCTCAGAAACATCCGACTGTGCCTTGCTCCGGCTGTAGATTATGATAAGGTGATTGAGGTGCTTCATGTTTATAAATATGCACACAACCAAGTGATTGTCAGCTTACCTTTTCTGATACCGGGAGAGTATTTTCCGGCAGTAAAGATAATGAAAAAGAAGTGTGAGGATTCTGTTTATATCTTTCCCGTATCATGGGTGGTAATGCCCGAGGGGCATGAAAGGGGAGATTATTATCTTTGTTGTACTGACATTGCAAAATGAAATAGAGAATAATGACATGAAGAATAATGTGAGAAATAGTTTAGAGAGCAAACTCCCTTTATCTCTTTTGAAACGTTTAAACCCCTTTGAGTGTATAGCCTTACATTTCTAACTAATCTCCTAATGGCACAGTGCAGATCATTCGTTTGGTGTAGTCAATTGATAGCTTGTCATATTAGTAAGTTACCTTATTGTTTTTCGATGTTGAATAAAAAATATATATACTAAGTGTTTGATAATTATATAATTAAGTAAATAGGTGATAAATAATAGTTTTATTCTTTAACTCCCAACTTCCTCTTCTTGTCGCTTTTCTTTAGTGTTCAGCATTGTTTTATCCGCTATAATACCTCTTTTTGGGGGGGTGTAGCGGAGTTTTTTATTGTCGTAGGAGGTGTGGCAGAGATGTCGCACCTTTGCATTGTTAACGTTAGCGAAGTGATTGATTTTATAGTTATTCATTAAACAAAGAAAGGGACAAATTTATGGCTATCTTGTATAAGAAAGTAAAGCGTTTGAGTGATCCGACAGACAAGGCATCGGTACGTAAGGCTTATCCGGTAATTACTTATAAGTATGGAAGTGCCGCTACACTCGGTGAGTTTGCAAAGGAAATCGGAAGTAACTCGGGGGTAAGTGAAGGTGAGGCGATCAGTGTATTAAAAGATTTCAGGACCCTGTTGCGCAAAACGCTGCTTAGCGGGCGTTCGGTGAATATCGAAGGACTTGGCTTTTTCTTTCTTTCTGCTCAAAGCAAAGGGGTGGAGAAGGCGGAGGAGTTTACCGCTCAGGATATTATCGGGTTGCGTATCTGTTTCCGTGCCAATAATGATATCCGACTGCATACGGGTACCTCTACCCGTAGTGACGGGTTGAAATTCAGAGATGTAGACCGGATTAATGAATTGGGAGAAAGTGAAGGCGGAAACGGTGAGGGAGAAGACCCATCGGTATAAAGATGGTTTGTAGCCTATGCAAATAGAGACAATTCTGGCTATTATTTCCACATTGGGTGGCCTGGAAGCCGTGAAGTGGATAGTCCGCTTTGTCACTTATCATAAAACAGAAGCTCGCAAGGAGCGGGCTTCTGTTGATACCCTGGAAGAAGAGAACCGTCGAAAGAATGTGAACTGGCTGGAGGAACGCCTGACACAGCGGGATGAAAAAATAGAGAATCTCTATGCCGAGCTGCACAAAGAACAGGAGGAGAAGATGAGCTGGATCAATCGCTGTCATGAGGTGGAATTGGGACAAAAGGAATCGGAAGTGAAAAAATGTGAGATTAGGGGATGTGCGCAGCGTATCCCTCCTTCCGAATATTAATCATTAAATAGAATTGTTATGAGAAAGATAGATACAATCATTGTCCATTGTTCGGCAACAAAAGCCTGGCAGGATTTTACCGCAAGGGATATAGACTCCTGGCATAGGAAACGTGGGTTTGATGGCATTGGATATCACTATGTTATCCGTCTGAACGGAAAGATAGAGAAGGGAAGGAATGTGGAATACCCCGGTGCTCATTGTCCGGATTGGAATACACGAAGTATTGGAATTTGTTATATCGGTGGTTTGGATGCCAACGGAAAACCGGCGGATACACGTACAAAAGCTCAAAAACGTATCCTCTATCAACTGATAAAGGAATTGGAACGGGATTATCCGGGTATTAACTTGGTGATAGGACACCGGGATACATCTCCGGATCTAAATAGAAATGGAGTGATTGAACCGTGTGAGTTTGTGAAGGCTTGTCCGTGTTTTGACGTGCGGGAGTTTATGAGGAAGGGACATCTGATGCTGTTGCCTTTGTTGGCTCTGTTGCTGGCTGGGATGGGGATGACATCTTGCGGAAGCATGAAGCGATTGAATAGACAAGAGGTGGTGTGTGATTCGGTAGGACGGGTGTACTATGCAGATCATTCGGTCAATCAAACGGGGGCATTGCAACTGACAGGAGAGCAGATGGAGGAATATATAGAAGAAACAGTGCTTGTTTTTGAGAAAGATGCCCTGACGGTTGATTCGCTTTCGCCTGCAATTTGTGGGGGTACTCCTCAGGTGGTGGTGAAACGAAAGGCTATGGATAGGAGGGTAGTAAAAAAGATGCAGACGGAAATGAGCAGCATTGAGGAAGTAAGGGACTCGGTGAAAACTTCGTTTGGAGTAGTGAAGAAAAAGTTAGTGACGGGTGAAAAGAAGGGATATATAAAAGGAATGTGGGCTATTGTTGGGGTAGTGATACTCATTCTTTTGGGATTTGCCATACATGTATGTGCGCGTATTCGCTAAAATATTTCCTCTCGTGCGGCTGTCCTTATATATTATAATGTATCCCCTTTTATTCTCTTTTTCACATTGTTTGAAATAGTGTTTATTAATCTTGTTGTTTATCAGCTTGTTATGGAAAAGTTCATTTTTTTATTGAAAAAAAAGTCTCATATGTTTTGTTTGTATTGTAAAAACCTCTACTTTTGCACCCGCTTTGCAAGAGAAACAAAGCATTGAAATTGACATTCTGACAGAAAAGGTTGCGGGACCTGTGTTTTTTTCTTTATCTCCCTTTCGCAGAGAGGGACGACGAGAGAAATAAAAAAAACTTTCAGAAATATTTGGAAGTAATATTAAAAAGTCCTTATCTTTGCATCCGCTTTCTGAAAAGAAAGTTCGTTTTACACGAAGCGTTCTTTGAAAAATTGATAAACAATACAAGTAGTACAAGTCCAAGACA
>DXWV01000084.1:0-38252 GCA_019416685.1 Bacteroides sp.
TGATGCAAAAGAAAAGATACCAAAAGAAAAAATCAAGGCTGCATTTCCTCCGCTACTACACTACGGTGCAAAGCTAAAGGGGCTCGAACTCGCTTCGCTCAGACAATCGCCCCTTCTTACGCTTTTCACCTCCGTTCCGTCTGACGCTGCGGAAATGAGGCCGGGGGACCCATTCGGATGATAGCATACAATGCTTGTTGTAACTAAAGAAGTATGCTATATTACATTAATTATATTGCAATATGTTTACTTTTTAATATCACATATCTCTTCTCCTCCCTAAACCTCAGTATCCGTTGATGGACGGCTCCGGCCTCATTTTTTCTCCGTCAAGCGAACGCCCGCAGTGAAGCGTCAAAAAGGGGCGATTGTTTGAGCGAAGCGAGTTCGAGCCCCTTTAGCGGAACGAAGGAAGTGAGTAGGAGAAAAAATGCAGCCTTGATCCTTTCTTTTGGTATCTTTTCTTTCGCATCAAGGCGAAAGAAAAGTACACCTCATCATAGTATCATCTTCTCTATCGGCAACACCAATATTCCCTCAGCTCCCAGCGCTTTCAGTTTTCCGATAATCTCCCAGAAGCGTTTTTCATCAAGTACCGTATGTACAGAGCACCACCCCTCCTGCGCCAGTGGCATCACCGTCGGACTCTTCATACCAGGTAGCACAGCTACAATCTCCTCCAACTTATCCTTCGGAGCATTCATCAGCACGTATTTTTTATCCTCTGCTGTTTTCACAGCATCCATACGAAACAGCAATTCATTCAGAATCTCCTTCTTCTCATCACACATGTTCTTGTTACCAATCAGCAGTGCTTCTGATTTCATCACTACTTCCACTTCTTTCAAACGGTTGCTTACCAATGTAGACCCCGAACTAACAATATCAAAAATAGCATCTGCCAACCCAATACCGGGAGCTACCTCCACCGAACCGGTAATGACATGTACCTCTGCACTTACCCCTTTTTCCTTCATGTACTTCTCCAGAATCACCGGATAAGAAGTAGCAATCTTCTTTCCATTGAACCACTCCACACCCGGATAGTCTATATCCTTCGGCATAGCCAGTGACAAACGGCATTTACTGAAACCGAGGCGTTTAATAATCTCTGCTTCCTCTCCTTTTTCTGCAAACTCATTCTCTCCCACGATGCCCAGATCTGCCACACCCGTAGCCACCGACTGAGGAATATCGTCATCCCGGAGGAACAACACCTCTACCGGAAAGTTAGATGACTGCACCAACAATGTACGTTTTGTAGCGCTTAATTTAATGTCTGATTCTTCTAAAAGAGCCATTGTTTCTTCAAACAAACGACCTTTAGCTTGTACTGCAATTCTTAATAAACACATAATTTTATTTGTTATTTTACGATTAACGATTAAAATAAAAAAGGCTCACCTCATCGGCAAGCCTCGTTTTTATATTATACATACACAATATCATACACGCCCACCGATTTATTCGTTAGGAAAATGATGATGATGTGTAGTTGTATATTTCATATTTTTGTTCTTTACAGCGACAAAAGTAAAGCATTCCATTCAAACCTCCAAACAATTATCACAAAAAGTTCGATTTTAATTTCAAATTAAAGGAAGAATTTCTTCAGATTCTACTTCGCACGAAGAAAAGTGCATTTCATCTTTCGACTTCTCCTGCGAGAAAGTGAAATATGTACAAAGTGCTTCCGTACAAATTTCGCCTGCCTCATTATAAAGCTTTGCATCTACCAATACAATATTACGCTTTACTTCACGGATAGATGCCCGTAATACCACATGTGAATCTTTTGTACTGATTGACTTGCGATAACGTGTCTCCATCTTCGAAGTAACCCCCGTAGTTTGTAACTTCCGAAGAATGACCCAGGCACATATTTCATCCAGTAATACAGACTGAATACCTCCATGCAATGTATCAATCCAGCCTTGATATTCCGGACGTGGTTTCCAAATACTAACTACTTCATCACCATCTTCATAAAACTCCATCTTGAGCCCTGCCTCATTATTTGGAGCACAGCCAAAACAATTATACCCTTTCAGTCCCTTCCATGGGTTGATAATCTTTTTCATATTATTTATCCTTGTTATTTATAGTACACATACTCACGTTCTTCGTAAAGTACCGGAACATCATTGAAAAATTTCACCCGTTTTCTCCAGTTACCATGCTCATCATTATAAAACTTATAGACATATTCTACCTCTGCCTGTCCCTGGACTGGTTCAGTTCCTGAAACAACTTCGCCACGGGTACTATATTTATAAGTATAGTGTTGAATATTCTGAGGCAGTCCTCTCCACTCTTCTGCAATACGTCCGCGACTGTTCCACTCATACTTCAACGGCTCATACTCCTCACCTTCTTCCTGGTGAAAAAGAATATCTTTGGCAATCAGCAGACCGGCAGAATCATATTTATAACGAAACTCACTAAACTTAGAACCTTCTTTGCAGAACCACATCTCACTGATACAATTCCCTTCTATATCATAACGGAATACACCTTTGCGTAACACCTCACCATTGGCATCCTGCAATGATTTGTTCTTCAAACGCCCCTTCGAATCATATGACCACTGAACTGTATTCAATAATTTCCCTGTCGCAGATTTTATTATCTCTTCAAGAATATTACCTTCTTTATCATAAATGCATTCTGTAATTTCGCCTGCCACACCTATATCCGAGTAAGATTGCTCTAAGGTCTTTCTACCCTCATTATTAAATTCACAGTGGAAGAAAGTACCCTGCTTTCTGCCTTTATCAATGCTACCTGGTCCTTTGGGAATAGCCACATATGAGCTTTGGGATACTGATTTCACCCGGCCATTCAACAGCATCTTCTCCCAATCCGTATCTTGTCCGGCATATTCAATCGTACGCATAATAATAAATT
This sequence comes from Bacteroides sp., assembly GCA_019416685.1. Classification (GTDB taxonomy): domain Bacteria; phylum Bacteroidota; class Bacteroidia; order Bacteroidales; family Bacteroidaceae; genus Bacteroides. The sequence continues at coordinate 2,908 of DXWV01000084.1, forward strand.
CCGGATTCACTCCATCATATTCCGTTCGTTTTATCCAGTTCCCATATGCATCATAATCAAAATCCACCTTTTTATTCTTCGGCACTTTAGGCTGCATTGAACTTCCTTCAGAGAAACGTTTCAAAGCAATCGTATCTCTTTTATCAAATGGACGGCTTTTCTTACCCACCTTTGGAAAAGCAGAATCGTCTTCCATTACTTCTTTTATTCGTCCATCTTCATCATAAACAATTTCTGTCACACAATGGTTTTTCGTTTTCTTTCCATCATTCATTCTTGTTGATATACCTTCGGAGATTCGCTTTACTATTTTGTCATTTTCATTACGCAAAATAGCAGTCTCCCCAACTACATTCCGGTCGGCATCCAATGTCACTTTCCGGTTTAAGCGTCCCCGGTCATCATAATCATACTGGTAAATTCTCGTTATCCCACCCTGCTTTACGGAGGCTGTTATCTCCTCTTTAATCTTTCCGTCATTATCGTATACATAAAGAAGTTTGTTTTTAGCACTCCCATCAGGATTCAACAAGTTCTCTACCGCTTTCCGTCCCTGATTATCATACCTCACAAAGTGAATCTGGGAAACAATAGGACCAATAGTCCATACCGTATCTTTAAGAACAGCTTTATATGTAGAAGTACGGGTAGATTTAAAAAGTGGAACTTCCTGCTGCGTTTGGGCAAAAACCGACATTGCAGCCATTCCTGAAAAAAGAAAGAATATCCTCCTCCAATATAACGAAACTTGATTTTTCATATGGTATTATTTTAGTCAAACTCTCATCACACCGATGATGGAGCGTTACAAATATAAATGATAATCCCGAAAAAATGCCATTATAGGGATTAAAAGTATTTTTCAGGCAAAAAAGTACACTTAACAATATACTTCTGAGAAAGATATCAATACAATATAACCAATTGATATATTACTACATTAATTTATAAAGGAGAAACCATATTAAACAACTATTACCCGCTATTTCAAGAAGCTTTTTATCTTTATCAATTTTTAACCATAAAAACAGTTGTGTTTTTGAAAACAAATATCAACGGTTTATGTTCTCTCATGACAACGCCTGAGAATCACTCCAGGCCTGTTATAAGGCTACCATTTCCGGGAACCAAATGTTTTGGCGATTCTATTTTACAGCATTTTAGTAATATAAAAAAAGTGACGTTATGAGTAAAGGAGCACATAGTTTCTGCATGGTAGTTTTACTGGTTTTTATAGCCAGTTCATGCATCAAAGATACCCTACCGGAGTGCCCGCCTCAACTGGTTGTAAAGTTAGTCATTAAAGATACTAACTATTTTAATATAGCACAGTTTAGTGAACTATCTCCCGAGGATGCGTCACAACCCTTCATTCATTTCTCCGGAACAATCTGCTATATCCTGACCGATTTAACTACCGGACAAGTAGTGCGTCAGTCTGATATAATAGCACCAATGGACAACACTCCGGATTTTTCAATTTCCTTCAACGATTTGCCCGAAGGAAAATACGAACTATTGGTCTGGGGTAACATTACAAAAGATATTCCTTTAGGAATTCTTCATCAGAACGGATTGGAACACACCGATATATATACCGGACATACCCGACTCACAGTCATGTCTCAAAATCAAGGACAAACCCTGGAACTGGAAAGAGCAAAAGGTAAGCTGGTTATATTCTGTCGTAATTTCCCCACCGAAGTTACCCAAATGAGCCTGACGCTTGCTCCTGTATATCAAGCAGCAGATGCATTTCTCAACTATCAGGGAAGTACGAACATACGGAAAACGACAGGAATCCAAACAATCAATGGAACTTTTGCAGCTCCCACCCCTCAGGGAGGTTCTACAAAACTGGACCTAAGTTTTTTTACAAATACTCGTGCGATGGCACCCGTACTGACTGTCCCTCAAATGGACATAACGATGCGTCGTAATGAAATATCGGCTGTTGCCGTAGACTATGATGCACCAGGCAATGCCTTGGAAATATGGACTTTTATTAATGGTGAATGGAGTATGCTTCATCATCTTGATATAAAATAATTTGTTTTTTCTATCTATTCATTTAACTAAACTTTTTTACATCATGAAAAAATTAATGTTTCTTGCAATGGCGAGCGCTTTTCTGTTCGCATGCTCCGAGAGTGATGACCCTTCACCAGTTGTTGATAATAGCATCCCCGAAGGAAGTGTAGTATTCGATATCTCAACCGTAAACAAGCTAAACAACGGTATGAGTCGTGGAAATGTCTACAGTCAGGAAGCCACCCAGCACGTCACCCGTGTTTCGGTTTATGCTTTCTCTAATAACGGTTCCGATTATGTATATGCTAAAACATACGACATTAGCGGATGGTCAGATGGTACTACATTTAAACGCTACGTAGTGGCCGAAGGTGATAAGTTGCCTGCAGGTGATTACAAATTCTTGGCCGTTGGACGCGATGCTACAGACTTGTTTACTGTTACAGCTCCTTCTGCAGGACAATCTTACTCCGGCATGATGGCAACTATTACTCAGAGTGGGAATGAGTCTGAAATTTTTTCAGGTACCACTACTGCCCAAGTACTGGATAAAGGTAGCCGCGTGAGCATTGAAATGACCCGTAAAGTAGCAGGTGTTCTGGGATACTTCAAGAATGTGCCTCAAATCTTAGACGGAAAAACGGTGAACTTCCTTCGTTTGAGCGCAAGTAACTCTAACCAACAAGTGAATCTGACAAATGGTGTGGGAGTTAATACCAGTCCGACTGCTTACAATATTATCGACCTCGACCTCTCCGGACAAACGGTGACCAATGGAATTTATACAGGTAATGACCTCTCTGCACAAGGCGTGGTAAAGGTTGCCAACTCTCAACTGAGTGGTTCTTATTTCATGCCGGTCAGCTCCGTAACGCTTACCCTCGGATTATACGAAGCCAACGGAAATGCAATCAAAACATGGAGTGTACAAGATACCGGTGGGGTAACAACCTTTAACATCCTGGCAAATCATTTCTATTCTCTCGGAATGAAAGCACAGGCAGGAAATGTAAACGGTGGTACTGATGACCCGGGAGATGACGATGATCCTATCGACTTATTGACCGACCAGAACATCGTCGTAAGCATCAGCCCCGCCTGGGAACTTATCCATAATCTGGTTATACAATAAAATACCCTTAAGGAATGGATAGTATAAAACATATTTATGGTCTCATAGTCACTCTGATAGCTGTCCTGATGAGCGCATGCTCCCAAGACGAAGCTATCGGAGTAGCTTCCACGGAGACAATACCCATAGAACTTAATATCAAGGACTATAAGGTATTCACCCGTGCACCGGGAGATGTTGCTTCCTCAGTAAACCGTATCCTGATATTGCCTTTCCGTAAAACGAATGAAGGGCTGACCAATGACGATGCTAATTTCATTCCTGTATACGGTTCAGCAAAACAGATCGACGTAGCCACTTTCCCGAATGTGGTGACAAAGTTAACTCTCACGCCGGCAATAACCTATAAGATACTAATCATCGGATACAATCAGAATGACTTTGACTTTACGAATCAAAGTAATCCGTCCCGAAGTTTCAGTATTGGATCGGTTACAACACCCACGACACTTGCGAACTTCCATCTACAGCCAATGTCACCTACTATCGTTCCGGAGTTTTTTACCTGTATAGGTGAAGGATATATGAAAGGGCAGTTGACAGGAAGCAGTTTCAAACCAGAGCAAATCAACAGTATCAAAGGTACATTGAAACGCATTGTTAGTGGATTTACGCTGGATATAACTAATATTCCGGCTTATGTCACCTCTGTTTCATTAACCGCCGAACAATTAGTGACTGCGAGTCGTACCACCGACGGTATACCAACTGTATGGCAAACGGCCGGTGATACCGGCAATAAACTAATCGGCAGTAGAACACCTATAACCGGAAAAGTGAATTTTAACCAATATATATTGGCTATACCGGATGCAAGAAAAACACTCTTCTATCTGGACATCACTTATGGAGGTGTACCTCAACGCTATACGATGCAAATAGCCAATGAGCCGAATGTAGTTTCGGGTAACCGGATTATTTTTTCTCCTAACCATTGGGTAAAGATAACCGGCAATTTTACCAACAGTGGTCTGGTTTTTACCCTGTCCGGCATCATTAATCTGGACGATAATGCCTGGGATGGAATTATATAACTATTAAAACAAAAACGGAGATGAGAACAACTCTATTCATAGCAACAGGTATACTCTCTTTATTTCTGCTTGCAGGATGTGAGAAAGATATAGAAGAGATACAACTTCCACCAACAGAGACATCTGAAAATGTTCCTGAAGGTTATTTCGTTGTAAGCTTTTCACCCGGACAAGACGACGTTACCCGCGCGGCAGTAACCGGACCTGACGGAAGAGTCCGGCATCTCCGCTATGTAATATATAAATCTACAGGAGAATATGTCAAAGAAAAAGTTGTACTTCAGCCCGTCAATCCTGTTCCGACATGGCCTTTCAGTGCAGTCAAAGACACACTGCCGAAAGGACAATATACAGCTGTATTTCTGGCGAATGTAGAAAAAACCATGTTCCCCATTCCGGGGACAGGAGGTAGTACCAGCTATGCCGAAGTACTGACTAATTATAAAACAACTCTGGCCGATGCCCGAATTGTACTACCCAATGCAGAGTTTACTGATACTTCTGAATATTACTGGGCTAAAATTAACTTTTCTGATGCCACTCCGCAACCGACTGTGTTACTGCAAAGAATCATCAGTATGCTGAATTTGCACCGCAACTTTGTAGATGCCCAGACTGCATTAAATAAATTGGAGAATAATATTATCACTCAAATGAAATATGATGATCTTATTCAGACCACTGTCAATGGAGCACTTCCGGGATTATTAAAAACGGCATTGGATTTAGGTGTTGTAGGCAATTTGGTATACGGAGTTGTAGGAGGTTTGGACGGAGCAGTCAATCTTGTGAAGAATGTCCTGCTGGTTCCTGTTACCAATGCTCTCCACACATTATTATTGCAGCAACTCACCAATCAAATAGGAATGGCTCTGACCGGGAATGCCAATCAGCAAGGAGCCCTGGCCGGATTGGGAGTCTTGTTGAATCCATGGGCCACTAATGAGGCACATACAGCCATTGTTACAATCCGGAATTTTCCAAAGACGATGGATCTAAACCTGAAGGTAAAAGACTATTATACAGGTGATCAACGCTTCAGATATACTTTTACCGGGGGAAGTGTATATGACGAAAAGGATATCCTTATCAAAGGATTTAACGGAACATTTGATGTACGTCGTATCAATGTGATCAAACAAGGACTTATCTCCGGATTAGTCGTAGATCAGATCATAGACAGTTCTCTATTACTAAACGGAGCATTTATTGATATTACAGATCCTATACAAGCTATCGTTGAGACAAATTACAGATATAAAGCCGATTACTCATTTGTGGATCTGGGTCTGAAATCATATACGGCACAGACAGATGGCAATCACTCGTTAACTCTATCGGTTCGGTTGGGAGATATAGCCAATCTGGATGGTATACTAACAGGTATTCCTGTACTTGGCCCACTGCTAAATGGAGTCGTTAAAGGATTAGTTGGAAACATCATTGTATCCGTACCTATTAATCTTCCGCTATTAGGAATCGATAATCTGACTTTATCGGGTAGTTGGAGTGCAATAACTAAATATTGAATAAAACCAGAAACATATGAAAAAAAACTTCATATTATTAGCATTCATCCTGATTTCCTGCAGTATATATAGTCAGGTGGTAGGAATAAAGAGTAATCTGCTTTACGATGCTACCACTTCTCTTAATCTGGGTGTGGAAGTAGCATTAGACTCCAAACTCACTCTCGATATATCGGGCAACTACAATCCATGGGAATTCAATGGTAACAAACAGTTCAAACACTGGCTTGTACAACCGGAACTCCGCTATTGGATGTGCGAAACATTTAATGGTTCTTTTTTCGGTATACATGCACATTATGCCGAATTCAATGCCAAAGGAATAAAATTACCATTTGGTCTCTATCCTGGATTAAAAGATCACCGCTATCAGGGAAATCTTTATGGAGCCGGCATTTCATACGGTTATCACTGGATATTGAAAAAGAGATGGAGTATGGAGGCCACTATCGGTGTAGGATATGCACGTGTCAATTATGACCGCTATAATTGCCGTGACTGTGGTTCAAAGTTAAATAGCGGACATAAAAACTATTTCGGACCTACCAAACTGGGAATCAGTCTGATTTATATTTTGTAGTTCAATTAAAGAATCATTTCACTACAATAACACTGAGTTTTGCAGAGTATTATTTATCTGATTCCTGATAATAAAACACTGTGAAATTCAGTGTTACTCTATGGTGAGCTTTCTCAAAATGAGAAACTACACTCAACTCCTACGATATGTTTACTTTTATCGGATTCATACTGATAGCAATAAAACACGTCCAGCGCCCACTTATCAGAGACTTCAATTTCCACACCAGGTCTGTATCGCATCCGTGCCACATCGAAAAAAGCCGCACCCCCAATCGCCTGATACAATTCGGCAGAAAAATAAGGTGAAAGATCAGACTGTGCATGCAAAGCCAGAGCTATGTAACACAACAACAATAAAAACAAACTATATTTTTTCAATATTCCTCCGTACATTATTAAAGATTTAAAGCACAAAGATAAGGAGCAAAATCTGAGAATAACTTGAAACATCACAGAATTGTTACAATTATTGCCATATCCCTGTCTTCACAACAAGGTATAGACACTCCTCTATCCATATTCACAAAGAAGAAACAGTAAAAAAAGCATCTGCCATATTATTTTATAAAAAAAAATTACATTCAATTTTACCATTCCAAAATCAATTCCATAAATTTGTACCATAACTACTAAAAAAGATCCCGTTCTTAGTTCGATCTTACGTAATATATCAGTGAAGAATTTCTGGTTTTAAACCAACCCTGCTTTCCTCACCGACCAACGATGCTTTGGTTTAAAACCAAAACACCGTTGGTTTAAAACCAAAAAAATCTCAAAGAATCACATAGAACTATGATGTCACCACCTCAATAAATTATATCTTCCTCTCCCGATAGAAGGAGAGTGAATTTTAATCTTACGCTCTTTTGATGATTTCAAAAACTATTTCTTTATGTTTTTTAATAATCAACAATTTGTGTATTACAGAAAAAAGACATAGGTTTGCATTTCAGATTAAATAAAATCTGCAAAGTAGTAAACTCTATTATATGTATCCCAATACCCCATCCGTGCAAGAACGCGAACTTGTATTACGACTTATTAATGGCGATGAAAGTGCATTCTGCGAGTTATATTCGGTTTACAGAAACAGGCTTATCTACTTTGCCATGAAGTTTCTCAAGTCGCAAAATTTTGCGGAAGACATCTTTCAAGATACATTCACCGTAGTCTGGCAAAGTCGTAAATTTATAAATCCGGATGCATCTTTTTCAGCCTATCTTTATACCATCATGCGAAACCGTATTTTGAATACCCTGCGCAATCTGGAAAATGAACAACAACTGAAAAACAATATCTTTGTACAGGCAATAGATGCCAATGATAATACAGAAGAGACTATCCTCTCCAAAGATTTCATGGAATTGATAAATTACGCAATGCAGAAGCTGACTCCACGCCAACGGGAAATATTCAATATGAGCAGAAACAAAGAAATGTCCCATAAAGAAATTGCTGAAGCATTGGGCATATCAGTAAATACTGTACAAGAACATATTTCAACTTCTCTTAAAATCATACGAGCTTATTTCGCTAAAAACAGTGGTCCTTACACCGATCTTTTATTACTCTTATTGATACTTCCTACCGGAGTATCATATTAATAAACGTTAAAGACACCCCAGATCATTTCTTCTCTTGTGTATTTACTATATACAAGCAGGAATGTTATACCCATCACTTTATGGAAAAAGAAAAAAAGAAAAAACAAAAAGTACGCCGTTACCTGGATGGTATATATTGCAGATCGGAAGTTACGGATTTATTAAAAAACATACAGAATCCTGAAATGCAAAACATCATTGAAGAAGTTGCCGATGAGCTATGGGAGGAAAATATGGAGCAACCTCCTTATCACCATAACTTAGAACGCGAACAATACCGACGTGAAGCCGCAAGCCTTCTGAGAAAAATAAAGAGACACCCTCCCTACAAAAAAATCAGGTGGGCGGCCGCATGTGTTATTTTTATAATAGCTATTGGTTTAGGGGTAAATAGTTACCAATCCATTCAGACAGAAAAGACCTTATATACAGAAGTTTCAACTTCATTTGGCGAAAAAAGGGAGTGGACACTGCCTGATGGTTCTAAGGTTAATCTGAATGCATGTACAACCCTCAGATATCCGGAAAGATTCAAAGGGAAAGAACGGAGGGTTGAGCTAATCGGTGAAGCCTATTTTCAAGTAAGCAGAGATGAGAAAAAACCTTTTATTATAAAAACAGCAGGGTTTGATGTAAGAGTTTTAGGTACATGTTTTGACATCAAAGCTTATGAAAATAATGAAACAGCATTAGTTAGTGTAAAAAGCGGAAAGGTACAGGTAGAGCTTCCGGAAGCAATGATGAGATTGATAGCCAACGAACAGGTACAGATAAACGGACAAACCAATGAATATACAAAAAGAAAAGAGGATCACCATCGCGCAATGGCATGGCTACAAAACACATTACACTATAACAATACGCCATTACACGATATAATCAAGGACTTGGAACGTATCTATAACTGTCGGATTAAGTTTGCTCCCAATCAAAGGTTTGATTATCGATTGAGCGGTGAACATGATAATATCAACTTGCAAGCCGTATTAAAATCGATCGGACATGTGACAGGTGTGAAATACAAAAAAGAGAAAGATTACATACTGTTATATCAATAACAGAGGCAATAAACACATGAAGGAACCCATCAATCTAACTAAATATCAATTTTATGACAAGAAAAAAACAGAAGTTCATTGTTTGTATCATGCTACTGACCCTATTTCTATGGGGAACACCAATCGCAATCATAGCTCAGAAACTGAAGAAGAACAACGTAACCCTTAGTGCGAAAAACGAATCGGTGGAGAAAGTACTAAAAAGAATCAATAAGGAAACAAATCTTAACTTTTTCTATGATCCGGCTATTCTCAATAAAGTATCGTTCATCACGCTGAATGTAAAAAATGTACCTTTACAAGAGGTATTAGACATGATATCCACCCAAACCGGATTAAATTTTCAACAAATCAACAATACGGTTTCAGTCAGCCAGAAAACAGAGAGTAAACAACCGGCTCAATCTAAAGGGGAAAACATTACAGGCATTATCAAAGACAACAACGGAGCACCTATTATCGGAGCAAGTATCCGGGTGAAACACACCGAAACAGGTACAATAACCGACTATAACGGACAATTTTCATTAGTCAATGTTTCGGGAAATGAAGTACTGACAATCTCTTATATCGGTTATAACACAGAAGAAGTTCCTGTAAACAACAGAAGATATCTACAAATCGTAATGAGAGAAAACACCAAACAACTGGAGGAAGTGGTAGTAGTGGCCTATGGAACAGCTAAGAAAAGCTCATTCACCGGTTCGGCAGAAGTAGTCAAACAAGACCGTATTGAAAAACGTGTCGTTGCTGACATTTCTAAAGCATTGGAAGGTACAGTAGCCGGCGTACAAAGTACATCAGGAAGCGGGCAACCGGGTTCAGGTGCTTCTATGGTTATCCGTGGCTTTGGTTCCATTTCAGCAGCAAATACCCCATTATATGTAGTAGACGGAGTTCCGTTTAACGGTGCACTGAATACAATCAATCCCAATGATATAGAATCTGTGACAGTACTAAAAGATGCTTCTGCAGGTGCCTTGTATGGATCACGCGGAGCTAACGGTGTAGTTATGATTACGACAAAACGCGGAGAAAAAGACAACAACCGTATTTCTATCAACCTGAAAGCCAACTGGGGAGTATCCTCAAGGGCAATTCCCCGATACCAAACAGTCGACGAGGCTGAATACATGGAACTGGCTTTTGAGGCATACAAGAATGAATTGATTTACACAGAAGGAGTTGATCCTCTACTGGCAGGAGGCCAGGCGCTTGAAGTGATGAGAGGAGCAGCCAAAGGAGTATTGGGTTTCAACGAACAATACAATCCTTTTAATATGCCACTGAATGACTTAATCGACCCGATGACCGGAAAAGTTAATCCAACAGCAAAACTCAAGTATCACGAAGACTGGAAAGACAAACTCAGTAACCATAATCCGCTTAGACAAGAATATCAGTTGTCCATGGCAGGAGGAAACAATAAAACGCAATACCTGGTTTCAATGGGTTATCTGGATGAAGTAGGACTACTGCAAACTACTGAATTCGAGCGCTACTCCGGGCGCGTAAATATTGATAGCCAAGCTAAAGAATGGTTAAAAATGGGACTAAGCGCCTCCTTCGCACAAACCGCCTCTAACTATAACAGCGCTTCCGGTTCTGTGGTATCCAATCTATGGTATACCAGTCAGATAATGGCCCCCATCTATCCGGTATATGAACACAACGCAGACGGTTCTCTAAAAACAGATGCCAATGGAAATAAGATTTTTGACTATGGTCTGAATCGTATAGCGCTTTCTAATTCAAATGCAATAGCACTCTTGCATGAAGATAAAGAAAACAATACAAGAGATAACTTCAGTACAAGAACCTATATCGAACTATCGGCAGATGATGATAAATATGGTTTCCTGAAAGGTTTCACGTTTACGGCAAACTTCGGACTAGACTATTTCAATACACAGGAAATGAGTTACAGTAATCCGTATACTGGTAATGCAGCAACAATATCAGGAAGTCTTTCCAAAGCCATACAACGCCAACTCAGCTATACATTCAACCAATTGTTGAGTTACAAACATGACATCGGTCAACACTCTATCGACCTCATGGTCGGACATGAATATTATGAGTTGAAACAAAACTTTCTCGGAGCACAAAAAACGGGATTTCCTTTTGGGGGATTGTTTGAACTATCAGCGGCAGCTACTTTGAGTGGAGCCGCTTCACAAACAGATAAGTATGCCATCGAATCTTATTTGAGTCGCATCAACTACAACTTCGGACAGAAGTACTACGTATCCGGAAGTTTTCGCACAGATGGTTCTTCCCGGTTTTATAAAACCAGTCGTTGGGGACAATTCTGGTCTTTGGGCGCTTCGTGGAGAATATCTGAAGAAAATTTCATGAAAACTGCCGATTGGGTAAATAATCTGACGCTGAAGGCTAGTTTCGGTTCACAAGGAAATGACAACATCGGTAGTTATTATGCTTATCAAAGTTTATATGATATGGGGCTCTCTAACGCCATCTTTAATGGTGGAGCAATCAATACTCTTGAAAACAAAGACCTCAAATGGGAGAAGAATGAAAACTTAAATATTGGTATTGAAGCCCGTTTATTCAACAGGTTGTCGCTAACTGCAGAATTTTTCAATAAACATACAAAGGATTTACTATTGAACATGCCAAAAGCTACATCAACCGGCTTCGATGCTTATCCGGCAAATGTGGGAAGTATGCGTAATGTCGGCATAGATATCACTGCCACAGTAGATATCCTGAAAGATTCGGACTTCAAATGGACACTGACAGTGATGGGTAGCCACATAAAAAATAAGGTTCTGAAACTGGCTGATAAGCCTGAAATCATATCCGGTTCTACTATTTTCAAAGAAGGAGAAGCTGTGAACTCATTCTATCTACCTGTTTCTGCAGGGGTAGACCCTCTGACCGGTAATCAACTCTATTGGGTAAATCACGACCAAAACAATAATACTGTACCCGGATATAAAACAGATGATGTAACATTAACGGCCAATAGCCGGGAAATAGTAGGTAACCGTATACCGACTCTTTATGGAAGTATAACGAATGACTTTAACTATAAAGGCATCGATTTATCGATCCTTACTACCTATTCCATTGGTGGAAAGATGCTGGATGGAGTTTATGGCAGTATGATGAATGTGGGATACAAAGGGTATGTATGGCATAAAAATGCATTACGCAGATGGCAACAGCCAGGCGATATGACCGATGTACCGAAAATCATGTGGGACCAGCAACTACGTGTTACCGACAAAGATCTGGTTAATGCATCTTACTTTGCTATTAAAAATATCACACTGGGATATACATTGCCCCAAAACTGGTTGGATAAAATAAAAATGGAAAATGCAAGGATATATGTAACAGCCAATAATCCCATTTTATTCACACATCTGAAAGGAATGGACCCACAGTACAACTTCACAGGAACAGTGGGATATACGTATACTCCTTCGAGAACTTTCTCTTTTGGTATCGATCTGAAATTCTAAAAAAACAAGAAACTGTATGAAACTAAAATATTATATACTCGTTATTATCACTTCAATATTCGTTTTCTCATCCTGTGGAGATAACTTGGAAACCAATCCTACCGACCAGATTTCAGGAAATGTGATCTTCAAAGATGTAGAAGGAGCTATGGTAGCAATGAACGGTGTATACCGGCTAATGTATTCTTCCGGTTGGGCAGGCGACAACTCTACGCATGCTTTCGGATATATGTCTACAATGTTAACCTCTGGATTTATGGGAGACGACATGGTCGTGTCTTCTTCTGTAAAAGGATGGTTTTCCATGGATTACAATCTACAGGAAAGAAATTTCTATTCAAGTATATTGTATCGCCCATATTCCGAATGGAATTTTTACTATACCCTGATTGCAAATTTGAACTATATTCTTGCACATGAAGATAATTTATTGGGACTTCCCGGTCCGAAAGCCAATCTCTTCGGACAGGCCTATACTCTGAGGGCTTTATGTTATTTCCACCTGATACAGCTTTACCAGCAGACGTACAAAGGACATGAACAAGCTCCCGGTATACCTATATATACCACCCCGACCACGTCATCGACTCCGGGCAATCCACGTGGTACGGTAGAAGGGGTATACACACAAATCAATAAGGATATAAACAGAGGTATTGAACTACTGAAAGAAGCAGAAAAAGAGGGAGTAACACAGATACATAAATCACACATTGATTACTACGTAGCTCACGGAATCAAATCGCGCATTGCTCTGGTACAGAACAACTGGCAGGAGGTTGTGGATGCTACAAATGTAGCCTTGCAAAAGCCGGAATCGAAATATGCCAATGCCTCAGAACTAGTAGGAGGTTTCAATAACTTAGGAATGTCATCCGTACTCTGGGGTGCAGTGATACAGAAAAGCGATCAGATTGGCGCTTATTCTTCATTTTTCTGCCACATGGATGCTTCTGCAGGTATGCATGGCTCATATGACCGCAAATGTATCAGTGCATGGCTATACAAACAGATGGGTATACAAGATATTCGCCGTGTTAACTGGTGGAAAGGCTACATAGCTCCCGCTCTGGAAGCCTCACAAGGACCACAGAAAAGCTATTGTACCACCAAATTCCGTTTTAGCGACTACTCTTCTTATCTGGGCGACAATATCTATATGCGTGCAGAAGAATTGCTTTTAAACAAGGCGGAAGCCTTATGTCGGTTGAAACAGTATGATGAGGCACGCCGATTGATGGCTTCTTTCGGAACGATCCGCGAACGAAATTACGTACGCAACCGTCTGGATAAAGTAGTAGACGATGATGCATTGACACCGGATGCATACGGTACGGGGTCTACTCCGGAAACAAAAACACTGTTGGATGAAATCATTCTTCAGCGTCGTATCGAACTTTGGGGAGAAACAGGACGCCTGTTTGATATCCTTCGTCTGAAAACCGGATATTATCGCAATTACGAAGGAACCAACCATGTAGTGAAACTGAGTGATGATACTCGTCAGCCGGATTATAAAAGTTTTATACTAACCATTCCGCAAACAGAATTCGATGGAAATATCAACATGGACCCTATTGCAGACCAAAATCCATTATAATCACAAAAAATACAAACTTATAATTATCCTTCAAATATGAATATAAAAATATATACACTCAGCACTTTCTTCGCAACGATTCTGTTAACCGGTTGCGATAAAGAAAACGAGAAACTAATTTACGAATCGGATACAAACACATATATTTCTTTCCGTACTGACAAATTAAATAAAGAATTGGAAAAGACAGAAAACTCACTGACTATTCCTGTATATCGCGAAAGTACCAAAGGTACAGCTTATGCAAATATCGAACTTCTTTTCCGAAAAAATCCGGATGGCAGTGAAGTGCCCGGTAGAGAATATATCACTACGGAAAATAAGAAAGTAACCTTTGCTGATGGTGAGAATACAGCCAATATAAAGTTACTGATTGACCTATCTAAATTGGATTATCTGACAAAAGCCAAAACACAGATAAAACTAAGTGCAGGAGAATCTACCGGTCTTTCTTCTTTTGGAAAGGCAATTCTCACCCTTTCATTGAGCCGCAAACCGACATGGGTACAAATGAAAGAAAAAGGAATCTATACTTCGCAATTCCTAGGAACAGAAAAAGAGGTTATCATCATTAAAGCCGAAGAAGCTCCTTTTTACATCATAAAAGATTGCTATGTAGCAAATGGAGATATTCGCGTAGATCTGGATAATAAAGGAAATGCAACGGTAGAACAACAAAAAGCATTCCGACATACAGAATACGGAATAGTCTATGTAGCCGGAACCGGAGAACTGAATACAACCGCAAACAAAGTGGTAATGAAGCTAAATTTCTTGATTGAAAAAGACGGACAATGGGGAATTTTGTCGGGAATAGCTTATGAAGAAACCTTCACAATACCCTCCGGATTAGAGAATATTTTTTGAGAACAATAACTTCATGTTTAACACAACAATTACAACTTATGAAAAAGTATTACACATTATTGCTATTTGCAATGTTGGGAATTTATGCAAGTGCCCAGACTCCCTGGGATGGTACAACTGCTACATGGACAATGGGAAACGGCACAAGTACTAACCCTTATCTGATTGAAAATGGTCAGCAACTGGCCTACCTCTCTGAGCAGGTTCGTGATGGAGAAAGTTATAAAAACAAATTTTTCAAACTGACAAGCGATCTCGACATGGGAGCTGATGCGGGTCAAAAATTTAATCCGATAGGATTTTTTGACGAATACATAAATACCGAAAACCCGTCTGAGGGAATGATAGATGGCTCCAAATACTTTTTAGGAGTATTTGATGGAAACCACAAAAAAATAGATAATATCCATGTATATTATGTTGATGACAACTCAGTAGGCGGAACAGGATTATTTGCTTGTAGCACAGCCGGAAGTATTATCAAGAACATAGGAATAGGAGACAACTCCACGATTGAAGGAGGAGATCTGACCGGTGGTATAGTAGGTTCAATGAAGGGGGGGATCATTGAGAATTGTTACAATGAAGCGCTTATTATTGGAGGAAGTTTTAGTATTGGTGGCATCGTCGGTGCCGGAGAAAAAGGACAAATCCTAAAATGTTATAATGCGGGTATGATAAAAGGAGCAACCAATGTAGGAGGCATTGCAGGCTCGATAGATTATGGTGCAACAATAGATAATTGCTACAATTCGGGAATGGTAAATGCTACCGGTTTTTATGCAGGAGGTATGGTAGGTTCTCTCTTTGCAGGTAATGTTACCAATTGTTACAATATCGGTACAGTTCCCGATACGGAAGCTTTTTATACTCAAGCTATAGTTGGTTCAACAGATAAAGATGCATTTATTATAAAGAATTGTTATTATGAAAGAGATTTGAGTACGGTCAGCGATAATAATAAGGGGGTTATGGAAAAAACAGCCGCTGAGATGAAAACAACCACTTTTGTGACAGCTCTCAACAGTGAACAGACACCTGCTCTTTGGGTAATTGATCAAAAGAATCTGAATAGCGGTTTTCCCCTTTTAAACTGGCAGGTTTCTATCGGTACCGGTTTCTATACAGCCCGGCAAGACATGAATTGCAAAGTATATACAATCGGCCAGAGCGTATTCGTTGAATTTGCAGAATCAACAACAGGACAACTTACCGTTACTGACTTGACGGGCAGAACTGTTGCTAATAAAACGATCGCAAGCGGAGCTTCAATCAACATAGGCTATAAGGGTATCTATATTGTAACTGTAAAAATAAACAACAGACAGTACGTTAACAAAATTGCTGTTAAATAAAAACTCTCTCTTTTCAAGAGGGTATCCCGTAAAAGCAGGATATCCTCTTCCTCCATTCTCTATATCAGAATTTAAATTCATGACGTTATGAAATCTTTAACCATCGGTATTATCCTCACCCACATTCTTCCACTCTTATGTGCATCGCAAGTGGTATGTACAGATTATTCTCCCAAATTCTCAGCAAGTACAATTTCTAAGCTTCAAACCTATCATTGCAAAGCAAATACACGAGGAAATGCAGAGCCGGATTTTCTCTTCGCCTATGTTCATTTTAAACCGGAAACAGATAAAGAAAACTTATGCAACCGTTATGAGGTGTGCCTGAATGTAGGCCACAACGATATCTATACAGCTGTTATACCCATGTACAATCTTGAGGCTTTTGCCAAAGAAGATGCTATCCTGGACATTGATGCAGGAAAAGAAGTCAGAACAATGATGGATTCCGTCAGAATATTCACTCACATCGATGAAGTTTATATAGGAAAAGGGTTGCCTCAATCCTATCAGGGAAATAATACCATTATAGGTATCATAGACAGTGGATTCGACTTCACACACCCAAACTTCAGAGATGCCTCGGGTGAATGCCGGATCAAATGCGTATGGGATCAAAGCCAGATTTTCGCAACTTCCAATTCTACTTACGGATACGGGCTTGTCTACCAGACTACAGAAAAAGTACTAGCTGCAAAACATGATATGTCCGGTGATACTCACGGAACACATGTAGCAGGAATTGCCACCGGAAGCTTTAATAACCTATACAGAGGTGTAGCACCCAAAGCAGAGATTGTGCTCGTATCAGTCAATAAAACAGAACAAGGAATATTAGATGGCATAGACTTCCTGCTTCACTATGCCGACAAAGCGAACAAACCATTATCAATAAACCTCAGTATGGGAACTATACTGGGCTATAAAGATGGAACAGATAATTTTTCCATCCTGATTGACAATCTAATGAAAGACCAAAAAGGCAGATTACTCTCCATCGCAGCCGGAAATGAAGGACATCGTAATTCAACCCTTGCCGGAACATTTAATGTGAACTCCAATATGGTAAAAAGTATTCTTATCCCTCCTTCTTATAATAGAGATAACTTATTCCTTCAAGGTACTGCCGGACATACATATACAGCTACGGTCTGTTTGAAAGATACTATAAAAAATACCGTATATTTCTCCGAAAACTTTGTTTCGGGAGAAAAATGGAGCAAAAGCTTTCATGGATTCGGCTCTTCCGAACAGAATGATGCACAACTGAATATTTCGTGTTCCAATAATCCGACTAATAATAATCCGGCCCTTTACATCAACTTATCATACACCAAACCAGAAAGTGAAGTATGGGAAATATCATTTTCATCAGATGGAGGTAAATATATGATTAACAGTGATTATGGTAGTTTCACATCTGCCAGCAAAAACAATTACGCCGATGGTTGTACAGACTATACGATAGCATGTACGGCAACAGGGCACGAAGCTATTTCTGTAGGAGCTTATGTTTCTAAAAAGACTTATAAGGATATGCTAGGCATACTTCACCAATCAGATTGGGAAAGAGAAGCACTCTATCCTCTCTCCGGAAAAGGTCCCACTTACGACGGACGCATCAAGCCAGATATCGTAGCTCCCGGAGCAACCGTGATATCTTCCTTCAACTCATATGCTGCATCTTATAGCGTAGGTCCGTCCGATAAAGTTCTTGAAATAACAGACACCTCCTCTAATAGAGAATATTCATGGGGGATGGCTAGCGGAACCTCTATGGCCACACCTGTGATTACAGGTACACTCGCTTTATGGCTGGAAGCATATCCGGAACTAACATTAAAAGAGGCAAAAAAAATTATCGAACGGACTTCCTGTCATGATTCATACACAGGTAATATTCCCAATGAAAAGTATGGTATGGGAAAAATCGATGCTATTGCCGGACTTTATGATATATTACAAATGACATCCTTTCAACAAGAAATATATTCAGAGTTCAATTATTTTTACGACAAAAACAGAGGAGACGTACAAATCTCCTCTCCTGATCCTGTAGAGAAAGTATATATACATTCTATATCCGGAAATATTTTAACAATAATAAACCAACCTATTAACAATAAATTTCATATTGAATTAAATTCAAAGGGTATCTATTTAATGAGAATACAAAGCTCAAAACACTCAAAAACAGTCAAGCTGGTACTCCATTAAAACAGCGCGGTAAAAGAAATAAATAGAAAATCAACACATTAGAATAACAAAACACTTCCTCTTCGGCTTAACCTATATTCCAAATGATCGGCTTCAATATACTGAATTTCACATCAAGTTTTATTACTATTTTCTACCGAAGTATTGTAATATAAAAAATGATGTTATGAGTAAAGAATTCTAAAACCAGTAGTAAACTGTCTCAGAATACAAAGCTACACTCAACTCCTACGATATGTTTACTTTTATCGGGTTCGTACTGATAGCAATAAAACACGTCCAGCGCCCACTTATCAGAGACTTCAATTTCCACACCAGGTCTGTATCGCATCCGTGCCACATCGAAAAAAGCCGCACCCCCAATCGCCTGATACAATTCGGCAGAAAAATAAGGTGAAAGAATTCCTCTTTTCGGTTCATACCCCACTTTCAGCCGAGAGCGTAACCGATTCTCAGTATTTCCTTCCGAGAAGGTCTGTTGAAATCGTTCACGGAGTGAAAACTTCATCTGTTGCCATTTCACACTTCCTGTTATTCCCAGATTATAGCGATGCCTGAATTTCCACCCTTCCGTTCCCCTATTACGATGGTGCAGTTCATAACCACCTTCTGCTTTCAGAAATGAAAACAACTGATAGGCCCCGGATACGGACATCCCCCAACGGTCCATTGTCTTCATTGAATCTTTCGTACGTAATTCCACTTTTCCCGTCATTGTAAAGTCAGAAGTAAGTTTATGGCTGACCTTCATTGTAGTCCATGTTGTAAAGTCATCAGACTGTGCATGCAAAGCCGGAGCTATGTAACACAACAACAATAAAAACAAACTATATTTTTTCAATATTCCTCCGTACATTATTAAAGATTTGAAGCACAAAGATAAGGAGCAAAATCTGAAAACAACTTGAAATATTACAGAATTGTTACAATTATTGCCATATCCCTGTCTGCACAACAAGGTATAGACACTCCTCTATCCATATTCACAAAGAAGAATTGCCAAACAATGTACCAGATTATCCCAAAGTAATCATATGATATCCCATTGCTTCGAAACGGGCAGCTTCAAGCAATCCTCCCTCAAGAGCAATGTTAAATTCAGGTAATATCAAGTCTTCACTTATACCGTAGCGGGAGAGAGTGTTAGTACACAGGTAAAATGTTACATTCTCATTAGCCAACCGTGATAGTGTAGTCTTTAATATATCCAGGCGTGTACTTTTCAGACACGAAAGCAAAGCAGTACCTGCAGTTACCACAGCTATTTTTCCTACTGCGCCAGAGACCTTATTCAGATTGGTAATATACCCAAACAATTGTTCCCAATGCCCCTCCTCCCGAATCAGAAACACAAAATTAAGTTTTTCCATAATGAACTGTTTTTTTATAACACTATTATTGAACATACAACAAAGTGAATAAGAAAAGAGTTCTAAATCATACTACCAATCTTTCAATGGATTAATCATAGGTAACTTACAAATAAAAAATCCCAGACAGAAGAAATACAGACCTCCATCCGGGATAAAATACATCAAAATTAATAAAGCAGAATTATTCGTTATCTGCAGGCTCAGTTATCTCAGCATCATTTATTATATATATATATTAATCGTGTAATCCTTTTTGTTGCAGATATTTAAGAAGTAATACAGGACGATCTGTCTGAATCAATCCGGCACCCTGACCTACGATCCATCCCCAACTTTCATCCGGTTCGCACTGCTCTACTGCCCGATCATCATCATGTCCGCCACAGAGTTCAGGCCATAGTGAGTTAATAAATATTAGGGCACCACTCTGACGAACCTTTTCAATCAGACGGCATACCTCTTTACTATCATTACTAAAAACCAGTTCGTAAGCCACTGGTTTCAGATTCGTCATATATCCATCTATTATCTCTTCTGCATTTTTTTTATTAAGATTTATGACCGGCATAAAAATCATTTCATCCAGCACTTCACCATTTTCTGCTTTCACCCTCTCATAAGGAAGCCCTGCTTTCATCACACATTGCTTTATCGTACCCGTCTTCTCAAGAATGGTACATACATCTTTGAAATAGTCGTAACCTTTGTCAATATTGACCATTATTCTATCTTTACATAACTCCATCACTTCCTCTAAAGTAGGAATTGTATGAGCTGTTTTATGACCGGTACCACTACGTAAACGAAAATTGCGCAACTCTGCCAATGTATAATCTTCCGGCTTACCTTTTCCGGTTGTTGTTCGATCAATCGTTTGATCGTGCATCAACACTAAATATCCGTCTTTGGTCTTTTTCAAATCAATTTCTACCATATCCACCCCCATATCAATACAATTCCGGATGGCTTGCAAAGAATTTTCCGGAGCATTACGCCAGTCGGCACGATGAGAAACAACCAATACAGACTTATCCGTTGGTTCAGTGAACCTTTTATAAATTCTATCTATCGGCTGTTGTGCAAACATACCAATCCCCAATAGACATACAAATAATAAAAATGATGCTCTTTTCATAATATTCATTTTTTAATGATTTCTTTTATTCAACTATTCGAATTTCAGAATTTACTCAGGCAAAACCTGAATTCCTGTTTTAATTACAAAAGTACAAGATATTCAATTAGGAACAAGTCACAATATTATTAATATTTTTTCAATAAACGGACCGAATGAATGTTTTTTATTAATTCCCCACTTCAAACTCCTATAGGATCAGATATAAAAACTTCATCTATTGTCATTTGTTACATATATACATAAACAAAATCAATTTGCAGTTTTGCAAATAATATGTTTTAATGAAGAAAGAAACAGTATGAAAAAGGTAATAGATAAAGCTTCCTCAAGAGCCCCCCTACTTCTATCAAACAAGATGCATGGTTTCAATGGGGAGTTTTGATACCAGACAGACAATTGACTATAAAATACACCAAGAAGGAAACGGTGTGTATATGTTTGTGATTGAAGGTAAAGTGAAAGCCGCTGATGAGAATCTATCCAAACGTGATGGTATAGGAATTTGGGATACAAAAGGATTGCAGATGAATATAACCAAAGGTACAACACTTCTGCTTATGGAAGTACCAATGAGATAAATAATTGGTAAATGTATTAATATGACAATACGTCAATTAGTTACGCTATAAATAAGCAATCTAATTGGTACATTAAGATTTGTTTAAATTCACGCCTAATTTAACAACTTGATGAAGTATAACTATCATTTGGATAAAGTGTAACCATCAATTTATAGAAAAAAATAGTCCCTGTTTTTCAATTGAAAAACAGGGACTAACGCTATCTTATTATTTTTCCTTCCGATAGTTTTCAAGTCCTGTTCTCAGGAATTCGATATATTTAGGAATATCTTCATTATAAGCATAAGACTTATTCAAAGGCTTTCCTTCATTATCTATCAACACATAGAAGGGTTGAGCATTGGCACCAAACTTCACACGTTGCAGATAACTCCATTTATCCCCTACAGTACGCAAAGTACGTTCAGTTCCGTTCTCCATAATCTTCACCGGTTCAGAAAGCGGAGTCTTGTTGTCTACATACAGAGTGATTAATACATAATCGTTATTTATGATTTTACTTACTGTCGGATCAGTCCACACAGCAAGCTCCATTTTACGGCAGTTAACACAACCATAACCGGTAAAGTCAAGCATTACAGGTTTATTATGCAATCTAGCATACTCCATACCTAAATCATAATCATCAAATTTAGCATGTACCTCATTTGTATACAGATTAAAATCCTGCGTCTTCATAGGCGGTGCAAATGCGCTAACAGCTTTCAATGGTGCACCCCACAAACCAGGTACCATATAGATTGCAAATGCAAGCGATACAAGCGCCATAAAGAAACGCGATACACTTATCTTTGTATCATCATCATCGTGAGGAAATTTGATTTTACCCAATAAATAGAAACCAAGCAACGCAAATATCACAATCCACAAAGCCAAGAATGTCTCGCGGTCAAGAATTCTCCATCCGTAAGCAAGATCGGCAACAGATAAAAACTTCAAAGCAAAAGCCAATTCAAGGAAACCAAGTGTTACTTTTATCACATTCATCCAGCCACCGGACTTCGGCATAGACTTCAACCAGGATGGGAAAAGAGCAAACAGTGTAAACGGAAGTGCCAAAGCAATGGCAAAACCAAGCATACCGATAGCAGGAGCTATCACACTACCTGTAGTAGATACCTGCACTAATAAGAATCCAATAATAGGGCCTGTACAAGAAAAAGATACCAGTGACAGAGTGAAGGCCATCAAAAAGATACTAATCAGTCCACCCGTGGTCTCTGCTTTACTATCCACCGCGTTACTCCACTTAGAAGGAAGTGTGATTTCAAATGCACCAAAGAAAGAAGCTGCAAATACAATCAACATCAGACAGAAAAGAATATTAAAGACAGCATTGGTAGACAAGGCGTTTAACGCACTCGCACCAAAGATAGCCGTAATAGCAAGTCCTAATGTTACGTAAATCACAACGATAGAGGCACCATATGTCCAGGCATCACGAATACCTTTCTTTTTATCTTTGCTACGTTTCAAGAAGAAACTTACAGTCATCGGGATAATAGGCCAAACGCAAGGTGTAAACAGCGCAAGTAATCCTCCCAGGAATCCGGTAATGAAAATATAAATCCATGACATATCTTCCTTAGAATGTTCTTCACCATAAGCGTGTAAGTCATCGATAACAGGCTTCCAAAGAATGTCAGCAGAAACAGCCGGTTTTATTACTGCAACAGAATCGGCAACTGCAACTGTTATTTCAGATTGATCCTCTGTGATCTCCCGAGATTCAGCTGTATCACCCGCTGTAGCCTTCAGAGATGTTTTCCCTGACAAGTTAAACGGAACCTGAGTAGGTGGTAGACAACTTTCATCATCACAAGCTCCATACTCCAGATATCCTTCAATAATATATGTACCAGCAGTAAACTTTAACCTCTGAACAAATTGTGCAGTTTTCTCAAAATACCGCACTTTCATTTCAAAAAGCTTATCAAACGTTGATATTTCGTTTCCTACCGGTTTCAATTTCCCAACAACTTCCACACCAGTCTTCTTATCGACATTAAATGTGGCCGAAATAGGTCCTCCATCACCCAAATCGGTAGAATATACATGCCATCCCGGATCAATGACTGCAGTAAATATTATTTCTCCCTCAGTATCAGACAGTGCTTTTAACTCTGTCTTAAACTTTACAGGTTCTTGAATCTGCGCATGAGCCGCTAAAAAGACGAACATCAACAACAAAAAGGAACATAATTTTCTCATTCTCTATTCAATATTTTAAATTATAACAGTTATGTAAATGTTCTGGTTCATTTACTTACTCATAGTCCACACAGGCACGGCTTTCCTTTACCTCAGCTATAATTTTACCGGCAGCCACATGGAGAGGATGAGTTGCATAGAACTTCACATCATCCAGATTATCAAATTCACTATACAACGCAATATGCCACGCCTCACCCGGATTAATATTCAATCCTACTTCGATTTTACGAATAACAGGAATTACAGCAGGAAGAGCTTCTATCGCCTCTTTAAATTTATTCATCACAACAAGCTTTTCGGCATCCGGTATTTCATCCTTTAACTTAAATAATACAATGTGTTTCACCATAACGTTGCTATTTTAATTTATTGTTTATATATTTGTCAGCCGAAGCTGCATTATATTTTCAATGCAAAATTACTCTATTTGTTTTAAATATACACTATGAACAGATGTTAATAATAGGAATAGCAGGCGGAACGGGCTCGGGAAAGACCACCGTCGTACGGAAAATTGTTGAAAGTCTACCCGCCGGTGAAGTTGTATTACTTCCACAGGATTCATATTACAAAGACAGTAGTCATGTGCCTGTTGAAGAACGCCAGAATATAAACTTTGATCACCCTGATGCATTTGAATGGAGCCTGTTATCAAAGCATGTTTCTATGCTGAAGGAAGGTAAAAGCATAGAACAGCCTACTTATTCTTATCTTACTTGTACCCGCCAATCTGAAACTATCCATATTGAGCCACGCGAAGTGGTTATTATTGAAGGGATTCTTGCTCTTTGCGATAAAAAACTGCGTAACATGATGGACCTCAAAATTTTCGTGGATGCTGATCCGGATGAACGTCTGATACGTGTAATACAACGGGATGTAGTGGAACGCGGACGTACAGCTGAAGCTGTTATGGAACGTTATACGCGTATATTAAAGCCGATGCATCAGCAGTTTATAGAACCTTGCAAAAGATATGCCGATCTTATTGTACCCGAAGGAGGTAACAATAATGTGGCAATTGATATCCTGACAATGTATATTAAAAAACATTTGAGATAAGAATGGCAGTCCGGCGCTTCATACTGCCTGTCTTCCTCATCATCCTCTTTTCTGTATTGGCCTGTAGACACAGACACCATCCGACAGAAAAAGCAGGAGTATATGATCTGGCACAGATTAAAGACAGTGGAGAACTGGTTGTACTGACATTATACAGTTCAACCACCTACTTCATTTATCGCGGACAAGAAATGGGGTTCCAATATGAGTTGAGCGAACAATTTGCCAAAAGTCTGGGCGTAAAGTTGCGCATTGAAGTGGCGCGAAATGTACCCGAACTGATTAAAAAGCTCCTGGCTGGTGAGGGGGATCTTATTGCATACAATCTTCCTATCACCAAAGAATTGAAGGATAGCCTGATTTATTGTGGAGAGGAAGTGATTACGCACCAGGTAATAGTACAGCGAAACAATGGTAAAACCAAACCAATAACTGATGTTACAGAACTTATTGGTAAAGATGTATATGTAAAACCCGGTAAATACTATGACAGGCTTGTCAATCTGAATAGTGAACTGGGAGGTGGCATACAAATCCACAAGGTGACAGGTGACAGCATTACAACCGAAGATCTTATCACACAAGTAGCACAAGGAAAAATCCCCTATACAGTGGCAGATAACGATTTGGCAAAGCTGAATACGACTTATTATCCGAATCTGAATATTAAACTCTCTATCAGTTTTGACCAGCGGGCCTCATGGGCTGTACGGAAAGACTGCCCTCAACTGGCTGCCGCTGCAGACAAATGGCACGAAGATAATATGACTTCACCGGCTTATAGTGCCAGTATGAAGCGATATTTTGAAATCAGTAAAGCAGTACCTCACTCTCCTATCCTCTCATTACGTGAAGGAAAAATTTCTCATTACGATAAACTATTTAAAAAGTATGCAAAAGAGATAGATTGGGACTGGCGTTTACTGGCATCACTGGCCTATACGGAGTCTAACTTTGATACAACAGCCGTATCATGGGCAGGAGCCAAAGGCTTGATGCAGCTCATGCCTCAAACAGCACGTGCTATGGGATTGCCTCCCGGCAAAGAACAAAACCCTGAAGAAAGTATTAAAGCTGCTGTGAAATATATAGCAAGTACTGACAGAAGTCTTAGAATGATTCCCGATAAACAGGAACGTATTAAGTTTATTCTAGCGTCCTATAACGCCGGATTAGGACATATATACGATGCCATTGCACTGGCTGATAAGTATGGAAAAAATAAAAATGTATGGGACAATAATGTAGAAAACTACATCCTGCTGAAAAGTAATGAAGAATACTTTACCGATCCCGTTTGTAAAAACGGTTACTTCCGTGGAATAGAAACATATAATTTTGTGAAGGATATTATGTCGAGGTATGAATCATATAAGAAGAAAATAAAAAGTAGTGATTAGCGATGAGTGATAAGTGATTAGTGGGCTGCACAGCTTGCTAATCACTTATCACTCATCGCTAATCACTATTTACCACTTCTCATAATGTATCTTTTTCTCATCATACTTCTGCTTCGGTTGTTGCTGAGTAGCAGGATATCCGAAAGGAATAACGCACAATGGTAAGATATTTTCGGGCAGAGCAGTATACTTACGAACTACCTGCATACGGTCTTCATAGGGATAAGCAGCAGTCCATACAGCACCAAGCCCCAGACTCTCAGCTGCCAGAAGTATATTTTGCGTAGCGGCCGAACAATCCAGATACCAGTAAGAAGAACGAGTGGAATCACCACACACAACAATGGCATAACGGGCCTCTGTTAGCATTTTGGCATAAGGCAAAGCAGCAGCCATAGAATCGAGAGAAGCCCGTTCGGTTACTACAATGAACTCCCATGGACGCTGATCTTTCCCCGAAGGAGCAGCCATACCGGCACGAAGCATCAGGTTTATCTTTTCTTCTTCCACACCCTTGTTCAGATAGGTACGTACACTTTTGCGAGCAAAAATATTGCCCAAAACCGCATTACCGGAAGCAGATGCTGCACCTTGCGGAGCAGAAGAACATGAGGTAATGATAGTCAGCAAAACAACTACCATCAATAACAAAGAGGAAATCTTTTTCATACTCATATCAATTAAAACAGATTTAATTTATTTTTTTGTGCCTCTTCAAGCGATACTGTTTCGCGGCGCATCATACCACTCTTTTCACGCAATTCCTGATATTCTTTCGCCAACTCTTCAGCCAGTATCTCTTTCGCTTTCGGATTAAGCAGGCGTGCTGCTACACCGGCGTTCAGAGAAGCATCCTTCAGATGAACCACCGGAGCATGATAAACAGGAGCAATCTTCAAAGCAGTATGCATTTTGGAGGTAGTTGCACCACCTATCAACAAAGGAATGTCCAGCCCCACTTTCTCAAGTTCCATAGCTACATGAACCATTTCTTCCAAAGAAGGAGTAATCAGCCCACTCAGGCCAATCATATCTACTTTCTCCTCAATAGCTCGCTGCACAATCGTTTCAGCAGGTACCATCACCCCTAAATCTACAATGTCATATCCATTGCAAGCCATCACTACGGCAACAATATTCTTGCCGATATCATGTACATCCCCTTTTACAGTAGCCAACAGCACTTTCCCGGCCGGAGGTGCTCCTTCCTGCTTTTCTGATTCTATAACAGGCTGCAAAATTGCTACGGCTTTCTTCATGGTACGAGCCGTCTTTACTACCTGCGGTAAAAACATCTTTCCGGCACCAAACAGTTCACCAACATGATTCATACCATCCATCAATGGTCCCTCAATCACATCTACCGCTTTATCATAGAGAGGCAACGCCTCTGCCAAATCTTCTTCCAGAAAATCACCAATACCCTTCACTAAAGCATGTTGCAAACGCTCTTGCACTGTCCCTTCCCTCCAAGCCTGGTGAGTTGAAAGCTGAGAGTTGGGAATTGAAAGTTCACCGTTCTTTTCGGCTTTCAACGCTTCGGCAAGTTCTATCAAACGTTCGGCAGCATCAGGACGACGATTCAGAACAACATCCTCTATCTTTTCGAGCACATCGGCCGGAATATCCGTATAGAGTACGGAAGTAGCCGGATTGACAATACCCATATCCATTCCTTGCTGAATAGCATGATAAAGAAAGACAGCATGCATTGCTTCGCGGATGTAATTGTTTCCCCGGAAAGAGAATGAAAGATTACTAATACCACCACTCACATATGCACCGGGAAGATTTTTACGAATCCAGCCGGTTGCATTGATAAAGTCGACAGCGTAATTATTGTGCTCTTCGATCCCCGTAGCTACAGCAAGAACATTCGGGTCAAAAATAATATCATGCGGATTGAATCCTATCTTGTCAACCAACAAACGGTAAGCCCGCTCGCAGACTTCTATTTTACGGGCAGCAGTGTCTGCCTGCCCTTTTTCGTCGAAAGCCATTACCACAGTAGCAGCACCATATTGTTTAATAATGCGGGCATGCTCTAAGAACTTCTCTTCTCCTTCTTTTAAAGAGATAGAATTCACTACCGATTTACCTTGCAGGCATTTCAGTCCGGCTTCAATGACCTCCCACTTAGAAGAGTCAATCATTACAGGCACACGAGCTATATCAGGCTCCGAAGCTATCAGATTGAGGAAAGTTGTCATCTCCTGACGTGCATCCAACAACCCATCATCCATATTTACGTCAATGATCAACGCACCATCATCTACCTGCTGACGGGCTATGGAAAGCGCTTCATCATATTTCTTCTCATTAATAAGCCGCAAAAACTTACGCGAACCGGCTACATTGCAACGCTCACCGATATTTACGAAATTGATTTCCGGTTTCACCTCCAGCAATTCCAGTCCCGAAAGCCAAAGACAATCAGGCTTAGGAGCAGGTACATGGGGCTTTGCTCCTTCTATTAAGGCCGGATATTCTGCAATATAAGCGTCAGTAGTACCACAACAGCCACCAATGATATTTATTAATCCTTCATGGATGTATTCTTTTACTTCATGAGCCATATCGACCGGGGTCTGATCATATTTACCCAAACTATTAGGAAGTCCGGCATTCGGATAAGCACTGATGTAATAAGGTGCACGGTTGGCAAGCTGTTCGAGAAATGGCTTTAATTGCTTGGCACCAAACGAGCAATTCAGTCCCACGGAAAGTATATTGGCATGTTGCACAGAAGCCAGGAAAGCATCCAATGTCTGCCCCGAAAGTGTACGTCCACCCGTATCAGAAACAGTAACAGATAGCATAATGGGAACTTCAATACCTGTCTTTTTCATCGCCTGCTCTGCTGCATAGATGGCCGCCTTGGCATTCAGCGTATCAAAGATTGTTTCAATCAGAATGGCATCCACTCCTCCTTCGAGCATAGCTTCCATTTGCTGCTGATAAGCGGTAGCCAATCCATCATAGCTTAATGCACGAAAGGCAGGATTATTCACATCAGGGCTCATTGAGCAGGTCTTATTGGTAGGACCTACCGAACCTGCCACAAAACGAGGCTTTTGCGGATTCTTTGCTGTATATTCATCCGCCACTTTACGTGCCAGTTTCACAGCAGCAAGGTTAATCTCACGTACATATTCTTCTACGTGATAATCGGCCATAGAAACCGTAGTCGAACTAAAAGTATTGGTTTCGATGATATCGGCACCTGCTTCCAGGTATTTACGGTGAATATCCTGAATTACATCCGGACGGGTCAGGCACAACAAATCATTGTTCCCTTTCAGTTGTCCGGGAATGTGTGCAAACCGTTCGCCACGGAAATCTTCTTCCTTTAAGTTGTATTGTTGAATCATAGTTCCCATCGCCCCATCCAATATAAGGATGCGTTGGGATATTAATTGTGGAATAGTTGCTTTCACCATCTCTTTTTATACCTCTATAACTTTTATAGCCCTATTATAACCTTATAACCCTATAACTTTATAATCCTATAACCTTATAACCCTATAACTTTATAACCTTATCCCCTATCTCTTAAACATCCGGTCCATATCACGACGATCATCTTTTTCCTTCAAAGACTCGCGCTTGTCATATTGCTTTTTACCTTTAGCCAAAGCCACAACAACTTTAGCCAATCCTTTTTCGTTGACAAACATACGAACGGGCACAATGGTAAATCCAGTTTCTTTCGTTCCCCGCTCCAGTTTCTTCAACTCTTTCTTATTGAGTAACAGCTTCCTGTCTCTACGGGCTGCATGATTATTGTACGAGCCATAAAAGTATTCGGCGATGTGCATATTCTTCACCCACAACTCACCTTTTGCAAAGTAACAAAACGTATCTACCAGACTTGCCTTTCCTAAGCGAATAGACTTTATCTCCGTTCCGGTGAGCACAATACCTGACGTATAAGTATCTAATAACTCATAGTCAAACGTAGCACGTTTATTCTTTATATTTACAGGAGCCAGTTTCATTATTTTCTTAATTTAATATTGCTGTTAGTTTATTGAACACAAATTGAATCACTGCCGGACATAGTATTAACAACAAAGACGACAAAATGGTGAATCGTAACCGGTTCTTTTCTTCAACCTGCATCACAATCGGCGCACCTTCCCATACCACATAAACGATATAGAACTGCAACAACCAGCCGATGATGCTAAAATCAGGCAACAGCCCGGTAATTATTTTCAGCAGGAAACTGACAACCAATGCATATCCTGCAAACTGTTGAGTCAGAGAGATATCATCTGACATCCCAAACATCTGTACCCTCAGTTGGTTGATGGCATAAGCCGCCAAAAAGTAACCACCGAACAAGGCCACAGCCACAGCGCAGCATTGCGTCATGGCTATCTGAAAACTTTGCGGACCTCCCCATCCATTGGCCAATAAAGAACCGATAAAGACAGCAAGACCGCATAAACCAATCATAGGATAGACAAAAGCCACAAAGACTTTTCGCCTATCCTCTTCCAAACGAATTTCCTCCCAGGCCTTGGCCGGAGAGGAAATTAATGACATTGCTATTTTAAATAACTCTTTGTAATCCAAATTTATTCTTTAGCCTTAATTTGTACTGTGTATGTCTTAGATTTCGTATTATTTTCATCTTCCAGGTCTATATTAGTATTATTCACCTGTGTCTCAATAATAATTTTTGTATCTGTATTAATAGGCACATGGAGTTTGCTTAGATTGAATGCCTTATAGAATACAAATGGATATTGCCCTGATAAATTTACGCTTGTATAATTGGTAGAAGTATCCTTTCCGTTATTATGACGCAAATACAATTTTATGGTATTCTCTTCAACAGGTTCATTAGGATAATAAACAAGCGTAAAATAATGAGATAATATACCATCTATTCCCATAAAATAATCTATCTGAAGCAGCAACGTACTTTCATCAAACATAAAAGGTTCATATTTATATGAAGAACCAATTGTCCCGTCCAAGCTTCTGATAGGAGCCTTTGCTATCGAATCGTTAGAAGCTCCTTCTCCTGATACAGATTCTACAGTGGCATCCAATCCAAATGCATACACCAACTGCAAATCCTTCAAAGACTCTGTATTTTCTGTAACCGTCTGTGTAGCTGAGTCATACTGATATATAATATAAGCCATATCACCTGAACTCGGATCAAAGCCATAGGTACTTTTCATCGTAGCCATAGAAGTTGCTGACGGATAATACTTAAATCCATTAGCATCTTCAAAATAAATACTTCCAAATCCCCCAGTATGTACTTTAACAAAAGCATCCCGTCTCACGGTAGTATCATCCTCTCCATTCATACATGAAGTAAAACCAACGCCCATCAATACAACCAGGGCTAACATCAAAATTTTCACTTGTTTCATAAATCTATTATTAGAGTTTGCAAAGATATAAATTCCAATTCACAATAGGTAAATGCAAATACTTAAAAAATACTGCACCGACTACTTTATTATTTTTGCAAATAACTCCAAATGATCATCCAAATACCCTGCTACTGTCGCAGTTACCTGTTCTTCCATTTCAAAATATTCTTCTTCAAGTTCGTCAAAAGCTTCATACTGCTCATACATTGCCATGAATTCATCTTCGGTTCGCTCTTTTTCAAGATCAGCACGATGAGCATCATATATCTTTTTCGCCCGGTAAATCAATTTGGAAAATTCTTCAGCCCCCCACAGACGCATCACTTTGGCAAAAGGATTATCAAAAATATATCCCCCATAACCATTCTGTATCAATTGGCAAAAACCTCCTGACATAATCTCATCACGAAAAATCTGATAGGCCAACAGCGAATGTTGTTCACCTGTAAGCAAAGCCATTGTTTCGGCAGTCAGCTCACCGCCTATCACTTCTTTATATTTATCAGTAAATACCTGGATAAACTCATCCATCCCTTCACCCGCAGCTTTTTGCAGAGCAGCATCTGTTACTTCTATCATAAATGTGTTCCTGTTTATATAATGTTGCAAAGTTACGAACTTTATTAATGAAATACCTTTTCTTGTCTATAAATTTTATATCCACATTATTATATACGCGCGCAGGCGTATTTTCTTCTTTTTTTAAAAGAAAAATCCCCGTGTAATTAATAGAGGGTAGGATACCCTACCCTCTATTAATTACACGGGGATTTTATTATTAAGAATATTCAAGTTATCGGTAATAGGATGCAGATGTAATGGCGCACATCAATATATGTAATGCTCTGCCACATATATTGTTACGGAGCATTACATATATTGGCTTTTTGCTTACAAAAGCCAAAACTTACACATAGAAGAATAATATATCCACATACAAAAAAGAAATAATGCCGATTTTTGCAGAAAACAAAAGTATTAATCAGTTATGAAACGAATCATTACTCTATTTTCCATATTAGTTATGGCAGTGGTAGCCGGCTGTGGACTCCATGCACAAAACACACCTGCTTTTCCGGGAGCAGAAGGATTTGCCCGGTATACCACCACAGGTGGACGAGGAGGAACAGTTTATCGTGTTACCAATCTGAACGATAGCGGAGCAGGATCACTCCGGGAAGGACTTAAAAGTGGTAACCGTATGATTGTTTTTGATGTATCAGGAACTATCGCTCTGGAAAGTACGCTCGAAATAAAAAATAATAATATAACCATTGCCGGACAAACAGCTCCCGGAGATGGTATTTGTATCAAGAACTATTCCGTAGTAGTAAAAGCCAGCAATGTTATCATCCGCTTCATTCGTTGCCGGATGGGCGATGAGAAAAAAACAGAAGATGACGCGATGTGGGGACGCAATCAGAGTAATGTAATCATAGACCATTGTACTATGAGTTGGAGTACCGACGAATGTTCTTCTTTCTACGGAAACAAAAATTTTACCATGCAATGGTGTATTTTAAGCGAGAGCCTCACTAATTCGGTACACGGTAAGGGTAGTCATGGATACGGTGGTATTTGGGGAGGCGAAGGAGCATCTTTCCACCACAATCTATTGGCACATCATAAAAGTCGTGTACCCAGACTTTGTGGTAGCCGTTATACAGGAAGACCAGATGACGAAAGGGTAGATTTACGTAATAACGTATTTTATAACTGGGGACCTACCAATGGCGGATATGCCGGAGAAGGAGGTAACTATAATTTCATCAACAACTACTATAAGCCGGGGCCTTCAACAGCAACCAAAGACAATATTACGTACCGTATTTTTTCGCCGAATGCCGATGACGGAGAAAATGCCAATGATCCTGGAGTATGGGG
The DNA here is from genome assembly GCA_019416685.1 of Bacteroides sp. Lineage (GTDB taxonomy): Bacteria > Bacteroidota > Bacteroidia > Bacteroidales > Bacteroidaceae > Bacteroides. The sequence continues at coordinate 36,459 of DXWV01000084.1, forward strand.
AGTATTCTATGTATCAGGAAACTATTTTGATGATAGCTGTTCTAAACTAAGTAGTAAATCAAAAACAAATATTGCCAAGACAAATACGGACAACTGGATAGGTATTCATCCAAATACTAACAATGGTACATTACCCGGAGGAAACATTGACAATATTAAAAGCCTGGTGGAATTTGAAACAGCTCCTCCTACTACGCACACTGCAACCACAGCATATGAAAAAGTACTGGCCTATGTCGGGGCAAGTCTGAAACGCGATATAATAGATGCTCGGGTTATCTCTGATGTCAGAAATGGAAATTATACTTTCGAAGGTTCTAATGGGAGCAGCAACGGACTCATTGATTCACAAACTAATAGTGAAGGTTACATCACATATCATTCAACAGCTAAGCCTGTGGACAGTAACAATGACGGAATTCCCGATGATTGGGCAGCGAAATATCTTCCGCAAGGAAAGACCTACAAAGATATTGACCCTGAAACCGGATACTGTTATCTGGAACTATATATCAACAGCCTGGTAGACGAACTCATGAAAGCCGGATATGAAAATGCCGAATCGTCGCCAAGCAAAGATGACTTCGGGCTAAAAGGAACACCAACAGGGATAGAAAAAGCGACAGGCCTCCCCGGCCTGTCTTTCCATAAAGAAGGCAATAAGATTGTAATTTCAGGATTAGAAGGAAAAAGTGTCATCGAGATTTATGATTTGATGGGACGGTTTCAAAGTTCACAGACAAGTAACAGCACACTACAAGAGTTCACTCTCCTTCAGCCTGCTATTATCAGAGTAACTGATAACAGGCAAACAAAGAGTTTTAAAGTCCTTTAATGAGGGACTAAGGGATTTACTATTAACACAAGAATCCCCATTCCTATCTTTATCAAACAAGAATACGTACTTTTATATCCTAAAAATACGATAGTTTATATACATAAAGTACGCATTTAACATCCTGTTAAATACGTACTTTTACGTTCAAAGAATAGTATAGTTTGCTAACTAAGAATCAACGTGTTACACAGAAACAAACGATAGTTCATCGTTCTTCTTTATTCCATCCGACAGCAGATAATTACTTTTTTGACAACTATCCGTCATCCGAAAAAGAATACACTTTAGCTTAATGATGTAGCGACATCCCCAGATACATTCCAATAAAATAAGGAATCAACCAGATGCACCATACAAAAATACTGAACCTGTTGAAATGAGCCTTCGCTGCAGCAGATCCCTTTGTATAAGTCCAGATAGCCCACATAGCATGTATCAGCATTAATAGAATGGCAATAACACCTGTAACTGTATGTATCTCATCATGTAGATGAGTCATATGGGCAATACTCTTCATCAATCCCGTCCCTACGGTATCTGCTACCAACCCGAAGAGAAAAAATAGTATGTGCCAGAATTTAAGTTTTCCCTGCACATGTTCTCCCCACACTCCTATTGTGTAAAAAACCAAAGCAGCTGTTATAACAGAAATAGCTGCTATTAAATAGTGTATATCTATCTGATTAAGTTCCATAATTACATTTTTCAAAAAACAACAAACTCTTGGAAGAATAGTTCAGATATTAAAATGTAATCTCCACATTACAATATACGAACCCCGTCTCTTCTATTTCATTCTTTTCATAAAAAAGTAATAAAAGCCGATTTGCAAAAACCAATAAAACGAGTACCTTTGCGTGCGATTTGAGAATCGTGACTACGTATTTTTAATTATATCACTTAAAAAAGAGCTAATTATGACTTATTCACACGAAGTGGAACACATGTGTGTTGTA
>DXWV01000084.1:38262-38982 GCA_019416685.1 Bacteroides sp.
AAAATGGGTAAAATCAAAAGAAATTGTTGATATTTCAGGTCTGACACACGGTGTAGGTTGGTGTGCTCCTCAGCAGGGTGCTTGTAAACTTACTCTGAACGTAAAAGAAGGTGTAATCCAGGAAGCTCTGGTTGAAACTATCGGATGTTCGGGTATGACTCACTCAGCTGCTATGGCTGCTGAAATTCTTCCGGGAAAAACTATCCTCGAAGCATTGAATACCGACCTTGTTTGCGACGCTATCAATACTGCTATGCGCGAACTTTTCTTACAGATTGTTTACGGACGTACTCAGTCAGCTTTCTCAGAAGGTGGTCTGATCATCGGTGCCGGTCTGGAAGATTTGGGTAAAGGTCTTCGTAGCCAGGTAGGTACTTTGTATGGTACATTGGCTAAAGGTCCTCGTTACCTTGAAATGGCTGAAGGTTATATCAAGAATATTTTCTTGGATAAGAACGATGAAATCTGCGGATACGAATTCGTACACATGGGTAAGTTCATGGACGAAATCAAAAAAGGAACCGATGCTAACGAGGCTTTGAAAAAAGTAACCGGTACATACGGACGCGTAACAGCAGAACAGGGAGCAGTTAAACACATTGATCCACGTCACGAATAATATAAGGAGGAAAAGAAACTATGATTAGAGAAGTAAAATTTGAAAGTCAAGACCGTCGTATCAAAGGTATCATTGAAGCCTTGAACGCTAACGGCATCAAA
>DXWV01000084.1:38992-39824 GCA_019416685.1 Bacteroides sp.
TGCCGGACTTGATCCTTATAAAACGTGTGAAGAAACTCAGCCTATCTGTTTTGAGAATGCAAAGTGGGCTTACGTAGTAGGTGTTGCTATCGCGATCAAAAAAGGTTGCAAAAATGCTGCTGATGCTGCCGAAGCTATCGGTATCGGTTTGCAGGCATTCTGTATCCCGGGTTCAGTAGCCGATGACCGTAAGGTTGGTATCGGTCATGGTAACCTGGCTGCTATGTTGTTGCGCGAAGAAACTAAATGTTTCGCATTCCTGGCAGGTCACGAATCATTCGCTGCTGCTGAAGGTGCAATCAAAATCGCTGCAAAAGCTGACAAAGTACGTAAAGAACCATTGCGTTGTATCCTGAACGGTCTTGGAAAAGACGCTGCCCAGATCATCTCTCGTATCAATGGCTTTACTTATGTTCAGACTCAATTCGATTACTATACAAGCGAGTTGAAAGTAGTTCGCGAAATCGCTTACTCTGACGGCGACCGTGCAAAAGTAAAATGCTACGGTGCTGACGATGTTCGCGAAGGTGTAGCTATCATGTGGAAAGAAGGTGTAGATGTATCTATCACAGGTAACTCTACTAACCCGACTCGCTTCCAACACCCGGTTGCAGGTACATACAAAAAAGAACGTACATTGGCAGGTAAGCCTTACTTCTCAGTAGCTTCTGGTGGTGGTACAGGTCGTACTCTTCACCCGGATAATATGGCTGCCGGTCCTGCTTCTTATGGTATGACAGACACGATGGGTCGTATGCACTCTGATGCACAGTTCGCTGGTTCATCCTCAGTTCCTGCTCACGTAGAAATGATGGGATTCCTGGGAATTGGT
>DXWV01000085.1 GCA_019416685.1 Bacteroides sp.
TTATTAACGTTCATAAAGAACTATGTTTTCCATGGCAAAGATAATGGTAGAGGAACGGGTCGAAACTCTACGAGGAACGCCCCGATTCTCGTAGAGTTTCACTACGTTTCTCTACGACATATATATCGATCGGGTATAAGATGTGACAACACAGAGAATGAACAGCGTATTTCAGACAAACTCGATGTAATGATTTCTTGTAAGTAAAATGAAGGAATGCAAGAGTGTACACTTTAGTATAGCAAGAATGTACATTTTAGTATGACAAGAGTGCACATTCTTGTATAACAAAAGTGTACACTCTTAAAAATACTGGTTTTTAGACGATTACGATTATGTTTTAGAAGCGGCAACGTACATCTACTCCCAATTGCATGGGACGTCCTTTTTGCATAAATCCATTGCCCATTGATTCAAAATAAAATGCCTGATATTCTTTGTCCAATGCATTACGTATCCAGAATGCAAGGACACCGTTCCCTTTTTCCAGGCTGACACGTCCGTTCAGAGTTCCGTAAAATGCCTGGCTGACATTATTTTCTTCTGTCCAGTAGATACGTCCGGCAGCATTGTAATTTGCATTAACCTGTACGCGGTCCAGCCAGTGGCGTGGGGCGATACGGAAGATGTATTGTGCACCTACGCTGAGGGTATGTTTGGGAACAAAGGGGACATAATTACCATTATAAGAAACATCTACTTTTTCCTTCCCTTGCTTCTTTTCGGTCACATAATCTGTAAATGTAGCGTAGGTATATCCGTAACTCACATTCAATCCGAGCGCATTGGTAATAGCAGCGCGTATGGCAGCTTCGGCTCCATAGCTCCGGCTCTTGCCGGCATTAATCGTGATACGTCCGAATCCGTTTTCCGAGAATTTTGCTACTTGCTGATCACGGGTATCCATATAGAAAGCTGCAAGGTCGGCCCATAAACGACTTTCCAATAAAGTAAGGTGTGCACCGGCTTCATAGTTCCATGAGTATTCCGGTTTGTAACTGGTAGCTGCTTTTACATCGACTGCCTCAGGTATCATTCCATCAATCATTTTGTCTATCATTGCCCCATATTGTGGATCGTCTATTTTTTCACTCTCTTTGACCGCATACATCATGTTTCTTTGGAATTCGGTCTGAGCCAGGTCAGAGAACATCTGGATATTATATCCTCCTGAACGATATCCTCGTGAAACTGTAGCATATACACTGTTTCCTTTTTTCCATTCATATTGAAGAGCGAACTTAGGCAATAATTGCAAATAGTCATTGCTTAACTTTCCAATGAATGTGGAAGGGGCTTTCATGTGCTGGTCTGAAAGGTTTAGTAGAGGGCGTTGCATTGAAATACTGAAATCGAAATCGATTGGTTCGCTGATAGAACGGTATTTCATAGATGTTTTTTCATAGTCCAAACGTAACCCAACGGTAGCTGACAACCCTTTTACAAAAAGATCATTGAAAGTAGACTGATGATAGATAGCTCCACTCAAAGAGGGCGTATCAAAACTTCCTCCTATGTTTAGTGTCTCATTATTAATCGTCATTTTCATGCTTGGGGCCATAGGTGAATTAGGGAAGTTTTCGTTGGCTTTATCTTCGATCATTTCTTCCACGCCTTGCCGTTTAAACAGTACAGGACCACTGGTGTGTAACCATTGGTAAAAACCGAAAGCTCCGGTTGCCCATTGCCATCTTCTACCTGGTTTGGATTTGAATACAATCTCTTCGGAAATGGTATTTAATTTCTGTTTCTGTTCCAGATTAAAAATATCTTTTTCTGTAAAATCCTGGTCAAGAAACATCCGGTCCTTAAGATGTTGATAGCCTGTTACTGCACTTAAGATGAAGTTCTGTGCCTGATATTCGATGTTGACACTTGCATTCAGCAGGCTGCGATAGTAGCTACTTTCGTCATTATATGAAATCAATCCGATTTTATCTTTACGGGTATCTTCTTTTCTTTCTTCTTCGTTAACTTTTCCTGTATAGAAATATGGATATCCGCCTTGATCGCTATATTCATAATTTACGTTAAAGTCGAGTTTCAGGTTTTCTGTCGGTAAATAGATACTACGGATACGTCCGCCTCCGGCGTTACTACGGTCTATTTTTTTATTGTTGAGAGCAGAGTTTTTGAAGAACCCATCTGCATGTTCGTAGAATCCTCCGACTGAGAAAGCAAATTGCTCAGACATACGGTGATAGTGAGTTACTGATGCGTTATAATTGCCATAAGTTCCGGCACTCAGTCTAAGGTCTGTACCCTGATAGCTGAATGGCGATTTAGTGTGTACACGGATAAGTCCTCCCATGGTGTTACGTCCGTATAGTGTTCCCTGAGGTCCACGAAGTACATCGATACGTTCAATATCCGCATAGTTGAAATCGAAGGCTGATTTGTCTATATAAGGAACGTTATCTACATAAAGTCCCACTGAAGGAGTGTTGATACGTGAACCGATACCACGGATATAAATGGCTGATGTAAGCCTTGAACCATAGTCGGGAATAAACAGGTTGGGAACCAGTGCTGTCAGGCCTTTCAGATTAGTTACCTGGTTGGCTTGCATGTCGTGCTGTGACAGGAGAGTGCTGGCTGTGGGTAATTCGCGAAGTTTGCGGTTTTCTTTGGGTGATGCGATAACGAGCACCTCTTCTACGTCTACTACTTTAATCGTGTCTTTAGGTACTTCTTCGGCCCAAGCGGTACTTGCCGTCAAGAGAGTTAGAGCAATTAGAATACTGTTTCTTTTCATCATAATCTTATTTTGCTTGCAAAGGAACGGGAAACTTATCAGTTACACAATCCTCATTTATTAGGATTATGCAAATTATCTGCGTTTTAATAATTAACATTGCTTGCCGTATCTCCCCGTGCGGGAAGCGCTTTATTCCTTATATAAGTTATCTCAGCAGTATTGGGCGCATACCACACCGGACCTATTCCGTTGATAGATTTTTCTACTTTTTCATTCTCTAAAGCTAAGAGGGTATCTGGTATTTTACTTTCCATAAATCCGGGTAGCCCGATTGGCTCTTTATTTTCAAAATAATAAGTATTATCCAGGAAAGTAATACCCGGCATAACCTCTTCCGGTTGAAAGACTCTCACATTCGGAGTTGAGTTGTAGATGGTATTGTTGGCAAAACGTAGGTTACGGGGTGCTTTATCTCCTTTGCCCGAACCGAATTCCAATACCCGGCAGTTGATAAAATGGTTATAGGCGATATCTACATTTTCTACCCGGTGGTAGGAGGTCAGCGGTTCTTTTTTTATGTCTGTATCAGCAGTAGGTTTTTCAAAGACGCCAATACGTACCAACAGGCCGAAACCATTCAGTTTACTCATATAGTTATCATATACAGTATGTCCCTGGTTGATAATGCGGATTCCTACTGTACCTTTTATATTGTTACCGATAAAGGTGTTGGATTCGAGCACATTGTAATGACCATGCCGGCATACCAGACCTCCTCTTGACTCGTAAAACAGATTTCGGCGAAGTACATTATGACACGATTTTACCGAAATGATTTCACTTTCTCCGTCACAGTGCAGAAATACATTGTTTTCGACAACGGTGCGTGATTCCAGTTGAGAAGACCATGAATGCCCGATGCGAATGATCTCGGCGCCGTTTCCACCATAGGGTTTACGCGTGCCGAACAGATTGTGATCTATCTGGTGGTTATTCAGGTGATTGTCTTTGTCGAGCCATACTTGCAGTACCAATCCGCCAATTCGTTTGTTGGCAAAGTAACAATGGTCTACCCGGTTATTCTCACCTCGGAGTCCGAGCCAGTATTCGCTCACGGAGGCGGGTTGCTGTCCGTTCGTTGCAGGCTGTTCGCTCTTGTTGGGGTCGTTACAGTCATCAATCACGCAATTGGTGAAACGGCAGTGTGAAGCATACTTCCCTGTTTCTTTCTGAAAATCAATCATATTGAAAGACAATGCCCATGCTTTCAGAAAACACAAACCTTCTATTTGCAGATATTCGCCATAGACTTTAAAATCCAATGCACCCGATATGATTGTTTTTCCGGGGTGCTCGGCTTTCAGTTTTATTGAATCCTGTACAGTTCCTTTTGCCTGAAAGAGCACTTTCTGCAGATTTTTGAAAACTCCGTCTTTAAGAATGACTTCGTCACCAGGGAGTAATTTCCCTTCACTTAATATTCTTTTTAAAGATTCACTCTCCCCGGGGGTGAAATAGTACTTTTTTGCCAGAAGAGGGTTACAACTCAGAATTACTAGCAGTAACAATAATTTTCTCATAATAATCAATCTATAATTTTAGGATGCTAAGGTACAAAACTCTCTGGCTGCAAGCTTGCAATATTATATCGCTTTCTGTAAGATATAACTCAATATTTGTTTGTTATACATATGAGGTAAGGAGTTATCGCGGAATTTAGAAAAAATATTCCGAATATACATTGAAATAACAGAATATGCATTGTGGGTATATGCAAATCTGAAATTAGGGGGACTTACTCCGGTATCCGATTTATAAGGATTATACAAATAAAGTTTGTCTATAAAGAAAGATATTCTTATTTTTGTCTTTCGATAAACATTGAATAAAGTAGAGTCTTTATTTAAAGATAAAAAAACAAGATACGGAGTGTTTGCATTGTCATTCTTTCTATAGTGAAACGACCAAATTTAACAGACCGAAAGAATATGCTTTGTGGATGCGCCCTGAAACAGGGTGTGTTCCATCGATATATTCAGTCGGTCATAGGTTACTTGGTCGTACCTAACTATAGTCTGGATAGTGTCGGGAACACACTTTTTTTATTAACCTCTCTTTAAAACACATAGCCTATGGTATAGATCAGATAGAGTGACATATAACAGTTAGAAATAACTCATTAGCATTTCTCTTATAGAAAAAACGACCAAGAATTTTTATATGACCGGGGGAATGCAATGGGGCGGATCTTGTTTTGCTTTCCTCTTTTTGAAGTTGTAAAGGCCGAAGCGGATGTGACCTGTTGTGTTTCTGAGACAGAAATGCAAAGCGACAGTTAACATTCAGTATTCATTTTATTTACAACAATAAAAGATGAAAATCAAATTGTTTTTTCTTCTTATGATATTACTATACCCGTTTCAGTTGTGGGCACAAACGGCTTCGACAGACTCTCTGAAAATCACTGAACGGGGCTATTCTTTCCGTCCTTCACAATTAATACTACCTGCTTCACTCATCACTGTAGGAGCACTTGGGGTGGCCAATCCCTGGTTGAGATCTCTGAATAGGGAAGTGCGTGATGATATTGCCGGATGGCGCAATGGACGCTATTTTCATGCCGATGATTATATACAATATGTACCCGTTATTGCAAACTTCGGATTAAGTCTGCTGGGAGCAAAGGCTAAGCATAGTTATGTGGATCGTGTATTGATTACTGCCACTTCTTATGCAGCTATGGGGATTATGGTCAATGCGGTGAAGTGGGCGGTAGATGAACAACGTCCGGACGGAACAGCTTTTAATTCCTTTCCTTCGGGGCATACAGCCACTGTTTTTATGGGAGCTGAGTTGGTACGGATGGAGTATAAAGATTCCTCTCCGCTTTATGGTATAGGTGCATATACTATTGCCTGTGGGGTAGCCTTCCTGCGACTTTATAATGAACGACATTGGTGCAATGATGTTCTGGCCGGTGCGGGAATTGGTATATTAAGTGCACGGATCGGATACTGGCTCCTGCCTTTTGAAAAGAAATTGTTTGGATTGGATAAGAAAAAGAGCAGAGTTAATCTGGCTGCTTCTCCTTATTACAATCATTTTTCAAAGGAATACGGTGGTATGATCGTTGTACGTTTTTAAATCCGGTCAGCCTCTACATAGCCGTTCATTACGGCATAAATTGTTAGCCCGGAGACGGATTTGATACCCAATTTCTCTGTAATGTTTTTCCGATGGGTGATAACAGTGGTCAGACTGATATTTAGTTTATCGGCTATCTCTTTATTGATGAACCCTTTGGTTATCAATACAAGTACCTCGATCTCCCGTGCAGACAATTCATGCTCAATAACCGGCATTGGTGGTATGGCTTCAGCCGGATGTCCGTCGTGGTGAGCATGTTGGTGAAGTTTCAGAATGTCTTTCACCAGCTGCTCTTCCGATTGATAAATGTTCAGTACGCGTACGGCAGATAGTTGGAGAGAGTGGCTTTCTCCTGCCAGAACAATTGTTTTCTTTTTCCGGGGCAGAAAAAAGGCATTGTGCTCCACATATACTTGTGCGCCTATAAAATAGTGCGCATACATGTCGGGTGTGTCATCCGTCAGCTCACCAAAGCTATGGAAAGTTCGTATAATTGCCATTGGAATAATCTCTTCCAATATCATTTTCAGACCGAGTGCTGTAAGTGTATTCGCTTCAACGATAGCGATTTCTGGTTTGTGGTTCATCATGTCTTATAGATTTAAATAGTTTGCAACAGCTTCTGCGCACCGTTCTCCGTCAACTCCCGCAGATACAATTCCTCCCGCATATCCTGCTCCTTCACCACAAGGGAATAAGCCGCGGACTGTTACATGCTGCAGCGTATCTTTGTCACGTACAATACGCACAGGGGAAGAAGTACGTGTTTCTACTCCGATCATCACTGCCTCGTTGGTAAGAAAACCGTGACTCATCCGTCCGAATTGCTGAAAGCCTTGTGACAAACGTTTACTGATAAATTCCGGCATCCAGAAGTGTAAGGGTGAAGATATCAATCCCGGACTATAAGAGGAGTCCGGTAAATCATAGCTCAGTTTCTTTCGCGTAAAGTCCATCATGCGTTGTGCCGGAGCCGTTTGCTTCATTCCTCCCTGTAACCAGGCTTGCCGTTCCAGTTCTTCCTGAAAATGCAACACTTTTAGGAGTTGACAATTGACAGTTGACAATTGACAGTTGGATTGTGTAGCTGACTGTCCATTGTCCATTGTCCACTGTCCATTGTCTAAGTCTTCCGGTTGTACCTCTATCACCATTCCTGAATTGCTCCATCGTGAACCACGGTTGGAAGGAGACATTCCGTTGACTACCACCTGTTCGGGTCCGCTGGCAGCAGGAACGATAAAACCACCGGGACACATACAGAAACTGTATACTCCTCGTCCTTCGACCTGTGTTACGAAGCTGTATTCGGCAGCAGGTAAGTACTTTCCCCGACCGTTTTTATTGTGATACTGTATCTGGTCTATCAATTCTGCAGGATGCTCCAGACGGACACCAACAGCTATTCCTTTTGCCTCAAGCGTTACGTTGTTGGTTGCCAGCCAGCGATATACATCACGTGCCGAATGTCCTGTAGCCAGTATTACCGGACCGAGAAAAGTTTTTCCTGTATTTGTTTCAATGCCTTTTACCTCCTCGTTCTCGATGATCAGTGCATCCATTCGTGTCTCAAAATGCACTTCACCTCCACAATTGATAATGGTATTACGCATGTTTTCAATAACCCGTGGCAGTTTGTCTGTACCGATATGCGGATGTGCGTCGGCAAGAATTGCAGTAGAAGCTCCATGCTGGCAGAATACATTTAGTATTTTGTCTACATTTCCCCGTTTTTTACTTCGGGTATAAAGTTTTCCGTCAGAATAGGCTCCTGCACCTCCTTCTCCGAAACTATAATTTGATTCCGGGTTCACAGCGTGTTCCCGGCTTATCAGTGCGAGATCTTTTTTACGTTCACGTACGTTTTTTCCACGCTCTACTACAATGGGGCGAAGTCCTGATTCAATAAGTTTCAGAGCTGCAAATAGTCCGCCAGGTCCTGCGCCCACTACAATAACCTGTGGCTTACCTTCCACATTACTATATACGGTTCGTTCGTATTCATCATCCGCAGGCATTTCATTAATATAAGCCCGTACCTTCAGATTGATAAAAATAGTACGTTGCCGCGCATCAATACTTCGTTTCAGAATACGTATAGCGGTAATATTCTTTAAACTTAATCCTTTTTCTTTGGACAAATATTCCTTTAATCGTTGCTCGTTGGCAGCAATTTCGGGGAGTAGACGTAACTGGTATTCTTGTATCATGATTCACCACAGAGGACGCAGAGGTCACAGAGTTTAATTAGTTTATAATATAAAACGTTTAATGCCATTTTTGAGTCTTGGTACATTGAAGTTCAGTAATAATCCATATTTGAGATTACTAAGCTTCATATATGTTAATATTTGAGCTGAGTGTACAGGCTGTAATGTCTCTACACTTTTCAACTCTATAATAAGCCGCTTATCAATTAATAAGTCTATCTTGTAGTCGGTGTCCAGTTTGATACCCTTGTAAATGATTGGCAATTTTTTTTGTCTTTCTACTTGTATATTTGTTTCTATAAGTTCGTGATATAGACAGGTTTCATATGTACTTTCCAATAATCCCGCTCCCAATTGTGTGTGTACTTCAAAAGCAAGACCAAGAACCTTATTAGTGAGTATATTAATATCTTCCATTTCTTTGTTTTCTAAATTGAACTCTGTGCCCTCTGTGCCCTCTGTGTCCTCTGTGGTGAATCATCCGAATAGTGTCCTGAATGCTTCTTCCACCTTCCTAACCGGCACCAATTCTATCTTTATTTTCTTTGTATCAATTCCTTGCAGATTATGCTTAGGTAACAGAATGCGTTTAAATCCTAACTTTTCTGCTTCACCGATGCGTTGTTCGATCCGGTTTACCGGGCGTATTTCACCGGATAGTCCGATCTCACCGGCCATACAAACTTCCGGTTCGATAGATGCATCCATGTTGGAGGAGAGGATAGCGCTGATAACGGCAAGGTCAATGGCGGGATCATTTACTTTCAGCCCTCCGGCAATATTGAGAAACACGTCTTTTTGTGCCAGTTTAAAGCCTACCCGTTTTTCGAGTACAGCCAACAGCATATTCATACGGCGAAGATCAAACCCTGTGGCAGAGCGTTGCGGGTTACCATATACAGCAGAGCTGACCAATGCCTGTGTTTCAATCAAAAATGGGCGTACCCCTTCGATGGCAGAGGCAATAGCTACACCGCTCATACCTTCGTGGTCTTGCGAAAGGAGCAATTCCGACGGGTTACTGACTTGTCGGAGCCCGTCTTGCCGCATTTCATAAATACCCAGTTCTGCTGTACTTCCAAAGCGGTTTTTAATACTTCGCAGGATACGATACATATAATGCTGATCGCCTTCAAACTGAAGTACGGCATCTACGATGTGTTCCAAAACCTTTGGTCCGGCAATACTGCCTTCCTTGTTGATATGTCCGATAAGCAGTACCGGCGTATGGGTCTCTTTGGCAAAACGGAGAATGGATGCCGAACATTCACGTACCTGTGCAATGCTACCGGGAGAAGATTCGATATTTTCTGTAGAAATGGTTTGTATAGAGTCTATGATGACTAAATCGGGATTGGTATTTTTGATATGTACATAGATCTGCTCCAGAGAGGTCTCACAAACGATGAGGCAGTCACTGGAAGCAGTTGTCAGACGGTCGGCACGTAATTTTAATTGTCGGGCGCTTTCTTCACCGGAGATATAAAGGACACGTCTTTCGGGCATACGTAGTACTGTTTGGAGCACAAGAGTCGATTTCCCAATGCCCGGTTCACCACCTATCAGTACCAGTGAACCTGGGACAAGACCACCACCTAACACACGGTTTAACTCTTCGTCGTGCATGTCGATACGTGGCTCGTCATCTGCTTCTATTTCATTTAAAGTAATAGGTTTGGCTTTGGCTGTATTTATGCCCGATACGGGGCGGCGGTTTGTAGGTTCTTTCCGGACTATCTCTTCTACATAGGTGTTCCATTCGCCACACGAAGGACATTTTCCTACCCATTTGGGAGAGTCCTGTCCACAATTGCTGCATACATATACGGTTTTCTCTTTGGCCATTCTTTTTGTCCTTTACTTTATAAGATGGACAAAAGTAATAAATTCACCACAGAAAAATGCAGAGTCTCACAGAGTTTTATTTAATATTAGTCATAAATTCACCATCGTTTTCACCACAGAGGACGCAGAGGACACAGAGTTATTAAAATCTTAACGGTTGTTAGGGACTAATGATTCCAATACTTAAAACTCTGCGTCCTCTGTGGTGAAAACGGTAGTGGGCTATAATGTAATCTCTCCCGCTAGGGGGCGTGCCATTCGTTCTCTCACTTCCTCAGGGCTGTAGCCGTGTCCCAGCAGGAACATCAGTTTGGTGACAGCGGACTCGGTGGTGATGTCGTATCCGCTGACAATGCCCGATTCCAACAAATGATAACCGGTTTCATATCGTTCCATTTCCACCGTTCCGGCACTACATTGAGTGACGTTGACTATCACAATTCCTCGTGTGCTTGCTTCACGTAGCAGGCGGAGGAACCATTGCTTACGAGGGGCATTGCCCGAGCCATAGGTTTCTAATACCACGGCTCTTAATCCGTCGATGGTAAGTGTGGCTGCTACTACATTCTCATGTATGCCGGGAAAGAGTTTTAATACGGCAATGTTGGTGTCGAGCAAATAATGTGGTTTCAGTTCCTGCTTTTCCTGAATGGTATGGATAACAGAATAATTGTATTTGATATGTATTCCCACCTCTGCCAGTATCGGATAGTTGAAAGAACGGAAAGCATTGAAGTTTTCAGCATTCATTTTGGTAGTACGATTGCCCCGCATCAGATGATTTTCAAAGAAGATACATACTTCAGGAACAAGTGGATTACCATGTTTGTCCTGAGCAGCAGCTATTTCTATGCTCGTCATCAGGTTTTCCTTACCGTCTGTACGCAATACTCCGATAGGCAGTTGTGAGCCTGTGAGAATGACCGGTTTACTTAATCCTTCGAGCATGAAGCTCAATGCTGAGGCTGTGAAAGCCATTGTGTCCGTACCATGCAGGATAACGAAACCATTATACCGCTCGTATGTATCGTAAATGATTCGTACCAGCTTCCGCCATGCTTCGGGTTCCATGTCCGATGAGTCCATTGGAGGATCAAACTGGTAAGAATCAATGCTACAGTTTGATTTCTGAAGTTCGGGGACGTGCTTCTGCAACTGTTCAAAGTTGAAGTTCTCCAGTGCTCCGGTTTCGGCATTTTCTATCATTCCAATCGTGCCACCGGTGTATATTAACAATACGGAAGTATTTGAAGGATTCATAAGCGTATTTTATGCAATTGAATACTGCAAAGATAATTATATATCTTATATTTTATAACAAAATGTCAGAAAAGTACAACGCGCTAATTTGTCACTGCTCCACAGGGAAAATCTTTTTATTAGAAAATTATCGCAAAAAGTGATAGATTGAATGTTTTTATTGTTACTTTTGCGACATCTTATCAAATAGTAACGAGAAACAATGACTATGATGAAGTACTATCCGCATACAGTCACATCCATGTGCACCATGACCCTTAGGGGTTGAGGGATAGTATTTGTGTTTCTACGTGAATCACGCTTACAGGAAGTAAGCAAATTCAAATTTAGTATTTTAGTTGTAAATAAACCATTGTTTCCGGAAAAGGAAGCATTGAAAATATAAAGTATCTGCATGAAAGTAATGAAATTCGGCGGAACATCCGTAGGTTCCGTGAACAGCATTTTA
>DXWV01000086.1 GCA_019416685.1 Bacteroides sp.
CGGAAAACTCTGTTTCAGTATTATCCGTTGCGATAATACGGGAACGGATTTCAAGCAACGCGCGAAGAGAGGATAAGACATTTCTATCTGTTAAAATAGAAGTACTATCAATGCCGATAACATCAATTGTAGTACTCGGTACAATAGTAGGAGGTTGAAGAAGTGAACCTACATTACCGCTACCCGATCTACGCAAGTACTTATTCCTGAATGAGTGAGGAACTTTTTTTTCTACAATATCTATCATACTTCGATCAGATTTACAATACAATTTTCATTTGCGTAATTAATACTCATATAATCAACTACCATAGTTTTTTTAAGCGAATTTTCTTTTATTCTTGATAATATCGAAAAGTCACGATTTAAGCTATTTTGATAGCGAAATTTCGGTGAACGATAGTGTCGAAAAAGTTTATCAATCAAAATGCGTTCCGGTAAAAACACCGCATCTTCAATAGAAGAATATATGCCTTCTATATAATCAAATTTATCTCCGATTTTGGTAGCGGCATTTGAATACGATGCAACGCCTTTTGAATATGAGTTTATTATTAAATTCACATCGTCGGCATCAGTTATATTATTATCATTAATTTCATTACTGTAAACTGTATCTGAATCATCTGATTTATTATTAAAAATATCGTAAGTAGATTTACTATTTGTATATTTTAATGAAATATCTCCAAAGTGAAACGCATTACATATCTGGCCTGCATCGTCCTGCGGAGGTATTCCTAATTCATTCGGAGCAAAAATATCAAGCGTTAATTCACCTGTAAGTACAAAATCAGGGAGTTTTATAGCTTGCGCATCCTCACTATCTATTAAGTTCATTTTGTATGATACGGTATTAGTCAGGTTCTTTTCTGTTTCAAAAACTGCATCTCCTTCACGATTAACGTGCACCATAAAAAAGCGATCATGCAAGAAACATTCGTAATAGTACTCCTTAGGAATCCAGACTATCTTACCACTATAATTGTAGTAAAAACTGGGTTCCAGAGTTTTTCCTGGAATTATATAAGTTCCTCTATTCGTTCCAGATGGTAAGGCGTTATATCGCGTCTCGTCTATATATTTTTGATAGCCCCAATCGTCATAATAATAATAAATTGTGCTGTCCTGTGCTAAAAATCCAAACTCATATACTCTTTCAAAATATCCCCGTTCTACTTTTTCATTATATACTCTATAATTAATCCACGTATTACCATCATAGTAATAATCGCCAATAGCCAGCCTACAAGGGATCATGGTATTACTAAACTTCCACCCATATTGAGTGTGGTAATTTATACCTGTATAACCCGAATCATTTTGCGATAAAATCGTATGAGCTAAAACGTGCTTACTCATTTTATAAGTAGCATCCAAAAGAAAGTAACCACCATTGAATAGCATAATCCCTTTATTTTTCAGCGATAACATTGAGTTCATACTATATTTATCCGGAAACTGTTTATCGATAAAAGTTAAATATGTATCCCAATCTATAGAAGAAGGCTCTCCATCTAAGTTTTTGTAACTATCGCACTTTTGGAACAAAACACCCTTGGTTATATCATTAATGTTATCAATTGTAACTTCATCTATATCGTATTGGCTTATTATAGTGGTATCAGATGTTCCTTTATACACAATATTCTGAGTTTTTTTTAATTCCCAATTGCTTTTACTTTTAAAAAAAGCAGTTAATAATGTGTATTGCTCTTCGCTGATTGTGGCTGAGGAAATATAGTATTTATTCTTATCTTCATTTTGGTTCAATAAATCTTCTTTATCCATTAAATCAGGGGATAGAGAACCAATTTTGTTCATATTGGCGACAACAGAAACCTTATTATATACATCTCCGAGAGAAATATTCCCACCACTTTCTGCAACTCCTATTTCTAAAACATTTTTTACCGAATTTTCGAGCGTTTCAATAACATAAGAGTTATCGGTCCTATCATATACAAAGAAGTCACAACTCCCCCTATTAATATAGTCATAATCAATCAGGTAATAAGCGCCACGCCATTGAATAGCAGTCATGCCATAATATTGCACCAACGATTCTAACACTTCCCTACACGTTATAGGCTCATTGCCTTCGTCAAAAAAGTTGCGTTCGTGAATGTATGACTCGCTAAACAAGCATGCTGTAGAGTCTTTTGTGAGTCTATTTGTTTTCTGAATAAAGACTTTATTCAATAATCTATTCGGATCAGCCTTATCCAATAGGAAGAACAAGATATCACTAAAAGAGTGGAATGTACCGCTTTTATCTATATAGAAATACTTTATATTCTCCAAACTGGACAAAGTATCTATCGCCTGTAATTCGATGTTGTCAAAATCAGTAACATAGTCACTGGAATATAAATTAGGTGTAAGATATCCTAACCATTCTAATAAATTCTCTGTAAGGTTATATAGCCGCACTTCAACGCCTTGATTTTCACCTGTATATAAATCGGTCAATACGCGATCGGAAAAAACGGATATAGTTGCATTAGATAGCTTCAATGCCTGATATAGCGATTCAGACTCATACTCAACACTGATCGGATCAGAAGATAATTTCACTTCTTCGGAATAAGTGGCCAAAGGTGAATGTATTTCAAGCCTGTAATTATTTTCTTTCAAGCTCTTAAATTCTGAATAATATCGTAATTTCATCTTACCTTACTTTTTTTACTATTTTGGTTTTTGATGGCTAATTCAAGATCACAACCTCGCACACGAAAATTGCCAGTTACCTTAATTTCACGTTCCTGTTCATCTTGCATAATTACATTGGTCAAGCTGTTGTACTGAGGATGGGAGATACCCTTACCCGTGTCCAATCCTCCGTAAATGTTACCACTTAATAACTTAAATAAATTGCTCTGCTGTCCACTATTTAAAATCATCTCGCCGGAATTAAGAAGGGCCGGAACCTTATCCCCCGTAAACGATACGCCCGGAACGATACCACCGGTTGCAAACTTCGGCATACTTGCTAACACGGCTATAATAGAGGCGACTCCGGCAAGTCCTATCGCTATTCCCGCAAATGGAATACTCGCGTGCGCCTCCATCGTCTGAGCACCTGCACTAAGCATTGAGGCCGTGGCCTCTTCTTTCGATGCCTCCGTATTCGCTTTCTTTACTGGGATCATTCCAGTAATAGCCGGAATAGCCTGAGCGATTGTAGTAAGAAGTGTCGAACCCCATTGTAAGACTGAGGCCGTATTACCATCGAACGCGCCGGATAAGTTGCCCATTATCGAGCCCATTGCAGAAAGAGACTCGTTGTATTTTTCGTTTAAATCAATGTCTTTTTTCTTGATGGGAGTATTAATCTTTTCTAACTTTTTAGGTAGTTGTAATTTCTTTGTATCAACATAATTGAAGCCTGCCTGTTTTAATGGTACTTTTTCTTCGTTAAATTTTGCCGTTAAATTAATATGAAGCTGTTTAGACTCTAATTCGGTAATTAAATTATAAATTTCTTTTCTCGCTTCGTCGGTAGACGCAATAGCATACTTCTTTTTAAGTTCGGAGATTTGCAGAGAAAGAGCTTCTAAGCTACCGTCTTTTTCTGTGATTAATAATTCTACTTTCTGTTTCTCGAGTTCGTTTATTGTACTTTGTATGGCTTCGCGAGCTTGTGCATCAGTGGCTTTTATCAACTCTTTATTTTTCTTTACGATTTCGGAATCGAACCAGGCAAGAGAGTTTTTATTAGGCTCGTCTTTTGGTGTTTTTCTACCCGTTCCAGATTGAGATGCACGATTCGCGGCCTTAGTCATGCTTTGTAAATTACGATCTGCGTTTTCGGCCGCAGAGGCTACGCCTACTAACTCTTGTAGCCATTCATCATTCTTTTTTACTAAGATTGCGTTGTATTTTATGGCATCCTGATATTTTGCAATTACCGGGGCCATGGCTTTTGATAATGCATTTTTATCCGTCACTGATGTTACGAACATATTCTCACCTACCCCGGCGGCCTCCATCCTTGTAAACTTGTCTTTTAACTTATCATACTCTCTTTCAAACTCTTTATACTGATTAGATAATTCTTCTTTTTGACTGTCCCCCATTGCGGAAACGTCGAGTCGCAATACTTTGTCTATATCTATCATGGAGACATCTACTCCGTCAATGCCTATTGCCGCCTTTACCATCGCTTGCACGGCATTATTACTTCTACGCCTATACTGCCCTACTATCTCCTCTTGATCTTTAAGGGTTTTATCCAGTAATTCCCTAGCCGCTTGTTTTTGTTCTTCTGTCGAATCTTTATCCTTTAAAATAGTAATTTGTTCCTGTACTGTCGCCTGATTTTTTGAGTCAAAATAAGAAAAGGACATTCGAGTATTACCCAACTGGTCCATTGCATCATAAGCATCACGGGCTAAACGTATTGTTTCGGCCAAACCGCTCATAAAAGGAGTCCAGTCTCCACTCCCTATAGAATAAAAGAACTGATCTACGCCTCCTTTTAATCCGTCCATCGTACGGGCGTATTCATCACCTAACGTTTGACTGCTACTCATTACTTTCCCGAAAGCCTCAGTGGCACCAACCGCCAAACCAATAGCCCCGGCAAACTTCATCACCCCAGCCCCGGCAGTTTTCGCCATATTCGCAATACCACCCTGAAAACCGTTTACGCTTCCCTTTGCTTTATTTAAGTTCGCGTCAAAGTCATTTGTTTTTAATAGTAATCGTGTTATTATATCCATGTTATTCAGTCATTTGCGATTCAATTATTTTTGCTTTTTCTCGTAATCTTTTCATATCTGCGTCAGAAACGGAAGTATCTTTCTTATCTTTTTGTTCGTCCCACGGAAAGCGAATTATATCAGACGGAGTAAGCGTTTTTGTACTGTTTGCCTGAGCTATTATATAACCGAGTAGCCTCGTTTGCTCCCAGCTTTCCCGATTGCGCATATTTAAACCTTCCAAAAAACAACGTACCTCGGCAAAGGTCATTTTGTCGAGGAAGTAATCAGGAGAAATACCGCCCTCACCGACTACACGTGAATATAACTCCTGTATACCTACTTCTTTCTCACTGTCTTTTTTTTTACGCTCGATGTATCCTGAGATTGCTTTTTCACCTCTGCTAAAAAAAACTCTTTAAACTGAGCGAAAAGAGTTGAATCTTCGTCGCACAAATTGATAAACTCGTCAAATATGAGATCGAAAGTCTCATTATTAGCAAGAATCATTGAATAGAACAATAAATATTCGTCAAGTACTTTACCGAAGCAAAAAGGATATCCGGTCAAATTTTCAAAAATAAAAAATGCCCGAATCGTATATTTTAGATTATATGAACTTCCTTTGATTATTATAGTTTTCATTACATCATTATTGAATGAGAGGGCAAAGTTATAGCCCCTGCCCTCGCGATTATTACTAACCTGCTGATTTGTCCTTTGATAATGGGCCTGTACCCTCAAAGCTTGCTGAAAAAGTTACTTTATCACCGTCTGGCGCATTCAATTCCAGCGAAGTTATCAGTGCCTCACCTGAATATGCACCAGAGGCAGGAGGAGTCCAACCTGCTTCTGGTAATTCTTCGGAATCTTTATTCGTTGGAATGCCGAATTTTACAGCAATAGGTTTGCGCGCAATCATTAACGCGAATAATGTATCGTAGCTGTTTGCATTTGCATCTGCGCTAAAAAGGTTCTCACTCGATCCATTCCAAGACAATTTTTTAATATCCTTCTCTGTCCATATACCCGAATCCTTACTTTGTGTATCAATAGTTTCACTTGACAGAGATAATTTACAGGACGTTGAAAGCGCGATCGCCTTTCCGTCAGTAAACATCATAAAATCTTTTCCTAATACTGCTTTTGGTTTTGACATGTTTTACTATTTTAAATGTTAATTACTCAGTGTCTGTTTCAAACGAGAAAACTAAACGTTGAATGAATGTGTCCTCTATAAAATCTTCGTCAGCAGATAACAGCTTTGAGTCTATGACATTGAAAGTATCATATTTGCCGCGGTTGCCATCTAAAGCCACTCTAACCGCCTCTGCAACCTTTATAGAATCGAAGTAATTATCAGTAGCAACAATCACTTCTACAGTAACCTTATCCCCTGTATCGTATCTATCTTTTGTATGGTTAGGTATTAATTCACTTCGTTTGTATACGATAAAAGGAAAAGTCGTTTCGCTTTTAGTTGATATAGTATAAATCTTATCACCAACAAGTGAGGCAAGCTCAATAGAATTGGATAACTTACTATAAATATGTTTACTAATTAATATACTCATTTATTTTTGTCTATTACTTTTCGTATTGAGGCGATTAGATTTTGTTCAAGCGAGCTCTCCGCCTCCGTCTTCTTACTATTAACTGCATTTGCAAAGAAATTGGTAGCGTTAATAACACCTCGATTAGCACCAGCCTTTATTGATTTTTTCCCAAGTACTTTCCTTTCTTTTGTACCTGAATCGAAAAATTTCAAAGTAAACTGTTTAGATTCCTTTCTTCTTTTATCTAACAAATCTACACGTGCCCCAGATGCATTACGATACACAGCGAGATTAATTTCTTTTTTCATCTTTGCACCATTAGGCACAGATGCAACCCAATTTTTTTGAGCTTCTTTACGAATAATGCTTGCTGATTTTCTAAGGCCTGCTTTAATTGCCTTTTTAGAGTCCTTATCGTTCAACTGAGACAATAAAGCATTCACTTTTTTAACATCAACCCCGACACGGTATGATGCCTGCACAACGTTACTCATTGACTACCTCCGCTTCAATAACTGTCGACTGCTGTTTTCTGTCACGATTGATAGAGAGAATATTGTATTTTCTATTTTCGTATTCGATACGCATTTTTTCGTTAATATCCTTACAATACCGAATCGTTATAGTGATAGAAAAGCTGTTCAAAATCTCACTGTTAACCTCGCGACGTACACCGGATTTAAATCGGACGCATGCGCGTTTTTTTAGAACCTCTATCCATTTTTCAGACGTCCCACCTAAAGTGTCGCGAACTGTTTCCGATCGGAGGAAACTTATTATTTCTGTTAGTAACCCTGCCTGCATTATGTGTATCGTTTTAAAGGTTGAAGTAAAAGCATTACATGCCCGGGAATGATATTAGGAGTTGCAAACGTTACCTCTTCACGATTTGCATAATAATTTGCAACGAGAATGCGAACTGCATGCCATATTCGCGCATCTATCTTATTATCCTTTACAAATGTATCAAGAGGGGCATTTAGATATGATTCAATCACAAGCTGAACGGGTTCAATCAAACCGGAGATATATGTATCGTCCGTATCAAAATCAACATTTAAATGCTGTTTGAGTTCTTCGAGTGTTACGTATTGCGCCATTGTTACAAGATTAGAAGAGGGCTAAGGCCGAAGCCACAGCCCTCTTAAATTAATATTCAAATTTGGTTATTATGCTTCTGCAGGCGCTGCCTTTTTCTTAGCAATTGCGAAAGCTTCTGGCCGAGCTACAACAATGTCATACTTCGAGTTTAATGTAAATTTGGTTTCATTTGTATCTGCAAGTGATTTATCATCAATCGTCAATCGCATTTTACCCCATTGCCCGATACCTGCATTAGAAAAGACTCCAAAGCCAAGCTCGCCAGCCTTCATATAGTTTGTCATCAGTACCGGGTAACCGTTCATCATACCATCTTTAAGTACCATTTCAGGTGATCCGTCTTCAATGCGAGTAGTTTTCAGCTTCCCATAAACTTTAGGACTACACACATAGGCGGCTGTCCCGTCTGAAACATCTATACCCGCATCCATTACATCTGTTTCTAATGAAACCACGTTTTCAAACGTTAATGCGCTCTCGTACTCAACATTAGGTGTTTCTTTTGCAAAAACACCATTAGAAGCACGGCCTACTTTTTCGCTTGAAAACATTACTTTGTTGAGTAAACGAGAGACCGATAACGACAATTGCTCAACAGAAATTTCAAACAATGCATCATTAGTCTGATCGATTGCGTCATTTGAAACAGGAATAGAAATACCAACACGCCACGGACTGGCCTTCAAGTTGCTGATATCAAGTTTCGTAGGATTAAGCTTTGCGTTTTCGCCCTCAATGGTTGCTTCAACTGCCGCCAAAGTTGGGAAAATGAGTTCACCTACTAAACCGTACTGCATTTTAATACCCAACTTACTAACAATAAGCCCTTTCTCTAACGGCTTAATAACATCTCCAATGGTTGTAGGAACCATTGAATCCGCCGCCGCAGTATCAGTAATAACCGGAGCACTTTCCGCTCTTGATGCAAATGTAATACCTTTAGCATCCGCAAAACCGCCATAATCCGCTAAAGAACGGCTATTACAGATATCAAACAAAGCTTTCGCAAACACAGTCTTTTTATCTACTGTTAAACCTGCTCTCTTATCAGTCTCCAAGCTTCGCAATGCTTCGTCAATGGCAAGCTGATTCTTTCGGGACAACAGATCGTTAAATTGTTCTTGTTCGGGCTCTGTAAGGCTTCTTTCTTCACCTTTTGCCACTGATAATAAATTTCTCATTTGCTCTTTGATAAGAGAGATTTCTTCTAACTTTGTCATGTCAAATTAAATTTTTAAGTGTTGCTAATTGAGTTAAATAATCGTTATCTTTATTTCGTATCATAGCTTCGATATCGTCCATACTTCTCACTGTGACATCTGTTCCATAAAATGCGGGATCAGATACCGGAGATACATCTGCTATACGATCTATTTTATGTACTATACGCAATAACATTCCATTTTTCTTTGAGTAAGTAACCTTACCCTTGTCTCTGTCATCAGTAAAATATCTAAATGACGAACCGAAAATATCACCACGCTTTATCATTTCTACAGCGAAGTCGCCATCAACTGTATGTGGAGAATCAAACATATATTTCAGTCCGTAATCGTCAAGTGAAAGAGAAAGAGAGCCAGAACCGTATCGCCAACGGGCTAATAGTCTGTTCGCATCGTGTTCTAGTACAGCCTTTATATCGCAATTCATTAACAATTCTTCCGTAACCGCACCTCTTTCTATAACTTCAATAAAAGTGAGCTTTCTTTGAGGTTCATAGATAACTTTACTTTCCTGATTAAATACAATTCCATACCCCTCAATTATTCTTTCTTCGGTAATCTTTGGCGCTCCTAGTTCTGTAAAACTTCGTATTTCCATTGTTTTATATCACTGTTTAACTTTATGTTTTTTCTTCTGTATTTGGTTGCTCGCCTTTTCCATTAGGATTATCGCCACGAATTTTAACAGAATCGATAGGAGCTACATTACAACTCATAAACACCGTATCTCCACCCGGAATAGGTTCTTTATCTTCACGAGCTACGCGCCACTCGTTGACCGTTGAAACGCCGTATTGTATCTCTTTCTCCATGCAAGCGGTTTGAGTGGCTATATCGGTTTTATAGAGAGCCTTCCGATCAAATTCGATTTTATAAATACCAGAAACGGGGCGAGGAATCAGCTTTGCATTAAACTCTGCCTCTATACGGCATAAAATCGGATCAAGTGTATCAGCTAAAAAGGCAACCTGACTCATTTCAGAAGCTTTATAGTTTTGCGTTTGCCCGGAGAATACTTTGTCAGGATGTACTCCGTAAAAACGACAGAGGTCGAATACGGAAAATTTCTTTTGCTCCATTAATTGAGCATCCACCGGACTAATAGAAAGCTGTTGAAATCGCATATCTCCACTAACAGAAGCTATATTTTGCCCCTTCTTAAATTGCGCATCAAGCCTATTGCCTACTGTTTCTGTCTGTTCGTCTGTGAGACTAGAAAGCCCTCTGGCCTCACCTTTCACACCAGAAATTACTCCTTTAACAGGCGCGCCATTCTGAAAAGTTTCTAAGCTCTGTTTATCTGCACTTGCCGCTACTGAAAATCCGGTTACCGCATAAGATATTACGCTCACTCCTGTATACCCACCGTCGAGACTTTTATTTTTAATATGTATGACATCATTAGACTCGTAAGTTCCGTATATAAAGTTTATTGGGTCACAAATCGTATAAACGTTCCTTATCTTATCGTAAAAAACGGAGCCGTTAGAACAAAGAATAAGCTCTGAAACATCACCGAAAACTCTACGAATAAAAATATAAGCATTACCTTGATTTAACATCTGAATGATCGCGTTACACATAGTATCGTAACTATTCATCCTTTTGCTTGATTTCTTTGTTAGCAGATAATGAAGTTCATTCTCTGTATCTACCGCATAATTTCCTGCAGGTCGTTTTCTCTTTATATGAAACGGAAGTGAAGCAATAGTACCCGACAGAATATCGGTACACCTAAATGCTGTTGATAAACGCATAGCTTGCTCAGGTGTTTTCACTGAAACAGGCTGTTCACGCGTTGAGCCACCCACTACTTCAAGAGTTTTTTCAGGAGGTTTATTATCTGCCTCTGCATCACTAGACAAAGAACGTTTACTATCTTTGCCTACACTAAAACCAATATTAAAACTTAAATTCATGTCGTGTTATGTATGGTTATTAAATAAATAATATGTCATTAAGTTAGTTATCGTAGAATCAATCTTACTATTGTGAGTCCTTTTGATAGGCTTTTTATTCATGTTTCTATCTTCATCCAAAACTGCATTAGAAAAACAGTAGGGCGTTATGGGATTGGGATCGAATGTTTGTTTGTTACGATACAATGCCAGTTCAAACGATTCAACAGGGCTTGTGAATGTTCCATACGTCTGCTTTACAGGCTTAATATAGTCACTTGCACCACTCGCGGACGCAGACAATAAGTTAACAAACTCAGCCGATTTGTACGGATCATAACCAATCCCAAGTATTTGTAAATACTTTGCTCGGGCCAGAATATCATTCGCGATCATCTCATAATCAATTACTTCACCCGGACATAGCTTTAAATAACCTGAATTCGCCCACCCTTCATACAATTCACGGTTAGGATGATTCCGTAAGGCTCCTTCGGGAAAATAGTAATCCGTAACAGAGTGGAACGATCCGGAATCAGGTGAATAGATATTGTATGTGACTGTCGAAAAGTCATCACGTACTGATAAATCAACACCTACCATCGTAGGAGGGTTACTCTTGATATTTTCTACCTTGATCGCGTTATATCGCTCTTCAATTTGTTTTGCCTCGATCCAAACGGTATTAGCATTGGAAGCAAAGATATTTAATAACTTTGTGCGGAACTCGAGTGCATCTTCTGCACTATATAATGCTTTTTGGAATGCTTCTCTATAAAAATCTTCATAAACAGTTATACCTAAATGTGGTTGAACCTTTCGCCATGTTGCCGGGTCGCCTTCTTCATCGTCTATGTCCGGCTCGAAAATATGTGCGAAAATCGAATCGTTTTCAGCCTCACCACGTAGAATTGATTTATACATGGCAAGCATCTTAGTAAATGGAGTTGTATGCTTATCTGAGGCAGTTGTTATTACAATAGTTAAAGGGTTGAGCCGTGCGCCCATTGAAGAAGTTAGAACATTCTTCAATGCTGCGCTATCGGCTTGTGAATACTCGTCTACGATTACTGTGCTTGCATTAAGCCCGTCTAGTTTATCCGGAGTAGATGCCAAACATCGCGCAAAAGATGTTTTTCCCTTTATTTTGTTATTAATTATCTCTCTGTTAATCTTGAAGCGTCGTAGCCTACGGTCAAGTGCTTTTAAAATATTACGGATTTCGTCAAAGCAAATCTTTGCCTGATTATAAGAGTTTGCCGCTACGTAAGCCTGAGCATTCGCGTCACCAAATAACAAATCGAATACCGCTAAACTGGCTATGCTTGTCGTTTTACTGAATTTACGAGGAACAAATAACAGAGCGTCACGAATTAGGCGTTTGTTTGTTCCCGGTCTGTAAAAGCCTAGAATATTCGAGAACTGGAATACTTGAACAGGAGTTAACTTATAGCGTGTCAATCCTTGTGTTCCGGAGAATTTCAACTTTTCATAAAACACAGTAAACCGCCGAACTTTACAAGGGCGAAAATCATACTTATCCAGCAGATAGAAAAAGCGGCGGATTGCAAGTAACTCGTATAGGTTGTGTGCATCCGGATTACTGATACAATTCGTTATATATATATTTAATCGTATATCTGCTTTATCAAGTTGATAAAAACCAATATCAATAGAACGTAATAGCTCGATAGTATCAGCTTTTAAACGTATGAGATCATCCTTATTCGTCATCATCAGCCTTGTTTACTTCATTAATTAAATCGGTAACCTCGTCATCATCGGAAGAAGAAAGCGTCTGTAATGTAAGGCCTAATTCCCGTAACTGCTTACGAGTTACTTCGAGAGAATCAAATAAAACTTTAAAAGAAGGATGTGCAACCAGTTTTTTATTGCCTTCACGCGAAACTTCAATTACATATGATTTTTTCTTTTTAGTAATGTCATTAAGAGCGATTTTAAACGCAACATAAGAGCCTGCACAAAGAGATATACATAATTCTAAATCTTCTGTATATGTTCCTTGTGATTCCATCGCGGTACGAATCTTTTCTTTGATGTCATCTAAATCGATCATGTTTTTATATGCTTTTTACACATATGAAAACATGGTAAGTATTTGGTAGCGCGTAAGTTTACAGTAGAAGAGTTAACCCCCAACGTATACCCCCTCATTTTGAAAATTATTCGCGCGTGTAAAAAATAGAGGAAGTGGGTTTAAACGATACAGGCCAGAAATAAAAAAACCGCCCCCCCTCATTGAGGTGAAGCGATTAAAATATAGAATAAAATATTTTATTAATTAAGGTCCATTATATACAAAAAAAATCACCGAAACAAACAAAATAATTTTACTCTTTCAAATACTTATCTGCAAACCTCTCTGTTACCCGTTTATTATTCGCCTGAATCGCCTCTTTCGAATGACTGAACGCACGTCGATGTATCTCAGCGTGGCACGGATGGCATAAACTTTCCAAATTCGAGTAATTAAACATTAACTGCCTCATGCCAAACTCATGTGGTACAGATTCCACCGGGACAATGTGATGTACCTCTGTAGCAAGTGTACTAAGCTTCCTTTTCTCACATTCCTCACAAATCGGATTAGAACGCAGCTTATCAGCACGAAGAGCTTTCCACCTCGCCGAGTTAATCATTTTAATGTAGTATGGGTTTCGACTCATTGTATTCTAATTCAATTGTTCATAAATAAATAATATCCTATCACATTGATACAATCTATGTAACTCGCTTCGCGTTATTTCTATATCCTCTGTCTCAATCCCGACAGGATGCATATCGGACACATCGCCCGATATGCATTTTATTTGACTTATCAGATACATATAGCTTTTCTATACATGTTGTTTTAGTTCACTTTTAGGTTTATAATCCCATCCGTTCAGGCCATATGTTTTTTTACGTATAGTCTCTTCGTTCCAACTCTGATCTATTTTATCAGCGGTTCCGTCATGATTGTTTCGATACAGCTTAAAACTACCCATATGCCGACGATAGAAATAATCCGGTTCTTTTTGTGTTCGATTAGTTTTATTCATTACTAAATTGTTTTACGCAAATTGTTCTTTGATTTTTGACATTATGTAATCAAAATGTTCTCTA
>DXWV01000087.1 GCA_019416685.1 Bacteroides sp.
GGGGATCGTTTGTATATTATATAATATATTGAGAACTGATTGATTCGTTACTTACGACACGTCTGATCGTTTCGGCGAACATATCTGCAATACTTAGCTGCTTTACTTTAGCGCATTTCTTTGAATAGGGGATACTGTCGGTAAATACCATTTCAGTAAGACTTGATTCTTGTACACGGAAAGAAGCAGGGTCTGACATAACACAATGACTTGCAATAGCACGCACAGATTTTGCACCGGCTTCCACCATAATATTAGCAGCCTTAGTAATCGTACCTGCTGTATCTACAATATCATCAATTAAAACAACATTTTTATCTTTCACATCACCAATAATCTGCATAGAGGCAACCTCGTTAGCTTTCTCACGCGATTTATTGCATAGAACCAGAGGTACACCGAGGTATTTTGAGAATGTACTTGCACGTTTTGAACCACCTACGTCAGGGGTAGCTATAACCAGATTTTCCAGACGCAATGACTGAATGTAGGGAAGGAATACTGCCGAAGCATACAAATGGTCAACCGGAATGTTAAAGAATCCCTGAATCTGGTCAGCATGAAGATCCATTGTGATCAGACGGTCAATTCCTGCTACTGCAAGTAAATCAGCTACCAGTTTTGCGCCGATAGAAACACGAGGTTTGTCTTTTCTGTCTTGGCGAGCCCAACCGAAATACGGAACAACAGCAACCACGCTCTTTGCAGATGCTCTTTTTGCTGCATCAATCATCAGCAGAAGTTCCATCAAATTGTCAGAATTTGGGAAAGTGGATTGAACCAAGAATACATGTGAACCACGGATTGACTCTTCATAAGAAACAGCAAATTCACCGTCTGCAAAATGGGTGATATTCATGTTTCCCAAAGGACAATTGAGGCTAGCGCAGATTTTCTCTGCCAGGTATCTCGAATTGGTTCCCGAGAATACCATAAAGGGTGCTTTTTCGCTCATTTTATAATAGTTGTTACCTATTTGTTAATTTGCCCGCAAAGGTATGAAATCTCCCGACAATCTAAAAGACTTATTGTAGAAAAAATATTTTTTCATTCCTATTCACGGGAAATATTTGTAGATTTGCGAGATTAAATAATATGCCAATAGGATAATGTGCCAATATGCCAATTGGTTGTGCTGTTTAACATAGCGCATGGTAATTGCCACATTGTTATATCGGCACATTGAATAATTATTAAAACGATGAACCGTCACCTACCTTTGTATATACTGTGCATGCTGTTGTTCACAACACTCTTTTCGTGTGTCGGTACAGCACCTACCAAAGAGGTACGATTTATCGATTCTTTGAATCGAAGAGCGTATGCTTATCGTTACAAAAATCTGGATTCTTCCTATCATCCAGCATTAGAAGCCTATCAAAAGTCCCGCCTTTATAATCAGGGGAAAGCAGAGGCCTGCAATAACCTGGGATTTTGTGCATTTATGAAAATGGATTTTGAACGTGCCGAAGGTTTACACAAAGAAGTATACGGACTCACCAAAAATGAACTGGAATTGCTTATTGCAGATGTAGGACTAATGAAAATCTATCAGAGGGCGGGTATGAATAAAGAATATTACGATTATCGTAACAGCGCTATCCGGCGGATGAAACGTATCCGTGAAGACAGTAATGTTTTTGCGGACAAGCATGAGACACTACGGTTGAATTATGCCTTTACAGAGTTCTTTATAGTATCTGCCGTTTATTACTATTATCTTCAGCAACGTCCCGAAGCAATGGAAGCACTGGATAAGATTCCGCAAGACGAAGCTTTGAATGAGGATACCAATCAATACCTTTATTTTCATTATATCAAAGGATCGGCTTCTTTGTGTGAAGGTGATACACCAGACGAACGGAAATTGCATGAATATGACGAACTTTATACTACTTGGCGACTGGCTTCCCGCGAAGGTTATCTTTATTTTGCCGGGAACAGTATGCAAGGATTGGCTAATCTGCTGATACCTGAAGGAGATTTTGATCTGATTGTTTCAAGACGTTCACATTCATTGAAGCAGTTGGGCATACCAATTGATTCTTTGTTACCTTTAAGATTGGGAGAAAAGGCATTGCAGACTTTCAGAGAATACGATGATCTGTATCAGATTGCCGGTGCTTATGTCTCTATCGGAAAGTATCTCAACGCCCATGGTTTGTATTCCGAAGCACTCGACTCTTTGGGCAAGGCATTGGAGTGCGTAAATCATCATCATCTTTTGTATTATCATCATGCCGCCGATACGTTAGACAAATTGCAGCCTTTTGTCAGTGCTGATACTATTTTTACCGAAATGACATGGATAGGGCAGGAGAGAGTCAAGACTGTACCTGAATGGATATCCCGTATTCGTGAACAGTTGAGTGTCTCTTATGCAGGACTGGGCATGAAGTCGGAGTCTGATTATAACCGCAATATCTATCTGGATATATTAAATGATACCCGCCAGGACAAGGAGCTGGAAAGTCGTTACACTTATCTGGAAACAGAGTCCAAACAGTTGAACATCGTACTTTTCTTTGTTACAGTAGGTTTATTACTGGTAATCGTTTTATTCTGGATTTTCAATAAACGTTCTAAATTAAAAAATCGTATTTACACAGAACGATTACAACAGACCCTGGTTCTCTGCCGGGATATTACGGCTTCTATCCCGATGGACATACCTCTTATCCAACAAGGTATTGACCAGCTATTCGGATCGGACCGGATCACTTTGGAAGTTACTAAAGAGGGAAAGGCAAATTTCGTTCATAATCATCGGCTGAGTCGAGATGAGCAGGCATTAGTACATATATTGATACCCTATGTTGAGTGGGCTATAGATAATGAGCAGGCCATTGCTTTACTTAGTGACGAACGTAATCAGCTGGAAAAGCAACGTTATGTCTATGAACAACATATCGCAGCCAACAAACGTCAGAATTTGATAAAGAAGTCGTGTCTTGCCATAGTGAATGGCATCAATCCTTATATAGACCGCATACTTAACGAAGTACACAAACTCACAGAAAAAGGTTTCATGAAAGATCCTCGGGTCAAAAAAGAAAAATATCAATACATTGACGAATTAGTAACCACGATCAATGAATACAATGATATTCTTGCCTTGTGGATTAAGATGAAACAGGGTACATTGAGCCTGAATATAGAAATTTTCAATCTGAACGAGCTTTTTGAACTTCTGGGGAAAGGGCGCAGAACCTTCGAAATGAAAAATCAGACACTCGAAATAGAACCAACACGAGCATTAGTAAAGGCAGATAAGGCACTGACTTTGTTTATGATCAATACCCTGGCCGAAAATGCCCGTAAATATACTCCTGAAGGAGGGAAGGTACATATTTATGCCTGCCAGACTGAAGAATACATTGAAATATCAGTAGAAGATAACGGACGTGGACTTTCTGCCGAAGATGTGGCACGTATTATTGGTGAAAAAGTGTATGATTCACGTGCTATCGGAATGGAAAATACTGAGGATACAGAAATATTGAGACAGAATAAGGGAAGTGGTTTCGGACTGATGAACTGTAAAGGTATTATTGAAAAGTATCGTAAAACAAATGATTTGTTCCGGGTATGCCTGTTCAGTGTTGAAAGTGAACCGGGGAAGGGAAGCCGTTTCTATTTCCGTCTCCCATCGGGAGTACGAAAAATAACAGGAATGCTATTATGCTTGCTATTGCCTTCATTTCTGTGCTCTTCTTGTGTAAAAGAAGCTGAACAGGCATTTGCTCCTTCTGCAATAGATTCTATAGGCTTGGCTGTAGATTCCAATTACGAACAATTGCTTGACGAAGCATCCGACTATGCCAATGCGGCCTATTTTGCCAATGTAGATGGTTATTATGAAGCAGCCTTACAATATGCTGACTCTGCTATTATGATGCTGAACAGGCATTATAAGAAATATGCCCGCCGACCCTATCGATATATGAAACTGGTTGGTGAAGGTACTCCGGCTGAACTGACCTGGTGGAATGAAATGTTCGATTCAGACTTTCATGCAATACTGGATATAAGGAATGAAGCAGCGGTCGCTTTTCTTGCATTAAAACAGTTGAACGGGTATAATTATAATAATGCAGCATTTACAGCCCTTTATAAGCTGCAGAGTGAAGATCAGTCGTTGGAGGGATACTGCCGCCAATTGGAACGTTCTACAACGAACAAGATAGTAGGTATTATCCTTTGCATCCTTTTGCTGGTAATCTCTCTGGCAGGCTATTATCTAATCTATATACGCAAACGCTTGCTCAACCGTCTGAATTTAGAACAAGTGCTTGAGATAAACAAAAAAGTTTTCGCTTCTTCACTGATACGTTCACAGGAGTCGGCCGAAGCCTTGCAGCGCGAAGAGGATACATTGAAGGAGATTCCTCAACGGCTCGTTGACGAAGCATTTGATTCCATCAACGAATTACTCACAATTGATAGACTCAGCCTTGCCGTGTATAATGAGACTACTCATCATTTAGAGTTTGCTTCCAATCCTCGGCTTGATGTGATGCCTGAGTTGATGCAACGTTGTTTTAATGAGCAAGCTTACCAGTCTGACGGGCTTGCACAGGCCATTCCATTGGTGGTGGATGCCGGAGGAGAGCATCAGTGTGTAGGAGTACTTTACCTAGAGCGCCGTGAAGGAACCGAATTAGAAACAGATCGGTTGCTATTTGAATTGGTGGCCCGCTACGTAGCAATCGTAGTGTTCAATGCTGTAGTAAAGCTGGCAATGAAATACCGGGATATTGAATCTGCACATGAAGAGGCACAACGTGCTTCTTGGGAAGACAGTATGTTGCATGTTCAAAATATGGTACTTGACAATTGTCTTTCTACTATCAAACATGAGACTGTTTATTACCCCAATAAGATAAAACAGATAATTGGCAAGTTGAATACACAAAATCTTTCGGAAGCAGAAGAACGAGAAAATGTGGAAGCTATCAGTGAATTGATAGAGTACTATAAAGGAATCTTTACCATCCTTAGTTCCTGTGCTTCCCGGCAATTGGAAGAGGTTACATTCCGCCGGAGTACAATTCTGGTTTCCGATCTCTTTGAATATGCAGCTAAGTATTTCCGGAGGGTTAGTAAGGGAAAAAGAACCGGAGTTGAGTTAATGATCGAACCAATGGAGGGGCGGATTATCGGAGATATCAGTCAACTTCGTTTTCTTCTTGAAAATCTGATAGACGAAGCGCTCGATAGGCATGAAAACGGAATATTGAAATTAAGTGCCAGAGAAGAGGATGAATATGTACGCTTTCTTTTTACCGACCCTCGTCGTGAAAAGAGCGTAGAAGAACTGAACCAATTGTTTTATCCCAACCTGACACGTATGACTGCTGGTGAAAAAGGAGAACTCCGCGGTACGGAATATTTAATATGTAAGCAAATTATTCGCGATCATGATGAATTTGCCGGACGACGTGGATGCCGTATCAATGCCGAGCCTGCTGTGGGTGGAGGGTTTACTGTTTACTTTACTATACCCAGGCGATGATAACAATAGATGTAAAGCAGCATAATAATATGTGTAACGAGTCATAACAATATATGTAACAAAACGTATGGAAGACAGAAAATTTAAAGTAATTATCGTAGAAGATGTAAAGTTAGAACTGAAAGGTACAGAAGAGATTTTCCGGCATGAAATACCCAATGCAGAAGTTATAGGGACCGCTATGACTGAAGCAGAATTTTGGTCGTTAATGGAAACTCAATTACCCGATCTGGTACTGCTCGATCTTGGTTTGGGTGGTTCTACCACTATTGGAGTAGATATCTGCCGCAATATATTCAAACGTTACAAAGGAGTACGGGTGCTTATCTTCACAGGTGAAATATTGAATGAAAAACTATGGGTAGATGTACTGAATGCAGGAGCCGACGGCATTATCCTGAAGACAGGTGAACTGCTGACTAAGACCGATGTACAAGCAGTGATGGACGGTAAGAAACTTGTATTCAACTATCCTATACTTGAGAAGATAGTAGATCGGTTTAAAGCCTCTGTAGGTAACGATGCCAAACGTCAGGAAGCTGTTATCAATTACGATATCGATGAATATGACGAACGTTTTTTACGCCATCTCGCCTTGGGATATACCAAAGAGATGATAGCCAATCTCAAGGGTATGCCTTTTGGAGTGAAGTCGCTCGAAAAACGGCAGAATGATCTTGTCGGACGCCTCTTTCCTAATGGAGAACGGGTAGGGGTGAATGCTACCCGTCTGGTAGTACGTGCATTTGAACTTCGTATCCTCGATCTTGATAATCTGGAAGCCGATGAAGAATAGCAAATGGCGTATG
This sequence comes from Bacteroides sp., assembly GCA_019416685.1. Lineage (GTDB taxonomy): Bacteria > Bacteroidota > Bacteroidia > Bacteroidales > Bacteroidaceae > Bacteroides. The sequence goes on from DXWV01000087.1 coordinate 6,325, forward strand.
CCCCATCCGGCCACAATGTTCCTTGTGCTGACAATGTTCGTTGTGCTTCTTTCGTGGATATTCGACATCTACGGACTAAGCGTTACATTGCCACAAACAGGTGAGGAAATTCGTGTGCAAAGCTTGTTAAGTCCGGAAGGTATTCGCTGGTTGCTTCGTCATATAGTTACCAATTTCACTGGATTTGCTCCTTTGGGAATGGTCATTGTAGCTATGTTTGGTATAGGAGTAGCGCAACATTCCGGCTTTATAGATGCTTGTATCCGGCAGGGAATTCGTGGAAAGCAGGAGAAAGAGAAAATTATTCTTTGGGTTATTTTCTTGGGATTGCTTTCAAACGTAGTGGGTGATGCTGGTTATATTATATTGCTGCCTATTGCTGCTACTTTGTTTCATTCCGTGGGGTTACATCCGGTAGCTGGAATTATCACAGCTTATGCTTCTGTAGCTTGTGGTTATAGTGCTAATGTCGTATTGAGTACGATGGATCCGTTGCTAGCCCGTACCACAGAAGAAGCCGCAGTAGCAGGCGGTATAGAACATGGTGATACGGGACCGCTATGCAATTATTATTTCATGTTTGTTTCTACTTTTCTTATTGCTGCTGTTGTTTATTGGGTAACGCGTCATAAATTACTTCCGGCTATGGGCAACTATGGAGGAAGTACTCTTTTTGAAGGTTATAAGCCACTTTCCCGTAAGGAGCGCCGTGCTTTAACAATGGCGATCACTGTAGGAGTAGTTTATGTAGCTATAGTCCTTTGGTTAACTTTCTCTTCATATGGTATTTTGCGTGGTGTAAGCGGTAATCTGATGCGTTCCCCTTTTATTATGGGAATATTGTTTCTCATTTCTTTGGGAGCCGGACTTATGGGAATGGTCTATGGATTTAGTTCGGGGCGGTATCGCACGGATACAGATGTGATTGAGGGTTTGGCACAACCTATGAAGTTACTGGGAGTATATTTTGTTATCGCTTTTTTTGCAGCACAGATGTTTGCCTGCTTTGAATATTCACACCTCGACAAGTGCCTAGCCATTATGGGAGCAAATCTACTCTCTTCTATTGAGTTTGGCAACTTATCAACCCTAATCCTTTTTATCTTATTCAGTGCGTTAATCAATCTCATCATGGTATCTGCAACCTCCAAATGGACATTTATGGCATTCATTTTCATTCCGATATTCGATAAAATGGGGGTCTCTCCAGATGTAGTGCAGTGTGCTTTTCGTATAGGCGATAGTGCAACAAATGCCATTACTCCTTTTCTTTTTTATATGCCCTTAGTATTAACTTACATGCAGCAATATGACAAGAACTCTTCATATCTTTCTTTATTAAGATATACGTGGCGTTATTCTGTTTATATTTTAATAACCTGGACTTTGTTATTTATTTTGTGGTATTTAACAGGCTTACCTTTAGGATTATAGCCTTCTCTGGACAGAGAAAGATACAAAAAAACGCAGAAATATTTTTGATTTTCCGGAAAAAGCATTACCTTTGCACCGCAATTAAGGATGGTTCCGTAGCTCAGCTGGATAGAGCAACGCCCTTCTAAGGCGTGGGTCAAGCGTTCGAATCGCTTCGGAATCACAACGATAAGGCAAGTAGTCAATAAAAAGACTGCTTGCCTTTCGTTGTCTGGGTGGTTATCAATCAGTTACGGGGTCAGTCCGAAAACTCTGTGGGTATGTTAAATCTACCCTGTTAGTTTGCATAATCTAAAAATAAAGAATGGTATATCTCCGACTCCCCTAAACTGTGCTCTGAATGCTTTAATTTTTGCATTGAATGATTCCGCAAATGCCTTTGTTTCCCTGTTAACGAAATAGTTTAGTATTGTTTCATAATAGTTCTGCATGGTATTTGTTACGGTTCTGAAACATCCGTACCCAAGCTTTTCTATTTTATTGTACCACAAGGCAAGCTTTCCACGTGCCACATCCTTGTCATAGTGCTTATTATACACATTGGTCAACTCTATAGCTAAGTCGTAAACAGATTTCAATTCCGGATAATATTCGAATATGATTTCCGCACGTATTCTTTGGGATTCAGTCCATTTACTAAAATGCTTGACAAGTACATGTTTAGCCCTTGCCAGCAGCTGCTTACGGGTATCGCCATTGGTATATCGAAACGGAACATACTCTATATTTTGCTCTCTGCACCGCTGAATTTCATCGTTCTCTAAATCCCGTGCCATCCAGCGATAAATAATCCAGAGTTCATCAATTGCCTCATAAAAAAGCTTCTGTACATGAAACCGGTCATTTGTCATAGTGGCGTTGGGGAAAGCCGTTCGGACAATCCGCATCATGGTCGGCGAAAGATCTAAAGTGACCTCTTTGACTGTCTTGCGCTTGGAGACATGAATCATTTCAAGCACCTTTATGACGTCTTCAGACTTCGTACCACGTATCATGGGCACAAGTGTACCTCTGCCACCACGTCCCGCACGGTTAGTGGCAACAGTATATAATTCTCTGCAGCTCAAAGAAGTCTCATCAATACAAAGGCTAGGAGCTATATTCTGTTTGAACAGGACATGTTCTGAGGCATGATCTAACTGATCCCACTGTCTGTATGCGTTGATAAACTCCTTGTACTGTGAAGTTAACTGTTTACCGTTTACCCCATAATCGGGGAGGTGATAGAGATCATCTTCCCATCTATAAAAAGTTTATAATCGAAGTATATGAACATTTGTATTCAAGGAAGATTGCTCAACTTTCTCCATTTATCAGTAATAATCAAGTTTTAAAAATGATAAATATTTGTACTAAATTTCCGAATGTAGATACTGAATTTCCATACATAATAACAACTATTATTTTTTCAATATACATTTGTATCACTGTTCTACAGATATCTGAGAAGAAAAATGTAGAGTATTGTTTGTTTTGTTTGTGTGTGATGGATTCTTCTCAAGCGTGAGAAGAATCCATCTTTTTATTTTATATCTATTTATTAATATAAATCAACTGATAACGGATCCCAAACTACCTCACTGTAAAACTACCTTATTGTTTTTTACATATTCCTTTCAAATCTCTATTAAAAATATTATGTTTGTATGTCGTTAAAGTCCAAATTGAAAAATAGTGTTCAACTTTGAAAAAACGAACAAACTTAAATTTAATACTCTATTATTGATAAATATATGAAAATGGAAACAAAAACGATAATTATAAAGGAGCTTGCAGCCATCAACAATATAAATGATTGTAATTATCCTATAGCATTAAGAAAACTTGCACAGAAGTACTATCAAAAAGAAAATAAAGAGTTTCCTGTTAATCTGTTTTGTAAAATAATAGAAGATGTCAATCTATCTTTGTATATTAGGTTTAATGCCTATTATACCGTACTGATTTTTTATCGCAGGCATGAAAAGAAAAAGGCATTCTGCCAATTTGCCAATCAATACATGGATCTTTTCGACGAAAAAGGATTTGACGAATCATCTCCCATAAACCCTTATTGCTGCATTATTTCATCACTGTATCATCTGTATATATCAGAAAAAAATAATTCTCACATAATTACAGCGTTAAGAGAAGCGAAAAGAGCGCTCGAACATTTAAAAAATAACAGCGGAGTATATCAAACTTACGCAGATATTTTTGCAATTGCCTTAGAATACGGGCGTAAATTTACAGAAGATGAAAATCAATTTGCATTAGATCTTATTGATAAGGCTATTCTACTTAAACCGGAATATGCAAAGTATTATAGTACAAAAGGTCGAATAAAATTCTATCTGGGATTCTATGAAGAAAGTTTTCAATTTATAGAAAAAGCTATCGAATTAGAAGACAAAACAAAGTCTGATTCAATTTTTAGAGTATCTCAATATTATTACTATTTATTGGATCTGAAAGCAAAATTAATCGATCTAAAAGCAGAAAAAAACACCTATAAAATAAATCAGACATTAGAATCTTACCAAAAAGATATGGAAATAACACTGGATGGCTATAAAAATAATATCGAAAACATAAAGTCAAAGTATTTAGAGTTTCTGGCTTTCTTTGCTGCTATCTTGGCTTTTATTATTTCTTCTATTCAAGTGGCGCAAAAAGCAGTTGATTTCAAAGAAGCTGCTGCTTTAATTATGGTTTTAGTCGGAGGACTGAATATTGCCTTTTCTCTATTCAGACTTCTTATGGGTCATAACAACAATAGAAAAGCATATATAACTACCGGTATCGTCTTGTTTATATCGATTGCAATGATTCTTTCAATGTTTTTACTAAACTAATTCTATGATATTTAAAATAACAGATGTAATAAAAGATGCCGGAAACGGTGAGTGGAACGAAGACGACATCATCATCACACCCGATTGTATAGCCGTAATCGATGGTGCAACTCCTATAAAAAAAATAGGATTCGAAGGACATGAGACTTATGCAAAATGGCTTGTTCAGGAATTTAAAAAGAACTTTCTGGCAGAATATAAATCCGAATGCCATATTCCATCCTATGTCAAACAATGTATTGATGCCATTATCCACAAATATCCATTACCCGATATCTCGTTTTACCAGAAACCGACATTTACTTTTAGTGCAATACAAATTGTCGGAAGTTCATTGAAGTGCTTTACAATAGGTGATTGCAGTATTTACATAAAGGAGAAGAATAATAGTAAAATAGTTACTGTATACGATAAGCGAGTTGATAAATTTTCCCATAGAACCCTCTCGCAACTGCAATATGCCAAAAGAAATAATTTGGATATAGAATCCCATATACGGGAAACTCGAATAACTAATTTGAACTATCGGAATAAACCCGATGGTTTTTGGGTAGTGGGCTATGATGGAAATTTTGAAGATGAATTTATTGAAAAAGAGTTTAATATACGGCATGCAGATTCTTTTTTAATCTGTAGCGATGGATTCAATAGAGCATTCAAGGAGTTTGCCTTATACACACCTATGGATTTTTTTACACATAAAATAAATTTCAAGCAAGCACTAGGCGCAATACGTAAATATGAAGAAGCAAACCATGAAGCGCCTGACTTCCCATGCGTAAAAAGGTCGGATGACGTATCAGCAGTGTTGTTTACTACTGTATCATAACCAGGCTTAAGAAATAAAATATACGATACTATATTCGGAAGAATATACTTGAGTAGTATGTTTCGTAGTGTGAAAGAGCCTATAAAAAACAAAATAGCTTTGTTGCTTTATTCATTTCTTGTTACATTTGAACGATAAACAATTAAAAAGACACATTTTAAGAACCATGAGAAAATTTATTTTGCTTGCTGCTTTGTGCTGTGCCACAGGCAGTATCTTTGGTCAAACAGACCCTAATCAGTTAAAAAAAGAAGGAAATGACGCTTTAAATGCTAAGAATTATCAGGTTGCTTTTACTAAATACGATGCGTATCTGAAGCAAACGAATAATTCTGATTCTGTAATGGCTTATAATTGTGGCGTATGTGCTGATCAGATAAAAAAATATGCTGATGCAGTGAAGTACTTCGATGTAGCTATTCAAAAGAATTATAACGTAGCCAATGCGTATGCCCGTAAAGCTGGTGCATTAAAAGATTTGAAAAAGGATGCGGAAATGGTGGAAACCTTGGAAGCCGGACTTAAAGTTGCTCCGGGCAATAAAACAATGGAGAAACTATATGCTATCCATTATTTAAAAGAAGGACAAAAATTCCAGAAAGCAAATGATATTAATAAGGCAGAAGAAAGTTACAAACAAGTAACTACGCTGAGCAACAAAAAATGGAAAACAGATGCTCTTTACAGTCTGGGAGTGTTATTCTACAATAATGGAGCTAATGTATTGAAAAAAGCCGCTCCACTGGCTAGTTCTGACGCAGATAAATATGCAACGGAAAAAGCTGCTGCTGATGCCGATTTCAAGAAAGCTTCAGATTATTTGAAGGAAGCTGTGGCTTTGTCTCCAGATAGAGCTGAAATTAAGAAAATGTTGGGACAAGTAGAAGAGAGCCTGAAATAATAAAAACTTATCATATAATAAAGAGAGTCATTTTCTATATAGAAAATGACTCTCTTTATTATTAGTAGTATTTTACTTTTTACGCAATACCATCGCTGTACGAGCCGGAATATAAAGTTTCAGCCATTCTTTCTTTTCCTTTTTGTATAGAGGATCGGATATGGTGAAATGTGTAATGGTATCGTCAGAGAGCCCATTACCTCCAAACTGTACACTATCTGTATTCAAAATTACTTCATATGCACCCGGAGCAACCAGGAAACCATAGTCAGTAAATGACTGTTTAGGATTGAAATTGAATACAAATATGAGATCTTTACGCTGATATACAAGTACCTGATCGCCGTCATTATGCCAAATTTCCTGTATTGGCGTAGCCTGGAAATCTTTTACGCTTTTAATTACCTTCAGCATATCTTCGTCAAAATCTGCCATATAATGGTAGGTCAGATTCTTATTGTCTACCAGATCCCATTGACGACGGGCGTACTTGCACGACCAGCCATTTCCCTCGCGTGGGAAATCAATCCATTCGGGATGTCCGAATTCATTTCCCATGAAATTCAGATAACCACCATTAATCGTGGTAGCAGTAAGCAGACGAATCATCTTATGAAGAGCAATACCACGATTTACAGTGTAGTTTTCGTCTCCCTTCTGCATATGCCAGTACATATCGGCATCAATCAGGCGGAAGATAATAGTCTTATCACCTACTAATGCCTGGTCATGGCTTTCAGCATAGGATATTGTCTTTTCATCCTGACGGCGATTGGTAACTTCCCAAAACATACTGGAAGGTTTCCAGTCTTCATCAATTTTCTCTTTGATTGTTTTTATCCAGTAGTCCGGAATATTCATAGCCATACGATAGTTAAAGCCATAGCCACCATCTTCTACTTTGGCTGCCAATCCCGGCATACCCGAAACTTCTTCTGCAATGGTGATTGCTTTGGGGTTCACCATATGAATTAATTCGTTGGCAAGCGTCAGATAACACATTGCATTGTCATCTTCATGACCATTGAAATAATCGCCATAATTAGAGAAACCTTCTCCCAATCCGTGGCTATAATACAACATTGAGGTCACACCGTCAAAACGAAAACCATCAAACTGATACTCTTCCAACCAATATTTACAGTTGGACAGTAAGAAATGTATTACTTCGTTTTTGCCATAATCAAAGCAGAGAGAATCCCATGCCGGATGTTCACGACGTGCTCCCGGATAAAAATATTGATTAGGGTCACCGGCAAAGTTCCCTAGACCCTCTACTTCGTTCTTCACAGCGTGAGAATGAACAATATCCATTATTACAGCAATACCCAATCCGTGAGCAGTATCAATCAGTTCCTTGAGTTCTTCAGGAGTGCCAAAACGTGAAGAAGCTGCAAAGAAACTCGATACATGATAGCCAAAGCTACCATAATACGGATGTTCCTGAATGGCCATAATCTGAATACAGTTGTAACCTGCTTTTGCTATGCGGGGAAGAATTTTTTCACGAAACTCACTGTAAGTTCCTACTTTCTCTTCTTGCTGAGCCATACCGATATGGCATTCATAAATAAGTAAGGGATCAGTAGAAGGTTTAAATGTTTTTTTTCGAAATTTGAAAGGTTTCTCCGGATTCCAAACCTGTGCACTGAAAATTTTTGTATTCTCATCCTGTACCACTCGTGTAGCCCAAGCCGGAATACGTTCTCCTTGTCCTCCGTCCCAATAAATGATCAATTTGTAGAGATCGCCATGCTGCATTGCATTCGCTGGCAGATTGATTTCCCAATTACCATTCTGCAAACGCTTCAGGCTATATTCTTCTTTCTCCTCCCAATTATTGAATGTACCTACCATGTAAATATGGGTGGCATTGGGTGCCCATTCACGGAAAGTCCATCCTTTATCTGTACGATGCAAACCGAAGTATAAGTATCCCGAAGCAAAGTCCGACAAGGTCTGTTTCCCTCCGTTTGTCAGTTCGGCTTCCTTATCCATGGCATATTGATGCCGTCCGGTAATAGCTGCAGCATACGGTTCCAGCCAAGGGTCACTTTTAATAAGATTCAATGTTTTCTCCATATCAGGATGAGTTTGATTATGCTTTCACTTTTATAATAACTTTCTTTACACCATTCGGAGTAATGCCCGGAGCATGTCCGTCCTGCGGAAAGAAAATAGCGAACATACCTGGCTTAACAGCCACATATGTCTCTGCTAAACCTTCAAAGAAAGTAATGTCTTTTTCGGCATTATAGGGAGCATTGGCAGGTACACAGTCTTTGCCGGGAGTGTATCCCATTACTTCTGTTCCTGAAAGAGGAATTTGAATATCGATAAATTCGTTATGAGTTTCAAGTTTGGCTTGCTCTTTGGTCTTTGGAGTAGTCTGGGCAATGTTTACTACCAGATCCGCACCTTTCAATTCGGTCTTGCCTACTTCCATAGCATGAAGGTCATGAGACTTTAAGAACTCAATAGCTTGTGCAAACAAAGGATTCAGTGACGCGTATTTTTCCAGGTTTTCTAATGTATCTACTACCATAGTTATAAAAGTTTTTAAGTTATTATTAGGTATTATTATTCAAAATCATCAATTGTGTAGTTAATAAAATCAGCAAAGCGTTTAAACTGTCGAAAGGCGTCTTCTGTTTTATCCAGGAAGTCGGGGGCAAGGAAGAACTCGTCAGGTACATTGTAAGCGCAGGTATACTCCTTACATTTCAGATAATCAATGTATTTAAAATCTTTCGGAAAACCTTTGGGGGCAGTTTTCAGGAAATCTTCTCCTATCACCGGAAAATATTTTCTAAATTCAGGATCTTCTACTATGGCAATATATTCATCTATATTGTCATAAATAGACTGACGGACTGCTTTCAGAATATTGGGAGGTAAACAAAGGCTTCCTCCTGCCAACATGCAGGAACCATTCTGAATATGCACATAGTAGCCACAATGATCGGATTTTTTTCCTTTGGCATTGATATATCCGCCAAAATGAATTTTGTATGGCGTTTTATCAGATGAAAAACGGGTATCCCGATAGATGCGATAGGTACAATCTTTGACTTGTACACCTCTGATGCTCTCATCAAAGAGACCGATGCGGGAAATCACAGCTGCCAAAAGATTTTCGAACTCTGTACGGGCGGTTTCATACTCATCACGGTGCTCGTTAAACCACTCACGATTATTATTTGCAGCGAGATTTTTTAAAAATTGAAAGATAACAGGCATGTTCATTGTCATTCTTTTCTATATCTTTATTCTACAAACGTACGAATTTTATTTGTAACAAACTAAAAAATGCAATAAAAAAGCATCGACTTAAAGAAAGCCGATGCTTTAACACATTTATCAAAAAAACAGACGCTTCTGTTTCTGACGTACTTACTTATCACAAGCTGGTACAATCTCTTTTAATTAATCTTATATCTAATACTATGAAAAACACATCTATATAACACACCCCAAAAGGGTTTTGTTCGTAGGTATAATCTTTTTTGCTGTTAATAATAGTTATACAATAATGTGCTCATCAATCGAGAGTTCTATCTTTCTGAAAGTAATCATTGCATTAAATAAAGTGATCCGGGAATAGGTAAAAAGTTGTTTCAAAGTTATTTCTTCTTCTTTTATAATTTGTTGATCCAGTAGAAATGCTCTTTGTGTACCTTTCAGTAAAGGAGATTTGGGAGTATGCCACTCTGAACCATTATAGAGGGCTATGTTAGCAATGGAAGTGTCAGTAATCAACTCCTTTTTAACAATGAGTATATCATCGGCAGTTTCCCGTAGTGCATAAAGCCGGCTCAGATATTCACGGTCAATACTTTTATAAGTATAATCAATTTCGTCGGAGCGGACCACACGGAGTGTATCAATACTGCGAACAGAGTAGGGAGCATACGTGATTTCTCTAATTTCTTTATCGTATAGCACCCTGCACTTAATTACCTCTTCACTTTGTACAGGCTGAATGTAATTAGTGAGGTCCAAAGTGGCACAGTTTTTCCAGAACCAATTTCTGGTTCGATTTAACCTCTCATTGTGATAGGCTAAATTGTGTATCGTACCATTTTCTATTCGTATGGTTTCAATAAATAGGCACATAGACTTTTTGTTTCATTTCATTGTATTCACTTTTCAGGTCGCTTTTACAGGTGATTCCTCCTCCGCTTTTGAAATAAAGTTTACCTCCCTGTTGCTCAATAAAGCGTATCATAACAGCACTGTCGAGGCTCTCACCATCGAAATATCCGGTAATACCGGTATAGAAACCTCTTTTGTAGGTTTCCGCATGAGCAATAATATCCATTGTCTTTTGCTTGGGAGCGCCTGTAATAGAACCAGCAGGCAACAGTTTAAAAAGAATATCTCCCAACTGCGAACGATAATTGTCAGGCAGAATACCACTAATTTCCGAACTTGTCTGTAAAATAGGGCCGGAATTTGTCTGTAGTGTATCGACATAACGGTAACGGTTCACAAACACTTTTTCTGCAACCAGACTCAGATCATTACGTATCAGATCTACAATTGTAGCGTGTTCTGCTGCTTCCTTCGGATTATCCATTAGTTGTTGGTATGCAGACGGGAGGGTGGCATCTATCGTTCCTTTCATGGGGTATGAACTAATTTTTCTTCCATTTATCCGGACAAATATTTCCGGAGAAAATACTACAAAAGCATCTTTTACCCATAGCTTATACATTGCTTTGGAATGAAGAAAAATATCTTTTAAGCCAAAGTTGGTAGTAATTGGAGTATTACAAGTCAGATTGGTTAGAAAACTATTGCCATTATGGATATTCTGCATAACGTAGTCAAAAGATTGCTTGTATTGACTCAATGGCTGGGGAGTGGCTTTCCACTGTATCACTTTATTACAAAGCTGAGTCGGTGGTTGGTTACTAAAGCCATTAAAATTATACAATACGAGTGAGGAATCAAGCCTGTCTGTTTCTTCTATATACGAACAATTTTGCAAATAATTAATGATAAAAATAAAGGGTTTGCTCTGTTTGGACAGATAGTTAATTCTCCGAATGGCTTGTTCTTTATTGTATGATTGTAACATATAATTTCCGGATTAGAACATTGATGAGATATGGAAAAACAATATACTATAACCTGTAACACAAAAGTACGTATTTAACGCCCTGTTAAATACGTATTTAAGTCACTATTAAATACGTACTTTATATGTATAAAAGTACGTACTTTTTAAAAGCTTGATTAGATGGTTACTTTCAATATCTTTCCGCTATGTCTGCTCAATGAAACCTCTGTTGCCTTATAAGGGAGCAGACAAATATTTTCTTTCTTTCCAGTCAGTAAATCCGTAGCCTCGTAAGAATCCATCTGAGGGATTTGCAGGAAGTCAAAAGCATGAGACGGTACATTTATGGCAATGTCTACCGGCTGACCATCGAAATTGACAATAATGAAAAGCAATTCATTTTTATACTTACGCAAAAAAGTATATTGCTTGTGTTCATTGAATCTCCATCCGTTTTGATTGGCATACATCAAGTCGAAGAAAGCTCCTTGCACAATTGCCTGCTCTTCGTTGCAGAGAGTAAGAATTTTCTGGTAGATAGCGTACAGGGATTTCTGCTCTTCTGTTAGCATCTTGCCATCAAATTTACCTTCATTCCGCCAACGGCGTATGGTATCTACACTCCAATAGTCAAAAATTGTAGTACGTCCGTCACGTCCGCTAAAGCCTTCACTATCCATACCTAACTCGCCAAATTCCTGTCCGAAATAAATCATCATCGGGTTTGTATTCATACAAGCTGATACAATTAGAGCCGGAATACCTTTGCGAGGATCACTTGCAAAAAAATCCGAAGCAATACGCTGTTCATCATGATTTTCAAGGAAGTTAAGCATACGCTTATCAATCCCTCCCAGGCTTTGCCAACTGCGGGTTATAGCTGTAGCAGAATCATAGCCGCATGCTACATTACGCAGTGTATCATATAATCCCACTTTATCATACAAATAATCAAATTTACCACGGAACAGATAATTCTGGTATTCTGCCGGATTGTAGACTTCTGCAATGAACAACAGTTTGGGATGTTTCTCTTTTACTTGAGGGATTGCCCATTCCCAAAACTCTACCGGTACCATTTCCGCCATATCACAGCGGAATCCATCTATGTTTTTTGATGCCCAGAAAAGAAGGATATCAAGCATCTTTATCCATGTATCCGGAATAGGGGAGAAATTGTAAGTACCTCCGTTAGAGTAATCTACACCATAATTCAATTTCACTGTCTCATACCAGTCGTTGATATTAGGATAAGCATCAAAACGGTTATTACCGGTTGCTTTAGCAGGATATTCCCGATAAGGTTCCGCAGCGCTTCCCTTCATATCAAACTGTCCGTGAAGTTCTGATTGCGGGATATAATAGAAGTTGTTGTACGGACTGAAAGCATACGTAGGGTCATCGTTTACTCCCAATTCTACTGTCCCGTCGGGTTGTGCATCGGAGTGATACTGGCGGGCCACATGATTAGGAACAAAATCAATGATCACTTTTAGTCCGGCACGGTGTGTGCGGTTCACAAGGTTCTCAAACTCTTTCATCCTGCCGGGAACGTCTGTCGCAATGTCCGGGTCTATATCGTAATAATCTTTAATAGCGTAAGGAGAACCTGCTTTACCTTTCACAATGGCAGGGTGATCCGGACGGATATTATACCGACGATAATCTGTTTGTGTAGCATGTTCAATAATCCCCGTGTACCAGATATGTGTTGCACCTAACTTTTGTATCTCACCCAATGCTTTGGATGTGAAGTCTGCCATCTTTCCACAACCATTTTGGGTAATATCGCCGTTATTGATACAATGATTATTATTATTTCCAAACAGGCGGGTAAGCACCTGATAGATAATTATTTTCTTTTCGTCACTCATGTTGTATTAAGATTTATTTTAAGCTGATAACTTTACCTTCCCGCTGGCTTTGATAAGCTGCCTCAATGACACGAATTACATTCAGGATGTCACGTGCTCCTGTCTGTAATGATTCTCCAAGGCGAAGGTGTTCATATATGTTCTGATAAAACCCACCATAATTTCCGGAAATACCCGGATATTTCCGGAAAATTTCTTTCCCATCAATTTCTGTATGTATTAATCCCCATTCCTCTTCTGTTTCTTCTCCCCAATGAGGTTGATCGGGCATTTCGCCACGCAGTAAGGCAGCTTCTTGTTTGTCGACTCCATGTTTTATAAATGAACCTAAAGTTCCGTGAAGAACAAACCGGGGTTCGGCTTCCCGCATTAAATAACTAGCTTTTAACGTAACTTTCACATCCGGCGCCAATGAAGGACAAAGAAAACGAATCATAAAATAATCATCAACCTTTCCATTGGCGCGCATTGTAGCTATATCGGCAAAAACAGCTTCCGGCAGACCAAACAACCGGATGGCCTGGTCTATGAGGTGGGAACCAAGGTTATAAGTCAATCCGCCACCTGATTCTCCTGTCTCTTTCCAGGTGTTAGGTTTGATAAAGTTACGATAGCGTGCAAAAGTAGATTCATATTCTACCAACCGTCCCAGCAACCCTTTGGAAATGATTTCCTGTACCGTCCGGAAGTCTGCATCCCATCTCCGGTTTTGATATACACTAAGCATAAGTCCTTTTTCAGCAGCCAATGTTATCAACTCTTCTCCCTCTTCCGTAGTTGAGGTAAAAGGTTTCTCTACAATGACATGCTTTCCCGCTTCAAGAGCCAAACGGGCATATTTATAATGCGTACTATCCGGAGTATTTACTACAATCAACTCTATTGCAGAATCTTTTATCAGCTCTTCAAAACTGTGTACAATTGTAGCATCAGGATAGCGTTCCTTTGAAAGCTCCTTACTACGCTCTACTATTTTGCAAAGTTCAAAATGAGGATTGGTACTGATAAACGGAGCATGAAAAACTTGTCCTGACATTCCGTAAGCAGCTAAACCTACTTTTATTATCTCCATATTCTTCCTTTCTCCTGAAACAGGTTTTCCAGTATTTCATTGGCCGTTTTATATCCCTGCTCAAATATTTCTTCTGCCTTTTCCAATTCCCGGTTGCTATATCCATTCAGGTTGTACGGTTCTATTAACAGATCGCAGAGTTCACGTTCAGGAAATGTATTGGCGCGAAACATAAAGTGATAGGATCGCATTGCAATACTGACAATATTCATTTTATATTTCTCTGCTTCCAAAGGACTGACATTAATTGCAACTACTTTTTCACATTCTTTACGAAGGGTAGATACCGGCAGATTCATCAACAGTCCGCCATCCACGTAGTGTGTACCGTTTATTCTGACTGGCGTAAACATTACCGGCATACAACACGAAGCAGCTACCCGCTCGGCAATACTGCCTTTCCGGAAATGCATACTTCGTCCGTGATCCAGGTCTGTAGCAGTTATAATAAGGGGGATTTGTAATTCTTCCAGCTTCTGGGCTTTCAGGTTACTTTTGAGAAAATCTATAAATTCTCCCAGTTCGAAGAGCCCTACTTTGGGAATCACCATCTTTGTAAGGTCCTGAAATTTATGTCCGGAAAAGTAATCCAGGACTTTGTGGGGTTCGTTACCATCCGCATAAAATACACCAGCCAACGCACCCGCACTTACACCCGAAATTATATCTGGCCTGATATCATGCTCCAAAAGGGCCTGCATCACTCCTAAGTGGGCAAAGCCTTTAATAAACCCACCACTAAGTGCATATCCTATCTGGAATTTTCTGTGTTCCCAATCGGTAGTTACTACATCCTCCATTTGCTTCATTTTATATTGTTCGGCACGAAATTAGTAAAATTCTGCAAAGAAGAACTTGATATAGAGAAAAAAGTTCACTACTGATAACACAGATTAGTACTGATTGTCTTTCGGGAAAGAAAAAAATCAGTACTAATCTGTGTTATCAGTAGTGAATATAATCAGAATCCGAATCCGTCTATCTCGACCTCTTCGTTTTCTGCTTCTTTAAATGGTTTAGCAGCTTTCTGTACAGGATTACCTTCTATATAAACTGCACGGAACGGACGAGAGGGGCATACATATTCGCAACCGCCACATCCAACACAGATATCAGTATTCACATGAGGAATTGTTAGTCCACCTTTGTATGGTACCATTGCTATAGCTTGTGTGGGACAGTGTTCTGAGCAAGCGCCACAACTGGTACCATCTGTGTATACAATACAGTTTTCTTCAATAAAAACTACATACCCCATTTGGGTCAGATGTTTCTCTTCCACAGCCAGTGGCTTTATAGCTCCATTAGGGCAAACATCTCCACAAACAGTACAGTCAAAGTTACAAAATCCCTTTTCAAAATTCACTGTAGGCTGCATGATTCCTCCTAATCCGTATTCTGTGAATGCAGGTTTCAATACATGCGAAGGACATTTACTAACACAAAGATGACAAGATGTACAGTGATTCTGAAAGTACTCACGACTAACAGATCCCGGAGGCGTTATTGGATTCTTTTTTTGATATGCCTTTTTACCTCCCAACAGAGTTGCTGCTGTTTCTTTAACTTGTGCCAATACTTTGGGTGCAATTGCTGTTGCCATTACCCCTGTCATTAAAAAACGACGTTTAGAATCATCTGCATTCTCTTTTTTTGTTGATCCCGAAGACGGGGCATAAACCAACGCATGCTTATTGCATACTTCCAAACAGTTAAAGCAGTCTACACAACGGCTATAATCAACAGTATGGCTTTTACTGTCTATACAAGCAGATTTACACTTAGTTGCACACAAACCGCAACCATTACATTTATTCTGATCAATCCGGATTTTAAATAGGGAAAAACGGCTTAGGAATCCTAAAATAGTCCCTACCGGGCAGATTGTATTACACCATGTACGTCCATGCTTCCAGGCAAGAAACAGAATAATGCCAAAAGTGAGTAATGCTATCACAAGTGAAGTCACACTCAAGATAGAAGCATCTACCTGATAGAAGGTATAATTTTTAAACTGAGAAAAGACAGACTCCAATAAATTGTTTCCCAACATATAAACCGGCTTAAATACATTGACTGCTATCCGGCCATATGCACTATAAGGATCAAGTAATCCAAGTATCACAGTAAAACCACAGAAGAAGGAAATAGCTGTGATTCCTACGACAATCCAACGTAGAATATTCCTTGCCGGACTATAACTATATCTTTTCTTTTTCTTTCCGACAAACTTTGAGCCTCGCGCTACTATATCCTGAAAAATACCCATAGGACAAATAGTAGAACAGTAGATCCGCCCGAACAGTAATGTCAATACAATTAGAAAAATCAGTATACCAATACTAAAGGACAAAAGCGCCGGAATGAACTGTATGTGTGCCAGTCTATGAAAACTATTGGGCAATATACCCGCAAAATCCAGAAAATAAAATGTAATCAGCGTAAACAGAACCACTGATATACCTATACGTATTTTTCTTAACATGTGTTTATAACTTAATTCGCTTCACGTTCAGTTTGTCCAGATTCATTGTTCCTATTTTCAATGCTTCTCCCTTGGCCAGATGCCCTACGGTATCCAAAGGCATTTCGCGTACTTGGTTGAAAAATTTAGCGGCAGCTGTATCTACGGCTACTATATCAGGTGATATAAAAAGACCTTTAGCCAACACAACATCTGAGGCTGAACGTCCGCGCGGACCATTGGTTTTCATAATACGATAAGCATCTACCACATTCAATACTGCCTTTTTTTGCATAGTACAGATATCGGCTATACATTGTTGCAAGTCATTTTTATGAAAATAGCCTCTATCCCATACTATTCCCATATGATTTTTCATTGAAATAGTAAGATTTGCACCACCATGATTTTTTAATACAGGCACATTGATCCATACGTCACTATTTAGTATAGCTTCGTGTATTTTGGCTTTCTTCAGATTTTTTCCTTTTGGCAAATCCACAGAACGGTAGTATGATTCCAGATGGGCAGGCATTACTTTGGCACCGGCAGCTTTTGCAGCGGCTTCAATTCCGCTGTTCTTATAACATTTTTGCCAATCATCACAAGTATGATCAAATACAGTGACTTCTTTGGCTCCGGCGGCAAAACACTGTTTTACAATTTCAGCAACCAACTTAGGGTTGGTATTACCAGCCAGTTCCGGAACTTTATCCCATCCTATATTAGGTTTTACCACAACTTTTTGTCCCGGTTTCACAAACTGTTTCATACCTCCCAATTCAGCAATTGCACGCTGGAACATTACTTCCGGTTCGCCACCCATTACAGCTACGAGATCAGGTTTACCAGTATTATTTACGGCTTGTGTCAGTACTTCCATTGCTTCTGAACGCTGTATAGTCATTGCCGCACCCGCAATTGCTACTGTTTTTAGAAAATCTCTTCTGTCCATCTTTTATTTTCTATTTATTCCCTACAGTCATGACCATTATCCGATCTGTATCACATAGGTACGTTATCTATTTACAATCTACTATTCAGATAATCCACGGAAATTTAAAACAAGCTTCATCAAAAAGAGCATAGTCTGCATTTCCGTTAACGGCAAAAGTTTTTATCATTCTGGCTTCCTGCATCAACTCCTTGGCCAATTTTATAGTAGAACCGGTTTTTATACGGTCATCCACCAAAAGAATACGCTTATCTCTGAAATCGAAGTCTATTGGTGCCAGAAGTTTGGGCCGATCATACTTTGGATGTTGATATTCGTCCCTCAAATTGATTTTCAACAAATGAATCTCTTTTTGTAAACGCTGATTGATGATGCCCGCCGGAATAATTCCACCATTGGCAATGGCTACAATCATATCAAATTCATCCTCGAAAGTGATAGAACGAAAACGTTCCATCACTTCATCAAATGTTTTTGCCATATTGTCAGATTCTTGCAATAGCTTTAAGCAGTGCATAACCACCAAACCATTGAATAAGCATTCCCGGAACGCCTATACGAAAATCTTGTACAGCAGCAAAGAAGTTTCCTAAATAGCCCCATTCAAGAGCCGTACCTACAACCTGATAAGACAGTACTGCAAGCAGGATAGCCAGTAACGAAACTTTTTTTGCATAACGGGCAGCCAATGCAGAAGCTCCTGCAAGTAAAGCAGATTTAGTAAGAATAACAGGCAGTACAGCTGCCGAAGGCATTGCAAACAATAAATGATTGATGACCGGTGATAAAATTGCAGTCAGCAAGCCTACACGAAAACCATATTTATACGATGCGATTAGTGTGAAAAAGTAAATAGGCAATAGGGTAGGACCACCGGCAGGCACCAGATGACATAATTGAGGTAATGCAATATTGCCTGCTATGAATAACAAAGCGAACAAATACGTTTTCACGTTACTGTAATTCAAAGAATAAAGCTTAACTGTTGTTTCCATTTCTATTCTGTTTTTGATTGATAACATAGTATTTAAAATTAGATTGTATATTCAAAGAATGGTTTAATTTCACACACGAATTAATTCATAATCCATTGTTCCTAATCCTATTTTTTCTGCATGTTTTAATCCTGCCAACCAGTCCGTATCGGGATGCATCAGATGGAATTTATCACAACCGCATAAATCATCCTGTTCATGTTTGTCAGATAAGCGGTTTCCACTATGCAGAATAGGTGCTTGTATCACCAGATCGGCACAGGCTTTATCAATAGCTACCGGATCAAAAGATGCCAGAATCCCCAGATCAGGTACAATAGCAGCATCATTATGATTCCAGCAATCACATTCCGGAGATACATTCATAATAAAACTCACGTGAAAGTGCGGTTTACCTTTAACTACAGCAAGTGAGTATTCGGCAATTTTGTAATTCAGACGTTCAGAAGTATCTTCGTCACCCATTACAGCTGCATCATACTGGCACAGAGCAACACATTGACCGCATCCGATGCATTTTTCGTAATTGATTTCTGCTTTACGATTTGCATTCAAATGTACGGCATCATGTGCACAATGTTTTACACAGATATTACAGCTTTTACAATTATTGATATCGATTCGGGGTTGAGAAGCACTATGCAACTCCAACTTTCCACCTACACTGGCACATCCCATTCCGAGATTCTTCAAAGCACCACCAAATCCAGTTTGTTCATGTCCTTTGAAATGATTCATGCTAATAATAACATCGGCATCAGCAATAGCCGTTCCTATCTTGGGAGACTTACAATACTCTCCGTTTAGTGGAATTTCCTTGCAGTCAGTGCCTTTCAGCCCATCGGCTATAATAACCTGACACTGTGCCGATATGGGGTTAAAACCGTTTTCCATAGCACTCTGTAAATGATCTACGGCATTGGCACGCTTCCCGGAATACAGTGTATTACAATCTGTTAAAAAAGGTTTTGCACCAAAGCTACGCAGTAAATTGGCCATTCGTGCTGCATAATTCGGACGTATATATGCCAGGTTTCCCGGTTCCCCAAAATGAATTTTAATAGCTGTAAAATTATCTTTAAGAGGTATCGTTCCAACACCGGCTCGTTTTACCAGCCGCTCCATTTTATCAAGTAGATTGGAGGTAGGGGTAGTCCGCAGATTTGTAAAATAGACTTTTGAAGTGTTCATAATTTTATTCTTGTAGCGTATATACTATCAAAGGTAAATTAAAAAGATATTTGAATAACACATTGCAAATATATCATTAATCCTTTATTTATTCCTTTATAGAAAATATACTGAATAACTATTGATACATTTTCTATAAAGATTGAGAGAATATTAATAAAGAACTTCTCTCTTTTTATTTTAAACTCTTTTTAAAGCGTAAAACAGTTAAAACATCTTCCAGTTTTTCTTTATTACCGACTACTATTGACATTGGCAGTAATTTGCCAATAGGTTTCATTTTATAAAAATCTTCTTTTATATAATCTGATATATTCAGATCCGCAATAGCGGTTAAATGTCTTTCCATGAAAAAAAATGATACTCTGAAGAATCCATCATAAATATGCAACCAACCCATGTTTTTCTTTCTGAACATCATTTTACACAACCAGGCTTTACCATCTTTGTAATAATTCCATTCCGGTCTTATTTCCATAGTAATCAGCAAAGTATTCAATTCCTCAAAAGCCGGGTAGCTATCACACAAAATAGTTTCTAAGATCTCTTGTGTCGGAAGTATGTTTTCATCTCTCAGTGCAAATATTTCCATTCTTGCATGTTTTTTTTGATTATTCATTGGAGAAACATGTTATTATGCTGATATCCATAACTCAGCAATCTTTAATGTTGATGCAAAAATAACCGTTTTTTCTTTGCTTACCCTATCTAATTTCATAAATCAGTAATAAAGGTATATATATAAGTAATTGGCATAACAATCTATTAGTAAAATCGGACTAATTTTACATTGTAGATAGCCTACAGTATTGAAAGAAACTATATAATTCCCGGAAATTAGAATTCTGTAGTTACAAAAAAAGAGTGGGTAAACAAATGATTTGTTACCCGCTCTTTTTCTATATTAGAGTTATACTTTCTTAGAATAACAGACATTTACTTTTCACTCATAGAAACGATACTTTTTGCAGGTAAAGTAAACCAAAAAGTAGAACCTTCACCTTGTTGTGAAAAGACTCCTATATTGCCGCCCAAATGGGAAACAATGGTTTTACTAATAGAAAGCCCCAAACCTGTCCCTTGTATAAAACTGTTTAATTTAACGAAACGTTCAAATACCTCGTCCACTTTATCAGCTTGTATGCCATATCCTGTATCTTCTACATAAAAATAGAGTTCACCTGATGGATTCAACTTATAACCTATGTGAATATGTCCCTGAGGAGTAAATTTAATAGCGTTATTTACGAAATTGTGTATCACTTGTAACAAACGATTGCGATCACTATTCACCATACATTCTGGCAGATGATCAGTAAAAGCAATCTTCAGCTCTGGATTGTTTGCTTTCATTTGAGCGGTCTGTGCTACCTCAGTTAGTAAATTATTCAAATCAATATCAGAATAAACAAACTCCAAAGTACCTGCTTCAATCTTAGACAAATCCAGAATATCACTGATCAGTTGTAAAAGAAGGGCATTATTGTTGAGAATAATCTCTGCATACTCTTTTTTTTCTTCCGGGTTATTTGTTTCCGTCAGTAACTCTGAGAACCCGACAATAGCATTAAGTGGTGTTCTTATTTCATGGCTCATATTTGCCAGAAAAGCAGATTTCAGTGTATTGCTTTGTTCTGCCTGTTCTTTGGCAAGCCTTAGAGATTCTTCCATGTTTTTCTGTTTCGTAATAACCACACCTGAACCAATTACACTAATAGGACGTCCCTTTACATCATACCTGAAAACAGTTCCTTGCTTGTTTACCCATTCATATTCACGGTCATTATGCCAATGTATCTGATACACTTCATGAAATTCGGTTCGTTTTCCTTCGCGTAACTCCTTGAATATAGTCGAAATGTGTTCACGAAAATCCGGATGAACTTTTTCCAGGTATTCATCAATAGAAATATTGTACTTCCCATTATTATCAGGACCCGAAGAATTCTCATGATGATAGAGATTGTAATCGGTAGAGAAGGTATGTGTCACCAGATCTGCACTCCACGGCAATACTTCGGCAATACTCAACGCAGATGAAAGTATTGAATTACTGGTCTCAAGTTCTTCTTTAGCACGGCTTAAAGAGAGTTGGGTATGTTCTAATTCCAATTGTGAGGTATACGCCTGAGGAATATCATGCGCGGTCATTATTACTCTATCCCTGTCAATCGGAGAGATTTGGATTTCATAACAATGGTTATTTCCGTTTTCTTCCAGATCGAGTTCAAAAAACTCAGACTTTCCGGAAGCAATAGCCTTCCGGAAATGTTTCATACAAATTCGTCCTGTTTCCCAATCCAGAAAGTTCTCTATCTTTTTGCCAATCATCCCCTCCGGATTAAATGGTAAGTTACGACTGGGATTAATAATATTCAAAAGTGTAGCTTGTTCATTATATACAAATATCATATCCGGCACAGTTTCTATAGTATGTTCGTGTGCTCCTGTGAAAATTATATTATCCATCATTTTTTCTCTGGTTTTGTATCAATCTAATTTGTTCCAATATAGTAGGCTACCAAAGTCCTTTTCTTTTTGCTATAAATAACAACAAATTATTGATTAAAAAGTTTTTAGGGGTATTACTTTATGTAAACTGTTCCCCTATAAAACCACAGATAAAACAATATGCATATATTAGCCTGTCTAAATTCTCCTCTTAAAAGTTTTAATCAGCTTCTTATTTAATAATAATGTTTTCTCCCAGATATTTGGGGGTCTTATTGGTATATAAATCCAGGAACAATTTGACTCTTGCAAATTTTTCACGAAGCTGTGTTTTAAAACCACTGTAGGCATTCACATCTTCTGCATTAAAACCCACCACCTTCAGATCTCTGGTTTGCGCTATATAAATGGCCCGACGGTTATGAAATTCCTGAGATATAACGGTAAAACCAGATTGACCGAAAATCTTTTCCATACGTACTACAGAATCAAACGTCCTAAAACCTGCATAATCCAAATATATTTTATTTTCAGGAATACCTTCTTTCAACAATTCAGTTTTCATATCTTCAGGTTCATTGTATCCCTCACGACTGTTGTCACCGCTAATAACAATAACATCTATTTTCCGTGCTTTAAAGAGAGCAACAGTTGCCTGTATTCTGTTCTGGAAATACTGATTAGGATTACCCGAACGCAGTGTTTTGGAAGTTCCCAATAATAGTCCGGCTTTGTTATAAGGAATAGAAGCCGGATCCTTGTAGACCAATGAGTCAGTAGCATATTCAACAGTGTAATTAGCAACCACTATCATTGCAACAATCAAAAGTATTCCGATTGGAATAGCCCATTTGATTCTTCTTTTCCACTTGCGAGTTTTCTTTATTTTCATAATTACGCATCATTATTTCACTTTTTTCAAATCTGGCAGGAACCAGGTAACCAGCCCAAGCAAAGGCATGAAAGCACAAACATTATAAACAGCTTCAATACCGAATTTGTCTGCCATATTTCCCAACACTGCAGAAGCGATACCGGCAACTCCGAAGGCAAAACCGAAGAACAAACCGGAAATCAATCCAAGTTTATTAGGAAGTAATTCTTGTGCATATAACAGGATAGCCGGAAATGCCGACGAAAGCATTAAACCTACACAAAAACTAAGTACCACTGTCCATGCAAGACCTACATGAGGCATCAACATACTGAAAGGAGCTGTGCCAAGAATTGATACCCAGATAACATATTTCCGTCCAATACGGTCTCCAATAGGACCTCCAACCAGTGTTCCGATAGCCGTAGCTATCAAAAAGACAAAAAGGAAAAGCTGTGATTGCTGCACACTGACCCCAAACTTATGAATCAGATAGAACGTGTAATAACTGTTCAAACTTGCCATATAGATATATTTGGAGAAGATTAGAATAAGCAGAAGTGTAATAGAAAAAACAGTTTGGTTCATGGGCAATGGCATAGCAAGATGTGTCTTCATAGTGACAGATTCACATTTTATCCGGTTCAAATACTTTTTATACCATCTACAAACAGGAATCATTACCAGAATAGCCAAAAATGCCAATATAGCGAATAAAGCTATGTGATGACGACCATAAGGAGCAACCAATAATGCCACCAACAAAGGACCTAATGAGCCACCCAGGTTACCACCTACTTGAAACAAAGATTGTGCAAGACCTCTTCTTCCTCCGGAAGCAAGTGAAGTGATGCGTGATGCTTCCGGGTGAAGAACAGAAGAACCGATACCAATCAGAAATACAGAAAGAAGTACCCAATGCAAATTAGAAGCAAAAGCAAGATTCAGCATTCCTGTCATCGTAAAAAGCATCCCTGCGGGAAGCGTCCATGCTACCGGACGTTTATCAAAAAAAAGACCGAATACAGGTTGAAATACAGATGCTGACATTTGATAAACCAATGTAATCAACCCGATTTGAGCAAAACTCAAAGCTAAATCGTCTTTGAATAGGGGATAGGTTGCTGTTATGACAGATTGCAATAAGTCATTCAGACAATGGGAAATACTTAATGCTATCAATATAGGAAAAGCAATTGAACTGACCGGACGTTGTGAATTTTGTATCATTTTGAGAGCTCCTATTATTTCTATATTCGTGAAATTGGTTGCAAATGTACAAAAACACAGCAGGTCTACACTAAATGAAATACTAAATAATTATTTTTTCAGACTATAAAATGACTTCTTTATATAAAGTTCCGTTAATTCCGTTGTAAACTGCTCCTTGATACATATTAACTAACAGGTTACTATAATCTTGTAGAATAGTGTTACTGTACTTCGATAAATTAGCTGTTAATATTCCGCTTCCAAGTATCCCCGGATTACAAGGAATGATATTTCTTTCTATTATTTTAAGAATTAGCTCTACACAAGCACATCCTTTTATTTTATTGTTTCGGAGGCCATTAAGAATGTATGCATTCAATTGTTCTTTCACACTCAAAGTCATAAAGCCATACCATAGGTAACACTTCATACCTGCCTGTGCCGCTTTAAGAAACACGTCAAAATAAGTAAAACCTCCCGGTTCTCCGGATTTATTTATTTCATACGGATCAATGTGTATAAAAGAAGATACAGGAAGAGACGGTAATAGTTTCATCATTTCTCCGATGGAATCCTGATTGAATGTTCTTATTTGGTTTTTAAATCCATCTCGTTGGGCAAATGTTTCAATGTTTTTCAAAGGTTCCTTTTCGATATCGAAGAAAAGCAATTCATTCGAGGGAGAATTCAGAATATTCATGGCTAATCCGGGAGAACCTAAATACAAATAATCCCGGTATGCCCTTCTTTCCAAATTCAGATAAATTGAATCGGTAAATTCATTATATTCTGATACTTTATTCAGAAAATGGCAGATACCATATTGTTGCTCCAAACTATTACTTAACACATATTCTACATAGGCAGAATTCGTCTCTACATATATGTCCGGTTCCTCTCTCTTTAGTACTTCACACAAGATGACATGTTTGAATACATCTGCTTGTTTTCCAAAATGTGTATAAGGCATAACGTTATTATCTTTTTTATTTATGTCGTATGTATTTCATTGGAGTGTATCTGATCCCATCTGTCAACAGTTCTTTGTCAATATCTATAAATCCTAACTTATGATAGAATCCCACAGCATAGTGAGAGGAATTGACAGTAACTTCTTTTGCCTTACTATTTTCTAAGACTAAGTTAAATAAACTACGACCTACTCCCTGGTAGTGGAATTCCTTGTTTATAAAAAACAATGAGATGTGACTTCCTGCACTTCTCGTTGCAATGATACCCACAAGTTTATTGGCATCAAAAGCACCATAAGCATCAAGGCTGTCCACCATTTCTTTATCATCAATGAAATTCCGAAAGTTTTTCAATCCTTCTTCACTACAATCTGTATTGTCAAACTCTACAAAAACATTCCACGACAATTGCATGGCAGTAACTTTCTCATGTTCTGCCAATTTTCTAACTATGATAGAATCCATATTAGCTTTATTTTTTTATTGAGATTGCATACGCTCTCTGATTTTTCCCCAGGCATGAGTATCGAACAGGCAACTACTACGCATGGTTTGATACATTTCCCTAAAACGAGACATAGGAATTGTATAACTTAGTACATCCGGTTCAAAGTAAGGACGGACAGACGGATCAAAGAACCCCACAAAAGTTCTTCTTCCACCTTTCTGGTTTTCAACGATTGTTTGAGTCACTACAGTACTACAGCCGGAACCAAATTGTGATATCACGGCATCCTCTGAGTTATTATCGAAACAAGCCCATGTCGTAAGCCCGGAAAGCATGTCAGGTGTCGCAAGAAATAAGATTCCTTCAATCAGATCAAAAGTATCGACCTTATTTATAGGTGCAAAATGGAGATAATTCTTTGCAGTCCTTGGTACTCCCAGACGTTCAATAAACTCTGTTACCATCTTCGGTGTCTGTTTGTATTTCTCTTTCAGGGAAACAAAAGTCGGCACATGTTCCGGCATATCGGTAAAACCTGTATAAAACTTACCACCACCGCATCCGATAACACCTGCATTCAGACTAATTATATGTCCGTCTCTTACCTTTTTCATGTTCTTGAAGAAACAGCCATTGATCTTTTCTGTCTGGCTTTCAAGAATATCAGAGTACCAAAATACGATTGGTAATTCTGCCGCCTCTCCAAAAGCTTCCCGGTAATTTGTTATAAATGTTTTTATTTCCATTTTCTGATTTTTTTAAGAGTATTACTAAGTAGAAAGGCAATATTTGCAAATTTAAGATAAAGAATGGTATTTATCAATGAACGAGCGTTAAATAGCTGGAAAAAGAAGATAATAGCCGAATCGCTAACATTTGTTAAGCAAAAATATTTTATTATCAACATATATAACTTAACTAACTAACTTTTTGTTATCTTTGGTTCAAAATATAACTGTTAACCATGTAACAATAAAAAACAACCGACGTATTATGAACCAAGAACTATCAATGAGCCCCCATTCGCTGGTGGCCTTCCTTCAGAAACCAGCTTCCGAATTTACGAAAGCTGACATCATTACTTATATTCAGAAGAATGACATCCGTATGATCAATTTCATGTACCCTGCAGCAGACGGACGATTGAAAACTCTGAATTTTGTCATTAACAATGCTGCCTATCTGGATGCAATCCTGACATGTGGTGAACGTGTGGATGGCTCCAGTCTGTTCCCCTTTATAGAAGCAGGTAGTAGTGATTTGTATGTAATTCCTCGGTTCCGTACAGCTTTTGTTGACCCTTTTGCAGAACTGCCTACAGTTTCCATGCTTTGTTCTTTCTTCAATAAAGATGGTAAACCTTTAGAGAGTTCTCCCGAATATACATTACATAAAGCTTGTAAGGCTTTTAAAGATGTAACCGGTATGGAATTTCAGGCAATGGGAGAATTGGAATACTATGTGATTTCAGAAGATGAAGATATGTTTCCGGCAACTGATCAGCGTGGCTATCATGAGTCAGCTCCTTATGCCAAATTTAATGATTTCCGTACAGAGTGCATGGCATATATTGCACAAACGGGAGGGCAGATAAAATATGGTCATTCGGAAGTTGGTAACTTTGCGCTGGATGGCATGATATACGAACAAAATGAGATAGAATTCCTTCCGGTACGGGCAGAGGATGCAGCAG
This sequence comes from Bacteroides sp., assembly GCA_019416685.1. GTDB lineage: Bacteria > Bacteroidota > Bacteroidia > Bacteroidales > Bacteroidaceae > Bacteroides. The sequence goes on from DXWV01000087.1 coordinate 33,588, forward strand.
ATCAATTGATGATCGCAAAATGGGTGATTCGTAACCTGGCCTTTTCTTATGGATACAATATCACGTTTGCTCCTAAAATTACTGTTGGAAAAGCAGGGTCAGGCCTGCATATCCACATGCGTATTATGAAAGACGGACAAAACCAGATGCTAAAAGAAGGAGTACTGTCCGAAACCGCCCGTAAAGCAATTGCCGGCATGATGGTGCTTGCACCTTCTATCACTGCTTTTGGAAATACTAACCCTACTTCTTACTTCCGCCTGGTACCACATCAGGAGGCACCTACCAATATCTGTTGGGGAGATCGTAACCGTTCGGTATTAGTACGTGTTCCATTGGGCTGGTCGGCCAAGACTGATATGTGCATGCTGGCCAATCCATTGGAGAAACCTTCCAATTATGACACTACTCAAAAACAAACTGTAGAAATGCGTTCTCCGGATGGTTCGGCAGATATTTATCAGTTGATAGCCGGACTTGCAGTAGCCTGCCGTTATGGTTTTGAAATGGAAAATGCATTGGATGTGGCCGAGAAGACCTATGTCAATGTGAATATCCATAAACAAGAGAATGCAGATAAGCTGAAAACACTTGAACAACTTCCTGATAGTTGTGCAGCATCTGCAGATTGCCTCGAGAAACAACGTGTTTTCTTTGAAAAGTACAATGTATTCAGTCCGGCTATGATTGACGGTATTATCACTAAACTGCGTGCATACAATGACAGCACATTGCGTAGTGATATAAAGGATAAGCCCATAGAGATGATGGAATTAGTGGAAGAGTTTTTCCACTGCGGATAGCACATTACTGAATTTGATAAACAGAGAGTTCCGGTATTTATACAAATACCGGAACTCTCTGTTTATTTACTACTGGCATAGTGAACCATTTAAAAAAGCGACTGTTGTAGTTACAATTATTTAAAACTATAAAAGTATGTTCAATCTGATTGCTGTATTTTTTGTTTGTTCCGGAATTGGTATTGCCATTCATATCGTATATGATCTTACCAACCATAAACAATCTATGAAAATAATGAATGTAGTGTGGGTATTAACTGCATTATGGGGAAGTTATCTTGCACTATGGGCTTACAATAAATTTGGGCAAAGTAAAACCACTAAAATGGTAATGCCTAAACAGGAAATGGACGGTGAAAGCATGAAAATGGACATGAATATGGAAATGGACATGAGTAATACTCATCCACAATGGCAGTCTGTAGCTCTTTCCACTTTACATTGCGGGGCGGGATGTACATTAGCCGATATTATTGGGGAGTGGATTACTCACTATATTCCCATAAGCATTGGTGGTAGCATGATTTTAGGCAATTGGATACTTGATTTCATTCTGGCTTTGATAATAGGAGTTTATTTTCAATTCTATGCCATTCGGGAGATGGAAAAAATCTCGGTATCAAAAGGTATAGCCCGTGCTTTTAAAGCAGATTTCTTCTCATTAACCTCCTGGCAGGTAGGCATGTATGGTTGGATGGCCATTGTTTATTTCATACTATTTGTAAATTTCCCGTTAGCAAAAGATTCATGGCAATTTTGGTTCATGATGCAGATTGCTATGTTCTTCGGTTTTATTTGTGCTTTCCCCATGAATGCTCTGCTCCTGAAGTTGGGGATTAAAAAGGGAATGTGACGGATTAATAGAATACACTCCTGTTACTTTTCAATATATTCTGTAACTTTGTACAGTAAATAGTGATATAAAGAAAGTTACAGTGAGTGATTTTAATAAATATACGTCCAAAATTGATTATTCTGCAATAATAGAATTCGTACTTCAGAACGGAGAACTGATGCATTATAAAAAAAGAGAGTACTTCAACCGCCAAGGTGAAGTTTGCTATAAAATGGGGTATGTTGTTTCCGGTTCTTTTCGCTATTGTTGTATCAATAGTGCGGGAGAAAGCAAAGTAGTAGGATATACATTTGAAAATTCCTTTGTTGGCAATTATCCGGCTTGTCGTCTTGAAGACCGTTCAAATGTTGAAATACAGGCACTATGTGATTGCTCCGTATACGTTGTTTCAAACAAGCAGATCACTCAATTCTATGAACAGAATATTGAGAATCAACGGTTGAGCAGAAGTATTGCAGAAACATTATTGTGGGAAGTGTACGACCGTATGATTACTATGTATAGCATGACCCCCGAAGAACGTTATATAGAAATCCTTGACCGCTGTCCTGCGTTACTCAATCTTATCTCTCTTAAAGAACTGGCATCTTATCTTATGATCTGTCCCGAAACATTAAGCAGACTCCGAAGAAAGTTAGTACAAAAGTGAGAACCTATCTATATTTTACTCAACTTTCTCTATCATTGCCTGATTCACAAACAACAGCCCTATGACAGGGATTATATACAAAGATACCCAAGGTCTGTTGTGATTTCAGAAGTGCGTAAGTGCTGAAAAAAGAGATAAAGGAATCGTTTAGGAGATGAAAATTTGCAACATCCGGATGTGATCTTTAAAATATTGATTGTCAATATATTAACATGGGTGATTATTTGCTCGTAGAGAATCGACTCGTTCCTCTACGACAAACGAAGCGATTCTCTACGAGCAATGAGTCGTTTCTCACTGAGGAATAAACTAAATATTCATAAGGTACGACAATTTGCATGAACAATAAAAATGAAAATAATTATCAATTGTTATGAAAACAGAAAATAAAATCAAGAAATGGGACTTTTATTAAAGATATATTCTTTGTAAATATTTGGTTTTAATAGGTATACGAGAAGAAAATTTAAACAGAATCTGAAATCTTGATTTTAGTCAAGACTTTTTTTATTTAGTCGGAATACCTTTGTACCACACGATAAAAACTGAAAATGAAAAAAGTAATTATCATAGGTGCTACATCCGGCATTGGACGTGGATTGGCAGAGGCTTTTATAAACGAAGGGTGTATCATCGGTATTGTTGGTCGTCGGAAACTAATACTACAGGAAATCTGCTCACAAAGTGAAGATTGTCATTACAGAGTATGCGACATTACCAATGACGATAATACACTTTGCCTACTTAATACACTCACAGATGAAATGGGTGGCATGGATATTCTGGTTATTTGTTCCGGCGTGGGAGAGGTAAACCCCAAACTGGACTATCAGCTGGAGAAACCTACTCTTCTGACAAATGTAATTGGATTTACCAATATTGTGGATTGGGCTTTCTCATTCTTTCAACGCCAGAAGTCAGGACAACTTGTTGTTATATCTTCTATCGGCGGTATTCGTGGAAGTGGTGTTGCCCCGGCATACAATGCATCCAAAGCATTTCAAATGAATTACACTGAGGGGTTAAGACAGAAAGCTGTAAAATTAGCTTATCCTCTATATATCACAGATATACGCCCTGGTTTCGTTAACACAGCTATGGCAAAAGGTGAAGGCTTATTTTGGGTGACACCTCTTGACAAAGCAGTACGCCAGATATACAAAGCTATTACACGAAAAAAGAAAGTATGCTATATATCCAAACGCTGGAGATACATAGCATTACTTCTGAAAGTAATCCCTTCTTATTTATATTGCAAAATGTGATGTAGTGATATAATTCCTGTTATTTGTCAATCTTAAAATCATATAGAAATATGTTTTTGTTTAATAACAATCAACTTTATATCCGATATCTTTTAATACCTTTGGGCGTTATTTACAACAAAATCAGATGAGGGTATGATGAGTCTCCGTAAACTATTTCTTTGGATATTTATTTGTATATTAACATTGTGTGCTTTAAGATATGGAGTCTTAGAAAGTGCGAATCAGTACATCTATAATCTTCGTAATACACATATTCCTTCTTTTGCCTACCGCTATGATGATTTTCTGCCATATCTTCCGCTAACAGTTATGTTCGGATTAAAAATTGCTGGAATAAAGAGTCGAAGCAACTGGATACAAATGTTGGTTGCTACTGTTTTTTCATTTGCATTGATGGTAATTACTGTCTCTTCAATCAAGTCATTGGCTGGAGTATTAAGACCGGACGGATCTGATCTGTTATCTTTTCCTTCAGGGCACACGGCAACCGCTTTTACATCAGCATGTTTGTTGTACAAGGAATATGGCAAGAAAAATATCCTGGTAAGTATAGTGGCCTATTTACCAGCCGTAGTTACAGGTATTACCCGCCAGCTTAATAACAGGCATTGGTTAAGCGATGTAGTGGGAGGGGCAGTAATTGGAATTGTTGCAGTGGAAGTAGGGTATTTCTTTACGGATTTACTGTTCAAAAAGAAACAGAACTAAGACACAGATCTGATCTCTATACAATCAAAAAAGGAGTCCGGCAATTACCGGGCTCCTTTTTTAAACGTTTCTTTCAATAAAATTCTGATAACAACTTTTTACTCATGGAGCATCACATACCCCCAAATCATAGAATCGGCATTTCCGATTCTATCTAACAATCTTTTTACCCATTTCATAATTTAAACATTTTATATTATTATACCTTGAAAACACTGCAAATGTAAAGTAGAAATGTTACGATTGAATTGATATAAAGCAAAAAATATATTTCAGAACCCTTGTTTTTGATGTACATCAACTTAGTATGACAGTTATAGATAAAAAAGAGACTCTTTGGGTGTTGCTACTCTATTCACACGCCCAAGAGCCTCTCAAAATATACCACTTAGAAATATGACTTTTATTTAACTTCCTGATTAGTCATTATTATCTTCTTCACCATCAACCAGGTTGTTTAATTCAATTTCCAAATCGACTAACTCCTGTTCCCATAACTTTATAATATCCTTGGGAGTATCTTTAGGTGCCTTTTTTATTCTTTCCTGAGCAACAGATACCTGATGTTCTAACTGACTGCGTCTGCCCATATCGCTTATCTATTTATGATTATATAAATTAATTATCAATATGAATAACAGCTGCCGAAAGTAAAAGTTTGTTCAGTAAAGATTCTATTGCACTAATTTTTTATACTTTTGAGCTATGCAGTTTTTTATAAATCTCTATGCGAAGCTCTCTCTCCGCCTGAGATAGGTGTGCGGGAAGTTCTATTGATGTCCGCGGGCTGATTGCAACAAGCACTACATCACCTACACTCTTTTTATACTCTTTAAGTACATTCTCTGTCAGCTGATTGGACGAACTCATTTCAGATCGTATCATATTACCTTTTTTCATAATTCAATTTGTATTATTTTAGTTTTTATATTTTTCAGAAATGATTTTTGTTCCATCTGTTTTTAATCAGAGTCTGACGTACTATTAATTTCCTGTTTCTTGTTTATTCTCGAGGCAGATATTTACTGCATTCATACCTTTTATCCCTCGTTCGAGATCAAATGTTACAATGTCATTTTCTGAAATATCAACCATCACATTGTTCACGTGAAAAAAGTATTTCTCGGTTCCCGAAAGCTCTTTGATAAAGCCAAAACCTTTGGATGTATTGAAGAATTCTACCCGTCCTTTCATCACGGTTGGAATCTCTTTTTCTTTCTTAGGAGTAGATATAACGATTTCCTCCTGCTTTATTTCTTCTTTTTTGATGTTCTCTGTTGGTGGTGTAGAGGTTATCATACCATTTTCATCAACATAGGCAATCATATCATCCAGGCTATTCGCTTTGGGTGATAGTTTTTTTTCTTCTTTTCTTTTTTGTTTTTCAGCTCGGCGAGCGAGTCTTTTCTTTTCGTTCTCACGTTTGTCAACTGTTACGGATTTTGCCATTAAAATTATATTTTGATTAATACTTAAATGTCTCAACGTTTGCTGATTTTTGATTAAACCAACTTGTGAGTTGCTAAGAAGAACTCACTTTCCAGTTTATTCATTACTTCTTTCACACTACTTATTTTTTCTGCAAGAAAAGCATTACTGCCGGCAAATGCATATCCTCTTCTCATATTACCTTTTGCAGCATTATACAGTGCTTTAATGATGCAATATGGGCTTTTTTGATAATCACATGTTTTGATGCAATGGAATGAGCATTTTTTAGGTCTTTCCATACCACTTTCTACGTTATGGATAAATTCTCCATTGATGGCTCTTCCCGGCATCCCGACAGGACTTTCAATGATAAGTACATCTTCGGGTTTGGAATGGATGTACACTTCTTTGAAAGTTTGGGAAGCATCACATTCCTGTGTTGTTACAAAAATACTTCCCATCTGTACAGCCGAAGCTCCCAACTCCATAAAGCGAGCAATATCTTCGCCGGTAGAAATTCCGCCGGCAGCTATTACCGGAATCTTTTTCTTTTCACTGTAACTATCAGCTATCGCTACTACTGCCGGAATCAATGATTCTAAAGCATAACCCTGATCCTGTAGCTGCTCTTTCTTAAATCCTAAATGTCCGCCGGCTTTGGGCCCTTCTACTACAATCGCATCAGGTAGATAGTTATAATTGGCCAGCCACTTATCACAAATAATTTTTGCTGCTCTTGAAGAAGATACAATAGGTACCAACTTAGTAGAGCTATCCGGCGTTAAATATGCAGGCAAATCAAGAGGAAGCCCTGCACCCGAAAATATCACATCAATTTTTTCATTGATTGCCGTACGAACCATATCGGCATAATTGGAAAGTGCGACCATAATGTTCACCCCAATAATCCCGTTCGTCTTTTTGCGTGCTTTTCTGATTTCCTCTTCCAATCCACCAATACATTTTTCAGTATAAGTTCCTTTCCTTTTAGGATACAGCAATCCTAAACCGGCACACGAAATCACCCCCAATCCTCCTTCATTTGCCACTGCTGATGCTAAACCGGATAACGAGATTCCAACCCCCATTCCACCTTGTATAATAGGTATTTTGATTTCAATATTTCCTATAAAAAATGATTCCATAAATTTTATTTTGTACTATAAACCGGATAAACAATCTTGAATATACCTTATGCTAAAGAGTTGACTGCAAGTATCGCCCTAATGAAAAGATACAGGATTGGAAATTCCTGATATTATATAGAAAAGCGGGAAATTAATAAATATCCCGTGAATAAGTAAAAATGAGATAACTATAATGCAAAAACAAAAGAGTTAATCTCCTGTTTCTGCATTATCCGGATATTAATATCTTCTGGAGTTATTATAGTTTCTTCCTCCGTTTGATGACTTTTCTGTACGTGGACGTGCGATGCTTACTGCGATCACTTTTTGATCGTATTCTACTCCGTTAAGTTCATCAATCGCTTTCTGACCGTCTGTATCGTTTGTCATTTCTACAAAAGCAAATCCTCTTGACTTTCCTGTTTCTCTGTCTAAGATTACTTTAGCTGAAGATACTTCTCCATACTCTGCAAACAAATTATTTAAGTCAGCATCATTTGCGCTAAAGCTTAAACCTGAAATGTAAATGTTCATTTAAAATTTTATTAAAATAAATACTA
>DXWV01000088.1 GCA_019416685.1 Bacteroides sp.
TACCAGGAAAGGAGATACAGCCATTTTTTATAGTGTACTTTATCGGATGCTTACTGTAATACGACTGAATTAATTCATTTTGTGTATCGGTGAAAAAGGAGTTGAACTCATCTTAATGATGATGACTGAATAGTAGTCGGATTACTGGAAAGACGCTTGATTTGTTGCTGGAGAAAGGGGGATAGAGGGCAGAAAGAATCAGAGGATATCCAATTTCTAATTCAGGGAATTCCAAATATTTAGGAAAGTCGTTATTGAAAGGAAAAGAAAATGATTTTTAAATGTGCAGGGAATAAACTCCGAAATAGGACATTTGAAAAGTGGTTATTGTTTAGAACGTAACTTCTACATGAAGATACATGGAGACGCCATCAATACCATGTTTATAGCGGTGTTATTTAACTTCAAAAGAAGCGAAAAGAAATTGTTTATCAATGATTTTATGAAAATATTCTGTCACAATATCGTTCTATGTAACGATTTATTTTTGTGATAGATATTAAATTGAATCCGGAAAAATGAAGGTTATGGGAAATCGAGAAATTGTCGTAATAAAAAGTGCCTTTTTCTGGCATATCTTCAATAAAACTGTTAATTTTGCACTCATGATTGAATTGTCACAGCATATAGAAGTATTATTATTGGAGAATGATTGTGTAATTGTTCCCGGATTAGGAGGCTTTGTTGCTCATTATACGCCTGCGATACAAGTAGAAGAGAACGTGTTCCTCCCTCCTACCCGTACCATTGGTTTTAATCCGCAATTAAAGCTGAATGATGGGTTGTTGGTACAATCTTATATGGCTGTATATGATACGAACTTCTCAGATGCCTCCAAGATAGTAGAAGATGAGGTTTCAGAATTGATCATTATGCTACATAAAGAAGGTAAGGTTGATTTGGATAATGTTGGAGAAATCAGATATACGATCCATGACACTTATGAGTTCATTCCTTATGATAATAAAATTACTACACCTTATTTATATGGGCTTGATTCTTTCGAAATGAAGGAACTGGCCGTTTTACATCAGGAAAAAGAAAAGGTATTGGTTCCTGTTATTCAGGAAAGAAAGAAGTCATATGAGATCAAGATCAATCGTGGGATGGTGCGTAGTGCAGTGGCTATAGTGGCTGCGGTAGTACTATTCTTCTTCCTTTCCACTCCGGTTGAAAATACGTATGTAGAAAAAGATAATTACGCTCAATTATTGCCGATTGATCTGTTTGAAAAAATAGAGGGAAAATCTATTGCGATGACTCCCGTTGTGATGAATAAGGATGTGAAGCAGTCGGTAAAGACAGTGTCTGGTACTTCTAAAAAAACGGGGAAAAAGGTGACAAAGCCTGTTGCGGTACGAGAGGTGAAAGTAACTCAACCTGTTGCGGAAGAGGTATATAAAAAGTCTGCTGCTGTACAATCAAATGAATCTCAATCGATTCCGTCCTCTAAAGCTGTTGTAAAATCAAAGCAGACAGAAGGTAATTTTCATATAATTGTTGCCGGAGGTATTGGTGTAAAAGATGCAGAGGTAATGGCTCAACGATTGAAAGCCGAAGGATTTACAGGAGCGAAAGTTTTAAATAATGATGGTAAGATCCGTGTAAGTATAATGTCGTGTACAACTCGTGAAGAGGGTACAAAACAGCTTTTGAAGTTAAGAGAGAATGACAGCTATAAAACAGCTTGGTTGCTGGTTAAGTAATACAAATCCCCCCCTATCCTTTAATATATGAAACGAGTTCGTTGTCCTAAGTGTGAGAATTATCTTTCTTTTGATGAAACTAAGTATACAGAAGGGCAATCTTTAGTATTTGTCTGTGAACACTGCGGTAAGCAGTTTAGTATTCGTTTGGGAAAGAGTAAAGTGAGAGAGACTCAAAAAGAAGAAATACTTGATGAAGAAGCTCATAAAAATGAATTCGGGTGCATTGTTGTTATTGAAAACGTATTTGGTTTCAAACAAGTAATACCTTTACAGGAAGGGGATAATGTTATTGGACGCCGTTGTGTGGGCACAATGATAAACACTCCTATCGAGACTGGTGATATGAGTATGGATCGTCGGCATTGTATTATTAATGTGAAACGGAATAAGCAAGGGGAACTGGTTTATACACTTCGGGATGCTCCCAGTCTGACAGGTACTTTTCTGATGAATGAAATTTTAAAAGACAAAGATCGTATTCGGATAGAAAATGGTGCTATTGTAACTATTGGTGCTACTACTTTTATACTTCGGACTGCAGAGTCAGAATAAGTACGTTTTATGACAAGTAAATTTCATTTGAGAAGCGATTTATATGCTAAATCGCTGATAATATTAACAGATAAGAAATAATACTATTTCTCTGATATAAAAGTACGTACTCTTACATGTCAATAGTACGTACTTTAGGGGTATAAAATAACGTATTTAACGCATTGTTAAGTACGTTATTTTGTTTTGGAATAAAAGTATGTTCGAACAAACTCATCTTCAGTTTGTTCTTTGAGCATATAAAAATTCACTAAACTCTAACGAAAATGAAAGAGAAAAACAGAACATGGATTATTGTAGCCATTATTATAGCTGTATTATTGTTGGGCTATTGGGTTTTATCATCTCCCAGGGTGGAGAAAGATGTAAACCAACAGTCAAAAGAGGTTATTGAAGATCTTACTATTGACTAAGAGCCTATTTAAATTTTCCTCAAAAGTATTTCTTCAGCTTCTTTTGAGTTTATTTTCGGTCTGTTTCCCCGTTTTTATTCGTCACATAGCCCGCTATGCTCCTCATAAAAACAGAAAAACATCCTCAAAAATAACTCTCAAAAGAATGCTGAGCAAAATTTAAACAGGCTCTAATTCTTTGTATGACTAAAAATAGAAAAGAGCGGCTTTCATAAAATGGGAGTCGCTCTTTCCTGTTCTTCTGATCTCTTATTTAGAGAATGCTTTTCACTGTTTCCAGCATACCTTTTTCCTGGATAGAATCAAGGTTGGCTTTTACCGCTTCGGCCAGTCCTGGGATATTATTCAGATTTTCACCCCAAATAAACTCAGCACCAAGTACACCTTCTGCTACTTTCTGAGTACAACCGGTTGCCCACAGCTCTTTCAACAGATTCATGATTTCCGGAGCATCGTTTGGTATAATTTCGGCGCCATCAGCACGAACACCACCTTTATAATAGGTAATGATAGCAGCCAAACCTAATACCAAGCCTTTGGGCAATTCTCCTTTACGTTCTAAATAAGTTTTCAATCCCGGCAGGTCACGAGTCTGATATTTCGGGAATGAATTCAGCATGATACTTGTTACAGCATGGTCTACAAACGGATTATCGAAGCGCTCCAATACATCATGAGCAAATTTTTCCAGCTCATCTTTGGGTAAGTTAAGTGTCTCCATCAACTCATCAAACATTACTTTGTGGATATATTTGCCAACAACCTCGTGCTCACAGGCTTCACGAACAATGTTTACTCCTGACAGATAGGCTACCGGAGAAAGGACGGTGTGCGGACCATTCAATAAAGTTACTTTACGTTCGTGGTATGGAGCCTCAGATGGAACAAACAATACATTCAGGCCAGCTTTGTCAGCAGGGAATTCTTTCGCTATCTTTTGTGGGGCTTCGATTACCCAAAGATGGAATATTTCGGCCTGAACAACCAGATTATCATCGTATTGTAGCTTTTCCTTGATAGCAGCAATGTCTTTACGGGGGAATCCGGGTACAATGCGGTCTACCAATGTGGCATATACACCACAGGATTCTTCAAACCATGTTTTGAATTCTTCACCCAGGTTCCATAACTCGATGTATTGATAGATTGTTTCTTTTAGTTTGTGGCCATTAAGAAAGATAAGTTCGCATGGGAAAATGATTAATCCTTTACTCTTATCTCCATTAAATGTTTTGAAACGATGATATAACAATTGAGTCAGCTTGCCCGGATAAGAAGCTGCAGGTGCATCATCCAGTTTACAAGACGGATCGAAAGCGATACCGGCTTCAGTAGTATTGGAAATAACAAAGCGCATCTCCGGTTGTTCCGCCAACTTCATGAACTCTGCATTTTGTGTATAGGGGTTCAATGCGCGGCTGATAACGTCAATCATTGTAAGACTATTAACAGCTTCGCCTTTGTCCAGTCCCTGGAGGTTTACATGATAGAGATCATCTTGCGCATTCAGCATGTCCACCATACCTTTGTCGATAGGTTGAACAACGACTACGCTACTATTGAAATCGGCTTTCTCGTTCATATTATAGATTATCCAATCTACAAATGCACGTAAAAAGTTTCCTTCACCAAATTGGATGATACGCTCCGGGCGTTGTACTTTAAGAGCTGTCTCTTTGTTTAATGCTTTCATGTTAATCAAAATTATAAAATTAATATGTTATTCAAATTCGAAATAAAAATCAATATTCTCTTTTATCAGAATATCAATCGGCATATATTTCAGCGGTTCAACAGATTTTTTGAAGACGATATTGTCGCATAATGTTTTTACACCACAATAGCCTTGGAGTCCGGGACGTTGGCCTATGAGATAGGTTACTTCTCCTGATTTCAGCAATTCGGTATTGTTTCTTAGAAGGTCATATCCTATCAGGCCAGTCATGTTCTGTCCCTTTTCCCGTAAGTAGTGCCCCACCTGGTAAACACGAGAGTTGAATACCGCCCCCAATGTTGCTTTTGGATGTTTCCGGAAAAAATCACTTAATATTTCATTATTCTTTTCCGGATTATTCTTATTCAATATGACTTCGTGAATCGCAATGGTTTTATATTCTTCGGAAATATATTTCATAAATCCTTCAAGACGGCGTTTCATCTGTATTTCAGCCGGATTATCTTTGTTATTACTTAAAAACAAGACTAATTCTTGCCCTTGCTGATAATTACGCATCAGGATTTTAGCAGCAATATATCCGCTCTTATAGGAATCCTGTCCGATGTATTTCAGAGCTTTAGCTTCTTCGATATCAAAATCAATAAATGCAAACGGAATATTTTTATCTTTTAAATATGCAAGCATTGAAAGAGTGTCTTCCCGAAAATTAGGAGCCAAAAGCAATGCATCTGTGTTGCTTTTCTCTATTTTCTGACATGCATCCTGATAAGATTTTCGGTCTCCATGTTTGTAATGCAAGTAATCTACACTAACGTTAAACGGACGTAACTCTTGCCGGGCACGCTCAATACCGATTGCCACAGAATGCCAGTAATCATGTTCTACATAATAGGGTATCATGCATGTAATGGTGTACTTTTTCTTGGCAGCCAGGCCGATAGCAAATACATTGGGCTGATAATTGATCTCATCGAGCACCTTCTGGACTTTTTCTTTGCTTTTCTGAGATACGTCACCCCGATTATGAAGTACCCGGTCTACCGTTCCGGCAGAAACTCCTGCCATCTGGGCTATATCTTTTATGGTGTAGTTCTGGTCTTCCATAGCTTTAAAACTTAAATATTATAAATATTCGCTGCAAATATACGAATTATTTTGTTCCTACAAGTAATTTTTCTACTTTTGTGTTCGATAACGGTTAATAAAACTAAAACGATAATCAGGCCTATTAGCTTTACAATCAATACTATATAGGTTACGATATAAAAAGTAATTATTTTATATACTTAAAACACAGTAGAATGAAAAACTTTATGGATGAGAACTTCCTGTTGCAGACAGAAACAGCACAGAAGTTGTATCACGAACATGCGGCAAAGATGCCCATTATTGATTACCACTGTCACTTAATTCCTCAAATGGTTGCTGATGATTATCAGTTTAAATCATTGACAGAAATCTGGTTGGGTGGCGACCATTACAAGTGGCGTGCAATGCGTACTAACGGTGTAGATGAGCGTTATTGTACCGGTAAGGATACTACAGATTGGGAGAAATTTGAGAAGTGGGCTGAAACCGTACCTTATACTTTCCGCAATCCGTTGTATCATTGGACGCATCTGGAACTGAAGACTGCGTTTGGTATTGATAAAATTCTGAGTCCGAAGACTGCCCGTGAGATCTATGATGAATGTAATGAAAAGCTGGCTTTACCCGAATATTCGGCTCGTGGTATGATGCGTCGTTATCGTGTAGAAGTGGTTTGTACTACTGATGATCCTATTGATTCGCTGGAATATCACATCAAAACACGTGAGAGTGGATTTGAAATAAAAATGCTTCCTACATGGCGTCCGGATAAAGCGATGGCTGTAGAAGTTCCTGCAGACTTCCGTTCATATATGGAAAAACTTTCCGAAGTGAGTGGCGTTACCATCTCTACATATGATGATATGATTGCTGCTTTGCGCAAACGTCATGACTTCTTTGCTGAACAAGGCTGCAAACTGTCAGATCATGGTATTGAAGAGTTTTATGCCGAAGATTATACAGATGCGGAAATCAAAGCTATATTTAATAAGGTGTATGGCGGAGCGGAATTGACGAAGGAAGAGATTCTGAAGTTTAAATCGGCTATGCTGATAGTATTTGGGGAAATGGATTGGGAAAAAGGCTGGACTCAGCAATTCCATTATGGTGCTATCCGTAACAATAACAGTAAGATGTTTAAGCTTCTGGGGCCTGACACCGGTTTTGATTCAATCGGTGAATTTACTACGGCAAAAGCTATGTCTAAATTCCTTGACCGCTTAAACTCTAAGGGTAAATTGACAAAAACAATCCTTTATAACCTCAATCCTTGTGCAAACGAAGTGATTGCCACGATGCTTGGCAACTTCCAGGATGGTACTGTTGCAGGAAAAATACAGTTTGGTTCAGGCTGGTGGTTCCTCGATCAGAAAGATGGTATGGAAAAGCAGATGAATGCTCTTTCTGTATTAGGATTACTGAGTCGTTTCGTAGGTATGTTGACCGATTCCCGTTCCTTCCTCTCCTACCCGCGTCATGAATATTTCCGTCGTACGTTATGTAACCTAGTAGGGCGTGATGTAGAAAATGGTGAAATTCCGGTATCAGAGATGGATCGTGTAAACCAAATGATTGAAGATATCAGTTATAATAATGCCAAAAACTTCTTTCAGTTTTAATCAGACAAAAATCCGATAAGAAAACAGAATACCGGCAGGAGCTAATCATGTTCCTGTCGGTTTTTTTATATGAAACCATTGTCATTTCTATTTTATTCATTAACTTTGCAGTCTGTTTAGAAACTTTATATAAAGGACCTAAATAATTACATATTAATTAGTTAGAAGCGTTTACGATATTATTCTTGTCAAGGAAATCGCCAATTTCAAAAGAGACACTGGAATAATAAGCAACAAAACGCTCATGCTCGCTGTATATCTACGAATGTATAGTTGGGCGTGGGCTGTTGCTTCATTATTTGTGTTTCGGGTGTTTGGCGATACCTCTTGACAGATAATGGCAACAGTTCCCACGCTTTCTATATATAATTAGAATAGCTGGTGCGGGAACCACCGGCTACGAACAAACAGTAATGAATCGAGCAGTTCAGGCTACCATGGTTGTAGCTTTGTGTCTTGTTGTCATGTCTTGTGCATCAAGCAGACGGGTTGTCTATTTACAAGAGAAAAGTGTAGAAATACCGGAATCTTCCGTGGCTTTTGATGCCCGGATCATGCCAAAAGACTTAATAACCATTTCTGTCAGTACCCCCGAACCGGAAGCAGCTTTGCCATTCAATCTGATTGTTCTTTCTGCTCAGTCGGGTAACAGCCTTTCCAGTCTTGTCTCCCAACCCACTCTGCAAAACTATCTGGTTAATAATGAAGGGGAGATATCTTTTCCAGTTCTTGGACAATTGAAAGTAGGCGGACTCACAACACAACAGACTTCTGAAATGATTATTTCACAGTTGCATAAGTACCTGAAAGAACCACCCATTGTTACCGTCCGTTTGATAAACTATAAAGTATCTGTCATAGGAGAAGTGAATCGCCCCAATATGTATACGGTAATTAACGAAAAGATAAATGTATTTGAAGCATTAGCTATGGCAGGCGACCTTACGATTTATGGAAGAAGAGATCGTATACGAATCATGAGAGAGGATATTGACTCTCACCGGCATATTATTACACTGAATCTGAATGATGCCAATATCATATACTCACCTTATTTCTATTTACAACAGAATGACATTGTATATGTAGAACCAAATAAAGCAAAGTCTCAAAGTGCCAATATTGGTTCTTCCACTACATTGCTGGTTTCTGTCACTTCTATTCTGATATCACTTGCCGGATTGATTGTTAACGTACTTCGCTAATTTAAAGATTATGGAAAATAACCGAATGATGAATGACCCTGTCCAAGAACAGGAGATTGATTTAATTGAGCTTTTTTACAAACTTCTTGCCCGATGGAAGTGGTTCGTTACTTCTCTTATTCTGGCATTGGCTGCTGCTTTTATTTATGTTCATTTAGTAACTCCTGTTTATCAGGCCTCTGCTTCTATTGTTATTAAGGAGACAGAGAATCAGAATAAAGTAGTTGACGAACTTTTTGCTATGGCAAATACCCAGCTTCCTAATACAGGAACTCAGATTGAAGATGAAATGGAGATACTACGTTCGCGTTCTACTCTTTTACAGGTAGTCAATGAGCTTCGTTTGCATACGACTTATCGCATCAGAAAAAACTTCCGATACATAGAAGATAGCGCTTCACCATTGGTTGCTATTCTTGAAGAAGCTGCTATGGATACTTTGACAGGAACTTTGTTACTGGAAATTGATAGCAAGAAAAGAGGATATGTAGTGACTGCAGCATTAAATGATGTTTGCCGGACAACTGAGTTTACAGGGTTTCCGGTTACTGTTGAAACGCCCGCAGGAAAAGTGATGCTTCGTATGACCAATGACCAGAGTGAATGGCTGGGAACTATGAAAATTGTGATTTGCCGTCCTATAGATGCTGTGAAAAGTTGTGCATCACGTCTTTCCGTTAGTACCATTTCTAAGAAAACATCGATTATTTCTCTTTCATACACGGATGTCAGTAAGCGCAGAGCAGAGCTTTTTCTTTCCAAATTGATTGAAATTTATAACCGTGATGCGATGGAAGATAAAAACAAAGTGACAGGAAATACTTTACAGTTTGTAACAGATCGGCTTGATAGTATCAGCCGTGAACTGGGCTTTGTAGATAAGAATTTGGAACGTTATAAATTGAAAGAACGTCTTAGTGATATAAAAACCAATATGGTACTCGACCTTAATACAAATAATGAATACGAGAAGAAATTGCTTGATGTAGAAACGCAATTGAATATGACTGCTTATATCTATGAATATTTGCAGGATGGTAACCATCATTTTTCTTTATTACCTATTAATACCGGAATTGCAGATACTGAACTTGCTAAATTAGTGAATGAATACAATAAAGAATTACTGGAACGCGAAAGATTATTGCATATAATGAAAGAGAATAATCCGTCTGTTATAAATCAGAGTATTAAGATTGACGCTTTAAGACGGAATGTGCTTAATTCGCTTTCAGGAATAAAAAATGGTTTATTGATAGCGCGTGATGATATTATGCAGAAAACAAACTATTTTAATACCCGGATAGACAATCTGCCCAAACAAGAAAGAGAATTTAATAATATTGATCGTCAACAGCAAATCAAGGCAAACCTTTACCTGATGTTGCTTGAGCGTAGGGAGCAAGCTGCTATATCATTAGCTGCCACCATTAATAAAGCACGTACTATTGATGCTGCACTCGCTGCCGATACGCCGGTAGCTCCTAAAAGTATGATGATTTATGCCGGAACCGCCTTCTTGTCTCTTGTTCTTACTGCCGGAATAGTTTTGTTTGGAGGTATTTTCCGTACAAAATTGACGTCAGTATCCGAGTTGGAGACGATTGGTTTACCGCAGGTAGGAACTATTCCACAAATGAATGAGTTGGAACAACAAGTTGAAGACGGGCGAAATGATGTAATAGATGAAGCATTCAGGCGTTTGCGTAGTAATCTACGTTTTATGGCCGAGGGAGATGATAAGAAATGTATTCTGGTGACTTCTACTATGAGTGCTGAAGGTAAAAGTTTTACCAGTATAAATCTGGCACTGACTTTTGCTTTTCTGGGATGTAAAGTGTTGATTGTGGGGCTCGATATTCGTCGTCCCAGACTTGCTGAATTTTTTAAAATCAAAAGCGAACAGGGAATGACAAACTATCTCTCCGGGAATGAAGTCTCGCTGGATAGTATTATTTATCCTTCCGGTATTCATAAAGAATTGTTTGTTCTTCCTGCAGGACCCGTACCTCCCAATCCGGCAGAACAATTGGAAAAAGAAAAGCTCAAAGTAGCCTTTGAGTATTTGCGTAAACAATTTGATTACATTATCGTTGATTCGGCTCCGGTAGGCATGGTCAGTGATACATTGAGTCTTGGAAAGCTAACGGACTTCACTCTCTATGTATGCCGGTTGAATTATACACCCAAAAAGGCTCTGTCAATCATACGGGATTTAGAATCGGGTGGTCAGTTGAATCGTATTTCCATATTGGTAAACGGGTACAATATGTCTGATGAAAAATATGCTTATGGCAAATACGGTTATGGATATGGCTATGGGCATAAAAGTAATAAATAGTATTTTTCTTTTCACTCAATAAAAAATACCGCATAAAAGAAGTCTTAATATGGGAAGATTTCTACTGCGGTATTTTTTTTATTTTCAAAACCATTTTCTTTTCTTTTTAGGCTCTTGCTTGTATGCTTCGGCAAAAGTCTTTTTCTCTTTTATCATTTGATAAATAATCCCCCAGTCGGGAAGTCCTCCCAGGTTGCGGTCGTCAATAAATAAGTCTACTTTTAGTTTCCGGGAATAATCTTTATCTGTCATTTCTTCTTCCGGATAATCTTTGTTTACTGCATAAAACTCAAGCCCTCGTGCCCTGCACCATTCTACAGCTTCCTCTAAAAGTTTTCCTTCGCGTACACTCCACAATATCAGCCAATGCCCATCCCGTTGCAATAGTTTTAGGGTTTCAATCGCAAAAGGAATTTCCTTGCCAATACGTGGATAACAGTGTTCTACGATGGTTCCGTCAAAGTCTACAGCTATTCTCATTTCATTATTTCTTAGGTGTTATTGTTGACAAATGTACATATAAATAGCTAAAAAAAGACTATCTTTGCGCTGAATTAATACATAAAAACAGAAAATTTACATGAACAATTCCCCTCAAAGTGCTACCAAGGGATTTACTAAAGCCTTTTGGGTCAGCAACACAGTCGAACTGTTTGAACGCATGGCTTATTATGCTGTGTTTATCGTTCTCACGATCTATTTATCCAGTATTTTAGGTTTTAATGATTTAGAAGCAAGTATGATATCCGGACTTTTTTCTGGTGGATTGTATTTGCTTCCTATTTTTTCGGGAGCTTATGCTGATAAGATAGGTTTTCGTCGGTCTATGATCATTGCCTTTTCGCTTCTTTCCATCGGATATTTGGGATTAGGAGTATTACCTACCCTGCTTGAATCGGCGGGTTTGGTTACGTATGGTGAAGTAACCCGTTTCTCCGGTTTGCCGGATAGCAATGCCCGTTGGATGATAGTTCCTGTCCTGACTATACTCATGATAGGAGGTTCTTTTATCAAATCTATTATTTCTGCATCGGTAGCCAAAGAAACAACGGAAGCTACACGCGCACGGGGCTACTCCATTTTCTATATGATGGTAAATATTGGTGCTTTCACCGGTAAAACCATTATTGACCCACTAAGAAACTTTATAGGTGAGCAGGCATATATTTACATCAATTATTTCTCCGGTGGTATGACATTGCTTGCTCTTCTGGCGGTGATTTTTTTCTACAAATCAACGCATACAGCGGGAGAAGGAAAAAGTATGCATGAAATTTGGCGTGGTTTTGTACGAATCATGACTAATTGGCGATTACTGATTCTTATTTTAATCATTACCGGATTCTGGATGGTGCAACAACAGTTGTATGCCACTATGCCGAAGTATGTTATTCGTATGGCGGGTGAAACAGCGAAGCCCGGGTGGATTGCTAATGTTAATCCTTTTGTGGTGGTTTGTTGTGTCAGTTTTATTACCCGGCTGATGGCAAAGCGTACCGCTATCACTTCCATGAATATCGGTATGTTTCTGATTCCGGTTTCAGCACTGCTGATGGCTTGCGGTAACCTGCTTGGAAATGATATAATATCCGGCATGACCAATATTACCTTAATGATGATCGCTGGTATTGTAATACAGGCGTTAGCCGAATGTTTTATTTCTCCGCGCTATCTTGAATATTTTTCATTGCAAGCTCCTAAAGGTGAAGAGGGAATGTACTTGGGATTCAGTCATTTGCATTCATTCCTCTCCTCTATCTTTGGCTTTGGTTTGGCTGGTATTTTATTGACGAAGTATTGTCCGGATCCTATTTTGTTTGAATCACATGAGGCATGGGAAGCTGCCAGTATGAATGCTCATTATATCTGGTATTATTTTGCAGGTATAGGATTGGTAGCAGCTATTGCTCTTCTTGTTTTCGCTAAAATCACCCAATCCATCGACAAAAAGAAGAAAGCATAAGGCTTATTTTCTTCTTTTTTGTGTATATTTGCCGTCACTTTGCCACAAAAGTTGACGGCAATTTGCATTTTAAAGAAAAGGATACGAAATGAAAGTAAGATTTATAAGCCTGGCGAGTGGCAGTAGCGGAAACTGCTATTATCTGGGTACTGATACATATGGAATACTAATCGATGCCGGCATTGGAATACGAACGATAAAAAAGACACTAAGAGACATTAATGTAGCAATGGAGTCCATACGTGCTGTGTTTGTGACTCATGATCATGCCGATCATATTAAAGCTGTAGGACATTTGGGGGAGAAACTGAATATTCCGGTTTATACTACGGCTCGTGTTCATGCGGGAATTAATAAGAGTTATTGTATGACGGAGAAGCTATATTCTTCTGTCCGTTATCTGGAAAAGGAGCAGCCAATGGAACTGGAAGATTTCCATATAGAGTCTTTCGAGGTTCCTCATGACGGAACTGATAATGTGGGTTATTGCATTGAGATAGATGGTAAGGTCTTCTCTTTCCTTACCGACCTTGGCGAGATCACTCCTACTGCTGCCAGATTTATCCGTAAGGCCAATTATCTGATTCTTGAAGCCAATTATGATGAAGAGATGCTGAAGATGGGACCGTACCCACAATATCTGAAAGAACGTATATCAAGTGGTACGGGACATATGAGTAATATAGCAACAGCCGAATTTCTGGCAGAGAACTTTACCGAAGATCTACGTTATATCTGGCTTTGCCACCTGAGTAAAGATAATAATCATCCGGAACTGGCATACAAGACTGTGGAATGGAAATTAAAGAACAAAGGAATCATTGTAGGTAAAGATGTGCAACTGCTTGCATTAAAGCGAAGTACACCCTCGGATCTATATGAATTCGAATGAAGACGATAAAAATGGCTAAAAAAGTTCCTGTTTTGTTTGGCTGAATAAAACAAAAAATCTACCTTTGCAACCGCAAATGAGAAGATAAGCACTCTTAGCTCAGTTGGTAGAGCAACTGACTCTTAATCAGTGGGTCCAGGGTTCGAATCCCTGAGGGTGTACAAGCTTTTTGTAAAATAATAGAATCCGTTGTATTTCAAATAAATACAACGGATTTTTTTATTGATATCTTCTGCTTTCTATTTCTGGTTTGCTTTAATGTACCAATTTCAATCCTACAACTCCTGTCAGAATCAGTAATACAAACAGTAGTCTGAATAAATTTGTTGAATCATGAAAGAAGAAGATACCGATAAGAACTGTACCTACTGCTCCGATACCTGTCCAGATGACGTATGCAGTACCAATAGGAATTGTTTTTTGTGCAAGATATAGCAAGAAACCACTTGCTCCCATAGAAACAATGGATATGGTGATGAATAAATAGAAATATTTCTCATAAATACTTGCCAGTTTGAACCCCAAAGGCCATCCTATTTCCAGTAGCCCGGCTCCAATCAATAATAACCATGCCATAATTTAATTATTTAAAATTTTCAGTAAAGATATGAGCTTGGTTAGAAAAAGTAATTGATAATTATCAATTAAGTATTTTAATAGATAAAATCAGTTATATTTGTCGGGTAAAATATAGTCATGTTATGGATATTACATCATTTTCCTGTCCTTCAAAGGATACCATTTTACAGAATACAATGAATAAATTGGAGTCTATATGGGATGAAATTTCTTATCCTAAAGGATTTATTTTGTTCACTAAAGATAAGATCGAACGTGATGTATATCTGATAAAGCAAGGTATTGCCAGAGCATATATTGAAGTGGATGGAAGAGATATTACAATCTGGTTTGGGAAGGAAAATGATATTATTATATCTGCTCAGGGATATGTGAATGGTGAGAAAGGGTATGAGACGATAGAGCTTTTAGAGAATTCCGTGTTGTACAAAATGAATTTAAAACAGTTGCATGAATTGTATCAGCAAGATCTGGAAGTATGCAATTGGGCACGGCAATTCATAGAAAAAGAATTTGTAGGAACCGAACATCGCCTTATTTCCAGTTTGTCTATGACGGCAACCGAACGCTATCTCCGGCTTATGAAAGAGAAACCGGAGATTTTACAGCGTGTACAGTTGCGGCATATTGCTTCCTATCTTGGTATTTCATCGGAGCACCTGAGTAGGATACGTGCCAACACTAAAAGTATGACAATATAAATAAGGTATTCATAAGTAGCAGTTAGAGCTCGACTACTTTTGTCTTGCCAGTCGCCACACTACTTCTGCCTTTTTGGCCAGAATGAGTGAATCTGCATTGATTTTAACTACATTCAGGGTATCGGTTCCTGTAATGGTCTGTTTGTTGCCAATACTTTCATATTGCAGAGTCAGTGTCCAATTATCCAGATTCCAGTTTTTTATCAGTAAAGTTGCCATATTCACTGAGCTGGCCGTTCCGTTTTGATTGAGTGTGAATCCTTGCATCTCTTGGGAATTTATTGGATTGGGCTCAAGCCAGGTTCCTTGAATATAGTAATAAGGAGAATGTACGGTAATTGTTAACTCGTCGGCTTTCAGAATTTTAACTCCGGCTATATCTTCATACGTGCAGGTTACTCTGACAGAATCATTGAGTAATACTCCGGGTACTTTCTGCGGATTGGCATCCATTGTGCTGATGTTTACCGTATCTCCCTGATCAGAGATAATTGTCAGGTTGTTCATGCTTGCATCATACACGATTCCGTTAATGATTTGAGTGGCCGGAGCTTGTTTGCATGAAATAATGCAGCCAGCCAATAAAAATACTACTGAAGTCGACAGATAAACTAATTTCTTCATATTCAATTAATTTTAAAATAGTAACAATGAAACAAAGGTAGTATTTATATTTTTAAATTTACATTTTTGCCCGAAGAACTATGCTCTCTCCCGAAAAGAAATGAAGGCGTTACGCTAACCTGTATGAAGGGGAATTACAAGATTGTACACTTATGCATTGCAAAAGTGTACAATGATACATAACAAGAATGTACATTTTTAATATGCAAAAGTGTACACTCTTTTAATATCTGATTATCATTGCATTAGCGGCATTGTCTTCTCATTGGTCTTAAAATTTTTTATTGACTTAAGACAAATAAAAAAGGAGGCTAAAAATAGTCTCCTTTTTGTACACCCTCAGGGATTCGAACCCTGGACCCACTGATTAAGAGTCAGTTGCTCTACCAACTGAGCTAAGAGTGCATTGGTATTATGCTTTTTTTGATTTCGGGTGCAAAGGTAAAGCTTTATTTTAAAATAGCAAGCCTTGTAGCTATTATTTTTTTTATTTATTTTCTTTCGCTTTGCTATAATTAAAAAAGGAATTACATTTGCAGCGATAAATTTAGTATTCACCCTTTAAACTGTAGAAAGGGTATTAATTATGTTGGAGAAATAATACATCAAAATCGGGACTAAGTGGCTCATCGGGATGAAGAGCCCCAATAATTTTATTATCTGAATACTCCGCGAAACTGTTGCCGGAGAAAAATTGATTAGTCCTACAATCTTATTATTTTATTATTTAATCACTTCAGTGTGGTGAAGCAGAGACGGTATGTTCTGTTTTTTTCTGCACTGGTAACAGGCATATTGCCTCATTACTCCAGAACCATTATATGTTTATTCCGGGGATGAGATCAGTGTGCTATGAAAGAAATCATGGGAATACGTTTAAAAGATTTAAGCAAACTGGGATATACAAATAATGTGGCACGCAGTCTGGCTGTTGCTATTGTAAGCAAACATTGCAAGTATGATAGAAAGGAAGTTTCATGTTTTTTCCGTGCGTTGCTTCGATAAATGGTTATCCTGGGAAGAGGTAAAGTTTTATGCTGCTATGTTTGATTTGCCAACGGTTCCCGAATTGGGATTAGAGTCCGTTGCAGGACTTCCTCAGGACCAGTTTCATCATGTCGAAGGAGATGTGGCTACACAATACTTGGCGGGTGATAGAAGAATTACAGAAATTACCCGGCTATCTTGCCCTTACAGAGCAGGACAAGGAAATACTTTGGACGGCTGCACTACTGCATGATGTAGAAAAACGTTCTACTACAGTCATTGAGGAAGATGGCAGTATCACTGCCAAAGGGCATGCCCGTAAGGGAGAATATACTGTGCGTACGCTTTTGTACAAGGATATATCAACTCCTTTTATCATTCGTGAAAAGATAGCATCACTTGTAAGGTTTCCTTCTGCCGTGAGCAGGGTTCGTTTGTTACTATGTTGCGATGTAAATGCTACTGTGTGCAATGCAACTGATATTATCTTCTGAAAAAGCCGCTTTTAGGTTAATAATCAATAAATCAGCTCTTGACAAAAACATGTTTAGAGGTAGTGGATAACAAAAACAATTTCCCCTTCTATGATGTTAATATACTATCAGATTAATATAATAATAACATGATGAATAAAATAGATATTCCCGATAAAGGGAAAAGAAAAAGAGTAGTTATTGTAGGCGGTGGTTTTGGAGGATTAAAGCTGGCACGTAAACTAAAAAATGACAATTTTCAAATTGTTCTGTTAGACAAAAATAATTATCATCTGTTTCAGCCTCTTCTCTATCAGGTAGCCACAGCCGGTATAGAGCCGAGTGCAATCTCTTTTCCTTTCCGCAAGATTTTTAAAAAACGTAAATATTTTCATATTCGTATCTGTGAAGCCCAGCGGGTTATTCCGGAACAAAATATATTGGAAACTTCCATTGGAGCTATTGAATACGACTATCTGGTAATTGCAACCGGATGTTATACCAATTATTTCGGTAACGATAAGATGGCTCTCCATACCATGTCTCTCAAGACGACGGCAGAAGCTCTCTATAACCGTAACCAAGTACTGGAAAGCTTTGAGAAAGCGCAGAACACGAGTGATCTGAAAGAACGGGAAAAATTGATGACGTTTATAATTGTAGGTGGCGGAGCTACCGGAATAGAACTTTCGGGTGCATTGGCAGAGATGCGTAAGTTCATTTTGCCACAAGATTATCCCGATCTGGATATAGGGCAGATGCGTATTGTCCTTATCGATGCAGGTCCTCGCCTACTCTCGGCTTTCTCTGAAAAATCGTCTACTGAAGTACAAGACTATCTGGCAAAAAAAGGAGTTGAAATAAAGGTGGATTCCAAGGTGGTAGATTACGAAAATGATTTGCTTACTCTGGGAGATGGTACGGCCATACCTTCTACAAATATCTATTGGGTAGCAGGTGTGAGAGCTAACAGTATTGAAGGACTTCGGCAGGAAGCTTACGGACCGGGAAACAGACTGAATGTAGATGTTTTCAACAAGGTAGCCGGTACTAACAATGTATTTGCTATTGGTGATACTGCTCTGATGATTTCAGAAGATTATCCAAGGGGACATCCTCAGGTTGTTCAGCCAGCTATTCAACAGGCTAAGCTTCTTGTTCAGAATCTGAACAACATAGAAATGGGACTTCCACTTAAACCTTTTGTGTATCATAATAAAGGTTCGATGGCTACCATCGGAAGAAATAACGCCATTGTGGAGTTGAAGAATATCCGTTTTGGTGGTTTTCCTGCCTGGGCAGTCTGGCTATTCATTCACTTAATGAGTATTGTAGGTGTAAAGAACAGACTTTTTATTTTCATAGACTGGATGTGGAGTTATTTCACTTATGACCCTTCGTTGCGATTAATAATAAAGCCTGTGAAAAGAGTAAAACCAAAGAAATGATATATGTTACTCTTATTTTAGTAGCTATGGGAAAGAGAACAGGATGAAAGAAATATAATCAGAATAAAATATGGAAATCAGATCTTTGGGTAACACAAGTTTCGATGAACTGTTCGAGGCATTCCGGCAGGCTTTTGCCGATTATGAAATACAATTGAATAAAGACGAGCATCTGGCCATGTTAAAGCGTCGTGGTTTCGATCCTAAACTCTCTTTCGCTGCTTATGATGGGGATAAAATCGTTTCATTCACCTGTAATGGGATTGGAAATTTCTATGGAACACCAACCGCCTATGACACGGGAACAGGTACTTTAAAAGAGTATCGGGGAAAAGGTCTGGCTACACAAGTTTTCGAACACTCCATTCCCTATCTGAAGGAAGCGGGTATTGAAGAATATCTATTGGAAGTATTACAACACAATACAGGTGCGGTATCTGTTTATAAAAAAATAGGTTTCGGAGTCACACGCGAATTTTATTATTTCAGAACTAAGCCTGATCAGATTGAAAATGTGACGAAAAAGCTTGACTTTCCTTATGAAATACAGTCTATTGACATTAATAAGTATAGCGAAATACCAGACTTTTGGGACTTCAAACCCTCATGGCAGAACAGTATAGAGTCTATAAACAGGGCACCCGCAGGTTTTATCAGCCTGGGTGTTTTTACAGAAGGAGAACTTATAGGCTATGGGGTTTTTGAACCTGTATCCGGTGATATTACCCAGATAGCAGTAGATAAACGATATCGCCATAAAGGTATCGGTTCATTGGTTTTTCAAAAAATACTTGAAGTAAATAAACTCAATTCGATTAAGATTGTAAATACGGATGTAGATTGTGATTCTCTTACTGCTTTCCTTAGATCAAAAAATATCAAACCGACAGGTAAGCAATATGAAATGGTAAAACTGTTATAATAGTTATACTTCCAATATTAAAATACCCCCGAAGCAATAGAATATACTCCGGAGGTATGAGAAGGTTTGTGGAAGTATATCGCTCCCCTTATTCTATTTTATTATTTGTCATCCTCTTCAAAGTAACCATATTCATGGAGTATGCCTCTACCTATTTCTTCGAGACAACCTTTGAAGAAATCTTTTACCTTTTTCATAACTTTATTCCTTTCTGTTAATGTAATATATATCTATAACAAAGGCAGGCAAAAAGAGTTTATACTTTTTATCTCTGTAATGCTTTATTTGATATGAATCAATCTAAACAATGTGAAGCTAAGGTTTGTTTATATTCTATAAATTATCAAATTAATAAATGAAACTTATGATCTACAATTTTTTATTCCCCTCAAAGCCCAATACTACAGGGGCATCCTTATTCTTACTTGCATTACGTATTTTCTTTGGTTTACTATTAATGAATCATGGTATACAGAAATGGAGTAGTTTTCAGGAACTATCCATAGCTTTCCCCGATCCGTTGGGTGTAGGTAGTCCGTTATCTCTGGGATTGGCTATTTTCGGAGAACTCGTTTGTTCAATGGCATTTATTGTCGGTATATTATATCGTCTGGCCATGTTGCCTATGATTTTTACAATGGGCATGGCATTCTTTGTAATTCATGGTAATGATGCTTTTGCAGTAAAAGAGCTGGCACTCATCTATTTAGTAGTATTTATATTGATGTATATATCCGGTCCCGGTAAGTTTTCTGTCGACTATTTATTAGGAAATGAACTTCGGAAGCGAAGAAAAAATGTAAAATAGAAATTGCACCATGTTTTGTTTCTATTAATTAAAAGGTTTATATTTGCAACTGTATAAAGGACTTATAGTTATTATAAGTCTTTTTATCGTTTCACAAAATAACAACTAAAAAACAGAAATTATGAAAAAAAACAGATTGACATTGGTCGCAGCTTTTGCTCTGAGCGGTACTATTTTGTTTAGTTCATGTGTAGGTTCATTTGGTTTATTCAATCGTATTTCTTCCTGGAATCAGTCGGTAGGAAATAAGTTTGTAAACGAACTTGTGTTTCTTGCGCTGAACATCGTTCCGGTATATGGTGTTGCATATCTGGCAGATGCTTTAGTTATCAACTCTATTGAGTTTTGGAGCGGTTCTAACCCGATGGCAAATGCAGGAGATGTAAAGAAAGTAAAAGGCGAAAATGGCAACTATCTGGTAGAAACTCTGGAGAATGGTTATTCAATTACAAAAGAGGGTGAGAAAACTGCTATGGAACTGATCTACAACAAGGAAGCAAACACCTGGAATGTAGTAGCTAATGGTGAGAGTACCGAACTTCTGAAAATGAATAATGATGGTACAGCACAGATGTATTTGCCTAATGGCGAATCAATGACTGTCACTCTGGATGCTCAGGGAACTCTTGCAGCACGTCAGATGGTGATGAATGGTCTGCTGTTTGCTGCTCGTTAATTTAATGCATAAAGAAATGCCAAAAGATGAAACATGCTCTGTGCAAAGAGATGTTTCATCTTTTTTATTCACTAAGTTATGAAAATACTGCGAATATTCTCTCTCGTTGTTCTTATGAGTTGGGCTGCTGCCTGTCAGAAGCAGGTACCTCAAAGTGAAGTTGTACGCAATGCAATAGCATTCTGTGAAACCTTTTATGATCTTGATTATGCGGCTACCAAAGAATTGGTTGCTCCGGCTTCCCTTCCATATCTTAGTTATATGGCTACAAACACTACACAGGAGCTTATTGACAAGGTAAATGCAAAAGGGCCGGTTGTTGTGACTGTAATTAGTGAGCAAATGAATCCGGAAGAAGGGCATGCAACCGTTATCTGTTCGGTAAAAAATTATCTGAAAGCTGATTTCTTCAATGGTACGTCTGCTATCTTTACCGAGAAGCGGGACACTATTCATTTGGTAAAAGAGGGTGAAAACTGGCTGGTTAAAATGGATAACCCACTGCAAAGTGGAATGCAAAATCACGACTGAACTTGGGATGAATAATGGGCCAGCGCTCTTTACCTTTTTTATAAGCCGGATTGATGGCTTTCATTCCGCCATCGAAACGTAAAACAAAGAAATCCAGATCCAAACGTAAACCTAAGCCATAAGCAACGGCAATCTGCTTATAGAATTCATTGAACTTGAATACACCACCCGGTTGATTGGCGTAATCACGGATTGTCCAGATATTACCGGCATCAATAAAGGCAGCTCCCTGAAACTTCCAGAATAATTTACTTCGATACTCGATGCTTGCGTCCAGTTTGATGTCGCCTGACTGATTCAAGAAGTTACCGTCACCGGGAAATGAACCTGGTCCCAGATCACGAACAGACCATCCGCGTACACTGTTGGCTCCTCCTGAGAAGTATTGCTTCTCAAATGGAATGGTCTTTGCATTGCCGTATGGAACCGCAATACCAAAACCGGCATGAAATGCCAATGAGTTACGATCATCTATCCGGATATTCTTGGCAAAGTCAAAATCACCTTTCAAATACTGTGCATATGGAATACCGAGAATGGCATATTCGCCATCATCATTTTTTCGTATGCTGGTCGCTTTAGAAAATGCATATAAAATGTTTCCTGCCGATTCTATATTGGCACGGATGGAATAAGAATTAGAGCTGATGGTATTGTTCACCAAAGCATTTCCGGCACTGTTATAATTATAACTATAACCCATGCGTACGATAAGCCGGTTCTTATAGTTATATTCAAAAATATGATTTTGTCCCTTGTTGATATAGTCTTCGCGGAACTTCTGAGAGATCCAGGGTAAATACAGATAACCGATATCTATTAAGTCAATACGGTGTTGTGCCCGTTGGCGCTGTGTCCATTTGTAACTCCACGAAGCCGAAGCTACTGTACGTGAGAATTCCGGGCGTAGCTGGTAACTATATTGCAAGCCAAACTCAGTGGTAGCACGTATTTTACGTTTAAAATCAGAATTCAAAAAAGGAAATAAGAAACTCGGAAAGTTTATACTCGTTTCTACACCGTATTCTGTATAATTGTTATTATAATAGTCACCTTGTAATCCGGTAATTGCTTCGTATGCACCACGAAACTTCATCATAAATGTTTCGGAACCACGAAAGAGGTTCCGATGCTGAAAAGATACGGAGGCTGCTGCTCCAAGATCGCCGGCAGAATTTGTTCCTTCCAGTTCAAAAGAGATGGATTGATGTTTACTTTTGGTTAGCATTACATAACAATTCAATAATGTACTGTCTTCTGCCAGAGTTTCAAAGAAACGGATATTGGTATATTTCAATGCCGGCAGGCGTCCGAAGTTTGAGTAAGTACGTTGTACATCGCGTTCGTTATATAGGTTACCCGGAAAGAATAGTAGATTATCTGTCAATATTTTAGGTCTCAGGTATAACTTGTCTTTATAATAAATTGGATAACCATTGTAATGTATAGAGTCATTAATTTCAATACTGCTCAATGCAGATGACTGGAGAACATCGTAGTCTGTAATAAAATTTATTTTGTTGATGTGATATTGATTATGTGCCTGGGGAGCATCAGCAGTATGTGTTTTATAGGGTTTCAAATGTAAAGTAAGGTCCACGAGATAAGTATTTCGTACAGTGTCAGCAGTATATGAAATATAGTCTTTATTGAATTTATAGTATCCGTTACGCAATAGATGATCTGTTATTCGTTGCCGTTCTGCGTCCAATATATTCACGTCAAACAACATACCTTCTTTCAATAAAGTATTAGCAGAGTCTTTCCGCATATACTCTCCTACTCTGGGATCACCGATGTCATATTTAAGTGTACGCACGGTGTAAGGCTTACCTGTAGTTACCTCATAATATAGTTTCAGTTTCTTTTTCTTTGTTTTTGTTGCACGTTTGACGGAAGCACTCATATATCCCATATTCTGGACAGCTTTTGTTATTTCCTCCTGCGAGCGTTGTGCTTCGCCTTCATTGTAAATAACCGGAGCATCTCCTATTTTACGAAGAAACTTATTGTACCATTTGCTGGAATCACGTCCTGAAAGATCATAAACGTATAACTGTGTTTTTATCAGACTAAACCATTTTGCATTGGGATTTTGACGTACATAATTACGCAGGCTGGAAGGTTTTACGTCTTTGTTGTCTGTAGATACTTTAACTTCGTCCAATAAATAATAACCATCCGGCACAAATTTGGTAGCGGAACACGAAGCCAGCGTCAGAACGGCAAAAGAAAGTAACGTGTAAAGATATCCTCTCCTCATAGGGTTTTATATAGTTGCCTCAAATACCCTACAAATATAGGCGAATTTTTCTGTATGGGGAAATAATAAGTGCTAATTCGCCCCTAAGAAGTTACTGCAACATCGTAGGGGCGAACTATTGGGGATTTCAATGTTTTATCTCTGACCGTCGTCTATTTCAGCCGGAACATAACTGGTACGGTATATTTTACACGTACCGGTTCACCTTTTTGTGTCCCTGGTTTCCATTTCGGCATTCCATTGATTACACGCAAGGCTTCTGCATCCAATTCAGGATCAACACTACGAATTACTCTTGCATCGTCAATACTACCATCCGTATTAACAATGAACTGTACGATAACACGACCTTGTGTTCCTTTGGTTTCAGCTCCTTTCGGATACTGGAGGTTTGCAGCCAGATAATCCATCAGTGCCTTATTGCCTCCTTTGAATTCCGGCATTTCTTCTACCACATCGAAAACAGCATTGGCGATATCTACTGTATCCGGTTTGACCTCTGTCGGGATGTACTTTACTTCCACATTTTCTTCTGTTGATTCTTCTTTGGTTGTATTTGTACAGTTACTGAATAGAATCAACAAGGCAGTTACAGGAATAAACATGAGGTATTTGCTTCTCATGATGTTGCGGGTTCTTTTTTTGTTTAACATTTTAATTCGGTTCTTTAAGGGTAATACACTAAAGTTATTATATAAATTTGCTGCAGCCGGTTGGTTCTGTTTGAGACCTAAAAGATGATATTGGTAAATTTTTCTATCGTAACCGCTCGTCACTACTTTCCTGTCGGCAAGATATTCATGGTTAATACGCATTTCGCTTCGTATGAACCAGGCAAAAGGATTGAACCAGCAAAGAATGATTACGAGTTGTGCCAATAATATATCTGCCGAGTGAAGTTCGCGTACGTGGGTCTGTTCATGTACTAATATCTCTTTTGTTTCTTTTTCACTATGCATATCCGGACAGACGCAAATCCACTTAAAGAAAGAATAAGGCTCTTGCTTTTCTTGGGGCTGGCATATGCGGATTCCATCAATATATACTTTTTTACTATAATGGAGCATGATACAGGTTTTACTGATTTCCAACAATGTACGGGTTAATAAGATAATTACTCCTGCTATATAAAGGCCTGTAAGAACTATTGTGACCAATGGAAATGATGATGTATTATCAGTCGTTTCACTTACGATTGTTATTTCGGGCAATACCTTTTGATATAGAATACTTACTACACCGGTTACATTGTTATCTGCTGTCATCCAAGCTGAGAGATCGAACAAAGGATATGCAAATGCAATGACATAGATTAAAATCAACATCAGTCTGCGTAATCCAAAGAAGGTATCTTTACTAAACAATAATTTATAAAAGAAGTACAGCACAACTAATGCTATATTTACCTTCATGAAGTATAGAATAAAAAGTGTCATATCTATGGTTGCTTTTTAAGATTCTTCATCTTCAATGATATTAATAAGCTCCTTCAGTTCCTTTTTGCTGATTTTACGATCTCTCACAAAAAATGAAACCATTTCTTTATAGGATCCGGTAAAATAATTACTTACCACTCCACTAAGAAAATAACGCTTGTAATCACTCTCTTTAATTATAGGATGATACTGAATGGAGTTACCGAGTTTGGAAGGAGACAGATATTGTTTCTTCTCCAGATTACGTACTACAGATGCCACACTGGTATAAGGAGGCTTTGGTGCAGGCATTTGATTCAGTACATCTCTTATAAAACTTGGGCCTATCTTCCAAAAGTAAAGCATTACTTCTTCTTCTTGCTGTGTAAGTCTTTCCATTTTATTTTTATTTACTACTGATAACCAGTCTACTATTTTTAAGCAAATCTACGATAATTAAGTAGATAGTATATATTTATTGGTATAAATATTGTTAATCATAAGAAAATAGATATAGAAAAAGAGTCGTGAGAAAGTGGTATATTGGAAATATCTTTATAGCTTTGCCGTAAATATCAGGTTTATATGACTCTATTAAGCAAAAATAAAATAAAGTACATTCGCTCATTGGAGCTAAAAAAGATACGTAAAGAAGAAAAAGTCTTTCTGGCTGAAGGTCCGAAACTGGTAGGTGACTTACTTGGACACCTATCCTGTACCTTTCTGGCTGCTACTTCTTCCTGGTTACGAGAATACACATCTGTTCAGGCAGATGAAATAGCAGAAGTTACTCAGGATGAATTATCACGTGCCAGTTTGCTGAAGACTCCTCAACAGGTACTCGCTGTATTCAGGCAACCGGAATATGCTTTAAATACTTCTATTCTTCGTGATTCGCTCTGCCTTGCCCTGGATGATGTACAGGATCCGGGAAATCTGGGTACAATTATTCGTCTTGCCGATTGGTTTGGCATAGAGCATATCATTTGTTCATCTAATACGGTGGATGTTTATAACCCTAAAACGGTACAAGCTACTATGGGTGGTATAGCCCGTGTAAAAACATATTATACTCCCCTGCCCGACTTTATTCGTTCTCTTGGTGATATTCCTGTTTACGGAACATTTCTGGATGGGAAGAATATATACGGGCAACCATTATCCCGTAATGGATTGATTGTGATGGGAAATGAAGGAAATGGAATTAGTAAAGAGGTGGAGGCACTAATCAATCAGAAACTATATATTCCTAACTATCCTCAAGAGAGAGAAACTTCCGAATCGCTCAATGTAGCTATTGCTACAGCAATTGTCTGCGCCGAGTTTCGGCGACAGGCTGCATCATTGTAAAATCAAAAGGAAATAAAAGATAAGCATAGAGTTTGTCTTTTACCTGGGTTAGTTCTATTACGCCCGGCAACCATTCTACCGATTCCATTTCTTCGGTAAGGGGGAAGAATCTCACAACGTATTCTCCCTCCATTTCTATTACCTGTTGTTTGAGAAAACCGCTATCCGGTACATACAAATAATGAGAAGCAAAGCGTTTCATCTCCTTAGTTCTGAAATTTACTGTGAACGGTGGCGTTGATTCATCTGCCGTTCTTGTCTTATCTCACGTTTCTCCATTTGTATGTGCTTCTCTACTTCGAGTTGCTCCGGTTTCACCTCGCGTTGCAGATTGCTGCGACGGCGATTCATCTCTTCCGGGGTTAATCTTGGCTGAGATTGCTGATCTGCTTTCTTTATTGTATCGGCTGTCTCTTTTGAAGTAAGCTCTTTATCTACATCCCGTTTGAGAGAATCTGTTTTCAAAGAATCACTCAAAACCGATAGCGTATCATTGGAGTGATAACGCATGAGTGTGATACCGTCAGTCAATAAGGTATGCGGTGTTTTTTTCCTTGGGTAATAGATGAATCCTTTCACTTCTTTGATAGCTCCTAAAGTATCCGATTGCAGACGGATACGCTGTATTCCTGACTCT
The DNA here is from genome assembly GCA_019416685.1 of Bacteroides sp. Classification (GTDB taxonomy): domain Bacteria; phylum Bacteroidota; class Bacteroidia; order Bacteroidales; family Bacteroidaceae; genus Bacteroides. The sequence goes on from DXWV01000088.1 coordinate 26,876, forward strand.
GTTACCCGTTTGGTTTCACTAATAATGCTGTCATTTTCAAATTGAATCTGCATACCCATTAATGCAAACAGGGTCGTGTCTGGTTTAACGCCTTCAAGGAAATGATAACGAACTTCCCATACCAATGTATCGCGTTTCTTAAAATTAGAATCCGAAGGCAGGACAAACGTTAGTTTGTTATCTATCGGCATTCCGGTTAAGCGTCTCATACGTTGCCATGCCCATACATCAATACTGTCACCAGGAGTAGATGTCATCGGCTTTTTGTCGCGTATGGCGATTAAGTGATTGATCGAATTTTGTTGTGTTTTTAGCCTTTTGCTAACTCTTTCATAGACTTTGGCCAGTACTTCCGTGTTACGAGTATACCATACCATAGACGAATCGAAAACAGCTTCCGTTGTACCATATTTGCTGAATACAGCATTTGTATACAATACTTTTTTATAGCTCTCATTGTATGGCAGATTATCACCCATCGCTTTCGCTATATGATAATCATACAACAGGTTTTCCATCGTTGTTTCCGGAAGGACTCCATCGGGTCTTTTAACCTTACAACCAACAACGAATACCACTAACAGGCATATAATATACAACCGACACCGGAAATTTCTTTTCATTTTCTGTCTTAGTCCTTTTTTTCGTGTGAGTGATAAGACTCATTCAGATATTTACTATAAAAAAGAAGCAATGCGATGATACCACAACTGATAGCGGCATCAGCAAAATTAAATATGGGACTAAAGAATATAAAATGCTCCCCCCCAACAAACGGTATCCATGTAGGCCAGGTAGTATCAATAATCGGGAAATAAAACATGTCTACTACCTTACCATAAAACCAGGTGGAGTATCCTCCCCCTTCGGGCATAAAACCGGCAATTTGTGAATGTGTACTCTCGTTAAACAGTACTCCATAAAATACGCTATCAATGATATTTCCCAATGCTCCGGTAAGAATCAAAGAAACACATACAATGTATCCTGTTTTAAATCCTCTCTTTACAATCTTATACAGATACCATCCTATCAATGCTACGGCAATAATGCGGAAAGTAGTAAGGAATAATTTTCCGAAGATCTCCATACCAAATGCCATACCATTGTTTTCCGTAAAATAGATATAGAACCAGTTGGTAATCCGGATACTTTCGTGCCAATACATGTGGGTTTTAATCCAGATTTTAATAATCTGGTCTATAATCAGCACCGAGAAGATGACGAGCAGGGCTATTTGTCCTTTCGTGAGTAGTTTTTTCATTTTGTTGAATACAAGTTATATAAGCTACGAGCTATAAGTTACAAATTACAAGTACTTTGCCAATAGCACACAGTACGTGTCATTTGTAGCTTATAGCTCGTCACTAATTTTATTTCTTGCCACTATTCTTTGCTTCAATGCTGAGTGTAGCATGAGGCACAGCACGCAGACGTTCTGCAGGGATTAGCTTTCCTGTTTCACGGCAAATACCATACGTTTTGTTTTCAATACGTACAAGAGCAGCCTGTAATCCTTGAATAAACTTCAACTGACGTTGTGCCAGACGAGTCGTTTCTTCTTTTGACAGTGTGTTAGCTCCTTCTTCCAGTACTTTGTATGTGGGTGATGTATCGTCAGTATCGTTTCCATCAAGACCCATCAGACTGAGTTTCAACTGATCGTAATCACGTTGTGCCAACTCCAGTTTCTCCATTATAATGGCACGGAACTCCTCAAGTTCCGCATCCGAATATCTTGTCTTTTCTGCCATAATTTTTACTTTTTAGAGGTTATTGGTATTAGAATTATTCTTTTACTACATTGACAAATAAAGAAAAATCGTCGAAATTAAGCTCCGTAGCGTCTTTTACCTCATCTGCCAAAGTCAGGGATGTACCCAAAACTTGGTTACAAATATAATTATTATATTCTGTTACCGCATCATCTGTCTGTGGATTTTTAGAGATTGTTATCCGAATCTTGTCAGTTATTTCAAATCCACTTGATTTACGAATATTCTGAATACGGTTCACTAATTCACGGGCGATACCTTCACGACGTAGCTCTTCAGTAACGGTAACTTCAAGAGCAACTGTCAGTTTACCTTCATTAGCAACCAGCCATCCCGGTATATCTTCACTGAAGATTTCTACGTCTGCCGTTTCTATCACAGCTTCTGTTCCATCCAGATTCAGTGTATATTTACCGTTCTTTTCCAGTTCGGCGATAGCCTCTTGTGACATTTCTGCAACAGCAGCAGCTACGGCCTTCATCTGCTTTCCAAACTTCGGACCGAGTTTTTTGAAATCACATTTCACTTTCTTCACCAATACACCGGCAGCACCATCTACGAATTTGATATCTTTTACATTTACCTCATTCATAATCAATGCTTTCACTGCTTCGATGTGAGCCTTCTGCTCTTCATCTGTTACAGGAACCATAATACATTGTAACGGCTGACGAACTTTAATGTTTACTTTACGACGCAATGCCAATACCATTGAAGTGACGTCTTGTGCCATTTGCATCCGTGCCTCCAACCCTTTGTCTATCATCTCTTCATTGTACTCAGGGAATTTAGCAAGGTGGATAGAAACGACCTTGTCACGTCCGGTAGCAGCAATCAAGTCGCTATATAAACGATCTGCATAGAACGGGGCAATCGGTGCCATTAGTTTGGATACTGTTTCAAGACATGTGTACAACGTTTGATAAGCAGACAGTTTATCTTGTGTGAACTCACCTCCCCAGAAACGTTTACGATTCAAACGAACATACCAGTTAGACAGATTATCGTTCACAAAATCCGAGATCAGTCGTCCTGCTTTGGTTGGTTCGTATTCATTGTAACAAGTATCCACTTCTTTGATCAGTGTATTCAGTACAGAAAGTATCCAGCGATCTATTTCCGGACGTTCTGCCATAGGTACATCTGCTTCCTTGTATTCAAATCCATCTACATTGGCGTATAGCGCAAAGAATGAATATGTATTATATAAAGTACCGAAGAATTTACGACGAACTTCCTCGATGCCATCTATGTCAAACTTCAGGTTATCCCATGGCGAAGAGTTCGTTATCATATACCAACGCAACGGGTCGGAACCGTATTTTTCGATTGTAGAGAACGGATCAACAGCATTGCCCAGACGCTTGGACATTTTATTACCATTCTTATCCAGTACCAGACCGTTAGAGATAACAGCTTTATAAGATATAGTATCGAATACCATTGTTGCAATAGCATGCAGCGTAAAGAACCATCCGCGTGTCTGGTCCACACCTTCTGCTATAAAGTCTGCCGGATATACCTCATGGCTGTCCAGCAATTCTTTATTTTCAAAAGGATAGTGAATCTGTGCATAAGGCATAGCGCCTGAATCAAACCATACGTCGATAAGGTCTGTCTCACGTTTCATAGGCTTTCCGTCTTCGGATACCAGGATGATATCATCCACATACGGACGGTGCAAATCTATTCTATCGTAATTATCATCTGTATACTGTCCCGGAACGAACCCTTTCTCTTTGTAAGGATTAGATTTCATAAATCCGGCAGCTACCGATTTCTCTATTTCATTGTATAATTCCTCTACAGATTCGATACATATTTCACTACTGTTATCTTCCGTACGCCAGATAGGTAGCGGAGTACCCCAATAACGAGAACGGCTCAGGTTCCAGTCATTCAGATTTTCCAGCCATTTGCCAAAACGTCCTGTTCCGGTAGATTCCGGTTTCCAGTTGATTGTTTTGTTCAATTCTATCATACGGTCTTTGCAGGCAGTAGAACGAATAAACCAACTATCCAGCGGGTAGTACAATACCGGTTTGTCCGTACGCCAGCAGTGCGGATAGTTGTGCACATGCTTTTCTATTTTGAATGCCAGGTTGTTGGCTTTCATCATCATGCAAATACTCACATCCAATGACTCATCCTGATCAGTAAGATTCGGATCATAGGCATTCTTTACGAAACGACCTGCATATTCTTTATATAGTTCAACGTTAACCCGCTCTTTTACAAACGTTTCGTCCAGTTCATTTAAAGTATAGAATTTACCGGTAAGATCTACCATAGGACGGAGCTCACCTTTCTTATTGATTAACTGCAAAGGAGGAACGCCGGCTGCTTTTGCTACCTGAGCATCGTCTGCACCAAATGTTGGAGCAATATGTACGATACCTGTACCATCCTCAGTGGTTACATAATCACCTGAGATGACGCGGAATGCACCTTCACCCGGGTTTACCCATGGGATCAATTGCTCATATTCCATACCTACAAGGTCAGTACCTTTATATTCGGCTATCACTTTGAATGGAACCAACTTGTCACCAGGCTTATAATCTTCAAGCTTCAGTTCGGCAGCTTTTGGATTGAAGTGAGCATTCAGCAATTGCTTTGCTAATACTACTGTAATTGGCTGGCCGGTATATGCATTGTATGATTGTACAGCTACATAATCTATCCTGGGACCTACGCAAAGCGCAGTATTTGAAGGTAAAGTCCATGGCGTAGTAGTCCATGCAAGGAAGAAAGGAGTCCCCCACTCTGTCATTTCAGGTTTAGGGTTCTTCATCTTGAACTGTGCTACTACAGTTGTATCTTTCACATCGCGATAGCAACCCGGTTGGTTTAACTCGTGTGAACTCAATCCTGTTCCGGCAGCCGGAGAATAGGGCTGAATAGTGTATCCTTTATAGAGTAGTCCCTTTTTATGTAACTGTTTCAATAGCCACCACAAGGTTTCGATATAACGATTGTCATATGTGATATACGGATGTTTCATATCCACCCAATATCCCATTTTATGAGTCAGATCTTCCCATTCTTTGGTGAATTTCATCACATCTTTACGGCAAGCTGCATTATATTCGGCCACGGAAATAGTCTTACCGATATCCTCTTTTGTGATACCCATCGCTTTTTCCACACCTAACTCTACAGGCAGTCCATGTGTATCCCAACCGGCTTTACGTTTTACCTGATAGCCTTTCATCGTTTTGTATCGGCAGAAAATATCTTTAATAGAGCGAGCCATCACATGGTGAATGCCCGGCATACCATTAGCTGAGGGAGGTCCTTCGTAAAATACAAACGAAGGGCAGCCTTCACGTTCTGTCATACTCTTGGCGAAAACCTGGTTTTCGTCCCATTTTTTCAATACGTCCTTATTTACCTGCGAAAGGTCGAACTGCGAATATTCGGCGAACTTCTTGCTCATGACTATAGATACGATTTTACTATTTACAATTACAGTTGGAGGGTACCCTCCTTATTTTAAGGGTGCAAATGTACAAAAACATTCGTTTGCATACAAGAAAAGGCTTTTTAATTTCAATTTGGTAGAAATAGCCCTCTTGTGAAAAGACTTTAAAAAGCAGTAACCGGATAAAAACAAATCACGTTAAACCTTGTTGTAGTGGAAAATTTTAAAACTATATAGGATTATGAATTACGGTATAAGCGTATTATTCAGGGCTATTCCATTGGCGATGGCTTTGTTGTGTTTCGGTTACGGGACATTTATTTATGTATTGGGGGACGATCCTAACCGTTTGGTAGCCGGTCCCGTTGTATTTTCATTGGGTATGATTTGCATTGCACTCTTTGCCACGGCTGCTACTATCATACGCCAGATAATTCATACATACGGACGAAATTCTCAATATGCTTTGCCTGTCATTGCCTATTTGGTTGCCGTAATTACTATCATTGGTGGTATTGTTCTTTTTACTTCTTCTGACGACTCCTATTCATTCGTTGCCGGGCATGTAGTGACCGGAGTAGGGTTAATTACAATTTGTGTGGCAACTGCCGCCACCTCTTCCACCCGTTTTTCCTTAATTCCCACTAATGCGAAAGATACCGGACACGATGTTCCTCAGAAAGCTTTTACAGCCGGACAAGAACGTATATTAAAAGGGATAGCAGTTATAGCCTCTGGGGTTACTTGGATATGGGCTTTCCTTCTGTTGGGGCAGAGCGAAATACATCCTGCTTATTTCGTTGCCGGACATGTAATGGTGGGACTTGCTTGTATTTGTACCAGTCTGATTGCTTTGGTGGCAACCATTGCCCGTCAGATAAGGAATGTATATTCGGCTACAGAACGTAACCGATGGCCCAAACTGGTACTGTTAATGGGGACTGTTTCCTTTGTTTGGGGATTGTTTGTTATCTTTGCCGATTCAAGTACTACAAATGGAGTAATTGGTTACATAATGATTGGATTAGGGTTGGTTTGTTACAGTATTTCCAGCAAAGTAATCTTGTTGGCCAAAGTTTGGCGACATGAGTTTGCCTTATCCAGCCGCATTCCTATCATTCCTGTCCTGACAGCATTAGTATGTTTGTTTTTGGCAGCTTTTACCTTTGAATTAGGAACCATTCACGAAGATTATTTCATTCCTGCTCGTGTTTTAACAGGTTTGGGAGCTATTTGTTTCACTCTTTTTTCTATCGTTAGTATTCTGGAAAGTGGTACATCCTCCAAGTAGTGAAAATAACATTTGTCTATTAGAAGCTGTTTTGAATTTATCGTCTAATGTTTTAAGATAAAAGTCAATCAAAAAAAGATATTTGTAGAAATTCAAAACGGCTTCTAAATAATGCCGGTAGTTGAGAACTTTTCTTTAATTGCCGTTTTTTTTATTATTCATGAATCCGAAACTGTTTTCTTTTGTATCTCTCTTTTAAATTATCTGCTAAATTCAATTCAAGATTGTACTTAATACAAATTAGTTGTTGTTTTATGCATTTATATATCTAATTTTAATTAGCTTTGTGGTGTTAAATGAAAAGCATCATGCACAAGCAATCATTATTAGAAACAATTTACTTTGCATTAGCAGTAATATTGCAGGTAACGACAGATAATTTCCCGCTTTCTTTTTTTTGCATCTCCTTTAAATGTAATTTGGGGTATAGCGTGGGAATATCTGTTATTACGTTTGTACAGAGAAGACAGTAAACCAATATTATCCAGCTTCACACACAAGTATACTTTCTATTTTAATATTAATTGGAGATAGTCTGGTGATTGATTTGTTTTTCCGGTTATCTGATGTAGTTGCTGTTTTTATGTCCGAAGATTTATACAATCACAATAACTAACTAAAAAAGAATACACAATGAAAAAGAGCACAAAACTAATTATCGCATTACTGGTAGTAGTCGGTTTGTTGGCTATCACCTATTGCGTAGTAAACAAAGCCCCGTCACAGGAACTTACTGCTGATGCACAAATGCAGGAGATTATCACCACCGGTGGTTGTTTACGCTGTCACTCTTCCGATCCTGATCTTCCTTTTTATGCGAACTGGCCTGTTGCCAATGACATGATTATGAAAGATGTTGCTGCCGGTTATCGCACTTTTGACATGACAGAAATGGCCGAAGCATTAAAAGCTGGTAAATCCGTTGGTAAAGTAGCTTTAGCAAAGGTAGAGAAAGTAATGATGGATGGCAGGATGCCTTTGCACCAATATTATATGATGCATTGGGGATCTACTACTACTGATGCAAAAAAAGAGATGGCGCTTGCCTGGGTAAAGCAACACCGCCTGGCACATTATGCCAATGGACTTGCTGCTGCTGAATTTGCCAATGAGCCCATACGTCCCATTGCAGATTCGTTACCAGTAGATATGCACAAAGTTGTTTTAGGAGATATACTGTATCATGATACCCGTCTTTCGGCAGACAATAGTATCTCTTGTGCTTCTTGTCATGGGTTAAACACCGGCGGTGTAGATAATAAGCGGTATTCTGAGGGGGTTGGCGGGCAATTCGGAGGTGTAAATGCACCTACCGTTTACAATGCAGCTTATAACTTCGTACAATTTTGGGACGGACGTGCTAATACGCTCGCTGAACAAGCAGCCGGTCCTCCCTTAAACCCAGTAGAGATGGCTTGCCATTCTTTTGACGAAATTATAGCTAAGTTGCAGCAAGATGTTAACTTCACAAAAGCTTTTACAGAAGTATATCCGGAAGGTTACTCGGAAAAAAGTATAACCAATGCTATCGAAGAGTTTGAGAAGACACTGCTTACTCCCAACTCTCGTTTCGACCGTTATCTGAAGGGTGAGAAGAGTGCAATCAATGATACAGAACTGTCTGGATATGAGCTTTTCAAAAAGTATGACTGTGCAACATGCCATGTTGGTGAAACTCTTGGCGGACAATCTTATGAGCTGATGGGAGTGAAAAGAGATTATTTCGCTGATCGCGGTTTGGAAATGACTGAAGAGGACAACGGACGTTTCAAACAGACTAAAACGGATCGTGACAAACACCGCTTTAAAGTTCCCGGTTTGAGAAATATAGCCCTGACAGCTCCTTATTTCCACGATGGAAGTATGAAAACAATGAAAGACGCTGTTGATTATATGGCAAAATATCAAGTAGATGCTACCTTATCTAATGAAGAGTTAGGCGAGATTGTAGCATTTCTGGAAACTCTTACAGGAGAATATAAGGGCAAACCTTTGACTAATGATAATAGTAAGGAACTATAGATTCCGGACTCTTAAAAATAATAAGGGGATGTATTGTTAACAATACATCCCCTTACTTATTACTTCTATATGAATGGATTAGTTACGAGGCAAAGCTTCTTTTACTACCATTGCACGACCTTCATATTCAGCACCGTTCAGTTCTGAAATTACATGCTTAGCTTCATCGTCGTTAGGCATTTCTACAAATGCGAATCCTTTAGATTTACGAGTGTCACGGTCGATGATCAGTTTCACTGAATCTACTGTTCCATACTCTTCCATTACCTGTCTCAGATCTGCTTCCTTAACACGATAGCTAAGGTTTCCAATGTACATGTTCATAAAATACAAAAAATAAAAATTGATAAATAAATTTAGAAACAAGAGAGGTTTGAAATTAAATCCGGATTCAACTGATTAGGTAGAAAATAGAGTATAATAAAACGATCAATTGTTTTCGGCGCAAATAACGTCATAATATTTGGAATATCAACTATAAAAGGGCATTTATTTTTCAATAAACACCCTTTTTCATATTTCAGTATCTCTTTTTATTAATGCTTGCTCAGGTAATCGGCCACTCCGTTTTCGGTTGCACTCATAGCGTCCTTACCTTTAGACCAGTTAGCCGGACAAACTTCACCGTATTCTTCAAAATGCTGCAACGCATCTACCATACGTAATACTTCATCTACATTGCGCCCCAGTGGGAGATCATTGATAACACAATGACGAACAATACCCTCTTTATCAATTAAAAACAATCCACGAAAAGCCACCGGAGATCCATCGCACACCCAATTTCCATTTTCATCGGGAGCATAACTTCCAGCCAGTACTCCATAGCTCTCAGAGATTGATTTAGAGAAATCGGATACAATAGGATATTTTACGCCCTGAATACCTCCTTCACTCTTCGGCATTTGCAGCCAGGAGTAATGTGAGTATTCGGAGTCCACAGAGCAACCTACCAGAGCAACATTCCGTTTTTCAAATTCGGCAAATTTTTCCTGGAAAGCATGTAGTTCGGTAGGACATACAAATGTAAAATCCATCGGATAGAAGAAAAATACTACATACTTTTTACCTTTATATCGGTCCAGTGAGAAATTCGGAACGATTTCATGCCCATTAATTACTGCCGTGGCATTGAATTTCGGCGCTTGTTTTCCAATTAATGATCTCATAATTATCTTCTGTTTTAGATGTTATTTAATGATTTATCGGAAAAACAAAGCACATCGGTCTTTGTTCGTAAAACAAAGATTAACGATACATAATATTTCTCTATTTAGTATGAAAACATATTCATAAACTATTGAATATCAATGATTATAAAAGTACGTACTTTATACATATAAACTATGCATTTTAAGTATGTGTTAATAACCTAATTAACGCATACTTAAAATGCATAGTCTATATATAAAAGAACCTATATATTAAATTCCTTTTTTTCTATCTTTCCAAAGTTTACTCATATCTTCCAGAGTTTTACCTTTCGTCTCCGGTACCCAGCGCCATACAAAGATAGCGGCAATTACACAGATAATTCCGTAAAGGCTGTATGCAAACATCGGACTGAAATCGTAGAGTGCAGGGAAGGTAGAGGATATAATATAGTTGAATATCCATTGAAATGCCACTGCAATGGCAACTGCTTTGCCGCGGATCGTATTCGGAAAGATTTCTGAGATTAATACCCAGCAGATAGGTCCCCATGACATCATAAAGAAGGCAGCATAAATGATAACTGATACTACGGGGAAAATACCTTTGATAGCCATACTATCACACAAAGCAACAGCAAAAGCTCCGAATGCCATACCGATGGAACCAATAATAAGTAATGGTTTACGGCCAAACTTATCTACAGTAAAGATGGCAATCAGAGTGAAGATGATATTTACAATACCCATGATCACTGTCTGCATCATACCCCCACCCTCAGCACCGGCATTTTCAAAAATACGCGGAGCATAGTATAGTACAGCATTAATACCGATAGCCTGCTGGAATACAGAAAGCAGAATTCCTATTACGATTACTGCAACACCATAAGTAAATAGTTTCTCTGTTTTTTCCTGAGAAGTGGCTTTGATTTCTGCTAATATTTCTTTTGCTTTCGAAGCACCATTTACTTTCTCCAGAATAGAGTACGCTTTCTGGTCCTGATCTATCATCACCAGATAACGCGGAGTTTTGGGAACGAAGAATAGTAACAGACCAAACATAGCCGCCGGGAATGCCTCGGAGCCGAACATGTAACGCCATCCTTCATATACAGTCCACATATCAGACTCGCTACTGACAGAAAGAACACCTGTCATTCCGTCTTTATTGATGATCGGATTCTGATGATCACCTATAATAAGATAGTTAACGAAATATACCACTAACATACCGAAGATAATGGCAAACTGGTTGCAGGAAACCAATGTTCCGCGAATATTAGACGGGGCTATTTCGGCAATGTACATCGGACATACGGCAGATGCCAGTCCTACTCCAATACCACCTAAAACGCGGTACAGATTGAATGCAATAAGCAGATTCATATCAGCCTTACCGTATTCAAAAAACAAAAATTCGGGATAGTAAGAACCTAATGCAGAGAGAAAGAAAAGTACAGCTGCCAGCCGTAATGAATTACGACGTCCCAATCGGGAGGCAAAGACTCCGGATAATGCACCCCCCAGCACACAACCTATCAAAGCACTTGAAGAAGTGATGCCGTGCATAACCTTGTCATACTGAAAATCGGTAGCAGTAAGGAAGAAGGCTTCAAGCCCTTTTTCTGCCCCTGAGATCACTGCGGTGTCATAACCAAACAGCAATCCGCCCAGAATGGCTACTGATGTTATGGAATATAGGTAGAGTTTACTACCTTCATTTGTATTATTCATAATAAATAGTGATAAGTGAGTAGTGATTAGTGATAAGTAAGTAGTGATAGGTGAGCAGTGATAAGTGAGTAGCTGCTATGCGCTACATACCGCATGGCACTAATCACTTATCACTAAAAAACTCATCACTATTAACAATACATCGCTACGATTGCTTCATATAATTCTTGCTTGCCGCTGGTTTGCTTGGGTTCGCCGTTTGCTTTAGCATATGACACCAGATCTTCCAGAGACAGTTTACCATCTTCAAATTCTTTACCCTTACCGGCATCAAATGAGGCATAACGATCAGCAAGCATCTTTTTATATGGAGACTCATTCAGCAGATTGGCTGCACTTTCCAGAGCACGGGCCATAGCATCCATACCGGCAATGTGAGCTATAAAGATGTCTTCCAGATCGGTAGAGTTACGACGGGTTTTGGCGTCAAAGTTTGTACCCCCATTACCCAGTCCGTCATTACGGATAATCTGCATCATAGCCTGTGTCAGTTCATAGTTGTCGATAGGGAACTGGTCTGTGTCCCAACCATTCTGATAGTCGCCACGGTTGGCGTCAATAGAACCCAGCATACCATTGTCGACTGCTACTGCCAGTTCGTGTTCAAAAGTATGACCAGCCAATGTTGCATGGTTTACTTCGATATTTACCTTAAAGTCTTTGTCCAACCCATGAGCTTTCAGGAAACCGATCACTGTTTCAGTATCTACATCGTATTGATGTTTGGTAGGTTCCATTGGTTTGGGTTCAATCAAGAAAGTACCTTTGAAGCCACGGGCACGGGCATAGTCACGGGCTATCATCAGCATCTGAGCGAGGTGTTCCTTTTCACGTTTCTGATCCGTATTCAACAGTGACATGTAGCCTTCGCGTCCACCCCAAAATACATAATTAGAACCACCTAATTCGATCGTTGCATCAATTGCATTCTTAATCTGAACAGCAGCACGAGCCACTACATCGAAATCCGGATTGGTAGCTGCACCATTCATATAACGTGCATGACCGAATACGTTGGCAGTGCCCCACAACAGTTTGATGCCTGTTTCTGCCTGTTTTTGTTTAGCGTAAGCGACAATTTCTTTCAGGTTAGCTTCGTATTCTTCAATTGTATCAGCTTCTGTCACCAAGTCTACGTCGTGAAAACAGTAATATTCGATACCCATTTTTTGCATGAATTCAAAGCCTGCATCCATTTTGTTTTTAGCAGCCTGAACGGGATTATTTTCACCATTCCATGGGAACTGTTTTGTTCCACCACCAAACTGATCGCCACCTTCCGCACAGAGTGTATGCCACCATGCCATGGCGAATTTCAGCCAATCTTTCATTTTCTTACCATTGATCACCTTTTCAGCATCGTAGTAGCGGAATGCCATTGGGTTTTTACTATCTTTACCTTCAAATTTAATTTTTTCAATTCCGGGGAAATACTCTTTTGTTGCCATAATTTAAATTAATTGATTGTGTAACTGATGTATACTGATTATATATCGGCTACAGGGTTTATACTTTGTTTTTTAGACTATTTATTCATTGATTGTTCCAGGCAGAATTTCCATCTTTCATAAGCTTCTGCATACTCTTGTTGTTTGGTAGTATCAGGTTCAATTACTTCCAGTTTGTCCAGTGTGGCAAATGCCTCATTGTTGTCCTTATAAATACCTGCTCCGATACCTGCTCCTTTGGCTGCCCCTACAGATCCGTCCGTATCATAAAGCTCAATGGTAGCGCCTGTTACACCTGCCAGAGTAGTACGGAAGACAGGACTTAAAAACATATTGGCCTGTCCTGCATGGATTTTTTGTACCGGGATACCCATTTGCCCCATAATGTCAATACCATATTTGAACGAGAATACTATACCTTCTTGGGCTGCACGAATTATATGTTGCTTGCTGTGTGCATTGAAGTCCAGACCGCGGATGCTGCAACCTATTTCTTTGTTACATAACATACGTTCGGCACCATTGCCAAAAGGAAGTATACTAAGCCCTGCACTACCAATGGGAGCTGTTGCAGCCAATACATTCATATCATTATATGAAATACCTTCAGGAGCAACATTGCGTTTTATCCATGAATTGAGAATACCGGTTCCGTTTATACAGAGTAATACTCCGAGACGGGTTTGGCTGGCACTGTGATTAACGTGTGCAAAGGTATTGACACGTGATTGAGGGTCATAGTTTACCTCACCATTTACTCCATACACCACGCCGGATGTCCCCGCTGTAGATGCAATTTCACCCGGATTGAATACATTCAGTGAAAGAGCATTGTTGGGTTGGTCACCTGCACGATAAGTAATAGATGTACCTTCTTTCAAACCCAATTCTTTCGCAGCAGCTGCACTTACATGTCCCTGCTCTGCAAAAGTCGGTTTAACATCAGCAATCAGCGATTCATCAAAACCGTAATATTTCATCAGGAAATCGGCTAACCGGTTGTTTTTGAAGTCCCAGAATATACCTTCGGAAAGTCCTTCCACAGTTGTACAAATGTCTCCGCTCAATTTCATTGCGATGTAATCACCCGGAAGCATTATTTTATAAATCTGCTCATAGATAGTGGGCTCATTTTCTTTGATCCATGCCAGTTTGGATGCTGTAAAGTTACCCGGAGAGTTTAATAAGTGCGAAAGGCAAAGTTCTTCTCCGAGGGTCTCGAATGCTTTTTGTCCATAAGGAACAGCGCGCGAATCACACCAGATAATAGCAGGACGAAGTACTTTTTGATTTTTATCTACACATACCAGTCCATGCATCTGGTAAGAAATACCGATAGCTTTAATATCAGTAGCATCCACACCCGATTCTGCCAGAATGGCTTGTGTGGAAAGTTTTAAGTTCTCCCACCAGTTTTCCGGATCTTGTTCTGCCCATCCGGTATGAACAGCAATAATAGCAGCTTCTGTTTTTGGAAAAAATGCCGAAGCTATACACTTGCCCGTCTCAGCATTTACAAGACTTGCCTTAACAGACGAACTACCGATGTCATAACCTAATAGATACATGATGTTATTTACGATTTTACGATTTATAATTAACGATTGGAGAATCTTTATAATTTCCTCCTACCGTCTTATTTTGTTGTATACTTTTTTGTCGAATTTGTAGTAGCGGGCTGCACGGTGGGCAACGCCTTGCTGTTTTTCTTCGAGAGGAACGACATATTCCATTAGGGCTATTTTCTTATGGAAATTGCGCACATCTACCGGTTTGTCGTATACTAATTCAAAGAGTATACGTAGTTGAGAAGCTGTGAATTTTCGTGGTAACAGATCGAAAAGCATTGAAGGATTGAATTCTACTACCTGACGGATATAGGTTAACGCTTCATTAATAATAAGATTATGGTCAAAAGCCAATACCTTTATATCTTTTAAAGCTACCCAGCATGCCTGATGTTCATCTAAACTCTTATCCAGTGCCCGGTCTATTTTCACCATTGATAAATAGGCAATGGTGACTATGCGTTCTACTCTCGACTGCATGGCACGTTCCAGCCAGTGTACATCTTTAGGGTTACTTGTTCTGTTTTTAGAGCCAAATGCTTTGAACTGCATCAGATTTACATTTTTGATACCTGTCAGTTCACATAATACACGTTGTGCTGCTTCATCCAGATCTTCATCCATATAAATCAAACTTCCGGGGAGTTTCATATCATGATATATTTCACCGTTTTCCTCTCCCATTCGTTTTACTAACAATACTTTTAGTTGTTCGCCATCAAAACCAATCACCACACAGTCTACAGAGATGTGATTGTTTGCTAATGGGGCTTGTTGCTGTATATTTTGCATAACACTTGTTTTTTAAACAATGCAAATATAGAGGCAGTTTTCGTTTTTATAAACAGAAAATAATATGTTCTAAAACATTGTTTTCCAAAGATATACATATCTTACATTTTACAGTAACTACAAATTGTCTTATCATACAATTTACAATATGTATTTTGGGCTTTACAGAAGATTAGTAATTGTATAAAGTACACAAACTACGGAAGCCTTTATTTTCAGTTAGTTTCGTCGGTTTATTTCTGTATATGGCAAAAGATACTTATTGTATTTTATACGATATACCAATTTGTATTTGTAGAAAGGATACAAGGAGAAGATTATTAGATTGTTAAAAAAAGATAAAGCGCAATAGACACCCGTTCTTCTTTATAATTCGGAAATGCAACATAATACCGGTTGTTCCGGTTGTTGTAGCAACATTATTTCTGAAATCCTCGCCATATTCTTCGTTTTTTTAATAATAGTAAATCTCTATTTCTTTGTAATTGGTATATATATGTCTGTTATTAGCTCCGTTTTTGTTGTTGCAGATGGATGATTCATGTATATTTCAAAACTTAAAGTATTCTGAGGACGATATCTGCTCGCGGGAAACCACTCTTCATAAATTATTCGGTAGAACTCATATAGTGAAGAATAGTCTCCGGTATATCTGAATATTGCATAACGCCCGCCAGGGATTTCCATTATTCCGGAATTTAAATCTGTTTTTTTATCGTTACATAAGGTTATACCCAAATAGAAACGACACTTTTCTTCAGGAGTGATGGATGGGTCATCCATGCTTAGACTTACAAATTTGTGATCCTTTCCGTCTATATTGTCTCGTCTGGCATGATATATAAGTTTATCCCAGATCAATCTGTACCAAAACTTATTTTTGTAAGCTTCACCCACTTCGATACAGAATATTTTAGTAGGGTTGAGAGTTCTTATTTCAGGAAAGATCATTGTATTTTGCTCATTATCTGGTTGTTTATACTTTTCTCTGTATTGGGATGCAGATATACCAAAATGTTTTTTGAATGCCTTAGCAATACTGAATTTAGTCTGATAATTCGTATATTCCAGTATCTGATTTATTGTATAGTCTGTTGAAATTAACAGATGTGCTATATGTTCTATGCGTAAGCGTTGTATATATCTTCCGATATTTTCTCCTGTCACTGCCTGAAAAACTTTTCTGAAATGGTATTTAGATAAGCCACTTATCGTACTAAGTATATCTGCATCCATTCTGTCAAACAGATGATTGTTAATGTGAATGATAACATTCTGAATTATTTGATGATGAACATTATTTGTTTCCTGTTTTTGTCTCCAGCGGCTCAATGCAGGCAAACGTTTGTTTAGGATCTCCCTCAGTTCCTCCGGAGAATATGTAGTATTTGCATAGTCATTGTACTTATCTGTGTATTTTATCCAGATATCAATCATCTCCTGCATGGATATATCAACGGTATATTTTCCGTCCTTCAGGCAATAGTAACAAAATTGATCGCTTCTGGAATTATCGGAATTAGTACCTAACCACTCTTCTACATCAAAGCGGAGTGGCATTCCGCAACTTTGGCAATATCTTTTATTTATTCTTGATTTAACCATTGTTTGTAATTACGCAATTGGGTTTTCGTTTAATCTGCAATAGCCGTTCCATATCACTGAATAAGCATGTGTTTTTTAATTCAAACATAATCCATTTGCCATCATGAAAAGTAGTTGTTTCATCATATTTCATCTGTACTTCCTTTGAGAAAAGTTCCCGCTGTTTTTCAAATTTATCACGTTCATCTTTACCCAGGATAATCATAAAGCCGAAAGTATGTTCTTTAGCATATAGAGTACAAAGAGTCTTGCCTCCTTTGCGATATTTGTATTCATAAGTCCAGGCTTTACCACCATTGTTCCAAAGCTGTTCCATCTCATATTTTTGTTCGATGAGCTGACACAAAGAGGTCCATACATAATAAAGATCCTCTCCTATTAAGTCTTCTATCTTTTCGGAGGTTGGTATTTGAAAAGGTTGTTTCATGATATTACATTTATAATTGATTCTGTATTAGAGCTTATACAGCAAAAGTAGTATGTTTCTTCCATAATCGGTTGTCCTAAATAGGCATCTTTATATTAAAAATCAAAGAAATGATTTTTAAAAGGAAAATTAAAACAAGTTCTGACAGGAGTACGAATTTATACTAACTTTGTTCCCTGAAATTATATAAACAAGTATGAAACATTATCCGGTTGTTCTTTCCATTGCCGGTTCCGACTGTTCGGGTGGAGCTGGTATACAGGCAGATATCAAGACTATATCTGCTCTGGGAGGCTATGCTGCATCGGTTATTACAGCTGTAACCGTACAAAATACAGTAGGAGTACATGCTGTACATGTTGTTCCTGCCGAAATTGTTTGCGGACAGATAGAAGCTGTAATGGAGGATTTACATCCCGATGCCGTTAAAATAGGGATGGTAAGTGAAGAAAAGACAGTTCGGGCTATAGCTAATTGTTTGTGTAAATTTCGTCCCAAACATGTGGTGTATGATCCGGTGATGGTATCTACCAGTGGACGGAAGTTAATGAACGATACTGCTATTGAAATCATAAAGAGGGAGCTTTTTCCACTAACTACTCTCCTTACCCCAAATCTGGACGAAGTGGAAGTTTTAATGGGTAAAAAAATCGTTGCACGAGAAGAAATGCAACAAGTTGCCTGGGAACTTTCAGCTATTTACCGAACTGCTATATTAATAAAAGGAGGGCATTTGCCGGGAGATGAAATGCAGGATGTATTATGTGTTGACGGAAACTTATTCATCTATAAAGAAAAAAAGATAGTAAGTAAAAATCTACATGGCACGGGATGCACCCTCTCCTCTTCTATCGCTACATATCTGGCATTGGGATATACCATGAATGAGGCGGTAGGTAAAGCCAAGAACTACCTGAGTGGAGCTATTGACACAGGTAAAGAGATAGTTGTAGGAAAAGGGAATGGGCCGCTGTGTCATTTTTGGAATCCTGAGAAAACGCAGATAATTGATGATAAGGTAGATAGACGGAGTGGAAAATAGTATCTTCATTGCACAAAATTACAGATTCTGTGCTGTTGTATGACAAAAATATATAACTTTGCACCCGCAAATTTAAATTTAGAACGAAAATATGAAAGCATTTGTATTTCCTGGTCAAGGTGCCCAGTTTGTGGGTATGGGTAAAGACTTGTATGACAACTCTGCATTAGCAAAGGAATTGTTCGAAAAAGCAAATGATATCCTCGGATATCGCATTACAGATATTATGTTCAATGGTACTGACGAAGATCTTCGCCAGACAAAGGTGACTCAGCCTGCTGTTTTCCTTCATTCGGTAATCTCAGCTCTTTGTATGGGTGACGATTTTAAGCCGGAAATGACTGCCGGTCATTCACTGGGTGAATTCTCTGCATTGGTTGCTGCTGGTGCACTTTCATTCGAAGATGGTTTGAAACTGGTTTATGCCCGTGCAATGGCTATGCAGAAAGCTTGTGAAGCTACTCCTTCTACAATGGCTGCTATCATTGCATTGCCTGATGAGAAAGTAGAAGAAATCTGCGCTACAGTTACAACTGAAGGCGAAGTTTGTGTTCCAGCTAACTATAACTGCCCGGGACAGATTGTTATTTCGGGTTCAGTACCGGGTATCGAGAAAGCTTGCGAACTGATGAAAGCTGCCGGAGCAAAACGTGCTCTCCCCTTAAAGGTAGGTGGTGCTTTCCATTCGCCGTTGATGGATCCTGCAAAAGTAGAACTGGAAACTGCTATCAATGCAACAGAAGTCCATACTCCTAAATGTCCGGTTTATCAGAATGTAGATGCATTGCCTCATACTGATCCTGCTGAAATTAAAAAGAATCTGGTTGCTCAGCTCACTGCTTCTGTACGTTGGACTCAGACTGTAAAGAATATGGTCGCTGATGGTGCTACTGACTTTACAGAATGTGGCCCGGGTGCAGTGCTTCAGGGATTGATAAAGAAAATCGATTCTACGGTTTCTGCTCACGGGATAGCATAAGATATTTTCTTTTATATAGTATAAAGAAGAATGAAGAGGATTTCCTTTTGACGGAAATTCTCTTTTTTTAATATATCGTTTCCAAAGTACTTCAATCAACATATTTCTGTAATGAAATCTTTTCTATATATGTTATATTAATAAATGACAATGAACACTTTTAATTTTTAAATAAAGCAACACAGTATGATTCTCTGATTTATTGTGCTATCTTTGTACTCAGAGTTTGAGTTACGAAGTCGTTATCGCATAGTTCTCCTTTTTATGTATTATTAAGCAGGTCTCTCCTTTAATTATCTCCCTCACTCCAGGATTAGTATTTATTTTAATAAAATTTTAAATGAACATTTACATTTCAGGTTTAAGC
>DXWV01000089.1:0-1175 GCA_019416685.1 Bacteroides sp.
TTGCATCAAAGTGAATCGATTGAATTCTAATTTCCATACTTACCTCCTTTTTTAAGCCCGTGGATGAGCTTGTTTATACACTTTTTTAAGTTCTTCAAAAGTAGTGTGCGTATAAATTTCAGTAGTAGCCAAACTACTATGACCGAGAAGCTCTTTAACCGCACCCAACTCCGCTTCATTATTCAGCATCGTTGTAGCGAAAGTATGTCTTAACACATGAGGACTTCTCTTTTTAAGCGTCACCACCTTTGACAGGTTCCGTTTCACTAAATTATAGACCAGATTTTTATAAAGCCGCTCGCCATTCTCTTTCACAAAAAAAGCATCAGACTTGTTTTGAATCTGTTCATTTCGTACATCGACATATTTACGCATTTCCTCCTTTAGCTCTTCACCAAAAGGAATCAGACGTTGTTTATTCCTCTTTCCTGTTACTCTCAAAAGAGATGCTGAAAAATCTACATCCGTATCATCAAGACCAATCAATTCTGAAAGCCTCATGCCAGTAGCATAAAACATTTCAATAATCAAATGATCCCGACACCCCTTAAATCCCTCACCAAAATCCGTTTCATCCAGCAATTTGTTCATTTCCTTCTCCTTCAAAAAAGAAGGAAGAGGCTTTTTATTTTTGGGACCTGTTATTTTTCGTAACGGATCCACTACCACCTCACCTCGCTTTAAAAGAAATTTATAGAACGACCGGAGCGAACTTAGCTTACGATTTACAGAAGTCGAAGTATACCCCTTATCCATCAACGAAACAATCCATTCACGAATAAGTTCAGGTTTTACTTCTATTGGATTAAACTCTCCAACCTCATCCTGAGCGTACTCCTTTAGTTGAGAAATATCTTCACCGTAAGCTAAAACGGTTTTTTCAGAATAATTCCGCTCATACCGGAGATAATCAAGAAAAGAGTCTGTCAACATAACATCGTTACATCTATAATTTTGCAACGAATGTATGAAAAGAAATCAATAATTCAAAGGAAATTACGAATTATTAATCTTCTACTTGCTGAAGTTGCTGAACGTAAACGGCACGCTCTTTCTTAAGTCTTTTAGTTACAGATGGTTTATCAAACTGCTGTCTGCTTCTTAATTCTTTAACGATACCGGTTTTTTCAAATTTTCTCTTAAACTTCTTCAGCGCTTTTTCAATGTTTTCGCCT
>DXWV01000089.1:1194-6418 GCA_019416685.1 Bacteroides sp.
ATTACACATACTTTCTTTATTCACAAAACTTTCGGCAATTATTTCTCAAAATCAGTGCATATGCATCTCCTTACAAGCTATTTCCGAAGAAAAATAGTACCTTTGGAGGAAACTTATAATACCTATATTAATATGAAGCAAACGATTAACGAACGCATACATGCACTGCGGCTGATACTCAAAAGTAAATCAATCAGTGCCTTCATTATCCCAAGTACCGATCCGCATCTCAGTGAATATGTAGCTCCTCACTGGAAAATACGGGAATGGATTTCCGGCTTCACCGGTTCAGCCGGAACAGTAGTTATACTGGAGGGTAAAGCCGGATTATGGACAGACTCCCGATATTTTTTACAGGCTGCCCAGCAATTGGAGGGTACAGACATCACTTTATATAAAGAGATGCTGCCGGAGACACCCACAATTACAGATTTTTTATGCCAGAATATCAAACCCGGAGAAACCATAGGTATCGATGGAAGAATGTTCTCAGTGGAGCAGGTAGAACAAATGAGAAGAAAGTTTGAAGCGGAGAACATTCATTTAGAAACTTGTGGCGATTTACCAGGAGAGATATGGAAAGAGCGCCCGGACATGCCCGATACACCAGCTTTCATATACCAACTCAAATATGCAGGAAAAAGCTGCCAGGAAAAAACAGAGGTAATCCGGACAAAATTAAAAGAGCAAGGAACAGACGGAGTATTTCTTTCAAGTCTGGATGAAATAGCCTGGACACTAAACCTCAGAGGAAGCGATGTACATTGTAACCCGGTAGTGATAAGTTATTTACTGATTACCCAAAACAATATTACTTATTTCATCTCACCGGAGAAAATAACCAAAGAAGTAGAAAATTACCTGAAAGAGCAACAGGTAAGTATCCAACCTTACGATGAAGTTGAAAATTATCTGAGAAAACTGAATATAAAAAGCCTGCTACTTAATCCGTCCAAAACAAACTATGCTATTTATTCGGCAATAAATCCGGCATGCAATATCATTTATGCAGAGTCACCCGTAACATTGCTAAAAGCAATCCGTAACGAACAGGAAATAGCCGGAATCCACGCTGCAATGCAACGAGATGGAGTAGCATTGGTACATTTTCTTAAATGGCTGGAAGAAGTAGTGCCTTCTGGGCTGGAAACAGAACTCAGCATAGACAAAAAATTGCATGAGTATCGTGCTGCTCAAGCACTTTACATGGGTGAAAGTTTTGACACCATCGCCGGATACAAAGAGCACGGAGCGATCGTACATTATTCAGCTACACCAGAGACAGATGCAACCTTACTTCCGAAAGGCTTTTTACTTTTGGATTCGGGCGCACAGTATCTGGATGGCACAACAGATATTACCCGTACCATTGCCTTAGGTGAGTTAACCGAAGAAGAGAAAACTGATTATACGTTAATACTCAAAGGGCATATAGCACTTGCTATGGCTAAGTTTCCTATAGGAACACGCGGAACTCAACTGGACGTTTTGGCACGAATGCCGATATGGCAACATAAAATGAACTTTCTGCACGGTACCGGCCATGGTGTAGGTCACTTCCTCAGTGTACACGAAGGTCCGCAAAGTATTCGCATGAATGAAAATCCTATCATTCTCCAGCCCGGCATGGTGACATCCAATGAACCGGGAGTATACAAAGCCGGAAGCCATGGCATCCGCACAGAGAATCTGACACTGGTACGTAAGGCAGGCGAAGGAATGTTTGGCGATTACCTGGAATTTGAAACAATCACTCTCTGCCCTATTTGTAAAAAGGGAATCATCAAAGAAATGCTAACCACAGAGGAGGTGTCATGGTTGAATACATATCATCAAAAGGTGTACGAAAAGCTATCACCCGATTTAAACGAAGAAGAAAAGAAATGGTTGCAGGAAGCAACAGCAGCAATTTAATAATTATAAAGAAATATGGCTTTAATAAAATCAATTAGAGGATTTACTCCTGAAATAGGCGAGAACTGTTTTCTCGCTGATAATGCCGTGATCATCGGTGACGTAAAAATGGGACGTGACTGCAGTATATGGTTCAGTACAGTGTTGCGCGGAGATGTAAATTCTATCCGTATTGGTAATGGAGTGAACATACAGGATGGAAGTGTATTGCATACCCTATATGAAAAATCAACGATCGAAATTGGCAATCATGTTTCAGTAGGCCACAATGTAACAATTCATGGAGCTACTGTAAAAGACTATGCCTTGATAGGCATGGGGTCTACCCTACTCGATCACGCTGTAATTGGTGAAAGTGCTATCGTAGCAGCAGGTTCATTAGTACTAAGCAATACCATTATTGAACCAGGAAGTATCTGGGGAGGTGTACCTGCTAAGTTTATCAAAAAAGTAGATCCGGAGCAAGCAAAAGAACTGAATCAAAAAATAGCTCACAACTATCTGATGTACTCTTCCTGGTATAAGGAAGAAAAATAAAAAAATGAGAGATAACTTTTCGGGTTATCTCTCATTTTTTATATATCCAAACTTACTAAAAGTTAATCATATGTAGTATCCGGTCAGTCGCCCCAGCATTACTCGTAACATAATATCCGGCATTGTTTCCGGTTTCCCGTAGGAAAACCTCATCAGACAGCATCTTATCCAACAGAGCTTTCAGCTCTTCATAATTCTTAACAGAGTAAGCACCTTTTGCTTCCAGCAATTGCACCGCTTCCATAAACTTCTGATATTTAGGCCCAAATATTACAGGGATACCATAAACTGCGGCTTCCAGTGTATTGTGGATACCTACTCCAAAACCACCTCCGATATAAGCAATCTCTCCATAACGATAAATAGATGATAGCAATCCATAACAATCTATTAACAGACAGTCTGCTTTCAACACATTCTTTTCGTCAGCACGGGTATAACGTACATACGGACGCTTCAATTTACTGATAATTTCTACTAAATGATTTTCATCAATAACGTGCGGAGCAATAATAAGCTTCATTTCCGGATGACTATTGAAATATTCCAGAAACAGATCCTCGTCAGGTCCCCAGGAACTTCCGGCAACAAAAGTCAATGACTGCCCTTTAAACAACTTTACCAATGGCAGATCTTTAGCTTCTTCACGTATCTGTAGCACACGGTCGAAACGAGTATCACCTACTACCGTTACACGTGTAATACCTATCTTTGACAAATAGCGTTTCGAGGTTTCATTCTGCACAAACAGATGATCGAAATCTTTCAGCACATTACGATATGTTCCACCATACCATTTGAAAAATATCTGATCTCGACGAAAAATAGAAGAAACACTATATACCGGAATACGGCGCTTATGCATTTCATCCAGATAGTTCTTCCAGAATTCATATTTTATAAAAAATGCCATACAGGGATTCACGATATCCAAAAACTTCTTTACATTGCGAGGTTTATCGAATGGTAAGTAACAAACAATATCCGCTCCCCGGTAGTTCTTGCGAACTTCATATCCCGAAGGAGAAAAAAATGTAAGAAGTATCTTATAATCCGGATATTTCTCCCTGATTTTTTCAATAAGAGGCCGACCCTGTTCAAACTCACCCAAAGATGCAGCATGAAACCAGATATAACGGGCATCCTTCTCCACTTGCTGACGGAGAAGTTCATACACCACCCAATGGCCTTTCATCATTTTTCGGGGTTTCCGACTAAATGGGGCGGCCAGATGGACTACAATGTCGTAAATGACTATTGCCAGATCGTAGAGCATATCGTGTATGTATTGTATTACTTCAGAACCTCTACGGCACGCTTCATACGAGCCACTGTTTCTTCCTTACCCAATACCCAGGAAATATCAAACATGTGCGGACCTTTGCCTTCTCCAACCAATGTCAGACGGAATGCATTCATAATATTACCGGTATGATACTCCTTTTCCGCAATCCAGTCCATCACAATTTTCTCTTGTCCTTCAATGCTGAAATCATCAATACCAGCCAACACTTCTGCCAACTCGGTCATGCACTTAGCCGAATCTTCTTTCCAGCGTTTTTTCACCGTCTTTTCATCATATTCGGCAGGAGCAACAAAGAAGAAGCTACAAACATCCCATAACTCACGAACAAAGCTAACGCGATCTTTCATCATACCTACCACAGTCACCACTTTTTCAAAGGAAGCTTCCACTCCATGTTCTTTTAGGATAGGAATAAAGAGTTCAGCAATTTCCTCATTCGATTTCTGTTGAATGTACTGATGATTAAACCAAATACCTTTTTTGTAATCGAACTTAGCACCCGACTTACTACAACGATGCAAATCAAAAAGCCGGATTAGTTCATCCATCGACATCACTTCCTGGTCATTACCCGGATTCCATCCCAGCAAAGCAAGAAAGTTAATCACTGCCTCGGGCAGATAACCAGCTTCCCGATAACCGGATGACACCTCACCCGTCTTTGGGTCGTGCCATTCGAGCGGGAATACCGGAAAACCAAGACGGTCACCATCGCGTTTACTCAATTTACCGTTACCTTCAGGTTTAAGCAACAAAGGCAAATGAGCAAATGCAGGCATTGTATCTTCCCAGCCGAAAGCACGATAAAGCAATACGTGTAAGGGTGCAGAAGGCAACCATTCTTCACCACGGATCACATGAGAAACTTCCATCAAATGGTCGTCCACAATATTTGCCAGATGATAAGTAGGGAGTTCATCTACTGATTTATAAAGTACTTTATCATCCAGAATAGATGAATTAATAATCACTTCACCCCGAATGAGGTCATCAACATGTACATCCTCGTTGGGTTCTATTTTAAAACGAACCACGTATTGTTTGCCTTCAGCAATCAACGCATCCACTTCATCTTTTGAAAGAGTCAGTGAGTTACGCATCATACCACGTGTAGAAGCATCATATTGAAAGTTTGCTATTTCAACACGCTTAGCATCCAATTCTTCGGGAGTATCAAAAGCAATATAAGCCTTGCCACTATCCAGTAACACTTTTACATACTTCTTGTATATTTCGCGGCGTTCAGATTGGCGGTATGGACCATGCTCTCCCCCAAAGCTCACTCCTTCATCAAAATGAATTCCAAGCCATTTGAAAGATTCAAGGATATATTCTTCTGCACCGGGTACAAAACGGTTTGAATCAGTATCTTCAATGCGAAAAATCATATCCCCTCCATGCTGACGAGCAAAGAGATAATTATACAAAGCTGTACGCACACCACCGATGTGCAATGCTCCCGTAGGA
>DXWV01000089.1:6428-48704 GCA_019416685.1 Bacteroides sp.
TTTTCTTTCTGCCATAATTTGCGTTAGTATAGGTAAATCGTGGCAAAATTAAACTTTTTTTTCCACACGATTGTTTTTTTTTGTACTTTTCGCAAAAAATTCAAAGGATATGAATCATCTCAAGAAAAAAAACAGCTTCTCCTATAGAGATTTGTTATACAAAGCACTGATATTTGTAGCTACGGTAACAGTTATTGTATATTTCCTACCCCGCGATAACAAATTCAACTACCAGTTTGACACTAACAAACCTTGGAGATACGGACAGCTAATAGCTACATTCGGCTTTCCTATTTATAAAGATGATGTAGTAGTAAAACGAGAACAAGACAGCCTACTCGCCTCCTTTCAGCCTTATTATCAACTAAATAAGGATATAGAAAAAGATGCACTCATCAAATTAAAAGAGAATTACCAGAATCATCTTAAAGGGATTCTGCCTTCCTATGATTATATCCGATATATCGAACGAACATTGAAAGATATTTATGCTGCCGGCATTATTTCGACAGAAGATGCCCAGAAACTGGATAAAGACAGCACGACCGCCATAATGAAAGTGGATGATAAAATGGCTGAGTCACAACTTACCGCCAATCTCTATACCTTAAAGGAAGCATACGAACATCTGCTTTCTGCCGATACAGTTCATTACAGCCGGGACATCCTACGCCAATGCGCTCTCAACGAATATATATCTCCCAACCTCACTTATGACCCCAAACGTACACAAACAGTAAAAGAAGACATCCTGGACAACTACTCATGGACCAGCGGAGTGGTAGTGAGCGGACAGAAAATCATTGACCGTGGTGAAATTGTCAGTCCAAAGACATACAGTATATTAGAATCTCTCCGGAAAGAGTCGATTAAACGGAGTGAATCACTGGGACAAAAGCAACTTATACTGGTAGGTCAAATACTCTTTGTCAGTATTCTCACTCTTTGCTTTATGCTCTATCTGGAACTCTTCCGGAAAGACTACTATCAACGAAAAGGCAGTTTATCATTACTATTCATATTAATTGTATTCTACAGTGTAATCACTGCACTGATGATGACCCACAGCATATTTAATGTGTATATTCTACCATATGCCATGCTTCCCATTATCATACGGGTATTTCTCGATTCCCGAACTGCATTTCTGACACATGTCATCACGATACTGATTTGTTCGATAGCGCTACGGTTTCCTCACGAATTTATATTAACACAACTGGCAGCAGGCCTCGTGGCTATCTTCAGCTTGCGGGAACTTTCACAGAGGTCTCAACTATTTCGAACGGCTCTTCTGGTAATACTCACTTACGCAGCCGTTTACTTTGCATTTGAACTGATAACCGAAAATGACCTCGCAAAGTTAAATGTAAGAATGTATACTTACTTTATTATTAATGGTGTCTTACTATTATTTGCCTATCCACTATTGTTCCTTTTGGAAAAAACATTCGGATTCACTTCTAATGTAACTCTGGTGGAACTTTCAAATATCAACAATGACTTGCTCCGCCAAATGTCCGAAACAGTACCCGGCACATTCCAGCACTCTATGCAAGTAGCCAACCTTGCCGCAGAGGCTGCCATCCGTATTGGAGCCAAAAGCCAGCTGGTACGTACCGGAGCCTTGTATCACGACATCGGCAAAATGGAAAATCCGGCATTCTTCACCGAAAATCAATCCGGAGGAATGAACCCACACAAAAACCTGAATTACGAACAGAGTGCACAGGTTGTCATCAATCATGTAACAGACGGTCTTAAACTGGCAGAAAAATATAACCTCCCGAAAGTTATAAAAGATTTTATCAGTACGCATCACGGACGAGGTAAAACAAGGTTCTTCTACATATCCTGGAAAAACGAACATCCCGGTGAAGAACCTGATGACGAAAAGTTCACCTATCCGGGTCCCAATCCTTTCTCGAAAGAAACTGCTATACTGATGATGGCAGATGCAGTAGAAGCTGCTTCACGTAGTCTACCTGAATATACAGAAGAAAGTATCAGTAATCTGGTAGAAAAAATAATCGATTCTCAGATTGAAGAGGGATATTTCAAAGAGTGCCCCATCACTTTCAAGGATATCGCAACTGTAAAAGCTGTATTTAAAGAAAAGTTAAAAATGATTTACCACACACGTATCAGTTATCCGGAATTAAAAAAATGAAAATGACATCAAAAGAACAAAAACAGGCCGAAAGACTGTTGCAATGCAATGGTATAGGACTTCATGATATCGAAAGTTTTAGTTTTATGAAGCGATACTACCAGATGCCACGTAAAAGTAACCTGATATCAAAAGATAAATATGGTGCCGGAGTACTCACTTTGCATTTGAAAAAAGGTACAACAAAAGCGATCTATCTTCCTTTATATAGTCATCCAACAGCCGTTATCCACTACTTGCTATCCCGGGAAATACCTTTTGAGAACTATAAACCAAGGAAAAGAGAAGCAGGAATAACCATCCCGGAAAAGAAATACAGCCGTTCGTCTTTGTACCTTCTTTATTTTACCTCTTTATTCATTGTATTTGCCATATTAGGATGTAAGATGATTGTATCGGATATATTATGGGGGATTATTCCGGGAATATTCTCCCTTACTCTCAGTGCCTTCCTATTGTATGCACTACTTACCCGATTCGGATATCTGACGCTTGATAATGATACCCTCACTGTACATAGCATCGGACGAACCGTGACCTTTCCTTATAGTAGCCTGCGAAAAGTAAATTTTGATTATGCTCGTGAACGTACTTTTACATACAACATGGAGTTACTGGACCAGGACTATAACTATTATCTGTATTATATAGGAAGAGTTCCGCGTAGAAAACTGAAAGAGATTACAGAACACTTGATTCAGGCAGGAATTGATGCTACCTGTTACATAGAAACGGATAAACGCTATTATCATGATGACTACAGCAGACATTAGTTCTCACTATGAGCATTCATATAAGTAACATATTGCAATTTGTAAATATAATAAAACAATCAATAGGCTGACAAACCTAAAAGTGACTCTTAAAACCAGAAAAAAAACGCAACAATGACACCCTTTTACAAAATACTGTATATCAACACATTACATAATCGTTATTTTTGTCGTAGAGAAACCAAACGTTCCTCTACGAGTTTCGACTCATTTGTCGTAGAGAAACGAGTCAATTCTCTACGACAAATGGATTGAATATTCATAAGAGTTTACAGGAGATCACAAAGAGCCAGTAGATTAGCACCGAACATTGTAATGGAAAATCAACCAACATTACGAACTTGATACTTAATGTACACTTTTACATAACAAGAGTGTACATTATTACACTGCAAAAGTGTACATTTTTGTATTACAAGAATGTACACTCTTATATCAATTGATCAGCATCCGAATAACCATTGATTATCAATACATTACAAACCAAGCTATAAAATAGCAAGAAGTTTAACATTAAAATAAACCATGAACGACAAGCTGACCGGACTGCTAAAATAAGACAAGAATTGTATACAAAGAAAAAACATATGCAGAATAGTTTTCAAAAATAAAATAGAGCATTACTTTTGCAACATCTAATTTTCTATATTCTTTTATTCTGTGTTTTTAGTAGAAAACTGCAAAATACAGAAACTTAATTTAATACACAAAACGATCATGAAAAAAACGTTTCGCGGTATGAGGCAGAGTAGAGTTGTCTTTCTGGCTCTAACAATTTCATTAAGTCATGCACCAACCACAATGCATGCTCTATGTAAAAAAACAAACTTTTCCCAAGTAGTATCCCACCCTCAGCCAGCCATCATGGATGCACGAATGATAAACCCTACTACTGTAGAGATATTGTACTCTGACACTACGCTGCTGAATATCGATTTTTATGGAGCTAACATTTTCCGTATGTTTCAGGATAACTCCGGAGGCATCATTCGCGACCCTCAGGCAAGCCCCGAAGCACAGATATTAGTTAATACTCCCCGGAAGCAAGCAGGACAAATAACATTAAGCGATAAAAACGGGATTATTGACATTTCTACCAACCGTATCCGGATATCCATAGACAAGCAGACGGGATTATTCAAGATAATAAACCTTATAGAGAACAAAGTAATAACAGAAACCACAGCACCGGTAGAGTTTTCCGGAAAACATACCAAACTTTCATTAAAAGAGAGTCCTGAAGAATATTTTTATGGTGGTGGTGTACAAAACGGGCGCTTTTCACATAAAGGAAAGATTATTGCCATCGAAAACACGAATAACTGGACAGACGGTGGAGTTGCTTCACCAACCCCTTACTATTGGTCTACAAACGGATACGGAGTAATGTGGCACACATTCAAAAAAGGTAAATATGACTTTGGTGCCACACGAAAGGGCATCGTACAACTATCTCACGATACGGACTATCTGGATTTATTTTTCATGGTCAATAATACTCCGGTAGCTTTATTAAACGATCTTTACCAGCTGACCGGCAATCCGGTTCTACTGCCCAAATTCGGATTTTATGAAGGACATTTGAATGCCTACAATCGGGACTATTGGAAAGAAGACGAAAAGGGTATTCTTTTTGAGGATGGCAAGAAATATAAAGAAAGCCAAAAAGACAATGGAGGTATTAAGGAATCATTGAATGGTGAAAAAAACAATTACCAGTTCTCGGCCCGTGCTGTCATTGACCGCTATAATGCATATGATATGCCACTGGGATGGGTTCTTCCTAATGATGGCTATGGTGCAGGATACGGGCAAACCGGAACACTGGATGGAAACATCCGGAATTTAAAAGAGTTCGGTAATTATGCACGCAAACATGGAGTGGAAATTGGTCTGTGGACACAATCTGATTTACACCCCAAAGCAGGTATCGAAGCACTCCTGCAGCGTGATATTGTAAAAGAGGTGCGCGACGCCGGCGTACGTGTGCTGAAAACCGATGTTGCATGGGTAGGTGCGGGTTACTCATTCGGGCTAAATGGTGTAGCTGATGTAGCTACTATCATGCCCTATTATGGTAATAATGCCCGTCCCTTCATTATTTCACTGGACGGTTGGGCAGGTACCCAACGTTATGCCGGTATATGGTCGGGTGATCAAACCGGTGGTGAATGGGAGTATATCCGTTTTCACATCCCTACCTATATCGGTTCCGGACTTTCAGGGCAACCCAACATTTGTTCGGATATGGATGGCATATTCGGAGGAAAAAATGTACCGGTCAATGTACGCGATTTCCAATGGAAAACTTTCACTCCAATGCAATTGAACATGGATGGTTGGGGGGCAAATCCCAAATATCCGCATATCCTGGGTGAACCGGCAGCCTCAATCAACCGCTGGTATCTGAAAATGAAATCCGAATTTATGCCTTATGCCTATAGTATCGCCAAAGAGGCAATAGATGGTAAGCCAATGATTCGGGCTATGTTCCTCGAATATCCCAGTAAATATACTTTAGGAACGGCTACCCGTTATCAATTTATGTATGGTCCATCCGTACTGGTAGCTCCTGTTTACCAAAACACGAAGGCAGATGAAGAAGGTAACGACATACGAAATGGCATTTATCTTCCCGAAGGAAACTGGATCGATTATTTTACAGGAGAACAATATGCAGGAGATTGCATTATTAACAATTTTGATACTCCGCTCTGGAAGCTTCCGGTTTTCATCAGACAAGGAGCTATTCTGCCAATGACAAAACCTCACAACAATGTGAACCAAGTAGATAAACACTTACGAATATACGATTTGTATCCTTACGGAAACAGCTCGTTCACTGAATATGATGACGATGGTACTACCGAAGCTTACCGCAACGGAGCAGCAACTGCGACGCTAATAACTTCAGCCGTAGACAAGGATAAAGTAAAAGTTACCATTGCCCCCACTACTGGTAGTTTTCCGGAAATGGAAAAAGAGAAAGTAACGGTATTGAGAATAAACGTAACCGAAAAACCTCAAAAAGTAACAGCCAGACAAGGAAACAAAAAGATGAAATTAGTCGAGGTAACCTCCTTAGATAGTTTCGATAAAGGAGAGAATGTATATTATTATGAGACTGAACCCAATATAAACTCATTTGCGACTCCCGGAACAGATTTTGCCAGTAAAACCATTACCAAGAATCCGGTTCTACACATCAAACTAGCTTCTACCGATATTACAGTAAATCCCATAGAAGTAGAAGTAAAGGGATTTATATATCAGCCGGCAAATCACTATCTGCAGTCCACAGGTACCCTTACAGTTCCCAAAATACAAATAACAGAAGCACATACAGGACCTTATACGCTTACTCCTTCATGGGATAAAGTAGAAAATGCCGATTATTACGAGATAGAATATAATGGCATGAACTACACTACCATCCGGGATACAGAACTGTTGTTTGAGGATCTGACTCCCGAAACAACGTATGAATTCAAGCTACGTGCTGTAAATAAGGATGGGAAATCAGACTGGAGTACAGTTACGGCTACCACAAAATCCAATCCACTGGAATTTGCCATTACAGGTATCCGTGCCGAAACAACTTGTGAGAACCAAAGAAGACAAGGTATTGACAGAATGTTCAATTTTGATGAATCTGACCTCTGGCACACCAAATGGCAGAGCAGTGCCGTTCCATTCGACATCATTATGGATTTAAGAAGCATCAACGTATTAGATAAATTCGAATACCTGCCCCGCCAGAATGGAGGTAACGGAACCCTGCAGAAAGGCATTGTATATTACAGCAGAGATAAAGTCAACTGGCAGGAGGCCGGAACATTTGAGTGGCAAGGCAATGATGTAAAAACATTCATCTTCAAAAACCAGCCTGTAGCCCGATATATAAAGATTGCAGTCAGCGAAGCCGTGGGTAATTTCGGCTCTGGACGTGAATTGTATGTATTCAAGGTCCCCGGTTCCGAAAGCTACATCCCAGGTGATATAAACCTGGATGGAAAACTGGATGAAAATGATCTGATATCCTATATGAACTATACCGGCCTGCGTAAAGAAGATGCCGACTTCGACTATGTCAGTAAAGGAGACCTTAACAACAACGGATTAATCGATGCATACGATATCTCCGCAGTAGCCATTGAGTTGGAAGACGGAGTAAGCAGACAGGTCATTCCTCCGGTTGCAGGCAATCTGAGTATCCGGACTACCAAACAAACCTATCGTGCAGGTGAAATCATGGAAGTCATCGTGAAAGGAATCGATTTACAATCTGTAAATGCTCTTAGTTTTGCATTGCCTTACGATACAAAAGATTGGGAATTTGTTGCAGTAGAAACTCCCAATATGAAAGAAATGAAGAACCTTACTTACGACCGGTTACACACCAACGGGACAAAAGCACTTTATCCCACTTTTGTCAACTTGGGTGAGAAGCCTTACCTGGAAGGAAATGAAGAGTTAATCATTTTAAAGTTCAAAGCCAAACGGCCTGTAAAGTTCAATCTGAAAGCTCAGGATGGAATATTAGTAGACAAGAATATGAATGTTATAAAGGTTGATTTTTAAAATAGAAACTGCCCCCTTTGAAAAACGGTTGCATTTGAATAAAGTGCAACCGTTTTTTGGTCTAAATATCAATAGCACTTTACCCGAATGCCAGCAGTACTAAAACAGGTAATAATATTGTTCTCCCAAAAACTCGCGAATACGTTTAAGAGCCTTGGTTATCTGAGCTTCTACTGTCTTCACGGATATATTCATTTCATCAGCTATTTCCTGATTAGTCAACTTCTCTTCACGGCTCTTCACAAAGATCTCATGGCATCTGCCAGGTAAAGATAAAACTGCCTCTTCTATCAATTTACTTAATTCTTCCATTTCTAATGGACTCCCCATATCTGCCTGAGGAATCTCAGTTCCGCTTATTTCATCTATCGCCAACGTATTTTTACGGTCTCGCAAGGCATTTAAACATCGATTCCGGGCAGTCTGAAACAAATATCCTTTAAAAGTCAGCTTAATCTCGATCTTTTCTCTGTTCTCCCAAAGATACATAAAAATATCAATTGCTATCTCTTCTGCATCCTGTTTATTCCCCAGATAGATATACATGAATCGACACAACGCTTCAAAATAGCTATCAAATAATAGCTTAAACGCTTGCTTATCCCCAGATTTGAGCAGTCTTAATAAAAAGATATCATTCATTATTTAGTTCATATTGCGTTCATTTCACAAACATACAAAAAAATAATTTAAAAAAGTGTATGTATAAATAAGGGTACACTCGAATTCTCGTGTCATAGTATTGTAAACAGCTAAAAATGTTATATGAAAAAGAATATCCCCTGGGATTTAATCATCTCTAAATTAAAAGGCGAACTTGCTGCCGGCGATGAACAACTGTTTGAAAAATGGTTGTCTGTTGCAGAAAACAAAGAACTTTTTGAAGAACTTCAGGAAGTCTGGAAGCAAGTACGTGCGAAGGCTGTTGAATATACAGTGAATACGGATTCATGCTGGAACGAGCTAATACGTCGTATGAACGAAAAAGAATTGGCTGAAAAAGAGGAGAAAAAAGTTGTTGGTGATAAGCAAAGCAATAAAGCAATGGTCTTTATACGTAAATATGTAGCCGCAGCTTGTATTCTGGTAGCCCTATTTGCATCGGCTTCTTTTTATTTTGGCGTGAAGATAGGGCGCCCCGAACTCGCACAGCAGACTTACACAAACTGGGGTGGAAAATCTAAAATAGTACTGCCTGACGGAACCTCCGTGTGGGTTCATTCAAAAACAACCGTAGGATATAATACCAATTTTCAAGTAAAAGAAAGAGTGGTGAACCTGACCGGAGAAGCTTATTTTGATGTAACTCACGATAAAAATAATCCTTTTGTAGTACAAATGGATGGTGTAAAAGTAGTAGTACACGGAACTAAATTTAATGTAGAAGCTTTTCCGGAATCGGACAACATCTATGTCAGCTTGCAAAAAGGTTCCGTTTCTTTGGAAACTGCGAACGAACATCACATGTTGCGTCCCGGTGAAGTTGCAACTTACAATAAGCGTAACCATGATATAAAAGTAGAAAAAGGAGATGTGAACCTGGCAGTTTCCTGGGCGAATAACCAGATGTTATTCCGAAACAAAAACCTGGGAGAAATTTGCCGATTCTTATCAAAATGGTATAATGTGAAAATCAATCTTTCACCGGAACTGAAAGATCAGTTCAGATATACGTTTACACTGCGCCATGAACCTCTGGAAGAAATTTTGCGGATCATGTCACGTATACATCCGATAGAGTATTCGTTCGATGAGGAAAATGTAGTGACTATTGGTAAAAAATAACAATTCATTAATAAATTAACCGATTGCCAGGTAAAGTTTAATCTCGAGTAAGAATTTGAATGGCAATCTATTAGTTACCTTTTTAAATCTATTAAATAAACGATGATTAGCATTTATGAAAAAAAATGTAAGCTTTGTTCATTGAATATATGGAACATTGCTTTGATCTTATTTGTGCTTTTATTCACATCTTGCAAGGATGATGATACCGATCCCGGACGTGAAGGCTGGATAAGAGTATTACCTCTCGAATTGAATATTCCCGCGAGTGGCGGAAATCAGGAAGTCTATCTGGTAGTGACCGAAGATGTTGATCTTGCCAATGTACAGTTTTCTGTTATCGGGGAAGGAAAAGACTGGTGCTACCCGGTGCTGGAAGATAATTTACTAAAAGTAACCTTTGAACCTAATTATTATGAAGAGCCACGCGCTACAGTGATAACACTCACCTATGGAGATCTAAGAAGAGAAATACCCGTAACTCAGGCCGCTTCCAGCGGGTCAGCTGACGTGAAGATAGAAGTAACAAATGCTGAAGCTACTACCGAAGAAGTAGAATCGGAGCAACGTGGCATCATTAATTCATACGATGGTGATTACATCAGTTATTTCAATTCCAAGTTCGGAGCATTCACCGATTGGCCTTTCCTGATTACATATACATTGAAAGACTGCACATCACTGGATTACATCATTTACCATCCACGTACTGACAATGGAACAAAATACGGTGCTTTCAATGATTTTGAGATCTGGGTATCTACCGAAGAGCAACCAGAATTCGTGAAAGTAAAAGAATATACTCTGGAAACCAATTATGTTACGGCTACCATTCTGAACTTAGATGAACCGGTAAAGAATGTAAAACAAGTACGCTTCGTTATCAATGCCGCTCACAACAACCGTATCAGCTGTGCTGAAATGGAATTTTTCCGTATAAGTGCTAACAAATACGACTACACCAAAGTATTTACCGATAATACTTGTTCAGAACTGCGTGAAGGAATCACCGAAACTGATATTCGGAAAATGCCAGGCGAAACATATAAAAAACTGGCAACCGCCCTACTGAATGGTTCCTATAATCCGGAATACAGAGTGGCAGAATATCGTCCGTACCAGAATCCGAATGTAATGGCAGAGGTGAACAAAACCTCTACTTATAGCTTACGCGATAATCCCACCGGCATCTATGTAGAGCAAGGTGAGGAACTGATGGTACTTGTAGGCGATACGAAAGGTCAAAACCTTTCTATGATTGTACAGGATTTGACATTAGGCTACAACAGCAGTAAATCTTATGCACTGAAAGAAGGAGAAAACACTATAAAAATATTATCCGCTGGTTTGGTTTACATTCAGAATCTAACCAATGAAAAGATTCCATTGACATTGGAGACTGAGGCTGACAAGCAAGCTGCTGCAGCTAAAACGGTGAAAATACATTTCCCGTTTGCTAAAGTAAATGGCTACTTCGATGCACAGACCGGTACACAAGCCGAATTTGAAGAAGTATTGCGCAATGCCAAATATCAGGATATTGATGTATTGGGCAAATATGTACACATCACCTGGACAGTGAACGATTATAAAGAGGCCAATACACCGATCCTGGAAGTAATGGATCTGATGGATGAAGTCGTTCGTCTGGAATGGGATTTCATGGGACTGTTCAAATACAATAAACTATTTGGTAACCGTATGTACCTGCATGTGGAATACAACAGTAAGAATCCGTATTCAGCTGCCAACCATACAGCCTACTTACCAAGCTACAAAGGAGTATTCTGTACCACTACAGAATTGAAAAGCCGTGTTTGGGTATTAGGTCATGAAATTGGCCATAGCAATCAGACCCGTCCGGGATTGAAATGGACAGGTACTACTGAAGTCACCAATAATATCTACGCCAATTACGTCAGAGGTGCATTCGGAAAAGGTTCCAGATTGATGGATCAGGATAAGCCTGGTATGACCGTTTACGAAGAAGCCATTCAACGTATTATTGAAGCTGAACAACCCCATTGCCTGGACAATGCTTCTGATGAATTTTATGTAAAATTGGCCCCTTTCTGGCAATTGAAACTTTACATCATGGATGTATTGGGACAAGAAGACTTCTATCGCGATTTGTATGAACATTATCGCATAACTCCGGATTTGGATACTTCAGTTGATACACAAGGTATCTTGCAATTAGACTTTGTTCGCCAGGTATGCAACGGAGCCAAAATAGACTTCCTGGATTTCTTTGAAAAATGGGGTTTCCTCCGTCCGGTGGATAAGATGTTCAATGATTACGGTAACAAGAACTTCACAGTAACCCAGAAACAAATCGACGACTTGAAAGCGGAAATCCGGGCAAAAGGTTACAATAAAGCGCCAGAAAATTTGTACCTGATTACTGACGAGAACTTTGAATCGTATAAAAAATAAAACCTGAATCAAATTTTTTATAATAATGAAAACATTGAGATATATAACTAATAAATTGGCATTGGTGCTGACAGGAGTCTTGCTCCTGTCAGGCATGGCAGCCTGCGATGACAAAGATGACAACACAAGTATAAAAGTGAACCGCATGATGGTGACGGATGTACCGGATGAAGTAATTTCTTTGATAGAAGGCGACACTTGGAATACGAAAGTCACTACATTGCCCGAAGGCGCGATAGATGCTGATGAATATACATACCGGTACACTACCGGAAACGATAAGGTATTCACCGTTGATGAAAATGGGGTGATTACTGCTACCGGAACAGGCGAATCCGTGCTAACCGTATGGTCTGTTAACAACACAGATATGTGGACTACTTGCCTCGTGAAAGTGGAAAAACGCATTTATCCAGTTACCTCCATCACCATTCCCGAGAAGTATCAGAAGTACTATATGGGCGTAGAATCTACTTTCAATTTAGGTGGTGTGGTAACTGTAAGCCCGGACAATGCAACTACTCCTGATGTAGTTTATTCATCTTCCGATGCCATGATTGCAGAAGTAAATGAGTATGGCGAAGTGTATACCAAAGCTTTAGGAGATGTTACAATCACTGTAAAAGCCGTAGATGGAAGCAATGTAAGCGCAACTTGTGAGGTTTATGTACGTGATATTGATCACTCGAGCTTATT
Organism: Bacteroides sp.; assembly: GCA_019416685.1. GTDB lineage: Bacteria > Bacteroidota > Bacteroidia > Bacteroidales > Bacteroidaceae > Bacteroides. The sequence goes on from DXWV01000089.1 coordinate 18,870, forward strand.
GGATCGCACCAACTGGACCGTAACTACCTCTCATGACTATTTCGCTGACGGAGTAATAAATGGCGCTCCCGAATGTTTGATCGATGACGACGAAAAGAGTTGTCTGGCACTGGTTAAACCAGGAAAGCTTACAATCGGTAAAGATGAATCCGTATTCTTTGTAATCGACATGCAGACTCCGCAAAATTTCGACTTCTTTGTATTACGTCACCGTACTTATCAAAATACAACCGCTAACCTACGTGTAACAAAAGTATCTGTCTATGGAAGTAATGACGGAGAAAATTATACGGAAGTTATAAAAGAAGCTCCGATAGCTACTGCAGCTACAATTAGTAGTGTAACTGTCGATCTACCCGAAAATGTAAGTTACCGTTACTTCAAATTAACTTACGATGGATGGAGTAATAGCGGTAATACAATCCAAATCTCAGATTTCAATATTGGTAATAAGAAGTTTATGGACTATACTCCCGAAGACCATTCGCCTGAAGAATAACCTCGGAAGGAAAATCCCTTTCCAGTGAACTTCAAGGGTGGTGTCAACCCATTGCCCACCCTTGAATATTCAATCAATGATTAAGGGAATGAGTAGGCTTAAATCTTTTAAGCCAAGGCTCTTATTGCACTTCATAGTTAACTTATAATTTCAAAAAATATGAATTTAAAGCACTTTGCATTTTTATTATTACTGTTCGTTTGTATTAATTTAGGAGCACAAACGAAGGAGAAGCAGATTAGTATCAGTTTCTCAAACCTACCACTATCCGAAGCTATGGCTCGTATAGAGAAAGCAAGCGGATATACCTTCTTTTATGATGCAAAACAGACTAATCTTCAACAGAAAGTTAGTTTACATGCTGATAAGGAACCCATTTCTATTGCCTTGAAAAAAATGTTTTCCAAGACTGATTTAAATTTCGAAGTAACAAGCACACAGATTGCTTTGTTTCCTAAGAAAGAGATCAAAAAAACGGGGCAAGCAGTCACCATTCAAGGTAAAGTGGTGGACGAAACAGGTGAACCTATCATTGGTGCCAATGTGGTAGTAGACGGAACGACTAATGGGGTAATTACCGACTTGGACGGTAATTATACCCTATCGGCTCCATACAACGCAGATTTAAAAGTCTCTTATATTGGATATACTACACAAGTAGTAAAAGCCGGTCGTGCATCGGTGGTGAAACTGAAAGAAGACTCAAAAGTATTGGATGAGGTAGTTGTAGTAGGCTATGGAACAATGAAGAAGCAAGACCTGACAGGTGCCGTAAATTCATTGAAAGGTGCCGATTTAGAAAAGGAACAACACCAAACAATTCAAGATATGCTTCGTACCGGAGTGTCTGGTTTATCTGTAGGAGTGGAAACTGATACTAAAGGTAATAGTGCCATGATGATCCGTGGAAAAGGAACTATCGGTGCTTCTACAAATCCTTTACTGGTTTTAGACGGAGTAATCTACAGTGGAGAAATGACTGATATTAATCCGAACGATATTGAACGTATCGATGTATTAAAGGATGCCAGTTCGGCTGCTGTATATGGTGCACAAGCGGCTAATGGCGTTGTATTGATTACTACTAAAAAAGGTGGTGGCAAAAAACCAACTATCAATTTTAACGCAACATGGGGAGCTTCTTTCCTTACATCTGTACCGGAAGTATATACAGGACAAGATTTTGTAAATTTCCGTCAAGACGGAATAAAGAGTATCTACTCTCAATCAGGTAAACCTTCAAATTACTATGATAACCCTTCCAATCTGACAAATACTGAATTAGCCCAATGGATGGATGGGGCATCAGGAAATCCAACAGAAGTATGGCTGAACCGCTTGGAGATGACCGGCACAGAAATTGAGAATTACATGGCTGGAAAAACGGTAGACTGGAGAGACCAGATTTATCAGAAAGCTGCTTTACGACAAGACTATACTGTTAGTATTTCCGGTAAGAAAGAAGATATGTCTTACTATTCTTCTTTAAATTATCTGAAAAACGAAAGTAATACACGTGGATCCGGATACAGTGCAATTCGTGCTCGTGTAAATCTGGAAAATAAAGTACAGTCATTCCTTACTTACGGTATAAATACACAATTTACCGCACGTGATGAAGGATATATCGGAACTACCTCCAGTTACTATAATGCATTGTCGCCCTACGGAAGCCTGTATGAAGACGACGGAACAACTTTGAAATATTATCCAAATGATAATAATAATGGTATCAACCCTCTGCTGGAACAGGCATATAAAAGCAAAATTAATAATATATATAATCTTAACTCTTCAATATATCTGAAAGTTAATCTGCCTTTGGGTTTCTCATTGCAAACTACTTATTCACCACGATTTGAATGGACAAATAAGTTGGAACATACCTCTGCCGATTATCCAAGTTCTACAGATAACGGAAAATCATCCCGTCAGAATATCACAGATTTCTACTGGCAATGGGATAATATGTTGAAATGGAATAAGGAATTTGGTAAACACTCATTTGACTTTACGGGATTAGTAAACTGGGAAAAATTCCAACGTTGGGATAATACAATGGAAAATTCACATTATCAACCCAGCGATAATCTGGGATTCCATGGTATTGGTTATGGCACAGACCCTGTAACAAAAGCGAATGATATCTATCGTACAGGCGCAGCTTTAATGGGACGTTTGCATTATGCATATGCCCAACGTTATATGGTCACAGCTACAATTCGTCGCGACGGTTATTCAGCTTTTGGTATGAGTAATCCTCATGCAGTATTCCCTTCTGTCGCTTTAGGTTGGGTATTCTCTGAAGAGAAATTCCTCAATAAACCGAGTTGGTTTGAGTATGGAAAACTTCGTTTCTCATGGGGTAAGAATGGTAACCGCAGCGTTGGAACTTATGATGCACTAATGAACCTGGATCCTCGTAAATATTTCTATATTGACCCCGTTACCGGTTCAGTAGTCGACATTAATACGTTCTATTGCTATCGTATGGCAAACAGTGATCTGAAATGGGAAACAACCGTATCATGGAATGGTGGGTTAGACTTCTCTTTCTTAGGCGGTCGTCTCTCAGGAAGTGTGGATGTATATAAGAAGAAAACAACCGATTTGCTGAACGATCGTCAATTGCCAAGTCTGATTGGTTACAGTAGTGTGAAAGCCAATATTGGAGAAATACAAAATACGGGTATAGAATTATCCTTGAGTTCTACTAATATCCGTACAGCCAATTTAACGTGGCGTACTACTTTCAACTTAGCTTACAACAAAAATAAAATCAACCATCTGTATGGTATCATGGAAGATATCAAAGATGAAAATGGCAACGTAATCGGACAGAAAGAGGCAGATGATATCCAGAACAAGTATTTCATCGGACATGCATTGGATGAAATCTGGGGATATAAGTTTTTAGGAGTATGGCAACAAGACGAAGCTGAAGAAGCTGCTAAATATAAACAAATCCCCGGAGACCCCAAAATACTGGATGTTGACGGAAACTATAAATATGATAATGATGATAAAGTGTTCCAGGGAAATGAAACACCGAAAGTACGTTGGAACATGCGCAATGAATTCACTATCTTCAAAAACTGGAATGTATCATTCAGTATGTACTCTTATCTGGGACATAAAAAGTCTCTTGATTATTTTACCAATAACAATGCACTTTTGACTGTAACAAACTCTATTAAACGTCAATATTGGACACCAGACAATCCTATTAATGACTATCCGCGTCTGAGAGCAACTTCTCCGGGTGGAATCTCCTACTCGATCTATAAAAATAGTTCATTCCTTCGTCTGGATAACATTACGGTAGGTTATACCTTCCCGAAAGAGATGTTGAAACGTGCTAAAATCGAGGCTCTGAATTTGAATCTGACAATGAAAAACGTAGGATACATCACTGGTTTCCCAGTATATGACCCGGAATATCAATCGAAAGTACCTACAGGTACTCCTAACCAAACGATAACCGGTAACCCCAATATACCGAGAACTATTTACTTTGGTATCAACTTAACCTTATAAAAACTTGTACATTTATGAAACTAATAAATAAGAATACAATCATTTCGGGTATGTTTGGATTTACCCTGTTGGTCAGCAGTTGTTCGGACTGGTTGGATCCAAAACCTTTATCATTCTTTACACCGGAAAATTCATTTAATTCATATGAAGGAATAAAAACCGGTGCTGACATGTTGAATCGTGACGTACGTTACTTTGATTTTTATCCTACTTCAGGTTCAGCAGACCCATGTATCTTATCTGAATATTTCTTCTCGGATATGGGAGTCAATGCGCGTACCGATGCTTCAAATGCACCAATGGATCTGATAACTCAAATTACCCCAAGCGCTACTCTAACAGGAAATGGCAGCCAGATTAATAACTATTGGACTTACCTGTATAAAGGAATTAAAGATGCCAATACGTTGATAACACGTGCCGAAGATGTGGAATTTGAATCGGAAGCACAAAAAAAGGAAATTTTGGGTACGTTGTATTTCCATAGAGCTTTCCGTTATTACCGTTTGGTACATCAGTACGGCGATATTCCGTTTATAACCGAAGAAATCACAGTGCCTCGATACGACTTCTACACTACCAAACGTGAAGCGATCTTGCGTCAACTAAAAAACGATCTGGACGGAACTGTGGAATACATGTCTAACAATGTTTATATCGGACAAGTGAGCCAAGCAGCTGCTTATCACTTACTGACCAAAATAAACCTGGCTTTAGGTGAATTTGATGATGCAGTAAAAAGTGCTTCTGCAGTAATAAATGACGGGGTACACTCTTTGATGAAGGATAGATTTGGAGTAGATAAGAATGATGCTACTAAAGATGTGGTATGGGATTTACATCAATCGGCCAACAAACGCCTGCCGGAAAACAAAGAGGTACTCTACATCGTATTGGATGATTATGATATGAAAGAAGCACGTTCTGCTGCCGGTTTGGAAATCAAACGCCAGTTACTTCCGTGGTATTCAGCAGCAGGTATGATTATGACACCTGACGGTGAACAGGGATTTGTGGATAATGACGAAAAGAAGAATCCTTATTTGCTGCAATATGGACGTGGTGTATGTACCTTGCGTTCTACCTGGTATCATCAAAGTATGATTTGGACATTGGACGACACAGACTACCGCCATAAAGAAGGTAATTGGATAAAAATGACCGATTTGAAGTATAACAATCCGGCTTTGGTTGGCAAGAAATGGTATGATCAGCCTTTGCGCATGTATGACGATAACGGTAAATCATTAGTATCCGATACAATTCGTTGCTGGGCAGGATGGCCTCACTACAAAAGTAATATAGCAGACCAGAAAGAATCATGGTGGCGTGGCGGATGGGCCGACTGGTATGTATTCCGTTTGGCAGAAACTTATTTATTGCGTGCAGAAGCCTATACCTGGTTAAATAAAAAAGACCTGGCAGTTGCCGACCTGAATGAGGTTCGCCAAAGGGCCGGTGCAAGAGCTTTGGACCAGAGTGAAGTAAGTATCCGTCAGATCCTGGACGAACGTGCCCGTGAACTCTTTTATGAAGAGCCACGTAAATGCGAGCTTACACGTATCGCCTATATCTATGCACAGACAGGTATTCAGGCAGATAATGGTAAAACTTACTCGGTTAAGAACTTTACGACAGACAATTTCTTCTATGATCACATTATGTCCGTTACGGATTTCTATAACAAAGGGGTAACAGCTAAAAATGGTCGTACATATACTATAGCACCCTATCATGTACGCTGGCCTATCGCTTTGACAGCTACCTCCACCAATGTAGAAGGACACATCAATCAAACCCCTGGATATGCCGGTTCAGAAAACAATATAGAGCCGTTGGATATTCCGTTTGATGAATAAAATATAAAAATCTATCTCTCTATGAATATTTAACCGGAATATCCTCACGTCTCTTTTGTCGACCGACACTAGGTCGTAGAGGATATTCTTTTTACACAAGTTTGTTAACGACATTCTAAATTCTCTTATAAATTTAACTTATTATGAAACACTTACTTACTACTCTTTCATTAGGGGCTTTGCTGCTTATGGGTGGGCCTACTACTGTACAAGCAGAGAAAGTCACCGTACCATTAACAGAAGATGGTGCATGGTCTTTTAACTCTCAGCCCAGTGCCGTTTATTACAACGGAAAAACTTATTTTACTTGGATTAGTTCCAGTAAGGCATTAGTTGTTGCGTCTTACGATCACACAACAGGAGAAACCAAAGAAAAGGTTGTATCTACCGGTTATTCGGATGATTTCTCGTCTCCTGCCATTACAGTGAGAGGAAATGGACAGTTACTACTTTTCAGTTCAGACAATAAGAAAGAAAATGGCTTCTATAGTTGGTATTCCACCAATGCGGAAGACATTACAGAGTGGTCCAGTTCTCAAAAACAGACTGGATATGGAATCAGTTCCACTACTCCTCACATGATGGGAAATGATTTGGTTGTATTCTGGCGTTCAAAAAACAATATAGGTTACTCTCTATTTACAAATGTAGCCGATAAAACAGGAAATTTACCTACAGTTAAAACAAGAGCAGGATTTATCGGCTCTGATATCGGAAATGCATACGCAAACCGCGACGAAGTTCCTCAAATGCGTACTTGTCAAGCAGCAGATGGCACTATACACATGGTTGTTACACACTTAGGAACCGGCCTGACTTATAAAAACAGTACAGTCCATTATCTGAAGATTAATAAAAATGCCGCAGGAGACAAATTAGAATTCAAAAAGGCTGATGGCACTGTAATCTCCGGTATGAATGTCACCGAGTCTAAAAGTAGTGAACTGGATGTTATTGCCAAAGGAGAGGATGCCAACAAGGTATGGGCGTATGATATTGCACTCGATGCCAGCGGTAATCCGGTAGTATTGTACGATGCTTTCACAGCCGCAGAAGATGGTACTACAACAGGGCACACCTACTATTATGCCCGCTGGAATGGAACTGCATGGGAAAGTACAGCAATTACCACCGGAGACGGAGTTCCTATGAGCGCATACAAAGCTGTTGAGGGAAATACTTTTAAAGCCAAATCTTACCAAGCCGGAGGTCTCTGTTTCGGAGCAAATGATTTGAATACCGTTTACCTGTCAAAGAAGGCAGCAGAAGGTGCTTTTGAAATCTACCGTTACGAAACCACAGATAATGGTGCTACCTGGACAGAGAAGGAGGTCATTACTTCGGGAACTCCTGCAGGCGAACTGAATATCCGCCCGATAGCCATTAAAGATGCTCCTGCTGATGTCTTCTGGATGCAGGGTATGTATGACAATCCTACTAACTATAAAACTTCCATCTCCTGTGCCGGAGAAGGAGTAGCAACTACCGGAATCTTCTTTGGACAGGACTCCTATGAATTTGTAGCCGACGAAACGACGAACCTTGACGTAAGATTTGCTCCGCTATTCGCTACAGACAAAGAGTATACGCTCGAATCAAGCAATACAGGAGTAGTAGAAATCACCGCAGATGGTAAAGTGCTTTGTAAAGCTACCGGTGAAGCAACAATCACAGCCAAATTGAAGAACAATGCTTCTGTAAGTACCACTTGCAAGGTTACAGTATTGGGAGAATCCGTCTATAAGACTTTCATCAATCGTATTATTACGGATGTTGTTGCAAGTAAAATCTCCACTATTGACCAACTCGATAAAAACGTAGCTTCTTATCTGACACAATTGCAAAACGACGGTTCATTCCCTGATATAGATTATGCATCTGACGCTCGCACGGACTGGCCGCCAATGCAACATCTTGACAGACTGCTCGCTATGGGATTGGCTTATACCCAAACCGAAAGCAAATATTATGGCAACGATGAGCTGAAAGCTAAGATGGACTTAATGCTAACCTACTGGCATAGCAAACAACCAAGTTCCAACAACTGGTATCAGAATCAAATCGGTGAACCGCAACGTATGGGACAATACCTGATTGTCATGCAGAACTTAGGCAAAGAGAAAATCTCTGAAGATCTGTTCAATAAATCTATCGCCCGCTTGAAAAATAAAGGTGGAAGCCCCAGCTCTCAGACAGGAGCAAACCGTGTGGACGTAGCTTTACACTGGATGTATCGCGCTTGCTTGACAGAAGATGACAACCTGATGCGTGAAGCAATGGATCAGATCTACTCTACCATTGAATATACTACTGGTTCAGAAGGCATCCAGTATGATAACTCATTTACTCAACACGGACACCAATTACATATCGGCGCATACGGCGATGTATTCCTGGATGGTATCACCAAGGCTTGTAACTATGCAGCCGGCACTCGTTTTACAGTAACCGGACAACAACTGGATATCCTGAGCAGTCTGGTAAATACCTACATAGGTACCATTCGTGGTGGATATATGTCATATAACGTAATCGGCCGTTCTTCTACCCGCCCCGGTGCAACCAAGAAGGGAACGGGTATCATCGAACGCATGATCGCATTAGATCCTGCCAATACCGATAAATATGAGAAAACCATCGCACGTATCAATGGAACTCAACAACCGTCTTATGGTTTGGAACCCCGAAGCACACATTTCTTCCGTGGTGACTACACACTCCACCAGCGTCCGGAGTATACAGTAGACTTGCGCTTGGTTTCTACCCGTACGGCACGCAATGAATATCTGAAGGACAACGGCGAAGGTATCAAGCAGTACTTCATGTCGGATGGATCTACCGCAATCATGGTAAAAGGAAACGAATACTATAACATCTTCCCGGTATGGAATTATGCGAAAGTACCTGGTGTAACTTGTCCGGAATTTACAGAGATACCGCAAGCCAGCACCTATATCAAGATGGGGCAGTCGGCATTTGCAGGTGGTGTTACAGACAGCCTGTGCAGTGTATCTGCTTACAAGTACATAGACAATGAATTTAATATAAATTCATCGGCTAATAAGGCATGGTTCTTCTTCGACAAAGAGATTGTTTGCCTGGGCAACAGCATCAAGTCTGCTTCTGAATTCCAGGTGAACACAACTGTCAACCAGTGTCTGCTGGATGGCGATGTAGTGGTTTCTTCCAATGGTAGCGAATCTACCTTGCAGGCAGGAGATTACAATTACGAAGATAATCTGGACTGGGCATTCCACGGAAACGTAGGTTACTATTTCCCGCAGAAGGGCAAATTGCAACTGAACGCAGGTGAGAGAACTGGCAACTGGTATGACATCAACACCAACTATGCCGATGAAACAGTGAAGAACAATGTCTTTACTTTATCTTTCAACCACGGCACACAACCAACTGACGGATCATATGCTTATATCATCGTTCCGGGTATCAGCAAGGATGATGCAAAGGCTTATAAGAGCGATAACGTCGAGATCATCATCAACACTGACTCTGTACAGGCTGTTTATCACAAGGAATTGAAGATGTACGGATTAGTATTCTACAAATCAGCAGGTTTCAGCAAACATGGTTTGACAGTAGAAGCTGACGCAGGCTGCGTAGTATTGGTGAAGGATGCCGATAAAGCAGAAACAGTAGTATATATCTCCGATCCGACAAATAGTAGCAGCCCGATCAACTTAGGCATTGAAACTCCGGCAGTGAAAGGCAGACGTCTTATTACTTATCAGAGTGAAGCTCCTTATCAAGGCCGTTCTATGAAATTCGTGGTGAATGAAAACACACCAGCCTCAACCGGTAGAGATGTTTTGGCAGACCGTTCTGCATGGACCATTACTACTTCTTTGGCAGGTCCGGCAGATGCAACTGTAGGAGGAGACGATCCTAAGAATATGATTGACGACAGCGCTGTAACATCCTTCTTGTTTGTGAAACCGGGAAAGACTTTCTCCGGTATCGAAGCACCGGCAGATTATATTCCTTCGTTCACGATTGATATGCAGACTCCGCAGGAAATGGAATATTTCGTCTATCGCCATCGTGATTATAGCAATACTACAACAGGTCTGAGAGCCAATCGCATATCTTTCTATGGCAAGAATAATGAAGCGGATGAATTCACTCCCGTTCTGGAGAATATAACCTTGGATACTTCTGTAGCCGAAAACAAAATACAGCTGCCCAATAAAGTATCTTTCCGTTATATTAAAGTGGCAATTACAGATTACGACAAAACTAACAGCAGCACCATCCAGGTTTCTGACTTTAACATCGGTAAGAAAACACTGATGGATATTCCGGAAAGCGGTGACCCGACTGGCATTACAGAAGTAAAAGCCGGCAACAGCGACTTTGCCGTATCAGTTTATCCGAATCCGGTGAAACAAGGAGAACAGGTACATATCATCGCAGGTAATACTCAAGGTATCGAATTCAAGTTGTATGATACAACAGGTAACGTTCGGGCACAGGGTAATACCACAACGATTGATACGAACAGTCTGTCACAAGGTATTTATATCCTGCATGTGACAGATAAAGCTGCCGGTCAGAGAGCCACAGCCAAGTTTATAATACATTAATTCCTTCTTTACAGATGTCCGCAACAGCCTCCTTCCCCCAAAGGAGGTGTTGCGGATTTTTTATACGCTAACACCCTCTATTTATGAAGAAAAACATATATGTATCAGGACTGCTCCTCCTATTCTCCTTAGGATGTAATGTAACAGTCGCCAACGGTAACAATACTCCTCCCAGCTACACAGATGTTGAAAGCCAAGTGAAACGAGTGGTAAGCTGGCAGATAGATAACTTCCACTATTCGGCTTCAGGAAACCTGCACGACAATGGCATAGCCTCCTGGGCACATTCAGTATTATACATCGGCCTGTCCGAGTGGGCAACACTGAGAGAAGAAGAGAGCGCTGCCTATTGGGAGTGGTTGTCCGATATCGGCACCCAAAGCAACTGGAAGATGAACGGCATTTATCCTTATCATGCAGATGAGTTCTGCATAGGTCAGTTCTTCGCTACCATGTATGGCAAACACAAACAAGATAAGATGATTGCCGGAACCTTAGAGCGTATGGAACGGGTGATGTCCGATACTCGTAATACTTCTATGAGCTACCGGAACAAGGAGGCATGGACGTGGTGTGATGCCCTGTTTATGGCACCGCCCTTGTATGCCCGGATGAGTGTTTTAAAGAATGATACCCGCTATTTTGAATTCATGGACAAAGAGTTCAGAAAAACCTACGACTACTTATTCGATAAAACCGAAAAGCTATTTTATAGAGACGACAGCTATTTCAACAAGACGGAAGCCAACGGCAAAAAGGTATTTTGGGGCAGAGGCAACGGTTGGGCAATAGCCGGAATTGCCAATATTCTGAAAACACTGCCTGCGGATTCCGAATACAGAAGTTATTACGAAAGTATCTTCCGTTCATTGGCACAAAGCCTCATCAAATTGCAGGATGAAAAAGGAGCATGGCATGCCAGCTTACTGGACCCGGATAGCTATCCGGCACCCGAAACGAGTTGTACGGCTCTCATTACGTATGCCTTGATTTACGGACTAAACAACGGGCTGTTGACACAACAGGAAACGTATGAACCTGCAATAAAAGCATGGAATGTACTGTGTGAAGCGATACACGAAAATGGAAAATTAGGTTGGGTACAACCTATCGGGCAGGACCCGAAGAATGTAACCAAAGATATGACAGCTACTTTCGGCGTAGGGGCTTTTTTGTTGGCAGCTACCGAAATGTATAAGCTGACAAAAGGAGGCGGTACGGGGATAGAGGAAGAAGAAACGGACGAAAATCTCCTTTCCTACCCGGATACAAGGGTTACCATCTATAATGAACAGGGAATCAAAGTAGCTAACGAGCCATTGGGAGATCGTACTTGCCAAGCAGTCATACAAAAGAATAATCTACCCCAAGGACTGTATGTGATAGTTCTACGGAATGATGATAAAAAGAAAGTCATCAAATACTTATACTGATCAATAATGAATCTATTTCACCACAGAGTAGCACGGAGTTACACAGAGTTTTAAATCTTTATTAAAACGCAGATTAACGCAGATTTTCGCAAAGAGAAACAGGGGTAAGATAAAGAAATACAGTCTTTTAATCTGCGTTCATCTGTGTTAATCCGCGTTTCATCCGGTAAATACTACTCGTGGAACTCTGTGTTCTGTGGTGAGTTTTGCCCATTTCCGTACAGTAATGAATCTATGAAAATTGAAGATACCAACATAGGGTAAACACCTTTTTTAGTGTCTAAAAAGTAAGTGGGATAGTAATACCCAATGATAGTCCCATTGTTAAAGTAGAATCATTAATTAAATCAATTTCATGAAAAAAGGTTTTATGGTCCTTGTTGCCTACCTGATCGGAACTGTAGCATCGGCACAGTTACCTTTCACAAAGGCAGCCACCAAAGAAGTGATGAAAAGAGTAGCTGATTGGCAGATAGCCAATCCCAACAACGGAGCTGAGCACGACGACTTGGACTGGACGCACGCGGCCCTCTACATGGGCATGATAGACTGGGCAGAAATAGCTGAACAGGAAAACGGTAACGATACCTATTACAAATGGTTATTGAAGATAGGGCGAAAGAATCATTTCCAGGTAGGGAAATGGATGTACCACGCCGATTTCATTGCGGTGGGGCAACCCTTTATCGACTTATACAAGAAGTACAAACAGGAGAAAATGATAATGCCGGTAATGGCCCGCGCCAACTGGGTGGTGGAACATCCAGCAAAAACAACTTTAGAACTGGATTATAGAAAGGTAGAAACACTGGACCGCTGGGCATGGTGCGATGCCCTTTTCATGGCTCCTCCCGTATATGCCAAACTTTACACCCTCACGGGAGAAAAAAAATACATAAAGTTCATGAATAAAGAATACAAGGCAACTTACAATTATCTGTATGACAAAGAGGAGAATTTATTTTATCGCGACCGCCGCTACTTCGAGAAAAAGGAAGCTAACGGAAAGAAGGTATTTTGGGGACGTGGCAACGGTTGGGTACTCGGAGGGCTTGCCGAAATACTTCAGGCTCTCCCTAAAAAAGACAAGAATCGTCAATTTTATGCAAATTTATTTGTTACTTTGTCTACCCGTGTAGCTCAATTGCAAAGTCCGGACGGATACTGGCATGCCAGCCTGCTCGACCCGGCTTCTTACCCTTCGCCCGAAACGAGTGCCACCGGCTTTATTGTCTATGCCTTGGCATATGGAGTGAACGAGGGATTGCTGGATAAAGACACCTTCGCGCCTGTTATCACAAAAGGTTGGCAGGCTATGCTGGATGCCGTAGCACCGGACGGCAAATTAGGTTATGTACAACCCATCGGAGCAGATCCGCGCAAAGTAACCCGCGATATGACCGAAGTGTATGGAGTCGGTGCATTTTTGTTGGCAGGCAGTCAAATTTACAAGATGGCAAACTAATAATCATACTATACAGTGAAGAAACATATTTATACCTATTTATTGCTCATCGCTTGCTTATGCAGCTACTCGCCTCTCTTGCACGCCCGTGAGACAATAAGTTTCAATCAAGGCTGGTTATTCAAAAAAGGTCCTTTTTCAAGTGAACCGGCAAAGGTTGCCACCCAGTGGAATTCTAAATGGGAGGAAGTAGAAATTCCCCATACCTGGAATGCTAAAGATATGCAGGTAAAAGTGAACTCCTTTTACGAAGGAACAGGATACTATAAAAAGAACTATTATGCGGACAAGAGTTTGCAGGGCAAACGAGTATTCTTACGATTTGAAGGAGTAGGCACCTGTACCGAAGTTTATGTAAACGGAAAACTGGTAGGCACACACAAAGGTGCATATTCCGCTTTCGCCACAGAGATAGGAACAGCTCTAAAATATGGTGAAGATAACGAGATTCTTGTAAAAACTGATAATACGGCACGTCCGGATGTTATCCCGGTCAATCACAGTCTTTTTGGAGTATATGGAGGAATGTATCGCCCCGTATGGCTGATCGTTACGGAACAAAGTAACATAACAGTTATGGATTGTGCTTCGCCCGGTGTCTATATCACACAAAAAAATGTATCGCATCAATCGGCAGATATTACCGTAAAAGTGAAACTGGACAATGGCAGTCTGAAACCGGAATCTTTGGTACTTCAAAATACAATTTACACACAGGAGGGAAAGAAAGTAGCTTCTGACGATCAAGCCATTGAGCTTACTCCGCAAGGAACTCAAAGTTATTACACTACTTTTAAACTCAAGAAACCTCATTTATGGCAAGGCCGCAAAGACCCTTATTTATACAAAGTTGTTTCCCGTCTGTTGGCCGATGGTAAAGTGGTTGATGAAGTGATCCAGCCACTGGGAGTACGCAAATACGAGATCATAGCCGGCAAAGGTTTCTATCTGAATGGAGAGAAATATCCGATGTATGGAGTGACAAGACACCAGGACTGGTGGGGGTTGGGAAGTGCTCTTAAAAATGAGCAACACGATTTTGACCTGGCTACTATCATGGATGTAGGAGCTACAACTGTTCGTTTTGCCCATTACCAACAATCCGATTATCTCTATTCCCGTTGTGATAGTCTTGGATTGATTATCTGGGCCGAAATACCTTTCGTTAACCGCGTAACCGGCCATGAAGCAGAAAACGCACAGACTCAATTGCGCGAACTGATCAGGCAGAGTTTCAACCATCCTTCCATTTACGTATGGGGACTCCATAACGAAGTATACCAACCACATGACTATACGGCTTCATTAACACAAGCCTTACATGATCTGGCTAAAACGGAAGATCCCGACAGGTACACGGTCTCAGTAAACGGATATGGGCATGCCGAACATCCTGTAAACCAAAACGCTGACATACAAGGGATGAACCGTTATTTCGGCTGGTACGAAAAGAAAGTTCAGGATATTAAGCCCTGGATAGAAAATATGGAAAAAGAGTACCCCTGGCAAAAGCTAATGCTCACAGAATACGGAGCAGATGCCAATATCGAGCACCAAACCGAATATCTGGGAGATGCCTTGAACTGGACCAAACCCTTCTATCCGGAAACCTTCCAGACAAAAACACACGAATATCAATGGAGCGTGATAGCCGAACATCCATCTATCATTGCTTCTTACCTTTGGAATACGTTTGATTTCGCTGTCCCGATGTGGGGACGTGGCGGGGTACCTGCACGTAATTTAAAAGGATTGGTTACTTTTGACCGGAAAATAAAAAAAGATTCTTACTTTTGGTACAAAGCTAATTGGAGTAAAGACCCGGTATTGTATCTTACACAACGCAGAAACACCGAACGCGAGAAAAAAGCAACTTCGGTTACTATATATTCCAATATAGGTACTCCTAAAGTATATCTTAACGGACAAGAGTTAAATGGTATACGAAAAGGATATACAGATGTACATTACATCTTTGATGAAGTAACCCTGAATAATGGTAAGAATACATTGACAGCCATCGTCTGGTATAAAGGCAAAGAATACAAAGACGAGATAGAATGGAACTATACCGGCGAGAAAAAACGGGAAGCAGACTCCTATGTCAACAAAAGTGTACACGCCGGTTGGTAATACACAAAGTATCAAACTTGTTTTGCCACATTTTTAAACTATAAATTATATATCATGAAAGGATTAAAGTTTTTATTATTGGGTGTTTGTGTAGCTTTTGCTGCATGCTCTGCCCAGTCGCCATCCGTACAAGTATCGGATAAAGGAACCCACTGGAGTTGGGACAAAGGAACGATCGTAGTGGAAACCCCGGAACGACCTGCCGGACAAACAAGTGTTATCGGACTGACTACTCCCAAAATGGATGTCGTTCGCGTTGGCTTTGTAGGACTGGGCATGCGTGGCCCTGGTGCAGTAGAGCGTTTCACTCACATTCCGGGTACACAGATTGTAGCCCTCTGTGATTACGAACAGGAACGTGCTGAAAAGTGCCAGCAATATCTGAAAAAAGCTTCTATGCCCAAAGCGGCAGTTTACTCAGGTGAAAAAGGATACGAAGAGTTGTGTAAACGTGACGATATAGACCTGGTTTATATTGCTACCGACTGGTTACATCACTTCCCGGTTGCTATCTGTGCCATGGAAAACGGTAAGAATGTAGCCATTGAGGTTCCTTCGGCTATGAACCTGGAAGAGTGCTGGGCATTGATTGACATGTCAGAAAAAACACGCAAGCACTGCATGATTCTGGAAAACTGCTGTTATGACTGGTTTGAAATGAATACATTGAATATGGCTCAACAAGGAGTATTCGGAGAAGTCCTTCGTGCCCAGGGTGCCTACATTCATAATCTGGAGCCATTCTGGGATCATTATTGGAAGAACGGAGAAACTGACAAGTTAGGCTGGCGCCTGGACTATAATATGAAACACCGGGGAGATGTATACGCCACTCATGGCCTTGGTCCTGTAGCTCAGGCACTGGATATACACCGTGGAGACCGTATGAAGACATTGGTTGCCATGGATACCAAATCGGCAGTAGGCAAAGCACTGGTAGAAGAAAGAACCGGTGAGGCCTGCAACAACTTCCGCAATGGTGACCACACTACAACACTCATCCGTACAGAGAATGGAAAAGTGATCGAAATACAGCACAATGTAATGACTCCGCAACCTTACAACCGTTTATATCAGCTTACAGGAACCAAAGGCTTCGCTAACAAATACCCGGTACAGGGTTATGCACTGGATGCCAAGCAAATGAGTGCTTCGGGAGTAGAACCCAAAGTAGACGATCTTAGTTCTCATAGCTTCCTGCCCAAAGATGAGATGAGCGCTTTAGTAGAGAAGTATCAACACCCTATTCTGAAGAAATATGGTGAAATGGCTAAAGAAGTAGGTGGACATGGCGGTATGGACTTCATCATGGACAGCCGTCTGGTATACTGTCTGCAAAATGGCTTGCCACTGGATATGGACGTATACGATATGGCAGAATGGTGTTGCCTGGCAGAACTGGGAGAATTGTCTATGGATAACAATTGTGCTGCAGTGGCTTTCCCTGACTTTACCCGTGGCGAATGGAATAAAGTACAAGGTTATAAGCATGCTTATGCCAGCCCCGAAGACGAAGCTGCCACTATGGAAAAGGCCAAAGCTTTTACAGAAAAACTGAAAGAAAAAGGGGCCAAAGAGTGGGCTGAAGAGAAATAAAAGGAGTTTGTAGCTTCTAATCATAAAGAGAGCCATCTTCAATCTGTCGGGCAGGTTGGAGATAGCTCTCTTTTTACTACAAAGTATTCCAGTAAGGCTTTCCTATCGTAGGTCACCACTCAACCTATGGATAGTCGTAAAGGAGCAATGTACGAGATGTACATCTCATACAGTACGACATGCACATCTGGTACTGCACGACATGTGCATCTCATACTGCACGACATGTGCATCTCGTGCAAGGTTCCTCACCGAAAAAATGAACGTATCCCAAGAATAAAAACGACAATAGGAGGGCACTAATACCCAAGCCGTTTCAACAACCCGCTACAGGCATCTTCAAGAACATCAATCACATACTCAAAACCTTCGGCACCTCCATAATACGGATCGGGAACATGATCGGCAGGAATACGGGTACAATATTCCGTCATGCGATGAATTTTCTTCTGCTCTTCCGGGCCCGGGGCACGCTCGTTCAAATCATCAATGTTCCGGTCGTCCATTCCGATAATAAGATCGAAATTATAAAAATCTTCGGTACGTACCGGACGGGAACGATGAACCAGACTGTAACCACGACGGGCAGCATGGGCACGCATCCGGCTATCCGGCAGTTCTCCCTGATGATAAGATAAAATGCCGGCAGAGTCTATCACAAACTCCTTTTCCAGACCAGCTTCTTTCAAAAGATGCAGCATCACCCCTTCGGCTGTAGAAGAACGGCATATGTTGCCGAGGCAAACAAACAATATTTTCTTCATAAATTCAATCCTGTTTATAATAGACTCCCTGCACTACAATGAGTTCAAAATCTCATTCGCCCTATTTACAGTTACAGCAGCTGGTATCTCCGGGAAATCAGTCAGACGGAAAGCAGACAACATCTTCTCTATCTTTTTCCAGCCCGCTTTATTGCCTTTCTCCAGAAATTCCTTACGCAGTAAAGTTATCTTTTCATGCGCCTGAATCCCTTCAATCAGCTTTTCGAACCGAATAGAGCTACGTGCTCCGGGATATACCAGATACGTATCACCGCCTGCCCAGGTACGGAAACGAGAATCGAGCAAAGGTTCGAGCGGCCAGCTATTGTATGCCCAGCGCAGATAACCATTCAAATGTTTCTGTGCTGAATAGAAGCTCATCCAGGCAGCCTCAGCCGGATCGGAAAAAGTAAATGTATTGGGATAAGCCTCAGCACAGGAGGTATAATAAGTGGTCGGTTTATTCTCCGAGGCACGACGCATACGTACATCTACCGGAAACTCCTGTCCGATACTGATACAATAGTCATAAAGAGCCGGTTCAATCTCTGCATGATAATTACCTGCCAAAGATACTTTGAACTCCGGATCGGCTTTGCGGATCACTGCCAATGTCTTTTGCATCACGTCCATCGGACGTTCATCCATGGCAATCGTGCAAATATCAAACCATCCTTTCTCCCGTAAATGTTTCGAAAAGGAGGATAACATAGCCACCCACATCTCTTCGTACTCTTTTTCTCCCGGAACTGTCTTCACCGCCTGTAACGTATTGGAAGCCTGGTCAAAATATTGGAACGAGAGTTCCCAAGGCACCATTGAATAACAATTTATCTGCCGGTTGATACCCGTACTCATCATAAACTCCACCCAGCGATCGAACACTGTATAATCAAAACTCCAGGTACCATCTGCCTTTTTCATCCAGGTCACCATCGTTTCAAAGAAATCTTCTGTCTGCCCGTTCCAAGGTTTGTGCATGATACTGGCAGTAATAATCTTCTGCCCGGCATCTGCCAACATCTTCATCAACGGGCGCATGGCATCCAGATGTTCCCGGCTCCAAAGCGGCACCTGATAATAACGGGCCACAGCAAACGGATTCTGCCAAAGGTCGAGATGATAAGCCCACTGGGAAGGAACAGGCAATACCCGGTTGGACACCTGAATTTCTAACCGAAGTTTACCCAGCAATTGTTCACCATCTTTAATTAGTAAATCCCCTTTATAAACTCCGGGAGCTACCGATTGCGGTATCTGGCATTTTACCCAAACAGGTTGTGTAGTCATTGGCGGAAGTTGCATACCCTGTATGGCAGGATCTATTGGATCTGCCACCAACAAAGAATCAAATAAAGAATGATCGGGACGATATCCGCACCCCCCTTTCTTATCCTTATTCAGTTCATCCGTCATTACATAACGGACAAAGCCAAGGTTACAGGCATCGGCAGGAATCAGGTCACCTTTGTTATTTTTCAAATCAGTGAGACTGTAATTCAACTCTTTTACCTCACTACCCGTCCATACAACAGCCTGCGCATTCACTCTCTCACCACGCCAGGCACGTAACCGAAGGGTGTTTTGCTGTTTTAACCCCGGTACAACATGTTTTGCATAACGTACATCTGTGGTTCCCCAAGAAGTATGCGGAGATTTAACCGCAGCCCATTCCTGCGCCGAGGGCTGCACCGGGTCCGGCAACTCTATATAAGAGTTCACCGGGTAAGGAGCTTGCCCGGTCGGCATTCCACACTGGGTTATTCCTTGCTGAGCAAAGGAGATTCCTGTACCCAACATACAAGAAAATAAAAATACCGTAATTCGCTTCATAGTTTCTATTCTAAGGGTAAATAAATATATAAATCTACATAGGATCGACATCGTAGTACACGATTAATGATTTGAAGCGCTCATCTTCAATCATCTCCCGTTGTACTTGCAGGAGTAACTCCCGCGCACGGCTCATAGGAGCATTATACTCTATCTTCACAACGATCTTCTTTATAAAGAAAGTCTGAATACGGCCTACCGGAGGCTTGTCCGGGCCTAACACCCGTGCCCCGAATACCGAACGAAGTTTTCCTGCCATTACATCAGCTGTTTGTTCCAACATTGCTTCATTCCGGTTTTTCAGATATACATAGACCAACCGGTAATAAGGAGGATAATGGAACATCTGTCTTTCGGCAAGCTGCCCGTTTACCATCTGTTCATAATCATTCGCCATCACCTGTGAGATAATAGGATGATCTATACTTTTGGTCTGCAATACAACACGCCCTTGCTTATTTCTTCTTCCGGCACGCCCGGAAACCTGTGCCATCAACTGAAAAGCCCGTTCATAAGAACGAAAATCCGGATAATTCAACATGGTATCGGCATTCAGAATTCCCACCACACTGACATGATCAAAATCCAACCCTTTGGATACCATTTGTGTACCGATAAGAATATCCGTTTTTCCCTGTTCAAAGTCGGCAATAATCTTCTCATAAGCAGAACGGGTACGAGTGGTATCCAAATCCATACGTGCTACAGCCGCCTGAGGAAAAGCTATTTTTATATCATCTTCTATTTTCTCTGTCCCAAATCCTCTATTAACCAGTTCTGTTCCATCGCAGGCAGGGCAGGAACGAGGTAACTGATAAGTATAACCACAATAATGACAGGTCAACTGGTTGATTCCTTTATGATAAGTCAGACTGACATCACAATTCTTACATTTAGGCACCCAGCCACAAGTGCGGCATTCAATCATCGGAGCAAACCCACGACGGTTCTGAAACAGAATAACCTGCTCTTTTTGCTCCAGTGCCTCACGTATGTATTGAAGAAGCAACGGAGAGAATTGCCCGACCATCCGCTTCTTACGGTGTAGTTCCTTTATATCAACGGGAATAATCTCCGGCAACCTGATTTCTTTATATCGCTCTTTTAACTCAACCAAACCATATTTGCCGGTAGTAGCATTATACCAGGTTTCCACTGAAGGAGTGGCAGTACCCAGTAATACTTTCGCACCATACAAAGAAGACAAAACAATTGCTGCATTACGGGCATGATAACGAGGTGCAGGATCTTGTTGCTTATAGGTATTCTCATGTTCCTCATCCACTATCACCAACCCGAGATTACGAAATGGAAGAAAAACCGAAGAACGCACTCCTAATATTATATCGTACCCTTCATTTCCCAATTGCTTCTGCCAGATTTCCACACGTTCCGCATCCGGAAATTTTGAATGATAAATGCCCAAACGAGCGCCAAATACCCGTTTTAAGCGTTCGGTAATCTGAGTGGTAAGTGCTATTTCCGGCAACAGATAAAGTACCTGTTTTCCCTGCCGGATCATTTCTTTAATCAAATGAATATATACCTCTGTCTTCCCACTGGAAGTGACACCATGCAACAAACAGACATTCTTATTACGAAACAGTTCTGTTATCGCATCATATGCACGCTGTTGGTGTTCATTCAACGGATTAAGGGATACAACATTGTCAACATGAACATTTAAACGCCCGATTTCATGAAGATACACCTCAAAGATCTTTTTCTCTATCAGCCCATTCAATACAGCAGGAGAAACAGCGGAACGTTCCAACAATTCTTTCTTAGACACTTCCCTCACAGACGCATTACCTAATACACCCGAAAGCTCTACATATTTCATCAGCAAGGCCAACTGCTTGGGGGCCCGGGAAAGAATATCAAACAGAATATGCAAGCGCCTTTCATCGGTAACACCCGTCAAACGAACACGGACCTCGGTTTTGGGTTTATACGTACGCCTAAGCTCTTCTTTTACAAAAAGAGCCTCTTTATCAAGTAAGGATTTGATAACAGTAAGAATGTTTTTAATCCCACTCTCCTTCTCCAGCTTGGTGACGCACTGTTCCGGTTCTTTAGACAATAAATCAAGGATTAGTTGTTCTTTCTCTGGTAAGCGTCCTTCCGCCTCAAAATCCGGATTATACTCTACAATCGTCTCACTCTCGAGTTTAAGCCCTGAGGGCAGAGCAGCTTTGTACACATCTCCTTGTGTACAGAGATAGTAATCTGCCAGCCACTCCCAAAATTTAAACTGCACCGGCAGTAAAACAGGATCAGTATCAAGTATAGCAGATATTTCTTTTACCTCATACTCAACGGGGGCATAAAAATGTACATTACAAACAATAGCTGTATAAAACTTCTTCCGTCCGAAGGGGACTACGACCCGGCACCCCGGCTGAATATCTTCCGCCCCTTCATCAGGTAGCGAATACGTAAAGCTCCGGGGAAGCGGTAGTGGCAATATGACATCAACATATTTTTTCATTACGAGGACAAAGATAATGCAAACCGAGAGCAGAATAAAATGAACCCGTTCCTTTTTTATGCCAAGATGCAGTTTATCTCCGCTTTGGAGCAGAGATACAAAGCAGAGAAACGTATGAAAAGTGAGTTAAAGGGCTCAATTGACTACTTTAAACAAAAACGCGGATTAACGCAAATTTACGCAGATTAAACATACTATCTGCGTAAATTTGCGTTAATCCGCGTTATATAATAATAGCTATTTTAGAAAAGATAAGCAGCAGAAATCTGCCAGGTCTTGGTTTTATAACTATCTGATTTAAAGACACTGTTAACACCGTCTTTCCATGTTACATCACCAGATTTTCCTAAAGGAATGTTATAGTTAAAACCTATCTGCAAGTGCTTAACTAACTTCAAGCCGGCACCTACATTGACACCTACCATTGCACGTCTCTTGTCATAACCATTTTCATTTCCTTTGAAATCAAAATAGAAATCAGGACCCGCAGCGAGATAAATTCCCAGCAAACTTCCCAAACCTATATTATACTTCAGATTCACAGGAATATCCAACCCATATTGCTTTACAGCATCGTTATCAGCCTTAATACCTTTCTGAGAGAACAACAGCGAACCATCGATTCCCAGTCCTACAACAGGAATTGTAAATTCAGCCATGGGGCCGATAAAGAAACCTGCCATATTATCTGATTTCAGAAGTTTATCATCAAAAGTCACTTTCGCAACATTCACACCACCTTTAACACCCCACTTAAGTTGTGCCTGGGCAGGCATAGCCATACCTATACATACAGCTACCAATAATACACTTATAATTCTTTTCATAATCAAATTGTGTTTAAAATTCGGGACAAAGATATGTATTTAAAATTAAAAAACACAAATTAGGACTATTTTGTTCATCGCCTTTGTCTGCGAACTGAAGCTTTAGGAGCAGCCGCCTCACGTTTAGAGCCTTGACGAGCGCTGGAAGTGCTCGTTGTTTTTTCACGCCCTTTCTTTTTTGAATTCGTTTTTACAGTTTCTTCAGGTTGAGCAGTAGCTTCCTGTTCCACTGTAGTCTCTTCGGCAGCCGCTTTTGCAGTTTTCTTCGCAGAAACTTTTTCTTTGATAGCTGGTTTGGCAACTGTAGAAAGTGTATCCGATCCATACAAATGTTTCTCAAAGCTGGCCAACTCTGCTTCTATCCTCTTCTGCTCCTTCATCATTGCACTATCGGTCTTACAATATTCGGCCAAAGGACGATTCTGTAAATTGGTAGTTTTGTAGATATCCCCGTTATATTGACGAGTAACAAAGAAATCGTCCATACTACGGTTGGCCACATTATTAAAGTTGCTGGCCATCACCATAGCACCATTCAAATAAGGAGCAATATCTTTATAGTTCACCCAGAACATAGGTAATTTTACCCGTTCCGAACTAAAATCTTCTGAGCGATGATATACCGGACAAAGAGCTGTTATCACCGAACCGTAAGTAGAAGAGCGTTGGTCAAAATACCACACTTCCTTCACAAAATAACTCAATATATCACCAGAAGGTATATCACTGTTTTCTATAACCAATACACTATCACGGCGATCTTTCAGTTTTCTCTGTTCGTAATAGATACTAAAACGGTCAAGCACATCCTTGAACTTGATCTCATTATCAGCCGTCAATCGCTCCGTACCATCCAACGTATACTCATACGCCGGAATCTTCTTTTGCCCCAGTAACTTAAAAATCAACGAGAAGAGATTCATTCTGTCTCCCATTGGTTCTACCGGATAATAAAGTGCTCCGTTCTCTTCTTTCGTCATATCCAATGTACGATAAATCTCACGTGTCCATACCACATCTTGCGGAAGTGATTTGGAACCAGGATATCTGGTCTGAGCACGGACAGAGAGTTCGTTGGCACTTTTATTCTCTTCCTGAGCAGCGCGAGCCTTCGGTTGCGCCCATGTGGGAAGTATCCCCAGCAACATGGTAACTCCAACAGCTATAATAATTTTACGTTTCATCATTCGTAACTCGTAATTTGTAATTCGTTATTAATTCACTATCACTTCCAGTGTCGTTGGCAATGAACGTTCTACACCGTCCGGTCCTTTAGCACGTACCCGGGAGATATAGAAGCGTTTTCCACGTGACAAGCGACGGAACATATCTTTCTGCCGGGACGAGAAACTGGCACCGGATGAAACCTCCGGTACAGCATTACCCATATTGTCAAAGAAAGTCGTTTCAAAACCCAATACCTGGAAATTAATATTCAGCAATCCATCATCAATGGCAGCAATAATACCATCTGTATTCATCAGCACAGCTTTTGGTAAACCGCTTCCGCCTCGATAACGTTTCATATTGCCATTGGCGTCCTTATACTCTATAAACGGAGAAGGATCGGGCAATTGGCGCACCCGGTAGGAATAATCGCCCATAACCTGCGTACGTCCATCTACCGTTGCCGTAACACGTATCACGGCTTCTTTTCCGATAGCTGTAGGGCGTGCCACATAGCCGCCACCTACCCGTTGCAGTGTTCCATTGCCGTTTGCAATACTCGCCTGTACCTGTCCGCTGGGAACCCCCGGTACGGAAATACTGATCGGGTTGTCATATCCGGCATACAACACATTCATCAAAGTGGCAGAAACAGTAGCAGAAGGTTCTACCACATTATATTTCTGAGAGAAATCACGACGCAATATATCGCCATTCCCCCGGTTCAATTCCATATATCCCTGAAGAGTAAACTCACCGGTAGTATTACAAACCGTCTCATAAAATCCATGGGCATCTTCGGGCAATTGCTTATCGCCTATGTAGATAGCAGGACGTTGGGTAGAGTCTACTGCTGCCAGAATAATCTGTGCACTCAATTTACCACCACGCACCACATTCTGCGAACTGGGAATCACATAAGCATTAATCTGATTCACACGCACATCATGTACATCAATGTCTTTTGTCAGCGTATGCAATACCTCACCTTCAGCATAACGTATATCGCTCTGCAATTTTGTAAGCAGAGTGGCTGCAGCAGCCACCGGAGTACCTTCAAAAAGACGGGGAATATTCAGCGTAAGGTTATCGCTGATGATTTTCTTTTGTACCGGATCTTCTATCTGTGCCAGAATTTCGGTTTTATATTTACTGATCCACGAAGCCAATTCTTTTCCTTTGCCCGTACGGGGGGAAAACATCACATAAGAAGCTGCTTCCAGGTCTTCCTGGCTTGATTCATTAATCTTCGCTTTCAGGTCTCCCACGAAAACATAAAGTGAGTCGGACATCCGCTTTACATGCATTGCTTTATCATACCATGGCCCTACCTTTTCAGGGTTCTTCTCCATAGACTCCGCCAATGCGTTATATAGCGAACGGTTCTGTTCGGAGGAATTGGATGTAGTACGCGTCAGGCTTTCATCCACAAGGGTAAAACCACGCAATACATCCGAGGAGACGTTGAGTGCCAGCAATGCCATAAGAACGATATACATAAGGTTTATCATCTTCTGGCGCGGTGTCTGTGATCCAAAGCTCATAATTGTTCTTTTTTATTTTGAAGTCATAGCCTGCAACATACGGGCATACACTTCGTTGAGTTCTTCAATCTGACGGGCCATTCTGCGGGTTTGTTCATGTACCTGGTCAATGGTTCCTATTTGTGTGCTTACACTACGCAACTGCATTTCGTAAATAGCATTGATACCTGCAAGGTTTTTACTCAACAGATTCATCTGTTCCGTATCCTGAGAAATAGTCTGTGCCTGTTCCGTACAACGGGAGAGCATTTCAGTCATCGCTTTCAACTGCTCCAGATAAGCTGTAGTAGCTTCTTCCATCTCCGGAGTAACAGGTGCATTATTCACCGGATCAGCAACGGACTGAACGGATGACACCGGAGCACCTGCCTGTACAGGCGCACCACCTTGTACCACTACTATCGAAGGACTTCCTCCGGCTGCAGCTACATTCCCTCCGGCCATAGCACCAGCATTCATCGGCATTACTCCCTGTTGGGGCAGAGTATCACCGGTAACCACCGCACCAGTGGGTATAGCACCCACTACCAATGATTCTCCGGTTTCTTCTTTCCGCTTTACACCCGAAAGATCGAAAGCAGAAAGGAAGAATATCAATACCTCAGTACCCATCCCGGCAAACAACATAAAGTTGGCCCCCGGCAAGTGAGTTAATTTAAAGAGCGTACCCATGATTACTACCGATGCACCCCAGTTGTAAGCGTAGTTCATGATTGTCTGTCCCTTAGGAGTAGACATAAAATCCTGTATTTTCTGTCGCAGACTTCTCTTATTATCTCTATTTGCCATAATTATCTTCCTTTCTTATTATAACCAACCTGTGTACGCACGCATCGGAAACCGATATAGGAACGCTGTTCGTTTTGATATTCTGAAGTTCGGGCATCCGAACGAATAAATGCATTGACATCTTTCCATGATCCACCACGAACCACTTTCTTTTTCATCCTGTAGGGATCTTCTATAGCGGCATTGTACCGCAAATCCGGATTGACGTCGCTCATTGACATCACGCCCGACTCTGTATATACTGTCGAAGTCCATTCAGAGACATTACCTGCCATATCATAAAGTCCGTTCACATTGGGTGAATATGCCCCTACCCGGGTGGTAATCAGGTTACCGTCTTTCGTATAGTCTCCCTTACCAGGTTTGTAGTTAGCTTTATAGCATCCCTTCTCATCTTTCGTCTCTTCGTCAGACCACGGGTATTTATTGCCATCACGTCCGCGTGCTGCAAATTCCCATTCGGCTTCTGTCGGGAGGCGATAGCGCTGTATGAACCGGGCTTGTCCTTTGAGTCCGGCAAGCAAATAATTGGTACGCCACACGCAAAAAGCATTTGCCTGTTCCCAGCTGATACCCACAATCGGATTGTCATTATAACTTGGATGATTGAAATACAGACGCATATATGACTCATGGTTCGCATTCGGGAAGTCATTTACCCAGCATGTTGTATCGGGATAGATATTAATGATGTAACTGTTCAGAAAATCCCATTCACTGGAGAGCGGACGCGTAATTGTACGATTCACGATACGACCGTCATCATCAATGTAAGCCGTATCCTTAGAAATCATAATCACCTCATCCGGATTGGCAGGAATATCTGTATTCTTATTACGTTCCGTAGGATTCAGGCGGTTACGGCGCTTAGCAGCCTCCACATAGTCATATACTTCATAGTAATAGTTCATTTGTGAAGCGTCCAGCATCATCGTCCCATCCACCGGATGTTTCCTATAAACACTCTGAATAGCCATCTGCTCATCTTCTGTGGCTTTTCTCCATGGAATAGGTTTCGACCAGTTAAGATAAGGCTTGATAGGATTGCCTTCCCGGTCCTCTTCTATTTTATAGAGCTCATTGCCTCCGTATGCCGGATCAGCAAGACGTTCACGGATAATAGAATCGCGCACCCAATATACAAACTGTTTGTATTTGGCCACGGAAACCTCCGTCTCATCCATCCAGAAAGACTCCACCGATATTTCTTTTGTCGGTACGGGAGCACCCCAAAGCGAATCCTGTTCTTCGGGACCCATCTTCAGAGAACCTCGTTTTATCAGCACCATGCCATAAGGGGCGGGTTCGTTCCATGCCGTAGTACTGACACCTGTCACCTCTCCGCCAGGTGCGCCGGAGCCTCCTCCTACCATGCGTCCCATACACGAAGAAAGCAAAGCGACCAGCAACGTCACTGCTATACAGTTTTTACTTCTCATTCTTTTCTTCACAATTATAAGATTCGTATACTCTTATGTTTATTCTTACTTTTCTTAAATAAATTGATATCCATCGCATAACTTACTACCAGATCATGGCTCCCGTTTCCGATCCCAATCTTCGATGTATAAGCTTCGTAAGCATATCCTACTGTTACTCCACGAATCGTAGCTCCCAGACTGATTGTAACAGAAACTCCCGGCGAATAGGTGAGTCCACCAACAAATACTCTTTCGTTAAAAGTGTACAATACACGACCTGTCATATCGAGTCTTACCGAAGTTAAATTACTCTGTAATAAGAGCGATGGTTGTATGGAAATTAACGGATTACGGGTCTGAATATTGTATCCTCCCGTGAAATAAAGCATTGGATCAACCTTAAATTCATTGGTCGTACCGCTCTCTTGTGTCCCGAATTCTACGGTTGGTGAGGTTAAATGTTGCCCCGAGAAACCGACATAAAATTTCGGATGCGAATAAAATCCACCTATCCCCAAATCAAGCCCCATACCACTTTGTTGCTGGGTAGGAAAAGCCGGATCATCCTGCTGGTCTTCTCCGAGATAAATATCCGCAGGATCAAAGGAGACATTGAGAAAGCCCACTTGTAAACCAACGCCTAACCTTCCTTTCCGTATTTGGTGCTTATAAGAATACTGCAGCCAGACACGTTGATTTCTAAAGAGTCCGATACCCTCATTGAAAAAGCCCGCTCCCACTCCATGCTTTTTATTGAACAGCGAAAAAGGCATATCAGCACCAAAATACATGCTACGCGGAGCATGGGTGAAGTTCATCATTTGCATAGAGTACGTACCGGAAATATTGAGTTTATCAGTCTGTCCCGCCCACGCAGGGTTATAAAAGCCCTTCAAATCCCAGTATTGAGTGAAGTGCACATCAAACTGCGCCTTGACTTTCAAAGAAGAGAACAAAGCCAGGGTAGTGAGGATACATATAAAAAGAAACCGGTTCATCAGTATAAAGAACTATAAAACCGAAAAAAAATTGTGTGATTTGGGAAACAATCTCATTTATTGAAAATAACAATTAAGAGTTTTGGCTTTTTGCTGCCACAAATACATTCTCTCCACCAAGTTTTTTGCCCTCAACTCAGACATATGTACTTGGCAGGAATTTCCATACCTTATCTTCAAGATTATAAGATTCACAACCATTTGTTTTATAAATATTTCTTTCCAAATTACTTATATTCATCGGGAATGTCTTTCATTTGTATTTCCAAGTTCCAACCCTCGGTTTTCTGTTTTAGGTTAAACCATTTAGCCCCATTTGATACCCACTGTTTCCGATAGTCTATAACTGATTTAATAGTATAATCTTCATTACCAAATTCAACTCCACAACATGGACAAATTTCATAGGTAGGACAACTCCCATCTTTTCCCCAAGGTTCATCTTCAATGAGTTCCACTCTTCTCTTTCTTTTGGGCAGCTTCTATAATACTTCTTATTTACAGGACTTTTCATAGTACGAGACACAGTTACACTTATAGCATTCAAACGTTACTGTTTTATGTTAAAAAAAACGATCACATCTATGACTTTTTGATATTTATTAAATTTAACTACATGTAGAATAAACGTTACAGCATTGCATATCAGGTACCATCCAACCAGAAAATAACTTCCCTTTTATAATAGTTTTTACTTTCAGCCATTTTCCAATACAATCAATAACGATATACATATCGGGATTATATTCTTTTAACACAGCAATTATTTCAGACTTTTTATTTGCCTGAGAATACAAGTTCAAAGGCTGATCATATGCTCTTGGTAAGCATCCGATAAAGTCCCCGTTGTCTTTGTTCTATTTTCATTGCACCTTTGC
>DXWV01000009.1 GCA_019416685.1 Bacteroides sp.
GATAGCAGGAACTGCTTCATAGTAGTTGTTGCATGATTCACGATGTTGGAAGAAGTGATCCGGGTTTTCAGCCATACCACGAGCAACCGGAGTTGTCGGGTTCAGAGCGCGGGCACGGAATTCAGCCAAAGCTTCTTGGTCAACCAGCGGAGCGAGGTCATCATTTTCCAACATTTCGATCTTCTGGATTTCGTGTGAAGTACGGAAACCATCAAAGAAGTTCATAAAAGGAACGCGAGCCTTGATAGTAGCTAGGTGAGCTACACCAGCCAGGTCCATAACTTCCTGTACAGAACCTTCGGCCAACATAGCGAAGCCAGTCTGACGGGCAGACATAACGTCCTGGTGGTCACCGAAGATACACAATGCGTGAGAAGCCAGTGTACGAGCCGATACGTGGAATACGCAAGGCAGGAATTCTCCGGCAATCTTGTACATGTTAGGGATCATTAACAAAAGACCTTGAGAAGCAGTGTATGTAGTAGTCAACGCACCTGCCTGAAGAGAACCGTGAACTGCACCGGCAGCACCGCCTTCAGATTGCATTTCCTGTACCAATACTGTTTCGCCGAAGATGTTTTTACGTCCTGCGGCAGCCCATTCGTCTACATATTCAGCCATTGTAGAAGAGGGGGTGATGGGGTAGATGGCAGCTACTTCAGAAAACATATACGAGATATGTGCAGCAGCCTGGTTACCATCACAAGTGATGAATTTCTTCTGTTTAGTCATAACTAAAAATTAATATTTAAGTAAATAAATCATTTCAAAATTCGCATAGAGAGCGGATATTTCCACGTCTTTCCGTTCAGCCCGTTAATACCCCCTATAATGGGAAAGGCAACTGCCATGATACCGATGAGTAGTGTGACTGGCCAGAAAGTAAAGATTGCACCTAACGGAGAACCTATTCCACCGATTAGTCCCGGTATGAAACACACAAAGAATATAGCCAGAAGAACGATTCCGAAGATAAACCAGGAGATATACCAGTTCAGGATGTATTTTCCCTGTTCGTCCACTTTTTCTGACTTATCTTTACCCATAACCCACAGTACAAGTGGTGCGACCCAACCTACATAGGGGACAAATATCAGAAAATTCATTAATCCCAGGTATGAACTTTCCTGTAACCCCAATGGCAATGGTTCTGCTATTGGAGGAAGGTCTTCATCATACAGTTTCTTTTTTTCTGCTTCAAATTCTTCTTCAGTCAGTGCTCCTGACAGACGCAGGTTGTTTAACTCTTCTAATTTCTTGTAATCCATGGCGTTTTATTAAGTGTTAATATAAAAAGCCGAACATCCAGAGAGGTATCTGGTTGTTTCTGCCTATTTCCGCTTTTTGCAAAGCATACGTCACACCGGGATTATTCTTTATCTTCACCCCTTCGCAACATATTCTGAACGGCATCACTTCATCCACCAGGAATGAGGCATTTTTGTCTCCCTTATATACCTTATGGTCTTTCCATAATGAATTTACAAAGAAAGTGTCGAGCACGTCTTGTTCTTCTACTTTTACCGGATAAATGGAGTACATCAGATTGGAGTTGTGCATCATAATCTTTGATGGTTTCTTGGGGAATTCTTCTCCTTTGGGATATACCAGATTAATAAGGCGGGCATCTGCCAGATACTTGATGTAATTCATTACCGTAGCACGTGATGTCTGTATATCGGCAGCCAATTGGCTCACGTTGGGGGCCTTGGGACCGTCTACAGCCAACAAATATAGTAATTTTTTTATCTTTGAGAGATATTTCAGTTCAATTTGTTTGATAAGAAGAATATCTACCTCCACCATCATATTCATGGTTTTGAGCAGGTTTTCCGAGAAATTACGCTTTTCAAGGAAGAACGGATAGAAACCATGGTGTAGATAATCTTGAAAAAAGTCCAGCGGGCGAACTTTGGAAAGTATCCCTTTGGCTATCTGTTCGTGGTTGCTGAGCAGCTCTTCAAGTGAGTAGGCACGGAATTTCATTCCGCTCTGAAGATTCAGGTACTCGCGGAAGGAGAATCCCCGCAAGTTATAACTCTTTACGATATCGCGAAGTTCGAGGTTTTCTTCTTTCAAGCGCATCACCGATGAACCTGTGAAAACAATCTTCACATTGGGGAAACGGTCATAACACATCCGCAGTTCTTTACTCCAGTCCGGATGCTTGAACACCTGATCTATCAGTAATACCTTTCCGCCCCGGCGTTGAAACTCATTGACGAAATCGACAAGGCTATGGCCGGAGAAATAGAAGTTATTCATGTTGATAAAAAGACATGAACGGTCTGTTCCGAATTTCTCTTTAGCATATTGGAGGAGGAAAGTGGTTTTCCCTACGCCACGGGTCCCTTTGATGCCAATCAATCGGTCGCTCCAGTCTATTTCGTCCATCAGGTCACGACGGACAGGAGCATTGGTGTGCTCAACAAGGTAAGCATGTGTGCGGTAGAATGATTCCATTTCTTTTCTTAGGTTTTACGGGTGGCAAATATAGTTCTTTTTCTGGTAATTGCAAAGTAGAGATAGCAAAATTGTACTTTTATTTAAGTAAGTTTGTACTTCATCTACAAGGAGGTGTGCTTCCCATATGGCGGAAAGCTAACCAGGTGATGGCACTGGAACCGGGTTCTGTTGTTTTGTCAAAGTGATATCCCTGTTGTTCCGGGAGTGGATTTTTAATGATCACCAGGACGATTGGAGTAAAAAAACTCAGCTGTTTCAATTAGGGCTTTGTTCTTTTGTTATTCTCTTTGCATGTTGGATTGCAAATGTAGTAAAACTTTGCTTATTTTTGGCTATTTGCGAGAATAAATATTGTTTCTTCTTTCTTTTTGCCTATTTAATAGTTCGGTGTGAGTGGTACTAATAAATGGATGGAGATAAAAAAGAGGGCAATTGGGCGGCAAAAAAATATTTCATGGGAGGATAGGAAAGTTCTTTTTGGAGGGAATGAGGCTCCTCTTGGTACTATATTACTATTCTCTTCGGTAGATATAACGGTTTTAGTTGGTCGAAAACATCTTGGAGTTCGGAGGAAGTACCGTTTTTACTACCGAAAAGTATACTTTTCGGTGTATATTTGCGAAATATTATTCGTTTTATTTGCTGGTTTGTCTTTAATTAAAGAAAAAGTCGTTAGTCAGAAGTGAGATAATGAGAAAATATGAAAGTAATGTGTGAATAATGAAAGCAAAATGATAAAACGTTCTCTCTATATTTTTAATCCGGACCATGATTTGGCATTGGCAAGTGGGGATGTGAATTATATGCCTCCTGCCTCTGCCCGGAAAATGGCGGCAGATCTGGCATTATTGCCGGTATGGTATGCTTCTCCCGGAAGTGCGGTATTGGCGCCTTCGGCTTATAATTTTGATTTTCTTTGCGAGATGCAGCAGCATTTGTCGTTACCTGTGGAATTGATGACGGAGCCGGAAGTAGCTTCGGAAGAGAACCTGCAACCGATGCCTTGGGGGTGGAACCCGGCTTTGAGAAAGAGGTTGCAGCGTTTGGGAGTACCTGAGTCGGAATTACCAGTATTATCTCAGTTGGAAAAATTGCGTGTCCTTTCACATAGAAGTCGTGCGGTGGAGTTATTGCCTCGTTTGCAGTTGGACGAGTTTTTCTGCGGAGAATCTTTTTATCTGACTGTTCCGGAGGAGTGGCAGCAATTTGTAGAACGGCATTCGTCTTGTTTGCTGAAAGCTCCGCTTTCGGGTAGTGGAAAGGGCTTGAACTGGTGTAAAGGCGTATTTACTCCTTTTATCGCCGGTTGGTGTAAACGTGTGGCAGCTTTACAGGATGGAGTAGTGGCAGAACCTATATATGATAAGGTGGCGGACTTTGCTATGGAATTCTATTCGGACGGGAGAGGAAAGGTGGCCTTTGTCGGTTATTCTGTATTCTCCACTAATGGCAGTGGAGCATACGAAGGCAATTTACTGCTACCGGACGAAGAGATTGAACGTCGGCTTTCCGTTTATGTCTGCAAGGAAGCTTTCAGCAAGTTAAGGTATCAGTTGGAAGAAGAGTTATCAGTTTGTTTTGGTTTTGGTTATTCGGGGTATCTTGGGGTAGATATGATGATTTGTCGGTTTTCTTCAACGGAGGTAGAATATAGAATTCATCCTTGTGTAGAGGTCAATTTGCGAATGAATATGGGGGTGGTAGCTCACCTCATTCATAAAAAATATATTGCTTCCGGGAGCACCGGACGCTTTTCCATTACTTATCATCCGATCTTTGGTGAAGCTTTGCAGATGCACGAAAAAATGAAGGCTGATTTCCCTTTACAGATAAAAGACGGAAGAGTGGTTGATGGTTACATGCCATTGACTCCGGTCACGAATAAAAGTGTGTACCGGGCCTGGATATGCGTGAGATGACGCTTTTGATTATCTTCTCTGTATGGCTTTCCCTTCATTTCCATATCTGTCTATGGCTGTTACTGCAAAGTATTTCTTTCTGTCCCATGGTAGGAGGGAGGTATATACATATTCTGTACCTCGCACACTTTGAGCGATGATATTTTCTGGTTTTGTAGTATCTACAGGATATGTTTCCGAAGCATAAATGACATAGCGGGGGGCATTCACCGGGTCATTGTCTTTGGCAGCTTTCCAGGTCAACAGGGTGTATCCGTCTGCTGTTTCTGTAATACGCAGTTCCTCCGGGGCAGTGGGGGGAACATTGTCCAACCAGGGCATGGCCGGTTGCAGTGCCGGATAGGCATAAAAGTTTTCTGCCAGTTCATCGTAGACTCCCTGCGTGTTGTCCATTAAGAATTTGGCACGATAATGTCCTTCTCCTGCCAGCTTGTGTGCACGAATGAAGTTAATTTGCCGGTCTACGTCCTCCCGTACCCAGTTTCCTTCATTCGGGTGCAGAAAGTAAATACCTAACCCCGGTATGATCTGCCGCCCGTTACACTGTTCCTGCCAGTCGAGGGCAAAGGGATAGAAATTATTTTGGCGGAAATACATCATTGGGTAAATCTGGTCTTGTATGCCTTCGCCCAACCAACCTTGTGGGTCCTGATAGACAGTGTGGAAGGCATTCCAACCCCGAGATGAGTAGCGTGATGTGTCTTTGTACTTTCCTACCGGGCAGGTACTTACCTTAACCCACGGTTTAATCTCTTTTACACCTTTATATATATAGCGTACAATATCTGTGATATTGTCACGGCGCCATTGGTCCAGCGTTCTGCCTTTTCCATAGCGGCGAAAATCGTAGTTGTCCGGAAAACGGGGAGCATTCTCCGGATAGCGCAAATAATCGAAGTGTACACCGTCTACATCATAGCGGGTTACGACTTCACGTACCAGCTTCATCAGGTATTCTTTGGTAGACGGATGTCCCGGATTGAGGAAATATTCATTCTTATAGGGGATGCAGATCTCCTTTCTTTGTTTAGTAACGGATTTATTCCCTAAGCTGGCCACATGCTTTTTGTTTCCCAAAGGAATAGCCACCATCCAGGCATGGCATTCCATACCACGTTTGTGGCATTCGCGCACAGCAAAAGCAAGCGGGTCGTATCCCGGATCGCCGTCCACTTTTCCGGTCAGAATAGAATTATAGGGTTCGATGGAAGAGTGATAAAGTACATCTCCTCGCGTACGTGTCTGAAAGAGAACTGTGTTAAAGTTGGCGGCTTTCAGCTTATCGAGTATATCAGTCAGTTCTTCTTGTTGGCGTCGGATAGCAGCAGGAGTGGTTGCTTTGGTACGTGGCCAGTCCAACCCATATACTGCCGTTACCCAAGCTGCGCGAACTTCATATTTGGGCTGTGCCTCTGCAGAGGCAAGAAATAACAGAAAGAGTAAAATCGTGAGATACCGACGCATTATAGTTTGAATATTGTTATAAATGGCAGCAAAGTTAGCAAAAGCGTCGGTATTCTTGTACGTTTCGTGAGATTATGTTACATTTGCCACAGTTAAACGAATAACACGCCATGATTACATTTACATTGTGCTTATTGGCACTTATTATCGGGTATTTTACTTACGGACGCTTTATGGAGCGCGTTTTCGGACCCGACGACCGGAGAACTCCCGCCCTTACTAAGGCAGATGGAGTGGATTATATTCCACTACCCACCTGGAAGATTTTTATGATTCAGTTTCTCAATATCGCCGGGTTAGGCCCCATTTTCGGTGCGATAATGGGAGCAAAGTTTGGTACCTCTTCTTACCTGTGGATTGTACTTGGTAGTATTTTTGCCGGTGCTGTACATGATTATTTTGCCGGAATGCTTTCGTTAAGGAATGGGGGAGAGAGCCTACCCGAAATAGTTGGTCGTTACCTGGGGTTGACGACAAAGCAGGTGATGCGTGGCTTTACTGTAATTCTGATGATTTTGGTAGGTTCTGTGTTTGTAGCTGGTCCTGCCGGGTTACTTGCCAAGCTTACGCCGGAATCACTGGATGCTACTTTCTGGATTGTTGTAGTTTTTGCTTACTATATTCTTGCTACCTTGTTGCCGGTCGATAAGATCATTGGTAAGATATATCCTGTTTTTGCTGTTGCACTATTGTTTATGGCAGTAGGTATTGTGGTGATGCTTTATGTACATCATCCTGCTTTGCCGGAATTGTGGGACGGATTGCAGAATACTAATCCAAATGCTACTGCATTGCCAATCTTTCCAATCATGTTTGTTAGTATTGCTTGCGGAGCTATATCTGGTTTTCATGCTACACAAAGCCCTTTGATGGCACGTTGTATGACTTCCGAATATCATGGTCGCCCTGTCTTTTATGGTGCTATGATTACCGAAGGTATTGTGGCTTTGATTTGGGCTGCAGCTGCTACTTACTTTTTTCACGAAAACGGGATGGAGGAGAACAATGCTTCTGTGATTGTAGATTCAATAACGAAAGACTGGTTGGGTGTTGTAGGTGGTGTACTGGCTATTCTGGGTGTAATTGCTGCACCTATAACTTCGGGAGATACGGCTTTCCGTTCGGCTCGTCTTATTGTGGCCGATTTTCTGGGGATGGAACAAAAAAGTATACGCCGCCGTTTATACATTTGTATTCCGATGTTTATAGTGGCAATTGGGTTGTTGCTTTATAGTCTGCGTGATGCGGACGGTTTCAATATGATATGGCGGTATTTTGCTTGGGCCAATCAGACGCTTGCCGTGTTTACTCTGTGGACTATTACGGTCTATCTGGTTCGTTCAAAGAAACCGTACTGGATAACACTGATACCTGCTTTGTTTATGACAGCCGTTTGTTCTACTTATATCTGTATCGCCCCGGAAGGACTGGCGTTTGCGCATCCGCTATCCTACAGTATTGGGGGAGCATGCACATTAGTGGCTGTCATCTGGTTTTTGGTATGGAAGGGGCGTTCGGCTCAAAAGATAGTGAATGATTAATTTAGACCTAATGAAGAAAATAAAGAAATCAACCGGGGTTACTCTTGCCCTGCTTATTTACGTTTCTGTGACGGCTGCCTATTTGTTGCCGCGTAATACGGAAGTAAGCGATACAGAGAAGTATGTTACTCTTGCCGTTTCATATGCCATCGTTTTTACCCTCTGGCTGGTGCTGAGAAAAAAAGAAAAGATGCAGCAACGGCGTCGTGAAGAAGAACATTATAATAACTTAAAGAAATGAATGTATGAAGAAATTTGCATTGGTTATTTGCCTGTTGGTAGCCTCATTAGGTGCTCGGGCACAGTTTGAACAAGGAAAGTGGATTATTAATCCGTCACTGACCGGATTAAATTTTTCATATAGCAACAGCGAGAAAGCGCAGTTTGGTGTTGGTGCCAAAGCAGGTACTTTCCTTGCCGAAGGTATTGCTTTAATGGTAGAAGCCAGTGCCGATTGGAGCAAACCGATAGATGTGTATACAATAGGAACAGGTGGTCGTTTTTACTTTAATAAAACAGGTGTTTATCTGGGAGCAGGTATTGATCTGAACCGTTATCGTATGAAAGGCGGGCATAGCGGGACAGAATGGGGACTAGGAATTGAAGCAGGATATGCATACTTTCTTTCAAAAACAGTAACCATTGAACCGGCCGTATATTACAAATGGCGTTTTAATGATAGTGACTTATCCAAGTTCGGGATTAAGATAGGATTCGGATTCTACTTCTAAGTAAATGGAGAAGGGAGAATGGAGAGGGGAGAAGTGGGCTGCGCTATCACGCTGCATAGTACTTCTCCCCTCTCCATTTTTTAAGCAAGCTTTGCTTGTAAAAAATGTCCTGTATAGCTTGTTTCGCAGGCTGCTACCTCTTCCGGAGTTCCTGTAGCTACGATATATCCTCCTTTATCCCCGCCTTCCGGCCCGAGATCTATTATATGGTCGGCACATTTTATCATATCCATATTGTGCTCAATAATGATAATTGTATGTCCACGGCGGATCAATGCATCGAATGCTTCCAGTAATTTCCGGATATCATGGAAATGCAAGCCTGTGGTAGGCTCATCAAAAATAAAAAGTGTCGGGTCTGCTTTCTCCTGACTCAAGTAGTATGCCAGTTTCACACGCTGGTTTTCCCCTCCCGACAGGGTAGAGGAGGATTGTCCAAGTTTGATATATCCCAAACCTACATCTTGTAGCGGTATTAACTTTTTCACTACCTTCTTTTGTCCATGCTCTGTGAAGAACTCTACAGCCTGGTTTACGGTCATTTCCAGTACATCGTATATATTCTTATCATGGAACTTTACTTCCAGTGTATCTGCTTTGAAGCGTTTTCCGTGACAAGATTCACACTCCAGCACAAGGTCTGCCATGAACTGCATTTCTACTGTGATCGTTCCGTCACCTTTACACTCTTCGCAACGTCCGCCTTCACTATTGAAACTGAAGAATCCAGCAGTATATCCCATCTGTTTTGCTAATGGTTGCTCTGCCCACAGTTTACGGATTTCGTCATATGCTTTAATGTATGTAACCGGATTGGAACGGGAAGATTTACCAATTGGGTTTTGGTCAACAAATTCGATGTTACGCAAGTTCCGGATATCTCCTCCGATAGAAACGAATTCTCCCGGACGGTCACTACATTCGTCCAGCTCACGTTTCAGTGCCCGGTAAAATATGTCACGTACCAGTGTACTCTTTCCCGAACCGGAAACACCGGTCACTACTGTCATTACATTTAATGGGAAACGTACATCTACTCCTTTCAGATTATTCTCACGTGCTCCTTTTATTTCTATATAGTTGTTCCATGGACGTCGGTGTGCCGGCACAGGTATTTCTTCTTCTCCCAACAGGTAGCGTACCGTGTGGCTGTTACTCCCTTTTTTCAGATCCTTCATATCACCCTCATAAACGACTTCTCCTCCCAGACGTCCGGCATTTGGACCGATGTCTATAATGTAATCGGCAGCACGGATGATTTCTTCGTCATGCTCTACTACTATGACCGTATTACCTAATGCCTGTAATTCGCGCAGGACACGGATCAAGCGGTCTGTATCACGACTGTGTAAACCTATACTCGGTTCGTCGAGAATATAAAGGCTACCTACCAGGCTACTTCCCAAAGAAGTTGCCAGGTTGATGCGTTGACTCTCACCACCCGAAAGCGAATTACTTAATCGGTTCAGAGTCAGGTATCCCAGCCCCACATCAATAAGGAAGCGGATACGGCTATTGATTTCCAATAGGATACGGCGGGCTACTTCTGTATCATGCTTATCTAGTTGTAGGGTATCAAAGAACTGTTGCAATTCTGTGATGGGAAGGTCAACCAGTTCTGATATACTGCGTCCTGCTACCCGTACATATCCTGCTTCCGGCTTCAATCGTGTACCGTGGCAGGTAGGGCAAAGTGTTTTCCCTCTGTAGCGTGCTAACATCACCCGGTATTGTATTTTGTATTGATTTTCTTCGAGCATTCTGAAAAAAGCATTAATACCTTCAAAATATTTTGTTCCTTCCCACAGCATGCGGCGTTGCTCATCCGTCAATTCAAAATAAGGAGTAAATATAGGTAGCCCGG
Organism: Bacteroides sp.; assembly: GCA_019416685.1. GTDB lineage: Bacteria > Bacteroidota > Bacteroidia > Bacteroidales > Bacteroidaceae > Bacteroides. Next base: position 9,986 of record DXWV01000009.1, read on the forward strand.
CTTTTTCCGCACCGCGTATCACCATGTCTTTCCATTCACCCATTTTCTCACCCCGCCAGCATACTACTGCTCCGTCGTAAACCGAGAGTGAACGATTGGGTACTACCAGGTGTTCGTCAATTCCGATTACTTTACCGAATCCTTCGCATACAGGGCAGGCTCCAATTGGAGAGTTGAATGAAAACATCTGATCGTTCGGTTCTTCAAATGTGATGCCGTCAGCTTCGAACTTAGTACTGAATGTGTGCAGTTTTGTTGTGCCATCCGGCAGATAAAAGCGAAGCATACACATACCATCTCCTTCGTACATTGCTGTTTCTGCTGAGTCTGTCAGACGGCTGATGGCATCTTTGGAACTTGCTGCAGACATGCGGTCTACCAGTAGATATACAGTGTCGTTCTTTGTTGGTTTATATTCGTCAATACGTACCATTTCTCCGTTTACCTCAATACGGTTGAAGCCCTGTTTGAGATCTATCTCCAGCTGTTGTTCTATTGTCCGGCCTTCACGCAGAAGTATTTGCGTGAGAACAGTATAACGCGTACCTTCCGGATAGGAAAGCATGCAATTCACGATATCTTCCGGAGAGTGCTTTTTTACTTCCTGACCACTTATCGGACTGTATGTTCGTCCTACACGCGCATACAGCAGACGCAGGTATTCATAAATTTCGGTAGAAGTTCCTACGGTAGAACGGGGGTTACGACTGTTTACTTTTTGTTCGATAGCAATCGCAGGAGGGATACCTTTGATGAAGTCGCATTCCGGTTTACTCATTCGGCCCAGAAACTGGCGGGCATAGCTACTTAGACTTTCAACATAACGCCTTTGCCCTTCGGCGTAGAGTGTGTCAAAAGCAAGTGATGATTTGCCCGAACCTGATAATCCGGTTATAACGACAAGCTTGTTACGGGGGATGTTTACATCAATATTCTTCAGGTTGTTAACCCTGGCTCCTTTGATTGATATATAGTTATTTTCTGACATATTATAATCCTCTTTTTTATAGATGGCTGGCAAAGTTAATGATTTTATCGTCAGGACGTAGCAGGGAGATACTTGTTCGGCTGGTTAAGATATGTTATATTTTGAAACATATTATAACACGCTGTTAATTAAAGTCGTAATTTAGTTACGATTTATTGAATCTTGATAATATAAGGAATTAATGCATGAAAGGCATCCGGATTATTTCTTGTTTAGTTATTCTTCTTTTGTTATGCAGTCTCCCGTTACGGAGTACAAACAAAATAAAGAATTTGCAGGTTTTGGCTGACAGTGCTCAACAGATGATTGCTAAAGAGGGTTTCCTGACACTCAATGACAGGCGTATGAAATTGGCATGTGAGCTGAATGATAGCACTCAAATAGAGGATGCTTATGGGGACTTGTTCGATCATTATTATCAGTTGGGAGAAGTTGATAGTCTGAAGATTGTGGGGCATGAATTAATGAATTGGCATGCCGGACGCAACAATAATAATGCCCGTTATCAGATATGGCGTCAGTACATCCAGCGATTGACGGAGAGCGGCAGACAGGATGAGGCTATTGCCGAAACTGAATTGTTGAGTAAAGATGCAGAGAATAATCGTAGTCGCTACGGACAGGGCTGTAGTGAGATGTGCATTGGCTACAATCACAGGGTATTTAGTAATAACATGAAGCTCTGTATTGAATATTATAACAATGCTCTTAAAATATTTGAAGATGCCGGATATTATGAAGACGCTTATGTAGTCTGTCTGAATATAATGCAAACTTATCTTTCCCGGCAGGAATACTCCAATGTTCTTCAATACTTTGATCGTATCGAAAAGTTGGCGGCTGAGATAAAATCTGTCGGACAGAAATTGCGTGAACCATTATATATGCGTTTCTTACAGTTTCGTGTGATTGCTACTCTTGCTGAGAAGGGAGCAGGGGCAGCTGCGAGGTATATCCGTGAGGCTGACAGTCTTTATTTGAAACATCCGGATAGTATGGCTAAAGATGCCTGGTTCGGATATAAGATTATGTGTAGCCGTACAGCTAATAATATGAATCAGGTACTGACTTATCTGGACTCTTTGCAGGATTATCACAAGTCTATTGGTGCTTGTTATCCTTCTAATTTGTTTTATAAAGCGCAATGCTTGGAGAGTGTCGGACGTTTCAAAGAGGCTTGTAAGGTATATGCTGCTTACTCTCAGGTTAATGATTCTGTGCGTTCGGCAGAACTCGACGATAAGTTGAGTAAATATACGATTCAGTTTGATGTGGATAAGCTGAAGATGGAAAAGCTTGAATTGAGTGCTGAAGTAAGTAGAAACAGGCTTATTGCAGTGCTTACGGGAGGATGCTGTATTTTCATTCTGTTACTTATTCTTACTTATTATTATGTTCGTACGCTGGCTATGAACAAGAAACTTGATGCAGCCAACAGAGCTGTAATTAAGGCAAGCCGTATAAAAAGTTCTTTTATTCAGCATATCACCCATGAAATTCGTACCCCGTTGAACTCTATTGTTGGTTTCTCTTCTTTGATTGCTGCCGGAGGGATAAGTGAAGAGGAAGAGAAGGAATATGCCGGACAAATAGAAATGAGTAATACTTATTTACTTGACTTGGTGAGCAATGTGATTGATATCGCTGATATGGATTCTCAAACGGAAGACGTACCCAAACAGATTATGGATGTGGATGCCTGCTGCAAGGAGTGTATTTCTGAAGTACTTCCATCTTTAAGAAAAGAGGTTGAGTTACAGTATGAACCTTTGTCTGTACCTGTGACAATACGAGCTGTTTATCCCTGGGTTAAGCGTGTACTTCTTGCTCTTCTCGGCAATGCGGCCAAGTTTACTGAATCCGGAGTGATTCGTCTTCAGTATGATGAAGACAAGCAGAAACGAATAGTTCGTTTTATTGTGGAAGACTCCGGACCAGGTATTGATGTGGAATATAAAAACTCTATTTTTGAACGCTTTGTAAAGATAGATACTTTCTCTCCGGGTACAGGTTTGGGGCTTGCTGTTGCGCGACAGATAATGGATATTGTAGATGGGCAAATCTTCCTGGATACAACTTACACAGATGGGGCACGTTTTGTCGTGGAATGGCCGGTCGGATAGTTGTAGATAATGCAGATTGTATTATTTTTGCCTGAAAAGCGAAGATAAGCTGCACCTTGGCATAAAAAATGAACGAGTTCATTTTATTCTGCTCTTGGTTTGCATTATCTTTGCGCCCTATATAATAGATTGAGAATAAACATATGAATCTGAAAACCTTTACTATTTTGTTTGTCCTTCTCTTGTCTTTGGGGGTAGGAGCGCAGACGCCGGGTACTGCTTATCCGAAACGTGAATTCCGTGCTGCATGGATACAAACCGTCAATGGGCAATTCAAGGGTATGCCTGCTGAAAAGCTGAAGCAAACGCTTATAGAGCAGTTGAACTCTTTGCAGGGTGCCGGTATTAATGCTGTTATTTTTCAGGTACGTCCTGAAGCCGATGCGTTGTATGCTTCACAACTGGAGCCTTGGAGTCGTTTTCTGACGGGAGTACAGGGACAAGTTCCCTCTCCTTATTGGGATCCTATGCAATTTATGATTGATGAATGTCATAAACGAGGTATGGAGTTTCATGCCTGGATTAATCCTTATCGTACAAAAACAAATCTGAATAGTGATTTGGCTACTAATCATGTGTACAATATTCATCCGGAATGGTTTGTTACCTATGGAAACCAATTATACTTCGATCCTGCCTTGCCCGAAAGCCGTAAGCATATCTGCATGGTTATTACCGATATTGTTTCTCGTTACGATGTAGATGCTATTCATATGGATGATTATTTTTATCCCTATCCTATTGCGGGGAAAGATTTTCCTGATGATGCCAGTTTTGCCCGTTATGGTGGCGGATTTACTAATAAAGCCGATTGGCGTCGTAGTAATGTCAATGTTCTGATAAAAAAGATTCATGAAACCATTCGGGAAATAAAGCCGTGGGTGAAGTTTGGTATCAGTCCTTTTGGTATTTACCGGAATGAAAAGACTGATCCGTTAGGTAGTAAAACAAATGGTTTGCAGAATTATGATGATTTGTATGCTGATGTTCTTCTTTGGGCGCGTCAGGGTTGGATAGATTATAATATTCCGCAAATATATTGGGAAATCGGACATCCGCGTGCCGATTATGAAACACTGGTGAAGTGGTGGGCTAAGAATACAGAGAATCGTCCGTTATTCATTGGTCAGTCTGTGATGAATACGGTTCAGCATGCCGATCCTAATAACCCTTCTGTCAATCAGCTTCCTCGCAAGATGGCTTTACAGCGTGCTTATCAAACGATTGGCGGAAGTTGTCAGTGGCCTGCCAGTGCTGTGGTGGAGAATGCCGGTAAGTATCGGGATGCATTGACACAGGAATATCATAAATATCCGGCTCTGGTTCCTGTTTTTGATTTTATGGACAATGAAGCGCCTGGTAAAGTTCGTAAAGTGAAGAAAGTATGGACGGCTGATGGCTATATGCTCTTTTGGACAGCTCCTAAAGCTAAAGATGAGATGGATAAAGCTGTTCAATATGTCGTTTATCGTTTTGATAATAAGGAAAAGGTGAACATTGATGATCCTTCACACATTGTAGCTGTTACTCGCAATAACTTCTATAAATTGCCCTATGAGAATGGAAAAAATAAATATCGTTATGTTGTGACGGCTCTTGACCGTTTACATAATGAATCCAAATCGGTAGATAAGAAAGTTAAACTATAAAGAGAATTGAGAAGGGAGAATGGAGAGGGGAGAAGTAAGCTGCGCTATCATGCTGCATAGTACTTCTCTCCTCTCCATTCTCAATTCAATAAAGTATCAACCCTGCTATTCCGCAGGCTATAATCATCAATATAGGGTTTACCTTATATTTTTTTGTCCCTATGAAAGCTACCAGAAAGATGATAGTGCTAACTACAAACGTATAAGTCTCTTTGGTGGGTGATCCGAAGTTTTCTGTATTCATCAGTACCAATGCTGCTGAGGCCAGTAATCCTACTACTGCCGGACGTAATCCGCTGAATACCGACTCTACTGCCGGATGCTTTTGATATTTCAGAAAGAACTTGCTGATAGTCAGCATTAAAATGAACGAGGGTAAGACTACTGCAAAAGTAGCGATAACCGATCCCCATATACTTCCTGTTGAAGTGAACCCGACATAGGTTGCTGCATTGATTCCGATGGGCCCCGGAGTCATCTGGCTGATAGCCACAATGTCAGTAAACTCTTGTGAACTAACCCAATTGTAACGGGTAACTACTTCTCCTTGTATCATGGATAGCATAGCATATCCACCTCCAAAGCCAAAAAGCCCGATTTTAAAGAAAGTATAGAAAAGTTGTAAGTAGATCATGAAATTAGTGATAAGTGATTAGTAATTAGTGATAAACGATTGGTAATTAGTGATAAGTGGGCTGCGCTGTAATGCCGCATGGCACTAATCACTAACCCGCTAATCACTCTTTTTAAGTTTCCCCCACAAGAATCCGCCTACTCCTGCTATGATGATAATCCAGATAGGAGAGAAGCCTAACAACCAGATGAGTAACGCAGATATCACAGGAATCCAGATATTATAACGACTGATACGAGCTGACTTTGCCATACTGAATGTAGGTGCAGCAATCAGGGCAACTACCGCCGGACGAATTCCTTTGAAGATACGTTCTACAATCACATTGTCCTGGAAGTTATGGAAAAACAGGGCAATAGCCAGAATAATAATGAATGAAGGCAGGATAGTACCCAGTGCAGTGATGATACTTCCCGGAATACCTCTTAGTTTATAACCTATAAATATAGAAATGTTTACGGCTAAGATACCGGGTGCTGATTGAGAGATAGCCAGCAGATTGATAAAATCATCCTGAGTGATCCATTTCCGTTTAGTTACGATCTCATTTTCTATAAGTGGAACCATTGCGTAACCACCACCGATAGTGAAAGCACCTATTTTGAAAAAGATGCCAAATGCTTCAAAATAAATATTCATCTTATTTAAATATAATGTCGCTGACAGAATGTTGTACTCTTTTATTCTGCTGCATCAATCTTCTTCCTCTTCTTCTTTAATATTTTTATTATTTTCTCCCTTCATATATTTGCTGGGACTTACTTTAAAGTGCCTTTTGAATACTTCTCGGAAGTATTTAGCATCATTGAAACCAGTCATTTCAGCTACTTCAGTAATTGTATACTTTTCTGTTTTTAATAGATGTGCAGCACGTTTCAATCGAATCAGGCGGATATAATCTGCCGGAGCCTGATCTGTTAATGCTTTTATTTTGTTGTAAAAGCTCGTGCGGCTCATATTCAATAATGTACAAAGCACATCTACGTTAAAGGCCTGATTGTCCATGTTATCTTCTACGCTTTTCTTTACGGTAGCGATAAACTTCCAATCTATGTCTTTTGAACAATTGATACATTCCTCTTCTTCATCATTATCAGTTAGTTCCAGGTTAGCATATTTACTACGCAATAGAGCACGATTGGTCAATAGGTTTGTAATTGTAGCTTTTAATATTCCTATATTGAATGGTTTTACTACATATTCATCAGCACCAATCTTTAATCCTTCAAGGATATTTTTTTCATCATTTAATGCTGTAAGCAAAATGATAGGAATATGTGATGTTTCGATGTCATTTTTTATTGCTGTACACAATTCATCTCCACGCATTTCCGGCATCATGATATCCGAGATAATTAATTCCGGTTTATATTCTTTTACGATTGTAAGAGCTTCTTTACCATTGCTACACATCTGTATGGTGTATGTTTCTGAGAGGGTATGTCCCAGATAATTGCGTAATTCATCGTTGTCCTCAACGATTAATGAACGCTGGCGGTTTTCATTATGTTCATTTTTAGCATTTTCGTAAATTTCCGGTGAACTGTTACTATAAATAGTTTGTTCGTCATCTTTCTTCTCCCGGCTTTTCACCGTCAAGTGTGCCTTCTTGAATTGCTTGTTGTCTTTTGGGAATGATACCTTTATTATTGAACCCTGATGTTCGATACTATTCAGATGTATTTTTCCTTTGTGCAAGTGCACAAGTTTCCATACAAGCATTAATCCGATACCGCTACCCGTCACTTTAGAGTTTATAGCATTACTCCCCCGGAAGTGTATTTTAAATAGTTTCTTCTGTTCATTTGCCGGAATACCTATTCCTGTATCCTTTACTTCTACACTCCATGTATCTTCGTTTTCACAGACAAAGACATGTACACTACCACTTTCTGGTGTATATTTCAAAGCGTTGGATATAATGTTTTTCAGTATTGAGTCCATCTTTTCCTTATCGAACCACACATTCAGATAGCGGAAATTACTTTCGTACGTAAAGTTGATATGCTTCACCGTGGCGTATGGGCGAAATGCATTGAATGTTTCCTCCATATAAGTGTTAAGCTCGTATTCTGATATATATAATTCCGAAGAATAGACATCAGCCCGTTCAAAATTAATTAGATTGGTGGTCAGGCGTAACAAAGCATTAACGTTACGCAATGCCGTATTTGTATTTGCTATACCATCTTTACTGAGTTGTTCTTTTTCCCGCAATTCCTCCAAAGGTGCTTTGATCAGAGTGAGCGGTGTACGGATATCGTGTGCTGTATTGATAAAGAAGTGAATCTTTTCATCTGACACTTTTCTTTGTTTTCTCAGAATGATGACACGAATTATAATAGCGCTGATAAATCCTATGAGAATTGTATAAAATAATAGTGCCCATAACGAAAGCCAGATGGGTTGTGCTATGATGACTTTCATTTTGCGTTCTTCCAGTACAATCCGTTTGTCTTCATTGGAAACAGCTCGTACGCGTAACATATATTCTCCCGGACTAAGGTTGGTAAAACGAATAATGTTTTCTTCTCCGGGACGGCTCCATTCGTCATAAAATCCTTCCATTTTGTAAGAATATAGAATGTTAGACGGATAGTCATAGTTGATGGATGATACCTTAATAGAGAATATATTCTGATCATATTCTAATTTTAGCGTATGGGTCTCGTCTATATCTTTTTTTAGTGGGGAGTTTTCATCTCCCGGATACAGAGTCTGGTAAAAGAGACTGAAATCGCTGAAAACCATCTTCGACGAATATATTCTTGGTATTTTCATCTTTTTATGAAACTCTACTGCTCCGTCCGAACTTCCGAATATGAATTTGTTGTTGCTACGTAATATACCCGATCCTGCATTGAAATGAATAGTCATCAAACCTTGCTCTTCTGTCCAGTTATGGAATGTTTTCAATTGTGGATTGAAGCTGACTAGTCCGTTTTCTGTACTGATAAAGATTTCTTGTTCATTATCAGAAAGTATGGTATATATATTATTGGATATGAGAGCGCAGTTATCTGTATAATAATGGGTGAATAACTTTGCCTTTGAATCATATATCAATAGTCCCGAACCGCTGGTTCCGATGTATAAACTTCCATTAGACGCCTGAAATAATGAATAAATATAAGTTGATTCAACAGGCAGTTTGATGCGTTCAAAACTTCCTGACTTCTTATCCAGTAGAAATAGCCCTGTAGCTGTCCCTATCCATATTTGCGCGCTGTCTTTTTCTACAATAGCCGTAATGGAGTTCAAACCATGGTACGGTTGTATTGATTTTGTTTTTAAATCAATCTTTTTAAGATTATAGTATCCTCCTGACCATATACTTCCTTGTGAATCTTTCATTATGGTGCGTATATACTTGTCTGAACGTATATTCAGATTGGCAAATGAAGAAGGAGAGAAATATTCTACAGACAAATTTCTTTTGTTTATCTCGTGAATCCCCGAACTGTATCCTCCAGCCCAAATTGTTCCGGGAATTACCTCGCATAGAGTGATAAATATGTGATTTTGGTTTTGAGAGTCTGTATCAAAGGAACTTAGAAAAGAATGCCATTGTCCGGTTTTAGAATAGTAAAGACTGATACCATTATTAGTAGCAAACCATAAATCGCCGTCAGAATCTTCGATGATATTATTTACCTGATCGTTGACCAGCGATTGCTTGTTGCCGATAGAATGTTTTATCCAGTTATAGCTTGAGTAGCGATTATTACGCACGGTTATACCTATGGGATAATTTGCTAACCAGATACGCTCTTCGTCATCCACATAGATATCATTGATGCTATTGCCATTCATTGCATTATTTTTGTTGTAGTCAGCAACGATATATGGAGTAGTATAATATGAATCCATATTCATTTTGAATACTCCTGCACCGTCTGTGGCAATGAGAAGCTCTTTGTCATTCAATGGTTTAATGGTGTTTATGCTGATGTCTTTAAGACTTTCTTTGGGTTGACTCGTTTGTTTGGTATTCATGTCGTATATAAAAACACCACGTTGAAAGGTTCCTATATATAGTTTTCGGATTTTAGGAGCAAAGTACAACTTATTTATTTGAATGGCGATGTTATCCAGTTTGTCACAATGAATATGAGTTATTGTTTCGCCTTTTAGTTCGGCATAGTGTATTCCTTCTTCAGTAGCGATAAAAAAACGTGTTTTGTCTATTTGAGCAATATCTGTGATGGTTTCTTCTATTGTATTTTTCAGCTGAGATACTTCTTGCGACTTTGTATTATACAAATAGATTGTTTCGTCACAACATAACCATATATTGTGATTGTCGTCGATAAAACTATGGCTGACTGGTGCAGGGAGATCTTTGTTCTCTATAGCTGGAAGTTTATATTCCAGTATGAAAGTGTCATGTGTTGCGTCATAACGAAAGACACGCCCTTTTTTTCCTATTTCCCAAAGAGTTCCTTCCGTATCAATATATAGCCAGTTCAGGTTGAGTAAAGAACTGGTTTCTTCTTTTCCGTCTTGTAATTTATAGTGTTTGAAATCTTTACCGTCATAGCGGTCTATTCCATCGTGTGTAAGAAACCACATATATCCTTTCCGGTCTTTCTGGATAGCATACACCCGTCTGTTGCTCAGACCATCTTCTACTCCAATGTATTTATAGGTCTGTGCTATGCAAGTAAATGGGAACAATAATATGAGAAAAAGCCATTTTTTCATGTTAGTAAGACATTTAGAGTTACAGAACTTAGCTTTCTGGAGGGGGATTCAGACACAAAATTAAGAAGTATTTTTGATATAACAAAATATTTCCATAAGATAGCGATTCGCTTTGTATTGTCTGCTTGTTTAATGTATTCAAACGTTGCATAATGTGAATGTATCGATGCTTCTGTTCTGATATTAGAAAGAAATAAACTGATTTTTTCGTTATTGTGAAAACAAAAAGGCTGTCACTTTATGTATAGTGGCAGCCTTTGGTATGTAAATGTAATATAAAAATTATTTCATATTCTTTTCTATCCACTTGCGTGCGTTGACAAATGCTTCGATCCATGGTGTTACCTGATCGCTGTTTATACGGTCTGCGGGGTAACATGCATTCTGCCAGGGGAAGATAGCACGTTCCAGGTGAGGCATCATTGCCAGGTGGCGTCCGTCTTCGCTTGCCAGTCCGGCTATTGAGTAATCTGAACCATTCGGGTTGCCCGGATATTCATCATAAGAATATTTTGCAACTACGTTGTATTTATCCTCTTCATAAGGCAGAGAGAATTTTCCTTCTCCGTGGGCTACCCAGATACCCAGTTTGCTGCCGCTTAGAGAGCCAAACATGACACTGCGGTTAGTTGGAATGGTCAGGCCTATGAAAGTAGATTCAAACTTATGAGATTCGTTGTGAAGCATTTTACCTTGCTTTTTGTGTTCCGGATTGATAAGTCCCAATTCCATCATCAACTGACAACCGTTACAGATACCCAGTGACAGGGTGTCTTTACGAGCATAGAATTTGTCGAGCGCCTCTTTGGCTTTCGGGTTGAACAAGAAGCCTCCTGCCCAGCCTTTGGCGGAGCCCAGTACATCCGAGTTCGAGAAACCTCCACAGTAAACAATCATGTTTACATCTTCCAGTGTCTCGCGTCCGCTGATGAGGTCGGTCATTGTTACGTCCTTCACGTCGAAGCCTGCCAGATAGAGCGAGTAAGCCATTTCACGCTCCCCGTTTGTACCTTTCTCACGGATGATGGCAGCACGGATACCGCTTGGCGTACGACGATCCGGAGTGATGCCGTATTGTGACAATTTACCTTTGAAGTCCGGCATGAATACAAATTCCAACGGTTGCATCTTGTAGTTCTCAAAACGTTTCTTGGCACAACCGTTCATAGATTGCTTGCGATCCAGCAGGTAAGAAGAAGCGTACCATACGTCGCGCATATAGTCGATACCGAACTGATAAGTAGCATCTTCCTTAGATACCAGAATATGGCGTTCGTCAGTGGGTTTACCCAATTTAATATAGCCAACCCCTGCATCTTCGAGAATTTTCTTTACCTCGTCTTTATGCTTATCGGCAATCTGGATAACGATACCTGGATTTTCCGCAAAGAGAATCTTCACTATATCTGTTTCTTTTATCTTGTCGAGATTGATCTCAAGGCCACCTTCCACATTGGCGAAACACATTTCGAGCAGGGTAGTGATAAGACCACCGGCAGAGATGTCGTGTCCGGCAAGGATTAAGCCCTTGTTTACAAGTTCCTGTACAGCCATAAATGCATCACGGAAGTACTCGGCATCTTGTACGCAAGGTACTTCGTCACCAATTTTGCCCAATGATTGTGCAAAGGCAGAGCCACCCAGTTTCAGTGTATCAAAACTGAAGTCGATATGATAAAGAGTTGTTTTTTCATTGTTTACCAATACCGGAGATACTACCTTTTTCACATCAGATACTTCACCGCCGGCAGAAACGATGACCGTTCCCGGAGAAATTACTTTCTCACCATTGGGGTATTTTTGTGTCATAGACAGAGAATCTTTTCCGGTAGGCACGTTGATTTGCAGTGCACAGCAGAAGTCGCTCAATGCTTTTACAGCTGTGTACAGGCGGGCATCTTCGCCTTCCTGCGAACGGCATGGCCACATCCAGTTGGCAGACAGGGAAATGCTGTCCATGCCCTCTGCCATGGGGGCCCATATCAGATTGGTCAGTGCTTCACTGACGGATAGGATGGAACCTGCTGCCGGATCGGCGAGTGCAGCCTGGGGAGCATGTCCGATAGAGGTAGCGATACCCTTTTCGCCACGATAGTCCAGTGCCACAACTCCACAGTCGCTCAATGGCAATTGGATTTCACCCTGACACTGCTGGCGGGCTACTTTACCTGTAACGGAACGGTCTACCTTGTTCGTTAACCAGTCTTTGCAGGCCACGGCTTCCAGTTGCAATACGTTGGTGAGGTATTCGTGTAGTTTGGAGAGTTCGTATTGCGGCATTTCGTAGTGGCGCTCTACGGTTTTGTCTATCATGTATGTTTTGGGAGACGAACCGAACATTTGCTCTACAGCCAGATCGAAGGGGCGCAGGCCGTCAGCTTGTTGGAAAGCAAAACGGTGGTCACCGGTTGTTTCGCCTACCACATACATCGGGGCGCGCTCACGCTCGGCAATTTTGCGTACATGCTCAATGGCTTCTTCTTTGATGAGCAGCCCCATACGCTCTTGTGACTCATTGGCTATGATTTCTTTTGCCGACAGGGTTTTGTCACCAATCGGTAGTTTGCTCATGTCTATCAGTCCGCCACACTCCTCAACAAGTTCCGAGAGACAGTTGACGTGTCCTGCCGAACCGTGATCGTGGATAGAAACCACCGGGTTTTCATCTTCTTCGCAGAGGGCGCGCACCACGTTGTTGGCACGTTTTTGCATTTCGGCGTTGGCACGTTGCACAGCGTTCAACTCAATACCGCTGCTGTAACGGCCTGTATCAACAGATGATACAGAACCACCACCGAGTCCGATGCGGTAGTTGTCGCCACCGATAACGACGACTTTATTACCTGCTTCAGGATGTCCTTTCAGGCAGTCGCGTTGTGTGCCGTAACCTACGCCACCGGCAAGCATAATTACTTTGTCATAACCATATACTTCGTTGTTTTCTTTATGCTCAAATGTCAGTACCGAACCGCAGATCAACGGTTGGCCGAACTTATTTCCGAAGTCACTTGCACCGTTGGAAGCCTTGATCAGGATCTGTTCCGGAGTCTGATACAGCCATTGGCGTACGGGCAGGATGTCTTCCCAGGTGCGCTCTTCGTCTGTACGCGGATATGAAGTCATGTAAACAGCTGTTCCGGCAATTGGCAATGAACCTTTACCACCACCCATACGGTCGCGTATTTCGCCACCCGTACCGGTAGATGCACCGTTGAAGGGTTCTACCGTAGTAGGGAAGTTGTGTGTTTCTGCTTTCAGTGAAATCACACTTTTAATGTCTTTTATCTGGAAAAAGTCGGGCTTGGAGTGGTCTGCCGGAGCAAACTGCTCTACTATCGGACCTTCTGCGAATGCTACGTTGTCTTTGTAAGCTGAAATAATCTTATTGGGGTTTTCCTGTGTAGTTTTCTTGATCATCTGGAACAGCGATGATTCCTGCTCTACACCGTCGATGATGAATGTTCCGCCGAAGATTTTGTGGCGGCAGTGTTCCGAGTTGATCTGTGCGAAACCGAAAACTTCTGAGTCTGTAAGTTTGCGGCCCAGGTCATTTTCTACTTTTTTCAGGTAGTCCATTTCTTCTTTGGAAAGGGCAAGGCCTTCTTGTTCGTTGTACGCTTCCAGATCCTCGATGTGGATGATTGGTTCCGGCTGGCGGTTGGTGGTGAATACCTCTTGATCCAGCCCCTTGTACATGCGTTGTAGCATTGGGTCACAATCTGCATTTTCGTTTTTCACGGGAAAGTACTCTTCGATGCGGCTGATACCTTCAAGCCCCATGTTCTGGGTGATTTCTACAGCATTGGTACTCCAGGGGGTGATCATTTCGCGGCGTGGTCCTACGAAACAACCTTTCAGGTTTTCTTCACTTTCCGCTTTGGCTTCTCCAAATAGCCAGCAGAGTTTCTTACTATCGTCCGGGGTGAGCGATTGGTTGCTCTCTACGGCAATCACACTCTTGGAAGGGGTTCTGAAAAAAAGAATCATGTTTTATGTTTACGATTTATTCCCTACGGTCATGATCATTACCTGTTTTTTTAACACATAGGTACGTTTACGATTTACCGATTGAAACTTCTTCATCACATGAAGATTAGTTTCATTTTCTTTCGGTGCAAAGATAAGCATTTTCATTGGTATCCGGAAGTTATGAGCTGTTTTTTCATACAACCGGGAAACGGATAGAGCGCAATCGGGAATTGAACCGGGATATAACCGGGAGTTTTCTTTTTTTTCTTTAGTAGTAGTTTATCTATTATTATATCGGCATTTTTGCATACTTACAATGAAATGCCTTGTATATACGACTTTTACGGTGATATCATGAACACCGGAAAAGGCGCTTCCTGGTTCAGATTGTTTCTGGATGGATTTGTCCGGCTCAAATGTGGCTGCAGTGGGGGCTTGTGTTAGCAGATTGTATATCCGTACGGCTCGTGATATTTTTGTTTCTTTGGATGATTTGGCTATAAATCTGTTGTCCGTAACAACTTTTCTCGCACAAACTCAACCGAAAAAACGTTAATAACCTATGCCCGTCTCATAAAAAAGTGCGATATTTGCGACATGAATCAGATAGAAACAATTCTCGATATATTAATAAAGGGCTTTGCTATCGGCATAATTGTCTCCGCTCCGTTGGGACCGGTTGGAGTCCTTTGCATTCAGCGCACCTTAAACAAAGGGCGTTGGTATGGATTCGTGACCGGATTGGGAGCCTCTATTAGTGACATTGCTTATGCTCTGCTGACGGGATACGGCATGAGCTTCATCTTCGACTATATTGATAAAAATATTTTCTATCTGCAATTGTTGGGAAGCATTATGTTGCTTCTGTTCGGAATTTATACATTTCGTAGTAATCCGGTCAAATCCATTCGTCCGGCATCTACCAATAAAGGTTCTTATTTTCATAATTTCGTCACGGCTTTTGCCGTCACACTTTCCAATCCGCTTATCATATTCCTGTTTATTGGGCTTTTTGCCCGTTTTGCTTTTTTGCAACCGGGGGTATTGCTCTTTGAGACAATTACCGGGTATCTGGCTATAGCCGTCGGTGCATTGACATGGTGGTTTGGAATCACTTTTTTCGTCAATAAGGTGCGTAAGAAGTTTAATCTGCGTGGAATCTGGATTCTGAACCGTGTCATAGGCAGCATTGTTATGCTGGTATCCATAGTGGGGTTGATCTATACTCTGCTGGGAGAATCAATTTATTGAAATTTAAGAAAGGGGGGACATTGAAGAGATGAAAATAGCACAGCAACTAAAAGAAAAAAATATTGCCGAATACCTTATATATATGTGGCAAGTGGAGGATATGATCCGTGCCAATGGCTGCGATCTCGACCGGGTGGAACAAAACATCATTGTCCGTTATCCCGGAGAAGACCGTCCGGCATTGCGTGAGTGGTATGGTAACCTCATAACCATGATGCGTGAAGAAGATGTCTGTGGGCAGGGACATCTGCAAATCAATAAGAATATTATTATCAACCTGACGGATTTACACAATGCGTTACTTTCTTCCCCGAAATTTCCGTTTTATAATGCTGCTTACTTCAAAGCATTGCCTTTTATAGTAGAATTGCGTAGTAAGAGCGGTAAAAAGGAAGAACCCGAATTAGAAACTTGTTTTGAGGCATTGTATGGTGTAATGTTGTTACGTTTGCAGAAAAAAGAGGTGAGTGAAGGTACTACAAAGGCGATAGAGTCTATCAGTAGTTTTCTTTCGATGCTGGCAAATTACTATGATAAAGAGAAAAAAGGAGAATTGGAATTAGAATAAAATAATGTGCCAATGTGCTAATATTGCCAATGTGTCAATTGGCTGCGCCATAACGACACATCGCATGGCAATTGGTACATTGGCATATTAGCACATTGAAAAAACATTATTTATGAATATACTGATAACCGGAGCTAACGGACAGTTAGGCAACGAGATGAAGGTACTTTCTGCGGAAAATGTACAACATTCTTATTTCTTTACGGATGTACAGGAACTCGATATCTGTAATGAAGAAGCGATTGAGGCTTTTGTTGCAGAGAATGAAATCGAACTGATTGTGAATTGCGCTGCTTATACTGCGGTGGACAATGCGGAAGACAATCGTGAGCTATGTGACAAGCTGAACCATATTGCACCGGGATATCTCGCCCGTGCTGCTCAGCGCCGAGGGGCGGCTATCATACAGGTGTCTACAGATTACGTTTTTGACGGAACGGCTCATATCCCTTATACAGAAGAAGAACCGACTTGTCCGGCCTCTGTATATGGCGCTACTAAGCTGGCAGGTGAGCAGGCGGTGATGGAAGGTTGTGAAAAGGCTGTCATTATCCGTACAGCATGGCTTTACTCTATTTACGGCAATAACTTCGTGAAGACAATGGTACGTCTGGGACGCGAGCGAGAAGCGTTGGGCGTGATTTTTGACCAGGTGGGAACACCTACTTATGCCAATGATCTGGCACGTGCTATTTATGCTATTATTAATAAAGGTATAGTACGTGGTATTTATCACTTCAGTGACGAAGGAGTGTGCTCCTGGTATGATTTTACAAAGACAATTCATCGCCTGGCAGGTATTACTACTTGCAAGGTACGTCCGCTGCATACGACAGACTATCCTACGAAGGCGGCTCGGCCACATTATTCGGTGCTTGACAAAACGAAAATTAAAACCACTTTTGATATTGAAATCCCCCATTGGGAAGAGAGCCTTGCACGTTGCATGGCACTATTGAATGATTAATTTATTGTATGGCAGATAATTCAGAAATACAGAGAAGGCGTACATTCGCCATTATTGCACATCCGGATGCCGGTAAAACTTCATTAACTGAAAAGCTATTGCTTTTTGGTGGACAGATACAGGTGGCAGGTGCCGTAAAAAGTAATAAAATCAAGAAGACGGCTACATCGGACTGGATGGAGATTGAAAAACAGCGTGGTATCTCGGTGACTACCTCCGTGATGGAGTTCGACTACCGCGACTATAAGATTAACATTCTCGATACTCCGGGTCACCAGGACTTTGCCGAAGATACGTATCGTACGTTGACTGCTGTAGATAGCGTTATCATTGTAGTAGACGGTGCGAAAGGTGTGGAAACACAAACCCGCAAGCTGATGGAGGTGTGTCGTATGCGTAAGACACCTGTTATCATCTTCGTCAATAAGATGGACCGTGAGGGTAAGGATCCGTTTGATCTGCTGGATGAACTGGAAGAAGAACTGATGATTCAGGTTCGCCCGTTGTCATGGCCTATCGAACAGGGGGCCCGTTTCAAAGGTGTATATAATATATATGAGAATAAGCTGGATCTCTATCAGCCTTCCAAGCAGGTGGTGACAGAGAAGATTGCAGTAGATCTCAATAGTGAAGAATTGGATAATCAGATTGGTGCCACACTGGCAGACAAATTACGTAGTGATCTGGAATTGATTGAAGGTGTTTATCCTGAATTCGATAATGAGACTTATCTGGCAGGAGATTGTGCACCTGTATTCTTTGGCTCGGCATTGAATAATTTTGGTGTGCAGGAACTACTCAATTGCTTTGTAGAGATAGCTCCCAGCCCTCGTCCCGTGCAGGCAGAGGAACGTGAGGTAGAGCCGGATGAGCCGAAGTTTACCGGATTTGTCTTTAAGATTACTGCTAATATTGACCCGAACCATCGTTCGTGTATTGCTTTCTGTAAAATTTGTTCGGGTAAGTTCACACGTAATGCCCCCTATCTGCATGTGCGCCATGGTAAAACGATGCGTTTTTCATCGCCTACACAGTTTATGGCTCAGCGCAAGACTACAATTGATGAAGCATATGCAGGTGATATCATTGGTTTGCCGGATAATGGTACCTTTAAAATTGGTGATACGCTGACAGAAGGTGAACAATTGCACTTCCGTGGTTTGCCGAGTTTCTCGCCCGAAATGTTCAAATATATTGAGAATGCCGATCCTATGAAGCAGAAACAGCTTGCAAAGGGAATTGATCAGTTGATGGATGAAGGTGTAGCACAGTTGTTTGTCAATCAGTTTAATGGTCGGAAGATTATCGGTACGGTAGGACAACTTCAGTTTGAGGTGATCCAGTATCGTTTGCTAAATGAATATAATGCCTCTTGTCGTTGGGAACCGATAAGCCTCTACAAAGCATGTTGGATTGAAAGCGATGATGCCGAAGAGCTGGAAGCATTCAAAAAACGTAAATATCAGTTCATGGCAAAAGACCGTGAGGGTAGGGATGTATTCCTGGCAGACTCCAACTATGTATTGCAAATGGCACAGATGGACTTTAAGAAGATAAAATTCCACTTTACGAGTGAGTTTTAAGTTTAGTGCAGAGAGGAGACACAGAATTTCATTTATCAGTTTTATAGACACGAGGACAAAAGAGCATATGGGGCTTCCTTTAGGTTCATCCGGCAAATGTATAGTTGTCAAAAAAGTAATTATAATATTTTTAGAAGAAGATATGTGAGATAAGACATGAATGTTTGTCTTTATGTAATTGCTTGATTTATAATGAATATAAACCTCTTGTATAAAGATAGATAAGAGTGTACACTTATCCGGATGTTAATTGTACACTTTTATCTTATTATATTGTACACTTTAGTATGGTAAAAGTGTACAATATAGAATAGTAAATTCGAAACGTTAAAAAATACATTAACAATATTAACAAACTACGTATTTGTCGGATGAGCTTTCTTTAAGCCTTTATTATTCCTTGTTTTTCTCCCTCTTAGAAACTGTTTTGATTTTTATTCGGCGCTTATTTAGTCTTATTTTTTGTTCGTTTGCAGCTTTGTTTTTAGGAGCATAGCGGGCTATGTGACTAAAAGCGAAGTTGCAAACGGGCGAAAAAGAAGACTGAAGAAGCCCGAAATAAACAAAAAAAGAGATTCTATAAAAATCAAAACAGTTTCTTATATTCCGATTTAGCTTTTTTTATTCTTTCCTGCCTTTATTTTTTCTTCTTTTATTGGTAATTTCGAGCGATTTTTTTGAAAATCGATCAAATAACTAATAACTTATTATATGGAAAACTTAGAGACAGCATTCCTGCTGATGGTAGTTGGTATGGCTACCGTGTTCGTTATTTTACTTATCGTCATTTATCTTGGTAAATTACTGATCTCACTCGTCAATAAATATGCTCCCGAAGAGGTAATGCCTGTCAAACAGACTTCTTCGCAAGGTCCTGTGCCTGTTCCCGGGAATATATTGGCTGCAATTACTGCGGCTGTTAATGTAGTAACTCAGGGGAAGGGCAAAGTGACAAAAGTAGAGAAATTATAAATTCGCAAATAATCAAGACACAACTAAAAGAATATGAAAAGAGAAATTAAGTTCAGTCTGGTTTTCAGAGATATGTGGCAGAGTGCCGGAAAATATGTACCTCGTGTAGACCAACTCGTTAAAGTAGCTCCTGCTATTATTGAAATGGGATGTTTTGCCCGTGTTGAAACCAATGGTGGCGGTTTTGAGCAAGTGAATCTGTTGTTTGGTGAAAACCCCAACCGTGCTGTTCGCGAATGGACTAAACCTTTCCATGAAGCCGGAATTCAAACCCATATGCTTGATCGTGCCCTGAACGGACTCCGTATGAGTCCTGTTCCTGCCGATGTGCGCAAACTCTTCTATAAAGTAAAGAAGGCTCAGGGAACGGATATCACCCGCACTTTCTGCGGATTGAATGATGTCCGTAACATTGCTCCTTCAATTACTTATGCCCATGATGCCGGGATGATTTCGCAATGTTCACTTTGTATTACCCACTCGCCCATCCATACGGTAGAGTACTATACTAATATGGCTTTGGAACTGATAAAGTTGGGAGCAGATGAGATCTGTATCAAAGATATGGCAGGTATCGGGCGTCCCGTCTCCTTAGGCAAGATTGTGGCCAATATAAAAGCGGCACATCCTGATATTCCTGTGCAGTATCATAGTCATGCAGGACCCGGTTTTAATATGGCAAGCATTCTTGAAGTTTGCGAGGCAGGTTGCGACTACATTGATGTAGGGATGGAACCACTTTCGTGGGGTACCGGCCATGCCGATTTGTTGAGTGTACAGGCTATGCTGAAAGATGCCGGTTTCAAGGTACCTGAAATAAATATGGAGGCGTACATGAAAGTACGTGGTATGATTCAGGAATTTATGGATGATTTTCTCGGACTTTATATCAGTCCGAAGAATCGTCTGATGAACTCCCTGCTTATTGCTCCGGGGCTTCCGGGTGGTATGATGGGTAGCCTTATGGCCGATCTTGAAACCAATCTGGAATCTATTAACAAATATAAAGCTAAACACAATCTGCCTTTCATGACGCAGGATCAGTTGTTGATTAAGCTTTTCAACGAAGTAGCTTATGTATGGCCGCGTGTCGGTTATCCTCCTTTAGTGACACCGTTCAGCCAGTATGTTAAGAATCTGGCTATGATGAATGTGATAGCTATGGAGAAAGGCAAAGAGCGCTGGGGCATGATTGCTGATGACATTTGGGATATGATACTTGGTAAGGCAGGGCGTTTACCGGGTAAATTGGCTCCCGAGATAGTAGAAAAGGCCGAGCGTGAAGGCCGTAAATTCTTTGAAGGCAATCCGCAGGATAATTATCCGGATGACCTTGATAAGTATCACAAGTTGATGAAAGAAAATAAATGGGAAACAGGTGAAGATGACGAAGAACTCTTTGAATATGCCATGCACCCTGCGCAGTACGAGGCTTATAAGAGTGGTAAAGCGAAAGAAGATTTCCTTGCGGATGTGGCTAAACGCCGTGCAGAACGAGATAAATCGCCACAGGAAGATGCGAAACCCAAGACGCTTACTGTGCAGGTAGACGGACAGGCTTATCGCGTTACAGTGGCTTATGGTGATGCCGAGCTTCCCGCTGCCCCTGTTGCTGCCCCGGCAGGCGAGGGTAAAGATGTACTTTCTCCGTTAGAAGGTAAATTCTTCCTTGTAAAAAATGCACAGGAGACAGCATTGAAAGTTGGTGATTCCGTAAAAGAAGGAGATGTGCTCTGCTATGTGGAAGCTATGAAGACGTATAATGCCATTCGTGCCGAGTTTGGTGGTACAGTGACGGCTATTTGCAGTAATCCGGGAGATACAGTTTCTGAAGATGACATATTAATGAAGATAGGATAATGAACGAGATATTTGAAAACTTATACGATATGACTGCTTTCAGCAATATCATTGCCGAACCGCAGTTTCTGATAATGTATGCTATCGCCTTCGTTTTGCTCTATCTGGGTATCAAGAAACAGTATGAACCGTTGCTACTGGTACCTATTGCTTTCGGTGTACTGCTCGCCAACTTCCCAGGTGGTGATATGGGGGTTATTCAGGCCGATGAGAACGGTATGGTGATGGTGAATGGTGTGATGAAGAGCATTTGGGAAATGCCTTTGCATGACATTGCCCATGAGTTGGGACTTATGAATTTCATCTATTATATGTTGATAAAGACAGGATTTCTGCCACCTATTATATTTATGGGAGTGGGTGCGTTGACCGACTTCGGACCGATGTTGCGTAATTTGCATCTTTCTATATTCGGGGCAGCTGCCCAGTTGGGTATCTTTACCGTATTGCTGGTAGCTATCCTGATCGGTTTTACTCCTCAGGAAGCAGCTTCACTGGGTATTATTGGAGGGGCTGACGGTCCTACGGCTATCTTTACCACCATTAAACTGGCTCCTCATTTGCTGGGGCCGATTGCTATTGCCGCTTACTCTTATATGGCACTGGTTCCGGTGATTATTCCGATGGTAGTCCGCTTGTTCTGTACTAAAAAAGAGCTGAGTATCAATATGAAAGAACAGGAGAAGAAATACCCTTCGAAGACGGAAATCAAAAATCTGCGTGTATTGAAAATTATCTTCCCGATTGCAGTGACTACTGTTGTTGCCCTTTTTGTGCCGAGTGCTGTGCCGTTGATTGGTATGTTGATGTTTGGTAATCTGGTGAAGGAGATTGGTAGCAATACGTTCCGTTTGTTTGATGCCGCTTCCAACAGCATTATGAATGCTGCAACCATTTTCCTGGGGCTTTCCGTAGGTGCTACTATGACTGCCGAGGCTTTCCTGAACTGGACTACTATTGGTATTGTAGTCGGTGGTTTCCTTGCCTTTGCCCTGAGTATTACCGGAGGAATCTTCCTCGTAAAGCTGTTCAACCTCTTCTCTAAGAAAAAGATCAACCCATTGATCGGTGCTACGGGATTGAGCGCTGTGCCTATGGCAAGCCGTGTGGCAAATGAAATTGCTTTGAAATACGATTCAAAGAATCATGTGTTGCAGTATTGCATGGCAAGTAATATCTCCGGAGTAATCGGTTCGGCTGTGGCTGCGGGGGTATTGATTTCATTCCTTGCCTAATCGTATACCTCCGTGTGAGGTTCATGAATTAGTTTAAGAATGCCTCCCTAAAGTTTAGACAAGACTTTAGGGAGGCTTTTCTGAAATCAGCAGAGGCTTCACTCTTTTCATGTCTGTTTCAATGTAATAGAATTTATGTTAATAATCTGGCCGACTGCAATACAGTTAGCTTGCAATTATGTTATTAATGTGAGTCTGTTGTTGGATATTTGATAAATAATGAGCTAATTGGTACATTATTTGTGATTGTTTCAGAATGATTACTTATCAACATGAAACAGGATATTATGTATCTGATACTGTCAGTAATAGTTGTTATGTAACAATGGAATGAAACTAATTTAATAAATAGAGTATAAAATGAATTTAGAAGAGGTCTTGAATTTCCGCCGTTCCGTACGGGTGTTTGATAAAGAAAAACCAATAAAACCGGAAACGGTAAAACACTGTCTGGAGTTAGCAACTTTAGCTCCTAATAGTTCGAATATGCAATTGTGGGAGTTTTATCAAATTACAAATCCCGAATTGTTGGCGGAGATTTCAAAAGCCTGTCTTGGACAGTCAGCTACTTCTACGGCTTCAGAAATAGTTGTTTTCGTTACACGTCAGGATCTGTATAAGAAGCGTGCAAAATCCGTTCTTGAATTTGAAAAAGGAAATATCGTGCGAAATAGCCCGAAAGAACGTCAGGAGAAACGCATCAGGGATCGGGAATTATATTATGGGAAACTAATGCCTTTCATTTATGCTCGATTCTTTGGAATCTTAGGCTTTTTGAGAGTGATACTGGCCAAAAGTATCAGCTTATTCCGCCCTATGATGCTGGAAGTTTCTGAAAGTGATATGCGTGTGGTCGTTAATAAATCCTGTGCACTTGCTGCACAAACATTTATGATTGCTATGGCAAATGAAGGATATGACACTTGTCCTTTGGAAGGTTTTGACAGCAGACGAATTAAGAAGTTACTGAAATTACCTCATGGTGCCGGAATAAACATGGTAATTCCTTGTGGAATACGAAATGGAAATAAAGGGATCTGGGGAGAACGGGGGAGAGTACCGTTTGATGAAATCTATCATAGAGTGTAGGTATATACCTTTTTTATCCAATGGTTAAGACCTTAGAAAAGATAGACTTAGCAAGGTGACAAAAAGAGAAGCTGCTTTATTGGGTTGGCAGCTTCTCTTTATTCTATTGGGCAGAAAGGAAGGAAAACCGACTCTCTACTCTATTCAGGAATTTTTATTCAACAATGATTTTTGCGGAGACAGTTTGTTTGCCTGTATGTCCGTTCAGCAGATAGATTCCACGGGCAACGTCTATCGGAGCGTTGTAGCAATCGCTGTTTACTTCGTAACTACCGATTGCCTGTCCGTTACTGTTGTACATGATAAATCTGTATCCTTTGTATCCGTAAATGCTGAGCATGTTGTCTTTGCAGTAGATTGTTTTTCCGGTTTCCACATCATTTACGCCGGTACCACCGGATACTACTACATGAATATTCTTTTCTATAACTACGCCATTGGACTCGATTGCCAGTATAATAGTTGTCTCACCAATAGCTTTTGGAGTTACAGTCAGTGTATTACCTTCCAGCGTGGCAGTGGCAATACTTTCATTACTCACACTTTTTAATGTTTTACTGATATTATACGTTAGGTTGTCCTTATCTGTCACTTTATCCGTCAGATCAATAACAGTAGGTGCGCTACTTGTGGTAAATGATAATGTACTTTCTACACCATTTACCTCCGGTGCATATTTGTCCGGGAAGATAGGCATGGCCTGGAACCAATAGTATTGTTTCAGTTTGATTGTTTTTTTCAACTCTCCGGTTGTACCGTTCACAATGTGAATCCAATTGTGTTCGTAATCCGTTCCGGCTCCTTTTTGTGTCGTCATTACGATTAATTCATCCGTACGGTCGTCATAGCGGGGTGTTCCATAGGAGGTTTGAAGTTTTCCTTCTGTTGCTCCCGGTAGTTCGGCTACACTGAAGAACGGCTTGATAGTACTGATATCCGTACCTATTTCGTAACGATAATATCCGGCTCCTCCATACATAACGCTACTGCCTCCTGACCAATAAAGTATATTTTTCGTGCGGCTTGCACAGAATGGAGTTGGTCTCCATGCTCCCCATGAGCAGCTGATTTCTGCACCTGTCGGTAGTTGCAGGGTCTCTTCTATTGTCAGGGTTTCCGGATTCAGACGTTCCAATGTATTGGTTGATCCCAGCCATACACTACCGTCGGCACCTTGTGTAATGCCTTGTATCTTACTGTTTTCAATGCATTTTACCAGCTTGTCGGTTTCTGTATCAATAATGTTTGTACCTTTATTTTGCTGGATGGCAAATACATATTTGCCGGCTTTTACCATATCTCCGGTCTGTCCGTTGTATAAGCTTGCACCTTGTGTTCCTTCAATAATATCACCTACTTTGAGGTTTTTAACATCAAATACAACTACACCGGCAGTAGTACTGATATATACTTTATCAGGGTTTACGCCTACTATGGCACGTCCGTCACCGCCTCCGATAACATCGAATCCGGCGATTTTCTTTAATGTCTTGGCATTCATCACTACCAATCGGCCACCACCGGGGGTACTGTCTCCTCCGTCTTTCGGTTGTTTAGAGATAACAAAAAACTTATCAGCATAAATCATACCGTAACAAGAAGTAGCACCAAAGGCTTCTCCCGGATTCTCGCGGTCATATACGCGATACATCAGTTCCTTATCTTCAGTAAGGAAATTCATATCACCGTTTTCGTGTCCGAACCAGGCTTCATTCAGGATAAATGTACCATCCTGATATCCGGCATAAGGAGAGTGGTCACGTTCTTTCACAATTAGTTTTACGGTAGTGCTTGCCCCTTTTCCGTCTTTGGCAGTTACGGTCATGGTAGTTTCTCCTACCTTTTTCGCAGTGATATTAGCCTGATAGAAGCTGGCGATATCAGGATCTGCAATCTGGTAAGTGACATCGGTATAGTCGGCATCGGCGGGAGTGATAACAGGAACCGGGCAATAGATGTCTTTGAGCTCTATTTCGATAACTTTGTTTTCACCACCAAGTTCTATTTTCTCTACCGCTTTCTGACATTTTACGGTCAGTTTGAATGAAGCTGTTACGTTCTCATCGCATACGCTGGTAGCAGTGATGATTGTTTCACCTTCGGTAGCAGTAGTCGTGATTTTTCCGGCTGTGCTGACGGATGCCACTTCTTTATTGCTGCTGGTGTAAGTGAGAGCGGTATAAGTGGCATTGGAAGGAGTAAGAGTCAATGGGTTTTCAACCGTTTGTTTGATTCCTGACTCCATTTCTGCCTGTTGGAATGCAATTTTTGTGATAGGCTTTTCGGGTGCTGTTACTGTAACCTTGCAGGTGTTAGATTGAGAATAGTTTGCACTGTTTCCTATCTTTGTTTTAAAGTAAACATAGGCATCTCCGGTTTTATTTCCGGCAAAAGTGACTGCACCATTGAAAGCATCTTTAGTACTGCGTATCGTTTTGATAAGGGTATTATCTTTTTGAGACTCTTTATCCTGGATGGTCCACAGCATGGTACCGGCTGTTTCACCATTACAGCCCAGAATAGTAGGCAGTACACCACCGTCTGAAATAGGAAGCGTAATCTCATCCGGAAGATAGATACCTGTTTCCGGAGTGGGAACATAGAAGTAATAGTTTATTTCGGCTGCTTCACCCGAACCGGAGAAAGAAGAAAATGACCATAAGTCGAGAGAGCCATCGGTCAATATGCGACTGGAGGCTCCTACACTGCTGAAACCTGGTTCCTCTGTAAAACTGTCGGCAGTATAATAGCTCCAGAATCCGTTACTATACCATCCTGAGGCCCAGTGGTCGGTAGCATCTATGGCGGTATAGTCGTCAAAGTCATATGCTGAGGTGTGTATTAATCCCTCTTCATCTGCTTTTTTCTCTTCGTCCTCTTTTTTCAAGCCGATGTTTCTATTGCCATTCAGGTCGAAACCGAATCCACCTATGGCAGATCCGTATTGTGTTCCACCCATAACCAGCATATAGAAACGTGGGTCAGCTTTGGCTATAGCTTTCAGCATAGCTTCGCCGGTGGCTTTTGTGGTATCTTCCCACTTGTATCCCCAAACAAGGTTTTCGGCACCTCTACCGTCATTCCATCGTATCACGAGTACGGAGGTTTTGCTTCCTTCGCCTACATAATACTTGATTTTTGAGGCATCAATTGATATATCGGCACTTTTCAGTGCTTTCGGGAGAGCAGAAACTTGCCGGGGTACTCCCTGTACGAACACCGTCTGTTGTGCCTGCAACCCAATGCAGACAAGACACATTAATCCTAATAGAGATAATAGTTTTCTCATAATAGCTTAAATGATTAGTTATTTAATAAATGTAAGTCATTAATTCCCATTACTTCGGTAGATGTTTCTCCCAGCCAACCACAGTATTGGTTGACTCCGGTGTAGATCTTTACAAAATCGATGCCCGGCAGATGTACCGGATTACCTTCGGTATCTACCGCCCATTCGATATTGAAGTTGGAGGTGTCATCTACATTAAGCCCGTTATCGGCATATCCCCATGGATAAGCGTAAAGCACCCAGTATTTACCTTCACCGCTTTCGTCTTTTGCATTATTGGGCAGCAGTGTGCCTTTAAAAGAGAGTTCATCTTCTTCCAGCCATTTCGGATAATAATCCTGCCGGTGGTATATGTTTTTAGGCATAAAGCCCTGCGTATTCCGGTTGTCTTGCCATGCGATATATTCCGCATCTGTATTCCAGGATTGTTCGTCTGCGGGTGCTTCTACCGGTTCATGATATTCGTCCGGACGATAATAGGTAATCTGATAATTTTTGAGAGTGGTTTCTTTAGTATATTCACTCCCTGCCAGTTCATACCATTCATCGTCATCGGCAATACCATTTTTATTGCGGTCGTATGCCACCATGACAATGCCCGGTTCACAGCTTCCGCCTTCTTCCGGTGCTTCCGGGTTAGGGTTGGCATTAGCATGAAAAGCATTACCAAGAATTTTGAGATCATACCGGCCCGGTACGTTTACAATGGTGTGATCAAAGCCACAGATTACATAACCGCCATAACCGCCCAAAGTAATCATTCCACGAGTATTGTATCCGATGGCTTCGAGTACTTTTTGGTTGATAGCCCTTTGAGTATCTCCTTCTTCGTATTTGGGAAGTTCGTTGACGAATTGTCCCGGTGCCGGCTTATATTCCGGTATGGAAGTGATATAGGGAGAGTAGTTTTTCTCTTCCTGCTTTACGGTGACAGTAAAGTCCAGTGTACTCTTTTTTTGTTCGCTGTTTGTAGCTTGCAATGTGATAGAATACTGTCCCGGATTGAGTGCTATAAATTCCAGCTCTTTTTGAGAAGAGATGACGGAATCTCCTATGCTCCATTGCATTTCGTAGGTTTCTTCTCCTGTCAGAACAGGAGCGATGGAGAGTACTTTGCAGCGGGGTGTCTGAAGTCCTCCGGCAGGAATTTCGATAACGATCTTGCCATCATCGGAGGGTACCTCGGTAGGTTCGGTTACTTCGACAGGAGGATCGGGGGCTTCTGAGCACGCAGCAAACCATAGGCAGCAACCGGAAAAGAGGCTTGCCACCAGATAAGAATATAATTTGGAATGAATCATATAAATAGATGTTTAGTAATTGTTGAACTTTTGTATCATAGATGATGCTGTGCTTATTATTTATGCACAAATACAAAGTGTGCAGGAATATCACCTGTGGTCACTGACCATTTCTTCTTTCCTTCCGGGGTGAAGCAATAGAGTGTACCCGGCGATACATAGTCTTTGGCATCTGTTACAAAAAACTCTTTTGTCTCCGGATTAACAGCAATGCCATAAGGCTTCTTAATTGATTTTTCTGTTCCGTCTGTGATAAAGTTCCGGGTGACAACCTTTCGGGTACGGGTATCGATCAGAGCATAGGTAATCTCCCATTCTTGCTGGCTGACATAGCTGTATTCAGTACTGTAGAGATAGAGATTATCGTTATCAATACACATTTCGGATGCTGCAATGCCCAGCTTCTCTACTACTTTATCTGTACGGCTGTCTATTACATAGAGGTCGGACGGGGTGGTGTAATAGTCACCTCGTGAACTTACATAGAGGTAACCGTAACGGTCTGCTTTGAGTCGGTGCAGGTTGATGGCGACATCTATTTTATAGAGTTCGGTGAAAGTGTTCAGGTCGATGACCGAAACGGTACGGTCATAATTGGGAACACGGTAACCACCGGAATTGGCTACATAGAGTTTATTGCCTGTAATCACCATCTCTTCAGGCTGATATCCCACAAGGCATTGGCCTACTACTTGCAGAGTGGCTGTGTCTACTTTGGCTACGTATCCCAGGCGGGCATTGGGATCTATCTGTACGGGGCCGGCATAGGAGCTGATGTAGGCGTATCCCTCATGAAAGGTTATGTAACGGCAGTTGGGGATATCAATAGTGCCCAGATGACGGGCATTGTCTTTATCCATTACTTCAATGAAGTGAGAGCAGTTGATAACAGCATACAGTTTATCACCGTAAATCTGAATGTCATTGCCTACATCTCCCAACTCCATCACAACAGACGGATTGGTTTCGGCATAGATGTTTTTATGATAATATCCGGTGGTATAGTCAAAAAAGTCAAGGGTACATTTATTACTCCCCATGTTTCCTTCATTCAATAGATAGAAACCTGTAATGAATTCCGGATGGGTAGGGGGCTGTACTTGTGTTCCGGTAGAATGTACAAGTACTTCATCGTCACCTGTACACGAAAAAATCAGAAGACTACCGGTGAGTAAAAGGGTAATGAACGATCGTTTTTTCATTTGTTTGTCTATATATGAATAGTAAGAATAAATTTATAATTAATTCCCGGCATGGGGTAGCCCTTTACTACTTCAAATTGCTGGTTGAAGAGGTTATTGACTTCTGCGGTCAGTCGGTAGTTCAGATTCTTTA
The DNA here is from genome assembly GCA_019416685.1 of Bacteroides sp. Taxonomy (GTDB): domain Bacteria; phylum Bacteroidota; class Bacteroidia; order Bacteroidales; family Bacteroidaceae; genus Bacteroides. The sequence continues at coordinate 39,503 of DXWV01000009.1, forward strand.
TCCTGAAAGTACGGGATAGAGACAGATCGTTTGTATACCACTCAGGCACATAATTCTCCGGAATATTGGCACGCATGTCATACCGTTCTCCTGTATATATGAAACTGTAATTGAGGTCCCACTCCCGCCAACTGGCATTTACAATCAGTGAACCGCTGTGCCAAGGGATGTAGGGTATTTGGTCACCGTAATAATCGTCTGTAGCATCGGTAAAGTCTTGTGCTTTCTGGTAAGTGTAAGTGAGCTGGGCATCAATGGATATTTCTTTTGGTAGTTTCCAGTCGCTTTGTATGGCTACGTCCACTCCCCGTATTTCTACCATCCCAAGGTTCATCATTGTCCAGCGGAACTGGTTGGAGGTGGGCATTGCTACAATTTTATTTTCTACTTCGTTGTAATAGGCATCTGTTTGTATCTCAAGATTTTTTAACCACTTACCTCTGATGCCAGGTACATAGGTGAATCCCAGGTTGTACTGGGTGGTAAATTCCGGATTCAGTTTGATATTACCGATAAACGTATAGTATAAATCGTTCAGAGTAGGCATGCGGAAAATATTTTTGTAGAAACCACGTAGGTGAAGATTTACTTTAGGAAATGGTTTGTAGGAGGCTACCAGAGTAGGAGTTATCTGTTTTTTGTTCTCCATAGACATCGTATCTGTACGTACATGATCTACGACGAAGGTGCCCAACACACTGGCTTGCAGTTTGAACTGTTCAAAGTCGAGTGCGCTTGCCACCGATACGAGCGTGGTATGGCGGGTGGGATAGGGGAATTTATATAAATCGGCATTCAGTTTGTTCCATTGATAATCCAATGCCATAGATACACTCCAATGTTTATTGAACGAGTAGAGGTTGGCAGCCGAGAAGTAAACTTCTTGCTGGCGATAGTGATTTTCAACATACATCAGGGTTTCGTCTTTATTGGGGTCGGCAAAGTAGTGTAGATAGTCATAGGCATACTTTCCGTTTATCAGCAGACTGTACTTATCGGAAAAGATTTTTCTGATGGACGACTGCACAAACAGATTCGTATCCCATTGGCGGTCTTCGTGAAACAGTTTGTTACGAACCATTGATCCGGGGAGTCCTCTCTCAGATTTATAAAAGTAGGCTTTACTTTTCCACTCTCCATTGGTTATTTTGCCATATAGCCCCCCTTCTATACGGATTGAATTCACATCTCCATTCTTGCGTACGGCCGTGGTGTCATATCCTCCCGTAGTTTTGTAGCGGTATTTATAATGTCCGGTGGTAAACATGTATTCGGTACTGAATGAACTGGAAAGGCGGTCGTTGATATTCTGTTCCCAAAGCATCGATGGATTGACAACACCAAAAGACCCGGTTTTGAAACTGCCTCGTACATTGTAGCGTTTGGAATCTTCAAACTTGGGGGTGCGGCTTTGCATGTAAATAGAGCCCGAAGAACCAAAATCCTTTGCAGACTGGAAGATAGCACTGCGCTGCCCGTTGTATAAGGAAACAGCTTCCATATTATCGAGTGAAAATCGTCCGAGATCAATCTGTCCGTTTTGTGCATTACCGAGTTCGATGCCGTCATAGAATACTCCCACGTGGTTAGTTCCCATACTGCGTATATTGACTGTTTTCAGTCCACCAATGCCGCCGAAGTCTTTAATTTGTATGCCCGAAAAGTAACGTATAGCATCTGCTACGGAATGGACGCTTAGTTTTTCCAGCTGCGCCCCTTCCATAATTTGTACGGGGATAATTTCTTTCGACAACTTTTTGGATGAGGTGACTGTCACCTCATCTATCCAGTAAGTATGCAATGTATCTACTTTGTTGCGTTGAGCATATACTAAAGTAGTCAATAACAGAAAAGTGACAGTAATCCACTTCGCCTTATTTCCCATGCGTTAACTAATTTGATAATTATTATTCATTGTTATTATCAAATAGCTGTAAAAAGGTCCAAATATGTATGATGATAGAGAGGTTGTAGCCACTCTTTGTCAAAGAGGTACAACGTTTCCGTCCTCACAGCTTGTCCTCGAAAGCTATTGAGCAAATATACATGGCAGGTCTTCTGACTCGTTTCCGTAAGTAAACGCCTTCCCAATCGACTTGAAGTCTTTCAGTGGCATGAAGTATGTGTTTACTACGCTTGAATGAAACATACAGCAACGGGACTGTTCAGGATTCTCACCTGATTCCCTTTTAATCATTTTCTCCGAATGCATGGAGAAGATGAACCGATGCGGGGCAAAGTTAGAAATTAATTGGGTAAAAATGAAAGGGAAGGGAGGAAATATTTGTTTGTTCTTAAGGCAGGGCTCGTATCACGATGAGATGCGATGTACGAGATGTGCATGTCGTGCAGTACCACATGTGCATGTCGTGTGGTACGAGATGTGCATCTCATACGGTACGACATGCACATCTCGTACATTGATCCATTACGTCTGTCTATGTATTAGGTTGAATAATATGCCAATTGGCTGCGCCATGATACTGCATGGTAATTGGCACATTAGCATATTGGCACATTATTCAATAGCTTGTCACCTTCTGGTATTCGGCTACCGCCATTTTAGCAGCAAGGTATGCATTAATAAGGTTGGAGTGCGCCTGAGTCCACGAAAGTTGTGCTGAAAGTACATCTACCATACTCGCTTTTCCTTCATTATAAGAGAAAGTGGCCAGACTGAGATTTTCTTCCGCCAGATCCATTGTTTCTTGTGCGGTAGTCACTTGATGTTCTGTTTCCGTTAGTTTGGTAAGAGCAGCAGAGAGTTCTTCGCTGATATTATCTGTCACATAACTTTGCTGTAATTTTTGGATACCAATATAGGCCTTCTGCTGGCGGTTTGTTTTGAAGCGTGCCCCCCAGCGGAAAACGGGGATGTTTACATTCAGTCCTAAGATAGGAGTAAAAGCAACATCATAGCCCATGTTGGGAGATGCAGTAGCCCATCCTCCGGATAAAAACATGTTCACTTGCGGGTTGTACTGACTAAGGGCAGCCTTTCGTTGTGCTTCGCTTTTTTCTATGTTGATTTCCGTACTGGCATAGTCGGCACGGCGTTGCAGCACATCGTTCAGACTAAGGAGTGTAACTGGTTCGCTGGGTATTCCGATTTCATACAGACTGTCTACGGGAGTATCAGGATTTTCTCCCATCAGTATATTCAGTTTTTGTAAAGCTAACGTATAGTTCTGGCGTGCTTTGATGTACTGTAGTTCCGCTTCTTTTTTGCGGGTGGAAATCATCAGCAGATCCGTACGGCTTATCATTCCGTCGTTGAAGCGGTCTTGAATGATATTGAATTGTTGCTGCACAATGTCTTCATATTGTTTGGCGGATATGAGCATGGCATGGGCAGCAGAAGCATTCCAGTATACTGCATCACTCTGATAATGGATCTGATCGAGGGTGAGTTCCGTACTGAGCCGGTCCAGCTTCTCATCTGCTTGAGCCACTTTGTTTCGGGCTTGCAGGGAACCACCGGTATAGAGAGGCTGAGCAACAACAAATACCCCCTGATAGGTGTAGTTGCGATATTGTCCGGCAGGACCATCCCAGGCATCCATTTCTTTGAGATTCAACGTACCTTCTCCGCTGATATCTATCTGTGGCAAGAATCCGGTGAAGGCAATTTTGCGTCCTTCGGTACTTGCCATACTTTTCAGTTTTTGTTGTTTTAGCACCTGACTGTAGTTCTCTACCCGGTCGCGGTAGGCTTCGCGGGTAAGTTGTACCGGTTGTGCCAAGGCGTCAAATCCGAAGCACAACCATGCGAATAGTATTATCTGAGTTTTCATTGTCATTATTTTAATCATTTTAGCGATGATGCCCTATGTGCGTCTGGTAACTTTGCGGGTACAAAGTTAATCCGATTTCACCAATCTTATCCTTTTATTTTCAGTATCGTGCAATAAGCTACCGGGAGTACAAACAATGTCAGTGCCGATGCTACCAGTAAGCCACCCATAATGGTTGCTGCCATACCACCAAACATAGCATCAAACAATAGTGGAAGCATACCCAGAATAGTTGTTCCCGAGGCCATTGCTACCGGAACAATACGGCTCACAGTTGCACTGACTACAGCATCAAGAGGTGTTTTACCCGAACGGGCTTCAATGTCTATCTGGTCTACCAATACAATTGCATTTTTGATATTCATACCAATCAACCCTAACAGACCAAGAACTGCAAAGAAGTCGAACGATTTGCCCAATACGAGTAAGCCCAATACAATACCGATAAAGATGAGCGGCAACATCAGCAGAATAACAATCGGTTTGCGATAGGTTTTGAACAGTAGCAGTAATACGGTAAACATCAGGAAGAATGTCAACGGCATGTTTGCTGCCAGTGCTTCGTTAGATTCTACCTGACTCTCCTGTTCACCGAAATACTTCATGGTATATCCTTCCGGCACTTGTATTTCCTTTTGTACCTGAGACCACACCTGGTTGAAAGCGGCAATGGCATTCACTCCGCGACGTGGGTCACTCTGTGCCATCATCACCATCTGCCGATTGTAATCTTTTACATTTGAGAAGCGATATTGGAAATCAAATTCCGATACTACTTGTTCGAGGCTGGTGGTTTCTGTACCTGTACCGAATACGGGTAGCGTGCGGAGATCATTGATTTTGAATGAGTCCACGGTATTTCCTTTTAGTAAAATAGGGAGTACCTGATCGCCTTTACGATATTCGCCCAAAGGCATACCATTCGTACCGATCTGAATACTTTGTGCCATCCCCTGACGGGATACACCGAGTGGCTGAGCACGCTCCTGGCTATATATAGGTTTCCATACCGGAATCTTATTTCCCCAGGAATTACGTATATTGATCAGATCGGGGTTACGATGCATTATTTCCAGTGTTTTATTGGTGAGCATCACCAACGTATCGACATTATTGCCGATAAAACCAATTTCAATGGCAGCATCCACAGCTGGTGATAGCTTGAAGAGGCTGGTGCGGGTAATGGCATTCGGATAGTTTGCCTTCATGTATGCATCGAAATTCTCTTCCTGCTCTTTGGTGTATTTGCTGTCTTTAAGTTCTACCAATATATTGCAGAAGTTAGGTTTGGGTCCTACCGAAGTAGATGCTAAGTAGTAACGCAGTGGGGTACTACCGAAGGTGATGGATACTTTGTCTACCTCCGGCTGTGCCAACAGGTGTGCTTCTACCGTTTCCATCTCTTTGGTTACTTCATTGATACTATAGCCATCGGGGTAGAAGACATCTGCCCGGTAATAGGGTTTATCGAGGGAAGGGAAGAAGTTTTGGGGCATCATTCCCATTATCACTAAGGAGATTATGAAAAGAGCAATTACGGCACTTAGTGTCAATGCTTTTTTTCGTATCAGCACATGCAGGATAGAAGCAAATTTGTGATAGAACGGTTTATCGTACGGATCTTTTGCTCCGTTGGCAGGCTTTGCTTTCAGAATGAAATTACCGAATGTAGTGGTTTGTGTCAGTGCCAATACCCAACTGAGTCCGAGTGATATGGCAAGAACCACAAACAACGGTTTCACGATTTCTGCAACGGCGGAAGGTGCCAGATACAAAGGTAAGAAAGAGCAGATGGCGATGAATGTGGCGCCCAATAGTCCCCATTGTGGTCCGGTAGCTCCGTTAATCAGTGCTTTGCGTCGGTCCACGCCTCGCGCAATAGCTATTTGGGCATTGTCGGTTACTACAATGGCATTGTCTACCAGCATACCCATGGCTATGATAAATCCTGCTAATGAGGTACGGTTTAGTCCTACTCCCAGGAAAGACATGATAAGCATTGTACCGCCGATAGAAAAGATCAGTGATGAACCGATAAGCACTCCGGCACGAAGCCCCATTACCAGCATGATGATGACGATAACGATAAGGATAGATTCTACCAGGTTGATAATAAATCCGTTGTTGGCCTCTTTGGCGATCACATTTTCCAGATAGAGTGGCTCCAGTTGCATTCCTACAGGTATGAGTGGCAGGAGTTCGGCAAGCTTGGCATCTACCATTTCGCCTGTTTGTACCACATCACGCTGCGGGTCGGTAGATACACCGATACCGATAGCGCGTTTTCCATTGACGCGCATAATGGTAGAGGCCGGATCCATATATCCACTTTCGATGACGGCAATATCACCCAGTTTTACTTGTCCGGCTTTAGTGGTGATCACCTGATTGCGTATATCGTCGACGGTGGTGTACATTCCGTTTGCTACAACCCGTAGTTGCTGTTCACCGGCACTGATTTCTCCAGTATTGATAATCTGGTTTTGTGATTGCAGTAAGGATGCAAGTTGTTTGGGATCGATACCCATTCCCACCAGTTTGTTTACGGAAATGAAGATATTGACAACTTCCGTTTGTACACCGAACAGAGCAACTTTCATTACTCCATCAGCAGTGACTACCTGCGTTTTGATTCGTTCGGCCCAGTCGCGCATCTCTTCATAGCTGAACCCGTCATCGGCGGTCAGCCCGTAGTAAATGCCGAATACGTCTCCAAAGTCATCCGATACAGTAGGTACGGATGATCCGCTGGGGAGTTGAGGCTGTATATTGAGTACTTTGCGTCGCAGTTCGTCCCATTTTTGTGGGATGGAAGAGGCGGACAGGGAGGGTTGCAGTTCAAAAGTGATCTTTGAAAGACCATACATAGATTCGGATTTTATCTTATATACTCCGCTCATACTTTGTATTTCGCGTGAGATAGGTTCTGTGATGAGCCGTTCCACTTCTGCAGGTTCAGCTCCTGGATAGCGCGTCATGATGACGGCTGATTTGATGACAAACGGTGCATCTTCTTTCTTTCCCAAATTGCTAAAGGAGAAAATACCTCCAAGTAGCAATACGGCAAGGAAAAAATAGATGACTTTGGTGTTGTCTAATGAATATTTGGCTAAATTCATGAAAGTAGTGTTTAGTAAATTAGTGATTAGTGAGTAGTGATTAACGATTAGTGATTAGTGAGTAGTGATTAGTGATTAACGATTAGTGAGTGATAAGTGCTGGATGGTTAGTAACACTATAATGCCGCATGGCACTAATCACTAATCACTACTCACTACTCTAATCCTTTCTCCCTCCACGAGTTGATTAACTCCTGCGGTGATTATTTTTTCTCCGGCTTTCAATCCTTTGGTGATGAATGCCTGTGCATCTCCGGTAGGGGACATGACGCTTACTTCGCGACGGTTTACTTTGTTGTCGTTTACTACCCATACATACATCTGTTTCCCATTGCTTTCACTAAACAGAGCACTTAGTGGAATTACAGTCATACTCTCTTCCAAGAATGGTCCCACATTGGCAGAGAAGCGGATGCTACACGTGAATCCTGGTTTTACATCATACAGCGCACGGTCAAATGCCGGATCGTCAATTGTAATTGTCACAGGGATACCTGTTCCGTCAGTTGATATATCCAGGTATTCCTCTAATTTGGCATTGAATTTTTGTCCTTTATATGTATCGAACTCTACGCGGAATTTCTGATCACTGGAACGCAACAGATAGAGATAAGCATCCGGAATGGTGAATTTAATGCGTAGTTTTTTGGTATTTACCAATTGTACGATACCTTCACCGGCATTGACGCGCTGGTAATTTTCTACCAGTCGCGTTTCGATCGATCCGTCAAAAGGAGCAGTTAGTTTGGTATCGCGCATGTTGTTGGAGGATAGTTCGAAAGCCGATTTGGCTCGTTGGTAGTTTGATAGGCTGATTTCGTACTCTTGTACGGAGATAGCCTGCCGTGCCAGCAAACGTTTGTTGCGTTCCACCTGGGCGGCAGCTGTTTCATAAGATGATTTGTCTGCAGCATATTGCAAGGCGATGTCTCTGGGATCAATGGCAGCTATCAGCTGTCCTTTTTTCACTTTCTCTCCTTCGATGACCGGTAGGTTGATAATCTGTCCGCTCACGCGGAAAGCAAGCTTTACATAGTCTACTGCTTCTACAATTCCCGAAAAGTCTTTGTTGATTTCCGATCGTGATTCTACTATTGCTGTCTTTACAGGCCGGATTGTAGTGCCGTTGTCTTCTTGTTTCTGTCCGCATGCAGCCAGAAGAAGGGCCGCAGTCAAAGCGATTACATAGTTTTTTTTCATACTCCCTTGGTTGGTTAAAGTCGTTTAATCAGGGGAGCGTGAGTAGTGATTAGTGAGTAAGTGATGAGTGATTAGTACCATGCGGTATGTAGCGCAGCTATTAATCACTGATCGTTAACCACTACTCACTAATCACTTTCACATCTCCTCTGGTGACATGATAAACAACTTTATGGATAAGGATGTTCAATTCTCCCCCCTCTATCATCAAGATTTTTATTTCGCTTTTTCCAATACCTATCTGTAGGGTACATTGGCGGAAATGGATTTTGAAGGTGTATCGGTTCCATTTTTCAGGGATGATGGGATTGAAGCAGAGCATGTCATCTTTTATTTGCATTCCTGCAAATCCGTGGACGATGGCAAGCCAGCTACCTGCCATACTTGTGATGTGTAAACCCTGATCCAGTTCATTGTTATAATCGTCCAGATCTAACCGGGTGGCATGGAGGAAAAGATTGTATGCTTTTTCTATATCGCCTATCCTTGAAGCGAGTATGGAATGTACATAAGGAGAGAGGGATGATTCATGTAATGTGCGTGGTTCGTAAAAACGGAAATTACGTCGTACGGTTTCATCATCAAAGTTGGAATAATAAAGATAAAGCCCCAATAGTACATCGCTTTGCTTGATGTAGCACGAACGCAGGATGCGGTCCCATGACCAGTGTTGATTAATGGGGAGTTCTTCTGTTGGGATGTCGTCTATTGTTTTCAATTCCTTGTCCAGATAACCGTCATTTTGCACAAATATACCCAATTCCCGGTCTTCGGGAAGATACATATTGTCTATGATTTTCTGCCAAAGGGTGGTTTCAGGATATTGAAAACTGGTAATTCTCCGTATGCGTGCATATTCTTCCGGATATTGATGGGCTACCAACTCTATGGTTTCAATAGTGGCCTTTAGAGTTTGTACACAAGAATAATTGGTATACCAGTTATTATCTACATTATTTTCATATTCGTTAGGGCCTGTTACCCCCAATATTACGTATTTTTGTTTAGGTTGTGAAAAAGAGACGCGTTGGCTCCAGAAACGCGAGATAGCTATCATCATTTCCAGCCCGTATTGAGCTATGAAATCAGTATGTCCGGTCATCACTACGTATTGTACAATCTCATGTACAATGATATTATTGCGGTGTATCTCTTCAAAAGTAATTTCCCATTCGTTATGGCATTCGTCTCCATTGAATGTCACCATGGGATAGAGGGCCGCTCCGTCTTTAAAGCCAAGTTTCCGGGCATTGTCAATAGCCTTTGGTAGTTGATTGTAACGATAAAGTAGTAGGTTCTTTGCTGTTTCTTTCGGGCTGGAAAGTAAGAAGAACGGTACGCAGCAAAGCTCTGTGTTCCATTGGGTGTTGCCTCCGTATTTCTCGCCTGTGAATCCTTTCGGACCGATGTTGAGACGCGGATCGTCTCCACGATAGCTTTGGCTGAGCTGGAAAATATTGAACCGGATGCCTTGCTGTGCTTCCGGGTCGCCTTCAATGGTGACATCGGTCTCGTTCCAGATGTGTTGCCATACATTTTGGTGGTCTTGCAGGAGTTTTTCCCATCCCTGTGTCTTAGCTTCTTTACTTTCAGCCACAGCGTGTTCTACAAGTTCCTGCCGGTCATAGTAGAGTGAGGAGAGGATAGTGGTATATTTGATAAGTGTAATTCGTTCACCCGGTTTGACGTCGGCACCGGCACTGAATCCGGTGAGTTTCTCTTTCTCTATTTTGATAGGACTGATGTTTAGCTCTTTACTGTTTTTGAAAAACTGATAAGTCATAGCGCAGCACACTTGTGAGTCCTCTCGTTTGGTTTGTGTCCATAGATAAGCATATTCATTGGTGGTTTCGGCACGCAGTATATTCCACATCTTTTCGTTGAAGTTGGAGTTTTCGTGTTTCACATCTCCGTTAATGTAAGGGACAACGGAGATTTTACCTTCGTAATTGACAGAGGTTACGCTGTATTTTATGAGACACAGGTTCTGATGGGCCATGCTGTTGATATGTTCCACATGTATTTTCAGCGTATTCCCTTTGGGGGAAGTGACTTCAAAGTCGCGATAAGATATGCCCTTTTTCATGTCCAGCCGTCGTTCAAAGCTATCCACATCCCATTGGGCCAGATCTACTTCTTCATCAATGAGGCGCAGATGGATACCACTCCAGTTGGGAGCATTCGGTATACGTGAAAAGAAGTGGGGATATCCGTTTTTCCACCAACCAACGCGTGTACGGTCCAGAAAACTGATACCTGCCACATAGGAACCTTGCAGACTGTCGCTGCTATAAGTTTCTTCAAAATTGCCTCGTTGCCCTAACCGTCCGTTACCCAGGCTGAATATACTTTCTGATGCCCGCAGGTTATCTGCATGAAAACCTTCTTCTATAATGTTCCACTCGTCTGTCTTGAGGAATTTTTTCATAGCTATCTTCTTTATCATGTATTTAATTGCGCAGAAAGATACTGAAAATAGTTGAGAGTTGAAAGTTGAGAGTTGAAAGTTAGCTGCGCTGTCACGTTGTATAGTAACTTTTAACTTTCAACTCTCAACTATAACAGAGATGTTTTCAACTTTTCGTTGAAAATGTCTCTGTTATGAAGTGTACACAAACAGCTCCTATAATTAATAGAATACCTGCCAATACAAGCATGTTGACCTGCTGACCACCTACCAGATGAAGCAATCCGCCGCCAATGATGGCAGCAACAATCTGCGGTACACAGATTGTTCCATTGAATAATCCTAAGTATGCACCCATGTTCTTGCCCGATATTGAGTTGGTCAGGATAGTAAAAGGCATTGCCAGCATAGCTGCCCATGCGCAACCTATCAATAGATAGGAAATGAATAACAGATACTGGTTATCGAAGAACAAAGTAGAGATAAAGCCGATCCCACCTAACACAAGGCTCATGGAGTAAGCCAGTTTCCGGGCTTTGAACATAGGGAGGATAACTGCCCATATAACAGAGCCAATGGCTTGTACGGCAAAGAGTACACCCACCCAGTTGCCTGCTTCCTGATATCCTGAAGCCTGCACGTCTGTTGTATTCCATACGGTTTCTGCGATGGCTCCGTTAGTATAAGTCCACATATACATAAATGCTGCCCAGCAGAAAAACTGTACCAGGCCAACTGTCCAGAACACTTTAGGGGCGTGTTTCAGCAGATAGAAGAAATTTGTCTTTTCTTTCTTTTCGGCAGCGGTGATGCCATGAAACTCTTCAAATTCTTTGGGCGGCATTTCTTTTACCTTCAAAGTAGTGTAAATCACACAAAGAATGAGAATGGCTGCTCCAATATAGAAAGAATAGATTACAGAATCGGGGACGGTTCCTTTATCGGCTATATTGCTGATGCCTATCCAGGTGAAAATAAATGGGAACAGGTAACCTACCAGACTTCCGGCGTTGCAGAGGAAACTCTGGATGGAGTAGGCAAGCCCTTTTTGTTTTTCGTTCACCATGTCACCCACAAGCATCTTGAAAGGCTGCATAGCCATGTTGATAGATGTGTCGAGAAACATGAGTGACACAAGTCCGAATATCATAGCTGTACTGACTACCATCCCGAAACTTCCGGCATTGGGCAATAAACACATAACCAATACAGCAACCAGTGAACCAACAAACAGATAGGGAATACGTCGTCCGAATCGTGTCCATGTTTTGTCACTGGCCGAACCAATGATGGGCTGTACAATAATTCCTGCCAATGGCGGCAATATCCAGAAATAACTCAAACTATGCGGATCGGCACCCAATGTGGCAAAGATACGGCTGATGTTGGCACTTTGCAGTGCATAGGCTATTTGTACGCCGAAAAAGCCAAAGCTGATATTCCACAGCTTCCAAAAACTCAGATCAGGTTTTACTTTCATGGTAATTAATAATGTGCCAATATGCCAATGTGGTAATATACCAACCAATTGGGTGGCACTCTTTTTTTTAATTGGTTAATTATTTAGTTTCATTCTTTTTCCATTCAGTTTTAAATACAGCTCGCCACAGGTTTTCACAGATTTCTCACTGTAATCATCGCCTGACGTACCTCCCCGTGCGGAAAATACCTTATTTTGTTGTTCCTCTTACTACCAGGTTGGTTCTTACAATTTTGTTTGTACTTTTGGTATTGGGGTTCTCTTCTATTTTATCGATCAGGATATGTATGGCACTTTTTCCTACTTCCTCACCGTGCTGTTCTACCGTTGTTAGTTTAGGATCGGTACTTTGCGCAATTGCTCCGTCGGTAAATCCACAGATGGATACTTCATCCGGTACTTTCAGTCCCACCAGTTTGCAGGAGTATAGAATGCCCGAAGCAGTTTCGTCGTTAATGGCGAAAAATCCATCCGGGCGGTCTTCTCTTTCCAGTATATCGGGGGTAATGGCAATGGCTTGTTCGCGGGTATCACAAAGTTTTATCATGCTCTCGTCCACAGGTATTTTATACTTTTTCATGGCATCCAGATAACCGTTTCTCCGGTTTTTTGAAATTTCGAGGTGGGGTGCAGCACTATAAAAAAAGATGCGTTTGCAGCCTGTTTGTATCATATACTCCACAGCAGAAAATGAACCTGCGTAATCATCCACTACCACCCTTTCGGTATTAATACCCGTACAGATACGGTCATAAAAGACGATTGGAATATTATTGTCGAGTAATTCCTGATAATGATCATATTGAGAAGTATCTTTGGCGAGTGACGCAATAACACCACAAACCCGGGCTGCCTGAAAAGAGTGAACAATCTTAACCTCTTGCTCATATTTCTCATTGCTTTGTGCTACAAGAATGTTATATCCGGCCTGAGATGCAGTTTCCTCAATGCCACTCAATACACATGAAAAGAAATGATGTACCAGTTGCGGGATAATCACACCAATAGTATTGGAACGGCTGGTTCGGAGGTTTAGGGCCAGTGCATTTGGTTTATAATTATGTTCGCGTGCGTATGTATGTACAGCGTTTCGGGTTTCCTGGCTGATGTCCGGATTATCCTTCAGTGCCCTTGAGACAGTGGAGGGGGATACCCCCAATTCACGGGCTATGTCTTTGATGGTAATTTGCGGTTTGCTCATAGATTTCTATTAGTTTCAGCCAAAGGTACTTATCTTTGTCTTTATATGCAAAAATAGGAGAATTGGAAGGAAGAATTTTAAAGAATCTTCCGTTTCTGTATCAGAATTAAGTGCAAACGTTTGCATACTCTGCCGGATTGAAGATATAAATTTTATCTGAAATAGGGTATGTGCTTTTGTTGTTTTAGGTGCCCCCGACTTTCTTAATTGTATAAATACGTATTTAACTGTTACTTAAAATGCATATTAACAGTGTGTTAAAATGCATAGTTTGACCTTATAAAATACGTATTTTAATAATGTAGATTTACTAATGTTTTTTAAGAACAATCCTGTTTTCATAATCGTTTTATATTTGACATTAATAAAAATAAAATTGAATATGGAACAGTCATTTAAAAAAGGAGTTGTGCTCAATCTGGCTTCATTGGTAGAATATTCTGAAGGAGGAGTCGTTAGTAAGCAGCTAATAAAAAGTCCGGCTGGAAATGTAACATTGTTTTCTTTTGATAAAGGAGAAGGACTCAGTGAACACCGTGCCCCGTTTGATGCTATTGTCCAGGTGCTGGAAGGTGTGGTAGATATTGTGTTGGATGGAAAAGCATTTACCTTGAAAGAAGGAGAAAGCATTGTATTTCCGGCTAATGCTCCGCATGCTTTAACTGCTGTAGAAAAGTTTAAAATGTTGCTGACTATGATGAAGGGATAAATACTCCTTGTGCCTTATGTGGGTAAAGAGCACCTGTGTATCATAATAGTATATCTTTGTTTGCCTTAAATTGAATACTTATAAATAAACAAAGTACAAAGATATCTTATTAAAAAAAAGTACCTTTGTGCGCATACCTTAACTATATATCTCTTTCTGTTTTTGTAATGCAAACGATTGCGTAGTTGCACACAGTGTTTTTCATCTTTTTTCATTCGTTTGATTGACAATAAGTCTATTTTTGTTTCGTCGTAAGATAGGAATTTGAGTTACGTTCCTGTTTCGATAGAGAGAAATCATATTAATTTATATTGTTAACTTTAACTTATTAAATGCATGAAGCAAGTTAATCTTAGAATCTATCAAATGATTCTGCCCTTATTGTTGGGGCTATTCTTGTCATTAGGCGCTTATGCACAACAAATTTCTGTAAAAGGAAATGTGAAAGATGTTACAGGTGAACCTGTCATTGGTGCAAATGTCGTAGTCAAAGGTACTACTAATGGTTCAATTACTGATTTGGATGGTAATTTTCAACTACAGTCACCTCAAGGTGCAACACTCGTCGTTTCTTTTGTGGGATATCTTCCAGCCGAGGTAAAAGCAGCTTCTAGCGTAAATGTAGTGTTGCGTGAAGATTCTCAGTTACTTGACGATGTTGTAGTTATCGGTTATGCAACCGGTAGTCAGAGAACTATTTCAGGGGCAGTACAGAAGGTGGGGCGTGATGAAATGAATGCGGGTGTGGTGGTAAGTCCACTACAAGCCATTAAAGGAAAGATTGCTGGTGTAAATATCCAGAAGACCGGTGGCGACCCTACAGCGGGAGCCTCTATTCGTGTCAGAGGTACAACTTCTCTTTCCGGCGGTAATGATCCGTTAGTAATTATTGATGGTGTGTTTGGTGATTTAAACATGCTAAATGCTATTTCTCCCGCTGATATTGAAAGTTTTACTGTTTTGAAAGATGCTTCGGAAACTGCTCAGTATGGATCCCGTGGTGCAAGCGGTGTTATTGTAGTTACAACAATTAAAGGTAAAAATGGTACAAAAACATTAAGCTATGATGGTAGTTTCGGTGTTGAGACTGTTTACAAGAATCTGAAAATGCTTGACGGAAATGAATTTCGTAAAGTGGTTACAGACAGAGGTTATGCGAATGCTTTAGATGGGGGAGCTAATACTAACTTCATTGAAGAAATGCAGCGTATGGGTTATACTCAGAATCATCGCGTTTCATTTGGTGGAGGTACCGAAAGCTCAAACTACAGAGCCTCTATTGGTGTTATCGACCAGAAAGGTATCATCAAAAACAATTATATGCGTAATTATACTGCGAAGTTGGATGCTTCTCAAATGATGTTCAATAATAAACTGAAGATTGATTTTGGAATGTTTGCGGCAAGAAAGGATATGCGCTATCTTAATGATTATCAAAAGACATTCTATTCTGCCGCTTCTTTTAATCCTACACTTCCCAGTGTGGCGAATGCCGATGGTACATGGCCGGAAGATCCGAATGCAAATGAAACCCAGAACCCACTGGGACGTTTGACAATTGACGATCAGGAATCTAATTCGTATGTTAATGCAAATGCACGTTTGACGTGGACTGTTGTTGACGGTTTGAAATTGAGTGTATTTGGTTCGTATACTTATAATGTAAAAGAGAATTCCAAGTATGTTCCCAATAATATTAAAGAAGGAATTGGTACAAAAGGATTGGCTTCTAAAAATGACAATAAATCCAATATTCTTTTAGGTAACTTCACTGCTAATTATAAAAAATCTTTTGGAAAGCACTATATGGATGTATTGGGCTTGGCTGAAATACAGGATTATCAATATAGCGGATTTGGTTCGAATGCACGTTATTTTGCTACTAATTTCTTTGGTTTCAATAATCTGATGGCAGGAGCTGATATCAAACACGGAGATGCAACATCTTATGCCAACGGTAATAAACTGGTGTCGTTCATGGGACGTTTCAACTACTCTTATGCTGACAAGTATATTGCTACAATTAATATGCGTGGTGACGGTTCTTCAAAACTTGGAGCAAATAATAAATGGGGCTTCTTCCCTTCTGCTTCTTTGGCTTGGGTACTGAAAGAAGAAGATTTCCTGAAAGATGTAAGTGCTGTATCTAATTTGAAGGTGAGAGTTGGTTACGGATTGACCGGTAATCAGGATGCTATTTCTGCCTACAATTCTTTAATGCTCATGAGTCCTACGGGTACTACTACCGTTAATGGGAAGCCGGTGGTTACTTATGGTATTAATCGTAATGACAATCCTGATTTACGTTGGGAGGTGAAGAAGATGTTTGATGCAGGTATTGACGCTTCTTTCTTTGATAACAGATTGTCTGCTACATTTGATTATTATTACTCAAAAACTACAGATTTGCTTTATAATTATTCTGTTCCTGTACCTCCGTTTGCATACGGTTCTATGCTTGCCAACTTGGGTTCTATGATGAATGAAGGTGTTGAATTTTCGGTTACGGCAATACCTTTGAAAAAGAAAGATATGGAATTAACTGTTTCTGCAAACTTCTCATGGCAGAGGAATGAATTACTTTCTTTGGATGGAACTTATAATGGGCAGCCTTTGAGTGCTGAAAAATATATGTCGCTCGCAAGTATGAATGGTGCAGGCTTTATTGGTGGTAATAACAAAGTTGTTTATCAGATGGTAGGTCAACCTGTTGGTGTTTTCTATTTGCCTAAGAGTGATGGTTTGGTTGATAAAGAAGGCAATGGCGTATATACATATCACGTTGTAAACTTAGATGGAAATAAGAAAATTGAACTTGAAGACGGAAAAGACCGTTATATCGCTGGTCAGGCAATGCCTAAGTTTTATTTAGGTGGTAACATTAGCTTCCGCTACAAACAGTTTGATATCCAGACTCAGTTTACTGGTGCTTTTGGACATAAGATTTATAATGGTACTTCTTTGACTTACATGAATATGAGCCAATTCCCTACTTATAATGTAATGACCGGTGCTCCCGAAAAGAATATTCATGATCAGACGGTTACTGATTATTGGTTGGAAAGAGGTGATTATGTTCATTTTGACTATGTTACACTTGGATGGAATCTGAATACAAAGAATTTAAAGAACGTCAACGCTTTACGTCTTACTTTCTCTGTAAATAATTTGGCTACTATTACGAATTATTCAGGACTTTCTCCTATGATTAACAGCTCTACGGTAGGTAGCGATCTTGGATTGGATGATAAACGCTTCTATCCTTTAACCCGTACTTATTCATTAGGACTTAGTGTTAACTTCTAAAAAGAAATATATCATGAAAAAAAGAATATTATATAGTTTTATTTTAGCGGCTTCTTTGAGCCTTGTCGGTTGCTCTTCATTCTTGGAGGAGGATCCAAAAGACCAGATGCCGGAATCGGAAGTGTACAAAAATCCCGATTTGATTTATCTGAATACTGTAGCGAATTTGTATACCATGATTGGTGCCGACTATGGTGGCGGTGGTCTCGCCGGTACTGACCGTGGGTTGTATGACCTGAATACATTTACAGCCGATGAGGCTATTCTGCCTACTCGTGATGGTGACTGGGATGATGGTGGGTTATGGCGTGATTTGTTTCAGCATAACTGGGGTACCAGTAATGATTTGGTGATTGGGACATGGGATTATTTGTATAAAGTGATCGTATCTTGTAATCAGTCAATCGATAAGTTAGTTATGTTGCAGAAAGAATATCCGGACAATGAGTTGTTTGGAACTTATAAATCGGAAGTTCGTGCGTTGCGCGCTATGTACTACTATTATTTGCTGGATATGTTTGCACGTGTGCCTATCGTAGAATCTTCTACTATTGAAATCAAAGATGTAAGACAATCCAAACGTTCTGAAGTATTTGCTTTTGTCAGAAAGGAATTGGAAGAGTCACTTCCTGATCTCTCTGATGCAAAAAGTGCAGCAGAAGGCGAATATTATGGACGAATGACTCAGTCTGTAGCGAATTATATTTTAGCTAAACTGGCTTTAAATGCAGAGATATATACCGATGATGACTGGACGGATGCTGTGAAGCCGGATGGAAAGAATATAAAATTTACCGTAGATGGTGAAGAAGTCAATTGCTGGGAAGCTACTGTGAAGTATTGTAATAGAATTACTGCATCGGGATATGCTCTGACTCAAGGTCTGAATGGTTTTTCTGCAAATTTTGCAGCAAAAAACGAAGGTTCTATAGAGAATATTTTTGTAATTCCGATGGATCCGACTCTATATAAAGCAAATATGATGTACCTTACTCGTTCTCGTCATTATGCTGTAGGAGCTGCTTTGGGTTTCGGTAATGGCGGATGGAACGGTTCATCAGCAACTTTGGAAGCAATGAAAGCCTTTGGCTATGGAACAGATACTCCGGATCCACGTTTGGATCGTACTTACTATACCGGCAAGGTGATGGTAAACGGACAATATGTGGAAGCGGATGGCAAAGTGCTTGAATATAAGCCATTGTCGGTGAAATTGAAATTTGATAAGAGTGATGCGGATATGAAAGTTGCGGGTGCGCGTATGTTTAAATATGAAGCTGATCCGGCTGCTACGAATGATGGCAAATTACAGCATAATGACTATGTGTTGTTCCGCTATTCGGATGTATTGTTAATGAAAGCTGAAGCTCTTTTCCGGGATGGAAAAGGCGGACAGTCCGAATTAAATCAGGTACGTGATCGTGTGGGTGCTCCTCAGGTTGTTATTAGTCTGGAAAATATTCTGAAAGAACGTTTACTCGAATTAGCTTGGGAAGGTGTTCGACGTCAGGATTTGATTCGATTTGGCGAGTTTACAAAAGCGATTACTGACAGGCCGAAGTCACAGGCATATAAAACGGTATTCCCGATTCATGAGAAAACTCTTTCTGTTAATAAGAATCTAAGTCAGAATCCAGGATACGGCAAATAAGTATAAGAATAACTAACTATTATAATAAAGAAATGTTATGAAAAAGATAATTCAATATATGGTAGCCGGACTGTTGCTTATGATGGTTAATACCAGTTGCAAGGATAATGAGAACTGGAGAATTATTCCTTATGAACCGGAACCACCTCAAACCATCAACATTACAGGTACTGCCACTGTTTATCCGCAAGTTGGAGAAGCTTCTCTTTTAAAAGAGATTCCTTTGGATAAAGGAGACGGATTCGATGAAAAAGCTGATATGATAGGTATCCTTACCTGGCTAAAAGCAAGTGGTGAATTTACTATTACCGATTCGGGGATTGCGTATGGAAAAGGAGATGTTACTTCTACCGATCCGTTTGAGACGGTTAACTTGAAAGAAGGTGGTGCAGGATTTACTGTTGCCGAAGATGGTTTGTATTATGTTGTTATGAATAATACAGAGCGCCAGTTGACTGTTATTCCTGCAAAAATAGGTATTATTGGCGATGCTACTCCTAATGCATGGAATGGTGAAACAGTAATGGAAATGTCTTTTGATCCTGCCGGATTGGTTGTTACTTCAAAATGGTCCGGTACGCTTAGTAATAAGCAGTTGAAATATCGCTTCTCGGGCGATTGGGGAGCTTCTCTTCCTTATGGCGATGTAAAAGCCAGGGTTCATACCAATTTTGGTAGTGTAGGAGAAAATGATGGCGATATTGAATTGGGAACAGAAGCGGTTCAATGTGTTGGCGGCGGTAAAAACTTTAAAATAGCCAAGAATGGCGAATATGATGTAACATTGGTTATTAATTTGAATACGCAGGATGTAACAGGAACAGCTAAGTTGACCAAAGAAGATACTTCAACAGCTACTTTACCGGAACATATGTATATTAACGGCAGTCCGTTCTCTGCGGATTGGAATTGGAGCGTTGCTCCCGAACTGACTTCGCTTCAGGATCTTGATGGAGTATTTTTCGGAATCTTCTATTTTGAAGCAGGTGCAGGCTTGAAATTTAACTCAAACAGAGACTGGGATGGCGGAGAATTTGGTGCAACAAACGATGAACCTTGTGACTATGGTGAACATGCTACTGGTGGATCTAATATGAATATTGCAGAAGCAGGTTTCTATCAGGTCGCTATTGTTTGTACCCTTTCTGAAGATAAACAATCGGTTTTGAAGAAGATTGTTCTGGAAAAAGTGAAACCTTTTCTGATTGGTGATTGTGTAGGTGCATGGGATATAAAGGAAACTAATGCGTTTACTCTTCAAGAAAATATATTTATTTCTCCGGCTTGTCCTAATAATGGCGTGTTGCGTATGTGTGTAAAACTTCTTGATTGTCAGTGGTGGCAGTCTGAATTTACCTTGAAAGATGGTGAGATATTTTACCGTGGAAGGGGTGGGGAAGATGCAATGAAATTGACAGAAGTTGCTGCTGGTCAGACTGTAAGACTTGATTTTAAGACTGGTACAGGTAGCGTTAATTAATGGAATATTAAAATAACTATAAAGGTCATCCACACCGGATGACCTTTATAGTTAAAACATTTATGTTTATGCAGAAGATTTATTTTTTGTTATTGATCGTTTTCGGAGGAATTTTTACTGCCAGCGCCCAACTTGTGACAACTACTCCGGATTTTCCACTGGAAGGAAAAGAAGTAACTGTTGTTTTTGACGCTTCGTTGGGATCGGGTGGATTGATAGGATATACCGGAAATGTATATGCGCATACAGGTGTTATTACGAACAATAGTAAGAATGAATCCGATTGGAAATATGCTCCTTCCAAATGGGGAGATAATTCTGAAAAGTATAAAATGCGTTCATTGGGAAATAATAAATGGGAATTCAAGCTAACTCCCAGTATTCGCGAATATTATGGAGTACATGCTGGAGAGACAATTTTTAAGATGGCGTTTGTTTTTCGAAGTGAAGATGGCTCTAAAACAGGAAAAACTGCTGATGGAGGGGATATTTTTATTGATGTGCACAGAGAAGGAGTTACTGTTCGTTTTGAACAACCGGATGTTGCTACCACTTTGAATTTGGGTGATCTGCTTCCTATAAGAGCAAAAGCTTCTGTATTGGCAGATATGAAATTGTTTGTAGCAAATGAGCAGATTGTTTCCAGAACCAATGTTCAGGAAATAATATCATTACACACTTTTTCGCAGACCGGAACTTTTGAACTACGTGTGGAAGCTACGACGGGAGGTAAAACAGCTATTGCCACTCAAATGGTAACTGTTTTGGGAGAAACAGAGCAGGGGATTCTCCCCCAGGGAGCACGTCCAGGTATAAATTATCTAAATGATACGCAGGCCACTTTGGTATTGCAGGCACCAGGAAAGAGAACCGTATATGTAGTTGGCGACTTTAATGATTGGCAATTTAAATCGGAATATCAACTGAAACAGGATGGAGAGTTTTTCTGGATTACATTGAGCGATCTGGAAAAAGGAAAGGAATATGCTTTTCAGTATGTAGTGGATGGTACGATTTATATAGCCGATCCGTACGCAGATAAAGTACTTGATCCCTGGAATGATCCATATATCTCTCCGGCTGTGTATCCCGACTTGAAACCGTATCCCACAGGCAAAGCAGAAGGTATCGTTTCTGTACTTCAGACCGGGCAGCCTCCTTATCAATGGCAGGTGACTGAATTTAGGAAACCTGATAGAAACCAGTTGATGGTATACGAGATGCATATCCGTGATTTTACTGCAGAGCACTCTTTCAGTGCAGCAAAAGATAAATTGTCCTATTTAAAACAGTTGGGGATTAATGCGATTGAATTAATGCCTGTGAATGAGTTTGAAGGTAATAGTAGTTGGGGATACAATCCTTCATTCTATTTTGCGGTAGATAAGTATTATGGAGCAAAGAACGAGTTGCGTGCTTTTGTTGACGAATGTCACCAACAGGGGATGGCAGTGATTATAGACCTTGTTTTGAACCATAGTTTCGGACAATCTCCATTTTATTTACTCTATCGTGATGCTGATGGAACTCCTTCGGCGGATAATCCCTGGTATAATAAGGAATCCAATATTCCCAATAAGGATTTGCAGTGGGGGTATGATTTTAATCATCAAAGCACCTATACCCGTGCGTTGGTGGATAGTGTGGCCGGTTTTTGGATGAAAGAATATAAGGTAGATGGTTTTCGCTATGACTTTACCAAAGGATTTTCCAATACTCCTCAGGATACGTGGGCCAATAAGTACGATACGGAACGTATTGCGAACCTGAAACGGATTTCTTCAGAAATCTGGAAACGCAATTCGGATGCTTATGTCATTATAGAGCATCTGACGGATGGAACTACAGAAGAAAAAGAGTTGGGAGAGGCTGGCATTATGCTTTGGAGAAATATGAACTACGCTTATTGTGAGTCGGCTATGGGATGGCCCGATAAATCTAATTTTTCCGGGTTGTATGGAGGAACATCCAATATGCCTGTGAATAGCCTGATGGGCTATATGGAAAGTCACGATGAGGAACGTACTTCTTTTAAAGCCTGGAAATGGGGTACTGAAAGTATCAAGGGAGGAGGTACCAGTGCCAATCCGGTGAATGATAATAATCTGGAAAATCGTGTGAAACAACTTGCTACCAATGCTGCCTTCTTCTTTACAGTACCAGGACCTAAGATGATATGGCAATTTGGAGAATTAGGATATGACTATTCTATAAACAGTAATTCGGATGGAACAGTGGTTGATGATGGTGGTGCATATCGTACTGATCCTAAACCGATTCGCTGGGACTATTTTGAGAATACAACGCGTAAAGGATTGTATGATACGTATAGCAAGTTAATGGATCTGCGAACTTCGTATCCGGAACTCTTTACTCCTGATGTTGCTTTCAGCTGGAAAGTAAGTGGTAATACGAATTGGAATAAGGGACGTTTCATAACAATTACTACAGAGGATAAAGCCATTGTTATTGCTGGTAACTTTACGGCTGTTGCTGGTGACTATTCGGTTGTATTTCCTAAAACAGGTGTATGGTACGACTTTATGGATGAGAATTCTACACTGAATATCGCGTCGTCAACTGTAGCACAGAGCATTTCAGTTCCGGCTCATGAATTCCGTCTTTATACCAGTTTCAAACCGATACTTACCGGTATTGAGGAGAATGTAGCCAATTCGGATCAGATTCTAGGTTATTATAATAATAGTCTGGACGAATTGGTAATCAATGGAGAGGCTGATTTTGTAGAAATCTATTCTGTTAATGGCATGATGGTACAGAAGCAGGAAAATGTTACTTCTATGGGACTCTCTGTGTTACCCTCAGGATATTATGTAGCCCGTATTCAGACAAAAGATGGTAAAGTTGGTTCTTGTAAGATAATGAAGTAAACGAGCACGAATTACTTACAGGAATGTATCAAAAGCCTGATAAAGCTGTTAAAAGGCAGTTTTAGAAACACAGATTAACGCTAACTTACGCAAAGATTAAATCTGCGATAATTAGCGTTAATCTGTGTTTTCTTAAAAACTTGTAAGCATATCCTCTTCACTTCCTGCCAGATTATCGGGCAGGTATACCGTTATCGAATCTGTATCTTTGGGATGATAAATCCCTTGACAACCGTATGATTTATGGATTACCTCTTTAGGTTTAGGGAATTTTCCTCTATACTTTGTGAGATGTTTATCTTTTAATACACCCTCCATGAAGTAAGCAAAAACGGGTAGCGCAGTACGACTTCCTTGTCCCAACTCTCCGGTACGAAAGTGGATACTACGATGTTCGCTTCCTACCCACGAGCCTCCCACCAGGTTGGGAGTAACACCAACAAACCAGGCATCAGAATGATTGGAGGAGGTTCCTGTTTTACCTCCGAATTCTGTGTCATAGCGGAAAAGATCATACGCCCATAATGCTTTGGATGTACCACCCGGCTCAGTCAGTCCTCCTTTGAGCATGTCTGTAAGCAAGAAAGCGGTTTCGTAGGGAATAGCCTGTATTTCCTGCTGAGACTGGTACTTGAAAAGTTCCTTGCCATCTGCATTTTCAATACGGGTGATGAGTATCGGGTCATGTGCTCTTCCTTCATTAATAGCTGTTGTATAGGCATTAACAAGCTCAAGCAATGATACGTCAGAGGCTCCCAGGCTGAGTGCCGGTGTCTCTTCAAGCGGTGTGTTTATGCCCATGAGTCTGGCTGTCCGAGCCACTTCATGAATACCTGTTTCTTTGGCCACCTGTACCGCAATCGTGTTTACAGAACGGGCAAACGCACATTTTATTGACATGGTATCTCCGGTAGCCATTCCGTTCGCATTGTGGGGAATCCACTGGGTAGGTTTACCTTTTTCGATAACATCCCATACTACATTTTCATCAATTCGCTCGTCGCAAGGAGAAAGGCCTTTGTTTAATCCGGCGGCATAAACGAAAAGTTTAAAGGTAGATCCCGGTTGGCGTTTGGATAGAACTTTATCATATTTCCAGGAGTTGAAGTTTATATCACCCACCCATGCTTTTACATATCCGGTTTGTGGTTCTATGGCTACAAAGCTACAGTGCATAAAACGTTCCATATAGCGTATGGAATCCATAGTACTGATAGTCGTATCTCGTGTTCCGGTTTCATAATCAAACACCTTTAGGCGATGTGGCAGGTTCAGATAGTAGTGAATAGAGTCCGGCTGATCGGGATACTTTTCTGCCAGTTGTTTGTAGGCAATGGTGTGGGTGGCAAGGTCCTCTATAAAATGTGGAATTTCCTGATGGTTACGGTCGCGCCATGGATTCTGGTTACCCCAATGGTTGTCAAAATTGCGTTGTATCACTCGCATTTGTCTGTTCACAGCTGCTTCGGCATATTTTTGCATTCGGGCATTTACGGTTGTGTATATTTTCAATCCGTCGGCATAGAGATCTATCTTATTCTCTTTGCACCATTCTTCCAATTCTTCGGCAATGGCTTCGCGAAAGTACAGAGCTTGTCCGTCATAGTTACTTTCAATGTTATAGTTCAGCTTGATAGGAATCTGTTTGAGTGAATCAAACTCTTGTTGGCTTATAATCTGGTGAGTCAATAGATTTTCCAGTACTACATTACGACGTTTCAGACTGTTTTTGGGATTGAGACGTGGGTTGTAAGTGGTCGTTGCTTTCAGTAACCCCACAAGTGTAGCTGCCTGTTCATAAGTTATATCTTGAGGGTTGGTATGGAAATATGTACTGCTGGCTGTTTTGATGCCATAAGCATTACTGCCGAAGTCTACCGTATTGAGATACATGGTCAGGATCTCTTCTTTTGTATAAAAGCATTCTATCTTGACAGCAGTAATCCACTCTTTAGATTTCATTATCAGCAATTTCACTCCCGGGATTTTTCCTAATAGCCCTGTAGAATATTGAGAGCGCACCTTAAACATATTCTTTACCAGTTGTTGGGTAATGGTACTTGCGCCTCGTGCCTGCCCTCGTGCCATATCTTTAATGGCCGAGAAAATTCCCTGGATATCTATTCCGAAGTGATTATAAAACCGTTCGTCTTCTGTACATATCAGCGTCTTGATAAGTTTTGGAGATATCTCTTCGTACTTCACCGGACTACGGTTCTCACGAAAGAACTTACCGATAAGCACACTGTCCGCACTATAGATTTCTGAAGCTATCGGCTGACTCGGATTGTGTATGCTTGACAGGCTGGGAGATTTACCAAACATCCATAAAAAATTGATGTCCACCATACCCAAATAAAGCAGGAACAGAACAAGAAAAGTTGTACAAGAGAGGATTGCTTTTTTATACCAACGAGCTTCGTGGTAAAGGTTTGTGTACCAGCCCCAAAAGGCTTTACATCGATCAGTAATAAAATGGAGGACGCTTTTGCTGCGTGATACCCATTTGTGGGAATCAAATGTTATCATATAAAGATATATAATAAAAACGGCTGCAAAAGTACGAAGGAGTTTTGGTATAGCAATGCGTTATACCAGAAAGTTTTATCATTGGGTTACAAAAATATTTCCCTCTTATAAAAGCGGATGTATAAATACAAACAGACTTCCTTTTTTATACTCATTGTCAAGATAGAGGCTACCCTGAAGCCTTTGAACCAGAATCTGACAAAGAGATAATCCTAATCCGGAACCTTGTGTAAATGAATTTACTTTGTAGAATCGTTCAAAGACTTTCTTTTGTTCTTTTTTAGGAATACCTATTCCGGTATCACGTACCAGGAAATGGATTTCTTTTTTATCAGGAGTGATCTCATAACTTAGTTCAATTTCGCCTTCAGAGGTGAACTTTACAGCATTGTGCAATAAGTTGAACAGTATCTGATGAATCATTTTCTTGTCGGAGATCATTGTAAAGTCTTCTTCTTTGAGAGTGGCATGCAGATGAACATTGGTATTTGCAAACTCTTTTACTTCATCGATGACATGGTTGCAACATTCATTGACAGAGAAAGAACTCTTCATTGGTTCTTCACTGTCGCTGTCAAGACTTGCGATGGATAACATATCGCTGATAAGCCTTAAAAGATGGTCGCTGTTGGTTTTTATTGTGTTACTGATTTCTTTTATTTCATCAGAAGAAAAGGTGTTAGGAGTTGCCAGACAATCAGCGAAACCTACTATCGTGTTTAATGGAGTGCGGATTTCATGATTCATATTTTGTATGAATACATTTTTCATCTCATTTGCCTTTTGTATTTTTTCGTTTGCTGCAATCAATTGTAAATCCTGTTGGTGTATCTTGGCATTCAATTTTAATTGTCGTCTATAAACAGTCATGCGGAAAAACAGAATAAAGAGTAAGATTATACCAATACCAATGGTTAGTAATAATTGCATATTACGTGCTTTCAGACTGAGTTCCTGCTTCTCCAGTTTTAGCTTATTGACATCATATTTGGTCGATAGATAATTCAGCTGTTTCTGGGTCTTTTCCCATGAAAGGGTATCTCCCAACTCAATCACTGAAATCAGTTTGTGGTAGGCTTCATCGTATTTGTTTGCCATGGCAAGTGCATTTGCCCCGTTCAGATACATACGCCTCATATTCTCTTTACTGTTTCGCAATTTGTAGTAGTTGGCACACGAATCTATATAAGCAGCCTGCATAATATAATCTTTCATCAGATATGCGTAGGTCTGTTTGCTGTCAAATAGATAGAACCGGGGGATAGAAGGATATTTTCTATATACTTCTTCCAGCTCGGACAGATATTTTTTGAATGTTTTTATGTCGCCGCTACTGACGCATTTACCGAATACCAGATATTTGGTCATGGCAATATTTCTGGGTGGGAATCCATGTAATTTGCCTGCCAAAGCTAAATTGGCAAGTGAGTCTAATTGTTGGAATACTTTTTGAGATTCTGTTTCGCGATTTGCTGCCGACAGAAGAATTATCTCATTAGAGGCCAATACGGCATAGATATCCCATCGTTTCATCTGATAGAATTTCTGCATGGCCTGGATGAGGTATGGTTCTGCTTTTTGATTGTCTCTGGCTGCAAGATAACCGGAAGCAATGGCAAACTGATTGTATGCCATACCTGTTTCACTCTTGTTTTCTCTGGCATAGTTGTACATTTGTTCGTTTTCAAAAGTACCAGCCTTTCCATTTCCTACATTATTATAGCCTTCGCTAAGTAGGAGCCAGTTGTAATAAAATCCATGTATGTCTTTGTATTTCAGATATAGATCTTTTACTATGGCTGTGTATTTACGTAGACTGTCTATCTCTCCACCTATATAGTGAAAATAATTTCTGTCTTTGTACAAAAAGAACTCATCCCTTACACTATTTATTGAATCTGCCCTTGCCTTTAGTATATTCCAGTGTTTGATATATTCCTGGGGCTTTTGATAATATTCTTCGAGTGCTTGTATGAAAGCTGGTACAGAATCGGGATGAAATAAAAGAGAGTTACCGGCCTTGAGCGTAAGGCATGAGAATAAAAAGAGTATTAAGCCTGTACTTTGTATATAGGTCTTCATAGGAGAATATATTGCTTGTTGTTGTTTAGGATATGTTTTTGTATACAAAGATATATTTTTTACCCGGTTGATCAATGAATATCTATAAAAAAAGAGGGTGTCCGAAAAGGGTATCCTCTTCGTTTTTTATTTTTTGTCTCTTTTTT
>DXWV01000090.1 GCA_019416685.1 Bacteroides sp.
TGCGAAAGTTCGGACTTTTACAAAAAAAATGAGGGCACCCTTTTCGGACACCCTCTTTTTTTATAGTCAACCGACTAACGGATTATTTTTTCTTACGGTCACCGTAACGGCTCATGAACTTATCAACGCGACCTGCTGTATCTACCAATGTAGATTTACCAGTGTAGAACGGGTGAGAAGTACTTGAGATTTCAATTTTCAGCAACGGATAAGTTTCACCTTCGAATTCGATGGTTTCTTTAGTGTTTACTGTTGATTGAGACAAAAACATATCACCATTTGACATATCTTTGAATACTACCGGACGGTATGATTCTGGATGAATACCTTTTTTCATTTCAGTATTTGTTTTTTTAATTATTATATCGTTTACTATTTGGTAAGAATAGTGTAATGGTCATTTTCAGTGCGCAAAGATAATGCTTTTCTGTGAAATAGAAAAAAGATTGGGAAAAAAACAATGATTCTCGCTTTTTTTTAAGACTTTTGTGGAGAATAATGTGCCAATATGCTAATATGCCAATGCGCCAATTGGCTGCGCTATGATACTGCATAGTAATTGGCACATTGGCATATTAGCACATTATTAAATTATTTATAATATGAAAAAACTGATTATTACATTGAACTTTTTGTTGCTGATTGCTATTGGCGGACGGGCACAGGAATCTGGAAAGCGCTTGTATAGCATCGCTTTTTATAATCTTGAAAACTTGTTTGATACTATCCATGATCCCGGTAAGAATGATTTTGAATATCTGCCGGACGGACCCAAACAGTGGAATACTGAAAAATATATGGCAAAGTTAACGAACTTGGCGAAAGTACTGGGTGAGATCTCCCGGGATAAAGTTCCTGGTGGTCCTGCTGCTATCGGTGTGGCTGAAGCTGAAAACAGGCGAGTGCTTGACGACTTGGTGAAGCAACCTGCATTGGCTTCTTCCGGCTATGAGATTGTACATTATGAAGGACCGGATAAGCGGGGGATTGATTGTGCACTGCTTTATGATCCGAAACAATTTACGGTTTCATCAAGTAAATTGGTACTCTCTACCCCTTTTGAAGGAGATACAATACACAAAACACGGGGTTTTCTGATTGTAAATGGTAAGATGGCGGGAGATAACGTTTGTTTTATTGTAAACCACTGGCCTTCGCGTGGAGCTGCCGAACCTGTGCGTGTACATGCTGCCCGACAGGTACGTGCATTGATCGATTCTTTGCAACAAGATAATAAGAAATTGAAGCTGATTGTTATGGGAGATATGAATGATGATCCGATGGATCAGAGTATGGTTACCCTGGGTGCGAAGAAATATAAGAAAGAGGTGAAGAAACATGATATGTTCAATCCCTGGTGGGAAACACTGGAAGATAAAGGAGTAGGCACGTTGCTTTATCGTGGCAAGTGGAACTTGTTTGATCAGATTGTTATTTCGCCTACGTTGCTCAATGCCAAAAAAGGATTGAAATACGATCACAATGAGGTCTTTATCCGTGAATATCTTTTTCAGCAGGATGGAAAGTACAAAGGTTCGCCTTTGCGTACACATGGCGGAAAACTTTGGCTGAATGGTTATAGTGATCATTTGCCGACTATTATTTATTTGAAGAAATAAGCTCTCCCTTTGCTACGTAGAGATTACAATCGACTATTAAATGATATTTAAGACTCTGAAATAGGATTGATTTGTACTCATTATCGAGGATATTTCTTACGCTTTGGTTTTGTATTAAAACTATAATGTGTACTTTTGCATAGAATTTTTATTCACTAACAATAAACTTTTAAACAAAATGGTAAATTACAAAGATTTAGGACTGGTAAACACAAGAGAGATGTTTGCTAAGGCTATTAAAGGCGGATATGCTATTCCTGCTTTTAACTTCAACAATATGGAACAGATGCAGGCCATTATCAAGGCTGCTGTAGAAACAAAATCTCCGGTTATTCTTCAGGTATCTAAAGGTGCTCGTCAGTATGCTAACGCTACTTTATTGCGTTATATGGCTCAGGGTGCTGTAGAATATGCAAAGGAATTGGGTTGCGCTCATCCTGAAATCGTTTTGCATCTTGACCACGGAGATACTTTTGAAACTTGCAAGAGCTGTATCGATTCAGGTTTCTCTTCAGTAATGATCGACGGTTCTCATCTTCCTTACGAAGAAAACGTTGCTCTGACTAAGAAGGTAGTAGACTATGCTCATCAGTTTGATGTAACTGTAGAAGGTGAGCTTGGTGTATTGGCAGGTGTTGAAGATGAAGTTTCTTCAGACCACCACACTTATACTGACCCTGAAGAAGTAATTGATTTCGCTACCCGTACAGGTTGTGATTCATTGGCTATTTCTATTGGTACTTCTCACGGTGCTTATAAGTTTACTCCGGAACAGTGCCACATTGATCCGAAGACTGGCCGTATGGTTCCTCCTCCTTTGGCATTTGAAGTATTGGATGCTGTAATGGAGAAACTTCCGGGCTTCCCAATCGTGCTTCACGGTTCATCTTCAGTTCCTGAAGAAGAAGTTGAAACTATCAACAAATATGGTGGTGCACTGAAAGCTGCTATCGGTATTCCTGAAGAAGAATTGCGTAAAGCTGCTAAGTCAGCAGTTTGCAAAATTAATATCGACTCTGATAGTCGTCTGGCTATGACTGCTGCTGTCCGTCAGGTATTTGCTGAAAAACCGGCTGAGTTCGACCCACGTAAATACTTGGGCCCGGCTCGTGATAATATGGAAAAACTGTACAAGCACAAAATCCTTAATGTACTTGGCTCAGACAATAAATTGGCTAAATAATTTTCCACTTTGATATGTAGAAAGCTGTGCCTGTAAATGGTACAGCTTTTTTTGTGTTTTTTCTTGTTATAATGTATCTTTGATTCAGATTTTGTTTATATTTGTGGGTATAATAAGTAGTTGAGTGACAAACTTATTCTATTTTAATTGGAACATGCTATCTTATGTGAACAGTCTATTTTCTGATAGCCTAATGATAGCTGGATTGTTTCTGGCTCATTGTAGAGCGCATCACACACGAATATACAGGAGAGATCTTCCGGGAAATCACTCTTTGCATGGTGAGTATACCTCTTTCCGGAGGAAAAAAGAAAAGAATCGGCGGATGTTATTATCCAATACCTTCTGTAATGTTACTACTGTTAGCCAATTTTGATGGAAAATTGAGAAAATAGGGGCTGTTCTCTTAGCATAAGGGAGCAGTCTCTGTCATTTTATACCATATCATCTCCTGTCTTGACTACTGCAACCTTTATCGTTTTATGGAATGGAATAAAGCAACAGATAATGGCAATAGCCAGTGCTGCTATCAGTACATAGCCGAAAATTGTTTTCAATCCGAGTAACAGACTTTGTTGTTGAAGAATAGAATAGAACCCATTGGTTGCTATCTGGTTTGCTTCACTGAAATCATGCCCCTGTGTCAGTGCGTTATTTAATGCCTGAGTGTAACGGCCTGCTGCGATTGGATTGGTTAGGGTCATGTTTTCGGCCAGAATGTTCATGTCATACATTTGCAGGCGATAGAGCATATTGCTAAAAAAGGAGGCTGAGAGTACCGGTGCCAGTACCGACCGGAATGTAATCAGAAAGAAAGCATTGGAGAGCATTAATTGGGGATCGAGATCTTCTACCACATATACGCCAAAGGCGATAAAAAGTATCATCATGCCCAGTCCACGGAGAATCATCGGAATAAAAAGCATTTCGTATGTGCTGTAGGAGGTTATACCGAAATAAAGTATGCCCAGATACATAACGTAACAAAACATGCCTCCGCCAATGAGGAAACGAAACCGCCAACGCTGCCATCTGAACCACCAGAAGCAGATGGTAGCTCCCAGAATAAAACCGGGTAGTAACCATAGATTGAGTGCATTGGCATGTACACTGTCTATACGGATAATGCTGTTCATGTAGTTGGTGATAAGCGAACTGGTAGCTGAAAAGAACATAACCAGTACCATGAAAATGTATCCGATGACAGATTTATGTTTGCTGAGAGGTTTCAGGCTGATATAGGGTTTTTCTTGTGTTCGTTGCCTGTAAATAAAGAGTCCTGCAAGGAGGGGAATGATCAGAGAATAGATACATATCCGGGGAGAGTCGAACCAGTCGAGCGTTTTGCCATACGTGAATATATAAATTGTCATCAGCAAAGCAGTGGAGATGATCAGAATACTTTTTCCGTCTACTTCTTTATAAGGGATATATGTGGGACGGCGGGCATAGCGGAAAAAACAGAGTATAAATAGGATGGCAATCATCATCAGCATAGACACGAAGTAATACATGTGCTGCCACTGATAGTAATAGGCCAGTTGTGCTGTGATGGCTATCGAAATTTGTCCACCTGCAAAAACAAGTGGGTAGAAATAGGCATAAAACTCACTACGTATATTCTTTGGGCTGAAAAAGGGGCGAACTTGTATGATAAATTCCAGCATGATGAAGGCTTTGAGAAAGCCAATGAAGAAGCTGCATGCAATGATGATATCCATGTTGGTGACATGTGCACAAAAGAGACTGATAAGGATTTGTAGGGACAAGTCAATCAGTAAGAGTGTTTTTGGAGTAGCTATGACACGGAATTTCGGTACGATAGGGTAGGCGACCGCCATACCTATTGAGGTGGCATAATACCCCATTGTAATATCTTCACTAAGTATGCCCAGTGTATTGCTGACCTCTACGATACTTCCTGTATAAGCTCCGTTCAGCATCATGATGGGTAACATTACAACAAACATGGTGACGATGCCCAACCATTGGGGAACCCAGGGACGAAGGGGGAGATTGAGCTTTATCATAGAATGATTATTTTAATGCTTCTGTTTCTACCATCATCCCGGCACGTAAACGTTTCATTTCCTGTGACGAAGCGTTGGTAAACTCTATGCGGACAGGAATACGTTGTTGTACCTTGACAAAGTTACCTGCAGAATTGTCTGTAGGAACCAGTGCATACTTGGAACCGGTAGCTTCGGAGATGGCCGTTACTTTTCCTTCAAAAGTCTGTCCTTTCAGAGCATCGACTTTGATGAGTACTTTTTGTCCGATAAATATATGGTCGATTTGAGTTTCTTTATAGTTTGCTGTAATCCATTTGTCATTGCTGCGTACGAGATATGAAAGTGTTTGTCCGGCTTGTACGAACTGTCCGGGCTCCAGCGTACGTCGTCCCATATAGCCCTCATAAGGTGCAGTGACTACAGTGTAAGATAAGTTGAGTTGTGCCATTTCCACTTCTGCCTCTTTACGGAGGATGTTAGCTTCGATACCTGTAGTTTTCTTGCTTGTTTCCGAATATTGTGAACTGGCAGAGTCTTTCTGTCTCATCAGTGCTTCATAGCGTGCTTTGCTGGCTTCGTAGTTTGCTTTTGCCTGTTCATATTCCTGCTGGCTGATGGCTTGCTTTTTTATAAGACTGGCATAACGGTGAAGTTCTGTTTCCTGTTGTGAGAGCCGGGCATGGGTTTCGGCTATATTGGCTTCCTGTACGGCAATATTCATATGAGATGTTTCGATACCCGAACTAAGTACATCTTTTGAACCGCGTGCATCCATTAGGGCTGCTTCGGCGTCTTTCAGCCTGATGTGGTATTCCCGATCGTCGAGCACGAGGAGCGTGTCACCCTTTTCTACATGCTGATGCTCAGTAAAGCGTACCTCTTTGATGTATCCGCTGGCACGTATGTTGAGCGGGGCGATGTACTGGTCTACCATGGCATCGTTTGTAATTTCATAATTGGCATATCGCCAGAAGTAATTTACCGTCCATACAATACCTGTCACTGCCAGACAGATACATACAGTATTAAGAATGATATTTCTGATTTTCAGCTTTTTCAGTCTGGTTTGTTTTTTGTGTAATGTAGACATTGGCTATATCTTATTGAGTATCTCTGTTATTTTGTTCATGCCGGCAAGGCAGGATTGTATCTGTTTTTCGGAGATATGTTGCTCTATCTCTTTATAGACGCCTTTGGTGAGAGGATTGACTCTCTGCGCCAGTTTCTCGCCCGATTCGGTGAGGTATACCAGTCGGCTGCGTTTGTCTTCCGGATCTTCCCGGCGTATGACCCAACCTTTTTTTTCGAGGTTGTTTATCAGGTTGGTCAGACAGGCTTTGTCTTTGGCGGTTTGTTCTGCCAGGCTTTGTTGGCTGATCCCTTGATTTTTCCAGAGGCAGTGCATAACCTGTAACATTTCGAAGGTCATATCAATATCACCCGCTTTCAATACTCGTTGGATGGTTTGGCGGAATGCCATTCGGGTGTGGAGCATTTGCAAAATAAGCTCTCTTGCCAGTTCACTATTTGCCATTGTTTTGCTGTTTTAGAATCGGATGTAAAGGTAGTGTTTTTTTTAGAAATATAGTCAAATGTTTGACTATATTGTCAGAAGTAAGTTTTCTTATTATTAATATTCTGATTCTCTTTTTCTTGCAATATGCCTTTGTCAGCAGTTTCTGAAAGGTGTATATAAAATAGACCGGAGAGTTATCGCCTCTCCGGTCTATTGCAGTTTAACTGGAACTACTTTATCATTATATCTGTAAAGATACGATGAAAAAGGTATATGTTAAACTTTTTTTGATTATATTCCTCTTCTTTCTTAAGAAGTTTCAGTGAAAGTTTCTGGTTTTGCCGGGCAATTACTTTATAGCTCTATTACCAGAGACTCTCTCGGTGCCATTTTCAGTTCACCGTTCAGATTGATTATCTTTCCGGTCAGGATGTCTTTTCCTTGTATTTTATCTTTTAGAATTTCTTTGTAGAAAGTCAGCGGCAGAGTTGTTTCTTTATCTGTACCGTTTAGCATTACAAATACGGTTTTACCTTCATATTGGCGGGCATAAGCGTATACACCGTTTTGTACCATGAATTGTGTCATGCTGCCTTTACCAATCACATCGTTACCTTTGCGCCAGTTCAGCAGTGTTTTGTAGAAGTTGTAACAGTCATTTTGCAATTCAGTACGTCCTTCGGCTGTCAGTGCATTCTCTTTATCACCTGTCCATCCGCCGGGAAAGTCTTTGCGTACATAGCCATCGCTTTTACTCTTTACCCCGTTCATCATGATTTCTGTTCCATAATACAGTTGCGGGATGCGGCGTGTAGTCAGTAATAGGGTAGAGGCTTGTTTCAACATAGCCAGGTTATCACCTTCACCCAGAAAACGGTCTGTATCATGATTTTCAATGAATGCCAGTACAGAAGTCGGGTTAGGATAGAGGAAGTCGTATACAAAACTGTTATATACGCGGTCCAGGCCTTTAAACCAAGTCTCTGTTTGTTCATTCTTTGCTGTATTGATCTTATCAAAGAAGCTGAAATCCATAACCGTTTTCAGATTACTGTTTTGAGGAGCTGATAGTTTTGAGTCTTTCTGCCACCAGGCTGTATAAGCCGGTTCCGTCACCCATGTTTCGCCTACTGTGTTGTAGTTGGGGTATTCTTCATTCAGTTCCTTCATCCAGTTACTCATGGCATCGTAATCTGCATACGGATATGTATCCATACGGATACCATCAATATTGGCATATTCAATCCACCAGAAGCTGTTTTGTACCAGATACTTATAAACATGCGGATTTTTCTGATTCAGGTCGGGCATTACTGTCACAAACCAACCGTCATTCATCTGATCGAAGTCATATTTAGAAGCATATGGGTCAACGTGCGGAGTCAGTTTGAAGGAGGTCTGCACGAAGTTTTTCTCATGATCGGGATTGTTGAAGAAATCTTTCGATGGCATGTCTTTAATCCAGGGGTGTTCTACACCGCAATGGTTGAAAATCATATCCATCACAATCTTTATACCGCGTTCGTGAGATTTGGCGATGAGTTGGCGATATTCCTCATTTGTTCCGAAACGTGGGTCAACTTTGTAATAATCAGTAGTAGCATACCCATGATAGGAGCCTCCTTCCATATTGTTTTCCAGTACCGGAGTAAACCAAAGGGCTGTTACACCCAGGTCTTCAAAATAGTCCAGGTGTTGCTCGATACCTGCCAGGTCGCCACCATGACGAGCGTTGGGATCGTTACGGTCTACCTTATAAGGTGACATACCCGGAATATTATCATTGTCCGGATTTCCATTTGCAAAACGGTCCGGCATCAGCAGGTAGAGAGCGTCGGATGCATCGAAACCTTTGTGTTCGCATCCCTTTTTACTGCGTGCCTTCAGTTCGTATTCTTTTACCAGTTTCTTTTTTCCGATAGTAAAAGTAAGGGGCAGTTTACCGGGTTTCACCTCTTTATCCAGGTGCAGGTAGACGAGCAGATAGTTATTACTTTCTAACTTTACGGTGCTGCTGAGTGATACTCCGGGGTAGTTGACGGATACGGAGGCATCACCAATACCTTCACCGTAAACCATAAGCTGGAGTTCCGGATTCTTCATACCGGCGTACCAGAAAGGTGGGTCGATTTTGTTCACATTCATAGCTGCATAAGTACTAAGAGACAGTAGAAAAGAACCTAAGAAAAATAATAATTTCTTCATGATATTAGTGTGTTATGGATTTTACCGATGCTAATATAGGACAAATTCCTGAAATGAGTCATTTTCTTTTCCTGCTGTCTCTTATATATTTATGCAAACGTTTTCATTGTTGTGCCGGAGGAGGCTGTTTAGGTGTTGCCTGTATGTAATAAAGGCGTTCCCTGCATGCAGAGAACGCCTTTACTATTTTGATAATTAAATGATGGCTTACATAAGGAATCCTAACAAGATACCGGCAGCAACTGCTGAACCGATAACACCTGCCACATTCGGACCCATAGCATGCATCAGCAGGTAGTTGGTCGGATCATATTCCAGGCCTACAATCTGTGAAATACGTGCAGAGTCAGGAACAGCAGATACACCTGCGTTACCAATCAATGGGTTGATCTTATTATCTTTCTTCAAGAAGATATTGAAGAATTTCACAAATAGAACACCCGCTGTTGTAGCGATAATGAATGAGATAGCACCCAGGATAAAGATCTGTACAGAACTCCAGGTTAAGAACTCGGAAGCCTGTGTAGAAGCACCTACCGTTAATCCCAATAAGATAGTGATCGTATCAATCAGTGGTCCACTGGCCGTATTTGCCAAACGACGGGTTACACCACTTTCTTTCAATAAATTACCGAAGAATAACATACCTAACAAGGGTAACCCCGAAGGAACAAGGAATGTTGTGAGCAACAGACCGACAATCGGGAAAATAACCTTTTCTGTATGAGATACGGTTCTTGGCGGTTTCATACGGATAACACGTTCTTGCTTAGTAGTCAACAAACGCATGATAGGCGGTTGTATTACCGGAACCAATGCCATGTATGAATAAGCCGATACAGCGATAGCACCCATCAGATTCGGAGCTAACTTAGACGAAAGGAAGATAGCCGTAGGACCATCCGCACCACCGATAATACCGATAGCACCGGCCTGATTTGGCTCAAATCCCATTAGAAGGGCGATGATGTAAGCACCAAAGATACCAAATTGTGCAGCAGCTCCGATCAGCATCAGTTTCGGATTGGAGATCAATGCCGAGAAGTCCGTCATGGCTCCGATACCCAAGAATATGAGTGGCGGATACCAACCGGAAGTTACTCCCTGATAGAGTATATTCAGTACGGAACCTTCTTCATAGATACCTATTTTTAGTCCGGCCTCCATGTTGAAGGGAATATTACCGATGAGGATACCAAAACCAATAGGGATGAGAAGCATCGGTTCAAACTCTTTGGCTATCGCGAGATAGATAAAAAAGAGTCCGACAACGAGCATTACAAGATGTCCCGGTGTTGCATTCGCAAAACCTGTATATCCCCAGAAGTCAACAAGGTTATTCCCCAAAAATGATAAGAAATCTCCCATAATTATTCAATGATTACGAGATCTGTACCTTCCAGTACGGAGTCTCCTTGTTTAACTTTGATTTCTGCAACCTTTCCGTCTCTGTGTGCATTGATGTTGTTTTCCATCTTCATGGCCTCAAGGATAATTATAGTTTGGCCTTTCTTCACAGTGTCGCCCTCTTTTATTTTAATATCGAGGATAACACCCGGTAGCGGAGATTTCACACCGTCTTTCTTACCCGATCCTGTGTTTGCAGGACGTTGCACCACCGGTGCACCACTATCAGTTTTTGGAGCAGCAGCGGGACGGGTTACCGGTTTCGGTGCGATGACTGGTTTTACCGGTTTGTCAAGTTCCACTTTATAAGGAGTCCCGTTAACTTCAACGTTTACGATATTTTCCTCCGGATCATTTACTGTGACGTTGTAAAGGTTTCCGTTGATTTTATATTTATATTGTTTCATTGCTTCAATTTATTAGGATTAGTAATTATCTTTTCGGAGTCTGACGCAAAGTGTATATCTTAGAACTCCATGGTGAGTAGGTACGTTTCACTTTGTTGATAGTCAGAATCATGTCTTCAACATCATGTGCATCATTCATGAATTCATGCAGAGCCATAGCGATAGCGGCAGCTTCTTCTCCGGAATGACTACCCAGATTCTTTTCTTTTGCTTCCACCTTATCAGTGATTCCAGTTGCTTTCATTGCATTTTTCTTACCTAATTTAACTGCAATATTACCTACTATTTTGAAGGAAACATACAATAATATCAAACCAATAAACACAACCGACATTGCAATGATAGC
The DNA here is from genome assembly GCA_019416685.1 of Bacteroides sp. Taxonomy (GTDB): domain Bacteria; phylum Bacteroidota; class Bacteroidia; order Bacteroidales; family Bacteroidaceae; genus Bacteroides. The sequence continues at coordinate 10,696 of DXWV01000090.1, forward strand.
CATACCAAAGCCATCTTCATCGTGTTTCTTGAAGTTTTCTATTTTTTCATTCTTATCCTGAGTCATATTATTAGTACTCGGAGTTACATAACTGTGTTCTCCTCCTCCTTTAATAACCCAATTTGCACTTCCGTCCTCCTGGCGGGCATAGGACTGATCGGCAAGCATTCCGGCAGGAATAGTAACTTCGTCAATTAATGTTTTGCCGTTTGAGTCATACAAAGCAATGTAATTTTCCTTATTGGGGTCAAGCGTAAAGTTTACATGGAACGTACCACGATTTGGCATTCCGTCTGCCCAAAACAGAGCGTGTTGACGAGGTTTAATCTGTGTCAGTACATCTCCTTTAGGAATAGGATATTTGGTCGGATTATTTTTATCGTTCGTCAGATAACAGCCTTCGATATTGACCGTAGCAAAAGAGGTGTTGAATATTTCTATCCATGCATTATGCAAGCCATAATCATCCTGATAATTCTGTTCATTGGTTACCAGAACTTCATTGATTTTAAGACTTGTAGCCCTTTGTGCGTTCAACCCTAAGCAAACTACTGCTACTAACGCGATAAATATCCCAATTCTTTTTTTGTTCATAACAATCAACGTTTTATTTGTTACAATGGAATATTACCATGCTTCTTGGCAGGGTTTGTTAGTTTCTTAGTCTGCAACTGTTGCAATGCACGGATGATGCGGAAGCGAGTGTTTCTCGGTTCGATAACATCATCAATGTAACCATATTTAGCCGCATTGTACGGGTTAGCAAACAGCTTGGTGTATTCTGCCTCTTTGTCTGCCAGGAACTGAGCCGGGTTTTCCTGCTCTTTGGCTTCTTTTGCATACAATACTTCCACAGCACCTGCACCACCCATTACAGCAATTTCAGCTGTTGGCCATGCATAGTTCATGTCGCCACGGAGTTGTTTACAACTCATTACGATGTGTGAACCACCATATGACTTACGTAATGTTACAGTTACTTTGGGCACAGTAGCCTCACCATAAGCGTAAAGCAACTTCGCACCATGCAGAATAACGCCATTGTATTCTTGTCCTGTTCCCGGAAGGAATCCCGGAACATCTACCAAGGTTACCAAAGGAATGTTGAATGCATCGCAGAAACGAACGAAGCGGGCACCTTTACGAGATGCATTACTATCGAGTACACCTGCCAGATATTTAGGCTGGTTGGCAACTACACCTACGGATTGTCCGTTCATACGGGCAAAACCGATAATAATATTCTTAGCATAATCTTTTTGTACTTCGAGGAATTCACCATTATCGATGATAGCACCAATTACCTCATACATGTCGTATGGTTTGTTCGGACTGTCAGGAATAATCTCATTCAAAAGATCATCCATGCGATCGATAGGATCTGTACAATCCATTAACGGGGCTTCTTCAAGGTTGTTCTGCGGGATAAAACTAAGAAGATGGCGGATAATTGACAGCCCCTCTTCACCCGTTTCAGCAGTAAAGTGAGTTACACCCGATTTCGTTGCATGAACACTTGCACCACCGAGGTCTTCCTGTGATACGTCTTCACCTGTTACAGTTTTTACAACTTTCGGACCGGTAAGGAACATGTAAGAAGTTCCCTCAGTCATCAGTGTAAAGTCAGTCAGCGCAGGAGAGTAAACAGCACCACCGGCACAAGGACCAAAGATTCCGGATATCTGTGGGATTACTCCCGATGCCATAATATTACGCTGGAAAATTTCAGCATAACCGGCAAGTGCATTGATACCTTCCTGAATACGTGCACCTCCCGAGTCGTTGATACCGATAACAGGGGCACCCATTTTCATGGCCATATCCATTACTTTACATATTTTTTGTGCCATGGTTTCCGACAGTGAACCACCGAATACAGTGAAGTCCTGTGCGAAAACATATACTAATCTTCCTTCAATTGTTCCGTAACCGGTCACAACACCATCACCTAAGAAGTGCTTTTTTTCTTGCCCAAAGTTAGTACATCTGTGTTGTACAAACATATCCAATTCTTCGAAACTGCCTTCATCCAGCAGTTGTGCAATACGCTCGCGGGCAGTATATTTGCCTTTTGCGTGTTGTTTTTCAATAGCCTTTTCGCCACCACCTAAACGAGCCTGAGCACGAAGTTCAATAAGCTCTTTTACTTTTTCAAGCTGGTTACTCATGAGTCTTTCTTGTTTTAAAGGATTTATAGAATTTACGATTAGACGATTTACAATTTACGATTGAAGTTTCTTTTATTACATTACTGAAGTAATTTCAATCGCAGATCGTCTAATTGTCAATGATTTTAGTGTTCACAAAGTTCTGTTAATACGCCCAGGGTTGATTTCGGATGAAGGAAAGCGATATTGAGTCCTTCGGCACCTTTACGGGGAGCTTTATCAATGAGACGAATTTCTTTACTTTCAGCTTCTGCCAGTGCATTAGCTACACCGTCTTCAACTGCAAATGCCACGTGGTGAACGCCAGCACCCTTATTTTCAATAAATTTAGCAATGGTACTTTCAGGGCAGGTTGGTTCTAACAGTTCGATTTTTGTTTCGCCTACTTTCAGGAAAGCTGTTCTCACTTTCTGGTCTTCTACTGTTTCGATATTGTAGCATTTCAGACCTAATACATTCTCGTAGTACGGTAGGGCTTCTTCGATGCTTTTTACAGCAATACCCAAGTGTTCAATGTGTGAAATCTTCATAACTGTGTTCTTTATATTGGCTTTAAATTAGTTTTTGGTTCCTTTTAAACCAGCACAAAGAAAATCAATTCTTCGTTAATAAAGAAATATTTCAGCATTTAATTTCAAAAGTCAATCAGTAGTCTGACGTTGATTTGACGAGATGTAAGGTAATTGGGCACTGCAAACTGGTTATTGTGCACATCAGTCACCCAATAATAGGAGTTAACGTTGCTGATATTGAGCAAATTGAAAACGTCCAATCCTAGCCACATACTACGAATATTGCGTCCGAATCCGGTTTTGTGCTTGTCTGTATTGTCTATCAAAACACGAGACATACCAATGTCTACACGGCGGTAGGAAGGCGTACGGAATACGGCTTCTTCACGTCCGCTGTGGGGAGGTCCGAAGGGAAGTCCTCCGGCAAGAGTACCTTTGAGATTCATTTTCCATTTTGTACTTCCCGGAAAGTAATCAGTGAAGTAGAGCGAGAGATTATATCGCTGGTCGGTAGGGCGGGGGAGCCATTTGCCGTTTATCTTTTCTTCAGTTTTCATTATTGAGAATGTGAGCCAGGAATCAGTTCCGGGTACAAATTCTCCAAACAGTTTCATATCGAGCCCTGTTGCATAACCGTTTGCCATATTACGTCCGTAGTAACTGACGCGGACGTTATCAACATTATAAGGAATAAGATTGCTAAGCGCTTTATAGTATACCTCTGCCGTAAATTTGAACGGACGTCCTACAGCCCGGAAGCTATAATCAGTTCCGGCAACAAAATGTATGGAACGCTGTGATTTGATATCCTTGTTGAGTGTGACGGTTGCCATTCCGTTTACCATAGTCGTATCACGGAATTCTTTATAAAAAGGAGCTTGATAATATACACCTGCTGCTACCCGGATTGTAAATTTTTCATTAAATTTCGGGATAAGTGCAAGTGAGGCTCTTGGGCTTACGATAAATTCTTTGTTCCAGTTCCAATAACTTCCACGGATTCCTGCTGTAAGAGTGAATAGCCCTGCTCCTGTCTGAAATTTATAGCTATCTTGTGCATAAAGAGAGAAACGGCTACTATTGATATCATTTTTGGAGGAGAGACTGTAGATTAACTCCGGTCCGTCCGGAACCTGTGGCAATGAGTATCCGGCAGAGTCACGCATTTCCCACTCACGTAGTTTATCTTTGATACGTTCAGTCTTTAATTCCAATCCCCATTGGATGGCGTGATGTTTGATACGGTGGCGTCCGGTGAAGGCGTAGCTTTGTACATTGGCATTAAGATAGTTACGGGCGTGCTCCATATATGTACCTACACCTATTGTTTCACCTGTTTCGGCATCAGTATCTTCTCCTGACGAGTCGAGTTCGTTGAGCCAGTATTGTCCGCTGATGTCATAAGTTTCCTGCTCTTTTGTTTGGAAAGCAGAAGCCTGGAAGGTCAGGTTGTTATTCTCGTCAAAGTTATACGTAACATTGGCGGCACCAAAAAAAGTACGGAAAAGGTCTCGTTCTTGTCCGTCAAAGTATACTTTGAATTCGCGTGCAGATTCTAATGTTCCGAATCGTGTAGTACGGTCCTCAGGTTGAAAGATGTACTTGTTTTCAGATATATTTCCGATAAATCCTACTTCCCATCTTTTACTTGGTCTCCAACTTATAAATGTCTGATAATCTATGAACTGTGGATCATACTCTCCTTTTGTATCCAGTGTTCCCAGTAAGTAACGGTTACTTTTGTACCGGATACTGTTGGTCCATGAAAATTTCTTATTGCCAAAACCTGCATAAGCCGAAACTCCCAGTAAACTGAATGCTCCTGTTGCTTCAAAACGCTCTGGCTTTTTATAGGTGATATCCAGTACAGATGACATTTTGTCTCCGTATCGTGCTTCGTATCCACCCGATGAAAAACCTACACTCTCCACCATATCCGGATTGATAAAGCTTAACCCTTCCTGTTGTCCGGAACGTACCAGCAACGGGCGGTAAACTTCTACTCCGTTCACATAAACCATGTTCTCGTCAAAGCTTCCTCCACGTACATTATATTGAGAACTCAGCTCATTGTTTGAACTTACTCCGGCTTGTGTTGCAATGATCGACTCGATATTTCCTCCTGATGCATCCGGCATCAGTTTATTGGCTTTCATATCTATCTGCTGTACAGTGCTGGTTTGCCGGCGGCTTTCTGTAATGGTTACCTCTCCCAGTTCGTATCCCAGAGCAGGCAGGGTCATATTGATACTGATATTTCCCTGTGGGTTTACCAATACACGTTTCCGGGTGTTATATCCTATCATTGAATATATCACCGTTACTGTATCTTTTGACGTGAATTTAAGTGAATATTTCCCTTTCAGGTTACTGACAGTACCAATAGCTGTTCCCTCTATACGTACGGTAGCCAGTTCTACGGGTTCTCCGTTTTCATCAGTAATGACACCTCCTATCTTGACCTGTTGAGCCAGAACGGGGAAAGTGAATAGTAAAAATAAAAATAGATTTGAGAGACGCTTATTCATATCCGCTATCGTTGCCTAATGAGATAATAACGGAAAAATCACTCTAAACGTATATCTTGGTAAATAAATTATTCAGCCACGCCCATCGGAAACGGAACCAACGGCGCGTGCTACTCTGCTTTCCGCCGAAGCGAAGAACGAAATCACGATACCCGTGCTTTTTGAAAGGAAGCCCTACGTCCATGAACTCCAAATGCCGGTATCCACGTTCGTATGCGTCTTTTAGTACCATCCATACCGCCAAAATACCAGGGTATTGCAATGCATATGTTTTTCGCATTCCTCCCGAGAACCACAAGTAAGCACTGTCTCCCGAATAGATACAAGCAGCCCCACCAATGATTTTCTCTTTATATCGCACAATGAAAATCTTTCCCTGATCGCTATGCATCAATCTTTCTTCCATGTGGCGAAAGAATTCGATGTGAGGAAAATGCTTACGTATATGCGATGAGTATATTTTATACAACATGTGTGAGAATTCCTGTATTTCTTCTACCGAGTGTGCTTCTTCCACTTTGGCTCCGTTTCTGAGTCCTTTCTTTATTTGCCGGATTCGTGAAGGGCTGAACCGCTCTTCTACTGTTTTTTGGCTATGCAATGAATTGCGTACCCGCAGCCAGTTGATGGGGAAGTATCCGTTTGCCCTGAAATGTTTGTATCCGAATAGTGCATTATCCAGGTTGCGAAATTCTATCATAAAAGAATCCCGGAGTACTTCCGTGGTGAGATGTTCCAGCATTTCTCCGAATATAGCTTCTTTGTTGGTGGTATCTTCCAACAGATATTCTCCTGTGCCATAGACTTCACAACGACGAACGATAGAGGGAGGAAAGAGCCTTTTGTTAGTACGTATCCCTGCAAGTAGCCTGGCTATTGGTTTCCCGTTATCAGTTGCCACGATAAACACCGGCGCATATCCTGGTGTTGCTTCATATATCAGAAACAACTCCTTGGAGTGAAATGTATTTTTTCCCGGTAACTCGGGAATTTCACTCCCGCGGTAATATGTAGTAAGTTTTAAGGGCATCTTGTGGCAAATTTACATCTTTTTATTTATCTTTTCAACAAGAAAGACGATTGTTTTGTTGTAACATAATGCAGATGTTTATTACATTTGTCATAACATTTAGAAATTCGCTAAAATTATGGTAGAAGAAATTATTGCTTTTAACAAACAGTTTGTAGAGAATAAGGGATATGAAAAATATATAACTAATAAATACCCCGATAAGAAACTTGCTATTCTCTCTTGCATGGACACCCGTTTGACAGAATTACTTCCTGCCGCTCTTGGTCTGAAAAATGGTGATGCAAAAATAATAAAGAATGCCGGGGCTGTTATTTCCCATCCTTTCGGGAGTGTTATACGTAGTTTACTGGTTGCCATTTATGAACTTGGCGTAGAGGAAATTATGGTTATAGCTCATTCCGATTGTGGAGCTCATCACATGGATAGTGAGGAGATTCTTGAACGCATGAAAGCCCGGGGTATTCGTGAGGATCTGATCGATATGATTCACTTTTGCGGTGTTGATTTTCATTCCTGGTTGGGTGGTTTTGATGATACGGAGAAGTCTGTATGTGAAACTGTTGATTCTATTGTACGCCATCCTCTGATACCTTCTGATGTTCGTGTTCATGGTTTCATTATTGATTCACTCACCGGAAAACTTACGCAGATTGTATAAAAAAAGGCAGAGCCTTATCGCCTGCCTTCATCTTTTTGCGGTTATATACTTTTTTTGATTGGTGTACCCGTTTATAACAAATGGGGTGACCATACTTCTCAATTTCAGCCTCACGGCTGGCTTTACGATTCGCTTTGATGTAATCGTCTTGTGTTATTCGATTTTTCATAATGATAATTTGTTTATCAGCACAAAGATAATGCAAACCGAGGGCAGAATAAAATCAACAAGTTCATTTTTTATGCCAAGGTGCAGCTTATCTTCATTTTTAAGCAAAGATACGGATTTTATTTCAAATTTAATAATCTCTTCCAGCGTTGAACCGATGTGCCTTCCAAGAGTAATTGATAGCATGTAAATACAAAAACTCCCGGCAAGTTCTCTTTTGTAGAACCACCGGGAGCTTTCTTTGTTCAATTATCGTCTTTTATTTCAGAACGTCATTGCCTGACCACCAATTACTCCTGCAATGGCACTGGCTACTGCAATAATCACTTTCAGAATCGTACTCCAAACCGTTTTTTCATAAATCTCTTTCTAAATTATCAATAATACATAAAAGCTTCAAATACCGCGCAGCCAACTTTCAACTCTCGATTTTCAACTCTCAACTAAACCGATGGATCCTCACCTTCTCCTTCATTTCCTCCGCCATTGTTATCAATACCCTTCTTCATCAAGTCGGCATGTGCAAATGACAATCCCTGAGTCAGTGCACGGGTAGTACCCACTGCTATCGGACGGAAATATTCAGGAGTAAACTGACACTGTACCGATGTAATTTGATTAGGATTCACCTTATCTTCTGTTTCTACCCCTTTACCTTGCGAACGGACCTTCATTGTAAAAGTTCCCAGCCCCTCAAGACGCACTGTATAGCAGTCCAACAGATATCTACGCATTACCGAAAGCAAGTTCCGTACCACATTCTGCACATCACCCGGTGTCAGTGAAGCCTTTTCGGCAATCTCCTCTGCCAAGGTTTGTGTATTAATCCTTTTCTTCATCTTCACCAAAGACGGATGCCATGTTTTCACTCCGGCTTTGTTGGCTTTACTGGTTTGTATTCCCTTATAAAATAAAGGCATAATTACCTCCTTTTTTTAATGTTACCAATCGTTTTTTTCATTCACTCTTTTGTTGATCAACATTGCAAAGATGGAGGTTTATTCTAAGCCTTCAAAGTAAAAAGGAGTCTGCTGAATGATTCACGACATGTCTATTTTATGTAAGCATCCGATAAAGTACACTATAAAAAATGGCTGTATCTCCTTTCCTGGTA
>DXWV01000091.1 GCA_019416685.1 Bacteroides sp.
TAGTGTACTTTATCGGATGCTTACAGAGAAAACGGGTACTTTATCGGATGCTTACTTAGAAGCCATTTTCCGAGGTGTTTCTACAATATACTTAGGCTCAAAAGTGCGCGAAGATGCAGAATAATTATAGATGGTATCACACAATGGCAAAATGATATTAGCCCCATTTTCTGTTGCAGTAATAGGGTGTCTTGAAAAGCTATAAATATAATTATTTGTCTTGATAGGTGCGTATGGAAAATATTTTCCAATAAGCTCTTTCTATTAATGAATATGCTATACTCTCTTTTATCCCCATCATATTGAATAACATCAACGTATTATCATCCATCAACAATGCATTATTACAATTCAACAAAGCATTCGAAGACATAGAGATAGTTGAAATATACTTACCATCAAAAGAATAATTGAGTAATACATTCTTGTAGCTATCTATTAGAACTACCATTTGCTCAACTGCATTGATATAGAAAGTATTAAGCACCAAATATTCATTTGGAGCTTCCCCCTTTTTTCCTATTTGATTTTTAAAATTACCATTACGGTCAAAAACATATAGGTTTTCAGATCCATTTAAAATAAATATAAGTGAGTCATTCATTTCCATTTGCTTAATATTTGTAATGAAACTCTCTATATTTGTTTCTAACTTGATTATATCCGTCACTTTATAAGAAGGAGGAGTTTCTAATGCCTCACCAGAACAATTGGAACATCTTAGTACCTCTATGTTTTGCTGTTTAGAGCCATGACATGCTGCCAAAACGAAACAACAGATAATCCAAATTTTTCCTATATCCCATCTCATAAGTAAACGATTCTTTTATTAATATAACAATAGAGCTTTATTCGTACTTAGTTGGTTTCTCGTATCCTTCTTTATTAATTGAGAAATCACACTACTACAAAAATAGCAGAAGGTAATGAATATGTATATACTGATCCTTGCCAAATACGTATCTGTATGTGCTATATGATTGAAAAATACACATTGGGCAAGAATGGGTACATACAACATAGTGCCATATTATCTTCTTACTTTATTTTACAAAATCAATTGTATTTTTCTCTCCAATTACAATTTCTTGAAAATCCTACCCCAACGTATCTTATTAGTTTTTACATCTTTCGAGAACCAAATGAATTGTCCAACTCCCAGAATAAAATCATCAGGCAATAATCCCCAAAAACGAGAATCATATGAATCAGAGGTATGATCTCCTTGCATAAAGTAATAATCGTGTAGAAAACGATATTCATTTACTATTGAATCATTCAAATATACACTCCCACACTCTAATTTTAAATTTTGTCCTGTTTCATACTCTATACATTTATGATACTGTTTATAATTAATAGAATCAATCGCCATGACATCTCCTTTTTGGGGAAGATATATACTGTGTTCTCTATTGTTCCACTGCCAACAATATGTAGTTCCAGGTATTGCGACACATCGTTTGCAATAGAAAGTTTTCATACTAAGTTTCATATGCCTTTTACTTTCCGAATATGGGAAGTTAAACACAACGATATCATTCGTTTTTATAGAACGTATTCCTTTTTTTCGATGAACAATAAGACGATTTTCATATAGAGAATCTGTCACAAACATCCTACGACCAGGTATTTGTAATGAGACACAAATATAATCTCCCCGATATAAGGTAGGAGACATAGAATATGTCGGAATAACACAAGAGACCAACCAATATATTCTAATAAATAAATAGAACTGGAACAGTATAAATCCCCACAGCAATATATATCCTGCTTTTCTACAGATTCTATTCATCAACTTATTTATTATTGGTTGAATTAATTTTTGCTATCTACTGTTATTATTCCACATTCGCTTTAATTATCAATCGAACAGGATGCTTATATTTGTTAAAAGAGACCATTATAAACTTTGAGTTATATCCTAAAGTTTCAGGAGTAAATGATATTACTAATTCAGATGATTCTCCTTCTTTCAAGGGCTTCTTATCCCATCGAGGAACCGTACATCCACAAGAAGTATTAATATTCTCAATTATCAGAAGATCGGGAGTTTTATTTGTATACTTGAACTTAGCTTTATAGGTTTTTCCTTTGCTGATCGTTCCCAAATCAATCATTTTCTCATCAAAGAAATCTCCATTGATATGAGTATGGTCTAGTAAATAAAATATCTCTTTATAATATTCCTCAGAGACTATCGGATGTTTTATGGAAGGAAAAAACAGATATTTAGCGTGAAAGTCTGTATTCATCAAAAACAAATAAGGGCGTCCAAGGCTTTCTTTATCTTCCGGCAATGCTCCATTAGATCCTAATGAAAGAAAATAGATAGGAAATTGGATATTATATTTCTTCTGAGCAAGCTTAAGCATACGAATATTGCTATAACTCGCAAACCCTATTACATGATTGGAAAGGTTCAATTTATTCATTAAATCAATTTCAGACCTAATACATAATTCACAATTTAATTCACTAAATCGAAAAATTAGCTTTGATTTTTTCAAAATACTATCCAACCTGCATTTTGTCCCATTTATATCTGTCAATGGATAATAAAATGGAAAAGAGAAACCTTCTGACTGAAAAATATTCATAATAGTAAATTTTCCATAGTCAGGTTCTACTTTATTCGTATTATCAGTTTTACAACTAATGACCAAAACGATAATAAAGCATACAGAGATATGTTTAAAAATTCCAAGGTTCATTTTAATTTTATTTTTATTATAACCGGATTATCAAACTCTCGCATATTTTCTACCATTCCATCCAAATACGGAGAAAAGTTACCTTTCAACTGTCTTCTTATCAAAAAAGCCGGTTCTACAGATTTATACATATAATTTTCGTCTACAAAATCAATGACCGACGGTAGTGAATTTTGATTAAAATCATCCATCAAAAAATAGCCCATATTATGAATCGTACGATCCTTTTTATTAACATATGCAGATCCAATAATTCCTCTGGCATAATTAAAAAACAGATAATCGTCCGTCTCAAAAAAAGCATTAAACAAGGTTGTCAAATTTCCATTCTTCTTTTCAGATTCCATTCGTTCCAAATCAATCTCCTCATTGAAAGATGGAGAGTAGGTATTTGTCAGAAATTCTATTCGATATTTAGATCTTAAACGTCCTATACTATCAATAGAATATATTTCAGGTTTCAAATATTCAACTAACAACATAGTATCTTTATAAAACGAAAAGACATTTCTTGATGACGGAATTTGAAGATATTTATCATCAAATATATATTTCAATTGTTCATGTTTAAATTCATCGTTCTCCATTACTACATATCGACATTGTTCTGGAAATGTTTCACTATAAAAATCAGCATTAGGAGTACGACCAAGATAATAATAAGTATAATTACCTTGTATCCCAAAAGAAGAAAGAATGAATGGCGACTCCATTTTCCTAATAAATTCCCCTTTTTCTGTATAAGCATATATTGTTTTAGACATATCTGAATAAATGTAGATATCCCCTGTTGTCATATCCATTGTAAAATCATAAATACGAGGATACTCATCGGGACCTTTCCCTTGCTTATGGATCTTATGAAGAAACTGCCCTTTTGAGTTAAAACAAAAAATAGCTTCAGTCAATTGATCCCAAATATAAAATTGATCATTCCACACTATCAATTTATTCATTTTCCCCATCAAAACAGTGTCTGCTGTTTGCAAAGGCACATATTCAATTTTCTCCACAATTGTAGATATTTTAAACGGTTCCTTTCGATTGATGTCATCCGGATCTATTACAATTACCTGGAATAAAGAATCGCTTACTGCAATCTCACGAATATTCACATTTCTCTTACACGAAGAGAAAGAGAACATAGCACACACAAGGATATATAATATTTTTCTCATCTCAATTTATTATAAAAAATAATCAGTTTCATTATATTAAAAACAATTTAACTCAAAAGAATTAATTTGTGTTACTAACCATATAAGCAGTACAAATTAATTCTTTTTTGAGTATAATTTAACTTCTTCTATTCATTTTTTCTGCAACGATAATAATCGCAGGCATGTAATGGATTTCCAGTGAATTCACATGGATTCTCCTTACCTGGATACTCTACCTCATCTATATAATTCATATAACATTCCGTTCCACCAATCCAAGGCACCGATAGGGGTACAGTAAATCCTATCCGGCACTCATACTCTTCCTTAATAACGCAGTCTTTAGAATCATTCATATAATTCTTAGTATATAAAGAACCAATCTGATCAACATTCTCACCTGTTCCCTGATTATGTTCATCTCCTGCAATTGCCACCAAATTACGCAGTGCAACACTCAGAGTATTATCATGCTTCAAACTCCAATTTATATTCCATCCAGCTACTGCAACAACAAATGTCAAAGTAATACCAACTAAAATTTTCTTTTTCATATCATTCTAATTTTACAATTAATATTTAAACACGTATTAAAAATCGATCGAACCATAATTTCTATTTTCCAATAGTATATAGTCACTTTTTATTCAAAACATTTATTTACATTGAAAACACCCTCCTTCCATCTTTAATTTATACAGTGAACGTGATATAACACTTCATCCCAAATATAACGTTCACTTCTCAATCAAGTTAACTATCTCAAAACAAAACATTTTATCCTCTGATAGAAAATATTCTTTTTTTTACTTACATATCAGAGCGCGGTAGTTTTGTTAATAATTTCCTTACCTCCAAACGCATCTCATCAATTGCCACTGATGGCACTTTAGGTGTCTTTGATAGCACAATCTTTGCCATTTTTTTCATTTTATCTTCATGAAAAAAGGATGGTTCCGCATATAATTTAGCCAATAAAAAATAAGGATAAATACGCCCCGGTAACAAATCAACAGCTTCCTCAAAACATTTTTCTGCCATAGCATAATTGCCCGCTAATTGATAATATTGTCCTTGTAAGTTCCAGATTACAGGATGACAAGAAATCAATTTTGCCCGTTCTAATATCTCACACGCGGCATCATACTTTTCTTGCTTCATTAAACATTGGGCATATTTTATCAAAAAAACAGAATTATGTTTCTGATATTTATATAATTTCTCACACTCCAACAAGGCTTCTTTGAACGAACCACGTTCGTAAAAAGAACAAATGACCTCCCACCGTTTAGCCATTTCCGGAATTTTATAAAGAGATATACTCATTAATGCTATTCCTAATAAAATCATAGCTAGCAGAAGAAGAGCCTTTAAACTTTGCCGTTTGGAAAATAAGATACTATTTGTTCTGGAAACACAAATAGCCAATAATAACACTCCGATTATAAGAAAAGGTAGTACTTGAAACGGATATGAAGACAGAGAAAAAACAAGTAACGAAATCAGTCCGGAACATGCTGCATATTCTTTATTACGGACTCCTCTACAAATACCCCATATTACTAATACCAGAAATAAAAACAATAAAATGAACCCTCCTTCTATACATATTTGCAAATATTCATTAAAAGCATATTCCGGAGAGCCGGCAACCTTCTCTTCTAACTCAGTATAATTGCCCGATGCAAAGTGTTCCGACTGTATCTCTCCATATACGTAAGGGAAACTACCTGCTCCATATCCTAATAATGGATGAGAAAATACCGCGTCACATGTATTTTTCCAAATAAACAATCTCCCATTAGCCGAATCGGATTTTAGTCTAAAAAGAGAAAATAATATTGAAAAAAGGATGCATAACAGTAAAGCCAAGCGCAAAATAGCCATGCGAGGACGAACTTTTACATAGACTTTTAACTGATGAAACCATTCATAACGTATAGCCAATAACCAGATACAACCAGCCAATAAAGCTAACCAAGCTGAACGGCTCATTCCAGCAGGCAATATACACAGCATCAATGAAAAAGCTATAAACCATACGCAGCGTGCCTTTCCGTTAGTCCCCAATAAACGATTGAGGCTTATAGGAAAAGTTATGGCGAGATATCCAGAATAAGGTCCTGGGTTATAAAATGGACCAGTAATGGGAAATAAATAATTATTCGATTTCACAACTCCATATAATTGTAATAAACCCCAGACAGCAAGAATACAACCTATGCAAATGAAACCACCTAACAGAATACTTTTGGAAATGGAAAGATTAGATAGTATGATACGCGCTGCAAACCATAACAACAATAACAATGCAGCATATATAATTTTCCAATTAGCCAATTGAAGTTCGTAATCGTAACGGGCAGCATAATATGCTACTATAACGACAAAAAGAAAATCAGGAAAAATGAAACGAAAACCTTGGTTGCCCTTTCTTAGAAAACATGAAAAGACAGCTACAATAGCAACGACTACAACACCTATAGACATAGGTAAAAGCTGAAAATAGTTATCATCCATTTCAAAACGAATGAAAGTACTACAAGCAACTATGCAGAAAGCAACAGTAACAATAAGAGATAATATAATTTTCTTTAATGCCATATTGTCAATAGAAATCAATTATAAAATTCTTTCTTTTTAAGGAAACACCTGCTTCCCATTCTCTATATAAAACACCTTCTCTTCTTTTCCCCGAGTCAAATCCCTAAGATGAAACAAAGCCCCTTTGGGTACTTTATCAAAAATAAGAGTGTCTTTCACAGCCTTTTGTTTGTCAACATAAATCCACCCTTCATTTCCAGCTTGATAGCGTAATTCATAGCCATCTCCTATCCGGATAAAATTATCATCATTACGGGGGATATATACCATGCGGTCTATAAGTACTTCTTTACCGAAGTCCATCGTAATATAGCTTCCCTTTTTTCGCGAGAGAAATAGTGTCAGAGGGTCATGATCCATGCACAACGGTAATTCATCAGCAGGAGGCTGACCCTCATAATCACTTTCATAAATGTCAATGGCTTTGAGAGGCTGATCTTTGTAATAAAAGTTGAGATCGGCAATCTCGACAAAGAGATCGTCGGGAGCAACGTAACGAATATAACGGCACTTTCTTGGAATATCGAAGTGCACCGTGTTTATATTCACTTTCGGTGTATCGACGATGTGATATAATAGTAGTTTGTGTTGAAAATCCTTAGATAAAGAACTGTAAATTTTGGCCCCTACCACTTTCGTCATATGATTGGCTATACGAGGATAGAGAGGACATTTACGTGTCACTATGATACGTTCACTTTGATTCTTATCCGGAACAAAGGTGATTGACGAATCCCCTTTCAAAGTGAAAGGATGTCCGGTCTGCCGATATCTCTTCCCATCAAAATAAAGAGGTTGGTAGGCGATATCAGATTCTATGTTATGGAATACAGCTTTACCGTCGACTACTTTTGCCATATCTACAGCAACCCATCTGCGGGGACTGAAAATACCAAGATACATATATTCTTCCGATTCGTCTTCCGAAGGAACTTCATACTGAGTCTGGAAGTACTCCTTACTGACATCCAATCTAAAAAGATCTTTAAAATAAGAAGGTACCTTAGGATTATGTATCATTCCTTCATAGGGTTCGGGCTGCATACCAAAACAGGCTCGAAGTACTTTTCCCCTTTTCCTACCATCATCATACCGATCACCTCTGACAGCATCTTTCTCTGTAAACCAAAACGGGACATAGAGATGGGTAGTATCCAAAACAACATTCCAAGTATGGCTTGCCAGATGATCCGGTGAAAAAGGAAGTTCATCTACTGCAACAGGAATCCCTAAGGAACGTAATACATATACCAGAAAATCACAGGAGTCTATGCACTTACCTACCCGATGTTTCAATAAAAATTGTGCTCCCAAGTGAGGAAGATTCAAATTACGATTGAATATGAATTTTTCGTCTCTCAGGTGTTGTCCGATCACATTGGAGGCTTTTATAACATCAGAACCTGTGTATACCGAATCGAGCAAAAAAGAAAACTTTTCACGATAAGTACGCCGCCAGTTCTCTAATGGCTCATTGTCTATTCGATAGGGAAGAATCAACTCACAAAATTCATCAAACGAAACATATTTGTTCCAAGGGCGTTTTTCCCACTCTTCAAAAGCTAAATCTATATTTTCTATCAGATAATCGGCAGTAATAACATGTGCATCGTAAATCTTAGGAAGGTGGCTATAATCAAAGCCTTTCAGAGGGTTTACCTTATCATCCGGTAATTTTCCGTTTTCATCAACACTGGCCTTTATTGCTTTTATACTATCCAGTACATGCCCTGTATAACTAAAATAGCGTGGCATATTTTCTATTAAGAAGTAACTAGCCTTTAACTTAAGAGAATCACCTTTATAATAATCCAAAACTTTTTCCAGCTCTACGCGATTGCTCCCTGCAAAATCCAAAGCATATTCCAAACGTTGGTTTGTTTCTTTACACGAACTGAAGAGAAAAGAAAATATCGTGATAAAGACAGGTAGTATTTTAATCATTGCGTCTTTCATAAGTAAATAACTGTTGACGCAAAGATAGGAGAAGACAATGAATACATATATATCTATCCTCGCCCAATAGGTATGTAATTATACCAAACATCAAAAACATACAAATTAGGCGAAAACAGATATATCATTTTTTCAATATATCGGGGATAGATTCTTTATATTACAAAAGTACGTATTTAAGTATGTGTTAATTACCTATTTAATACACCATTAAAATGCATACTTTATACGCATAAAGTACGTACTTTTTAATGCATTGTATTACAGATATATATAATAGATTCAGACTCTTTTTATATATAAAACAAGTGTGAGATACTCACGCACCCCACACCCCAACCAATCGTGTATTAATCTATACAAATCAAATCTAATTACTACAATTTAGAAAACATGTAAGATTTAGGAATTTCGTATTATCGAATAAGATGAAACAATGTTCCATACTTTTCTATTATTCTCTGACATTTCTTTCTTCAATTTCTCTGAAATAGCCTCCAACTCACGTACAGAAAGTTTAGAAGCTGCTGTTATTTCCTTTTGCAATTGGTCCAGAGAAAAGTATTCATCCAATTCTCCACCTACATTGCCCAAGAAGTGGTTATGATATTGTTCCACTACATTGGCAGAAGTCAACAAACCACCTGATCCATAATCACCAATAATGATAACAGGCTTTTTATACAAAGCTCCTTGCAGAGCCACATATTTATGCCCTATTACAAGACTGGCATTTTGTATCAATGTATTTAACTCAAATTCTTCACGTACAGTTACATGAGATGCATATCCTATATCATAAAGCTCCTGTTCTCCCGAATAAATGATACTAATCTTATATTGAGTCAGTGTGTTCAAAACAATGAATGTTCTTAATGCCGAACGCCCATTGCCAACTCCAACAAGGATAGCAGGCTTTGAATACGGATATTTAAGATATCTGTCCACTTCTCCGTCCCACGGAAAAGAGAGAGCCGTAACACAACTATCACAGGAATAAGTTTTTTCCGGTGCAATGAGCAGTAAATGTTCATACCGCGTAGTACCTTCTATAAACTCATCTTCATAATCATCTGCTAAGATCGAATAAACAATTGGAATGGCAGGGCGTAATGTTTGTATTTTCTCATAACCTCTTCTATTAAAAGCAAAGGCAAGATTATAAGAAAGCCACATCTCCTTGGCAACATCGCCTGCCATATCCACTTGATAACGTCCATCTTTCAACAGCTTTATCAAACCTTCACAGGTCTTTTGCTGTGTATATGTGTTGCAACAAGCAGAAAATAGAATTTTCCTCATAGTTATATTTATGGATTACATTAATGTAAAATTGCCATAAACATAACCATCCTTTGAGTTTCTAAATTCTATTGTATAAGTACCAGTATTGTAATCTTCTACAGGAATAGCAAGTGATTGCCCGCAAGCAGTTACCTCTATAGAAGAGGTGTACACATTTTGAGCGGCATCCTTTATTACTATATTCACATCACCTACAGGAGCGGTAAATTCAACAATCAAAACATTTCCTTCGAAAGTTGCTTCAATAGGAATAGCAGGATCTAACGAACGACTGCCAATCTGAGAGAATTCTCCTTTTAATACTAATCCATCTTCAAGAGGAGTACCTGCAAAAACATTGCTCATCATAAACAATGCTACCAATAATGACATAAACAAACGTGATTTCATAAATATACTGTTTTTTGTTTCTCCAAATGTACGATGTACTGATGAGAAAAGCAAAAAAACGACCCGGACAATTTGAGTAAGTCCAATAAGAGATAAACAATTATATATCAAACGATTACAGAAAATAAAAAATTATCGACCCGGACAATTGGAAATTTATTTTCTTAGTAATTTCGTATAAAATGGTCTAAATCCTCCTGAGCTGATATATTTAAGCGTTTTTTCAATCTACCTTTGGCTTTAGTTATAGAGTCGGATGTAGTGAAAAAGACACGTTTTAATGCATCATTAGTAAAACCAAACTTCAATAAACAACAAATTTCAAGATCATGTTTAGTCAATGCAGGATATTCTTCCTGCAGACGAATAAGCATATCCGAATACAAATAATTAAATAAGTCAAACAGACATTCCCAATCCGGGCGAGAGAGTTCTCCTTTCACAGCACCTGACTTTAATGAAAGTAACATACGGAATGTAGATATATACCTTGCATCAATAGGAGAACAGGAGTTATCAATATCACCACCCAATGTATTCAAACGTTCTGTTAGCGTTTTATTCTGTCCTTGCAGAAGCAAAACCTTTCCATTCAATTCCCCAATCTTTGTACGATAATCTTCTGATTCACTTTGCAATTCCTGGTAATTTACCAACTCTTCCTGATAGAGTGCTATCTCTTCTCTGTTTTCAACAATTTGCTTTTCAATCTCTTGGATTCGTCTCTTATTACGGCGCTGTCTATAATAAAAATAATAAGCACCAAGAAAAACCAAAAAGGACAATAAGAAACAAAACCAAACAATCGTTTGATTCTTTATCTTCAACTGAAGGTTTTCGTTTTGTAATTTCTCATTCTCATATTTCTTCTGTAAACTCGCTACGGTTTCTCTTATCTCTGCTTTTTGAATTTCTCTATTTAATGAATCAGACTTCTCTTTATATCCTATAGCTTCCCAAGGATTCTTGCGTAGTTTTTCTAATTCAAAAAGTAGTCTATAAGTATCTGCTTGTGTATAAATATTAGTAGCCTCTGTAGCCCTTTTCAAATATTTTTCAGCTTCATCTTTATTATTCATTAGAAGACAATTATAACCCAAAGAAAGATATATCTCAGAGAAAAGAGATGTTTTTCCGTCCAGTTCAAGAGCTTGCAACAAATAATATTCTGCTTTCTGATAATCTTTTTTCATACGATGTAATAACCCTAATTCCTGAAGAATAGTTAATTCCGATTTACATTTAGAACGATGAGCTAACTCCAAAGCTTTTTGATAATAGGTATACGCACTATCAGAACTGGCACCTATAGAAAGATAATATCGCCCAATACTCCTTAATGCATAGCTCATACAACAAGTATCCTTAATTATACGATAACAGCTCAAAGCTTCCTGGTAATTTAAAAGAGATTCACCTGCAAGATCCTGATTCCAGTTCAATGTTCCCATTTCTTCTAAAATAAGTCCCAATGTTCTGTACTCCTTACTCCCTTCGAAGATACTTCTGGCCTTCAAATAATATCTCATGGCGTCTTCCGGACGATTCAATTCCTTCATTACCCTGCCATAATAGAAAAATGCCTTTCCTTTGGCTATCCAATTCTCATCATGAGAGCCATAATATCCTACTGCAATTGTAATCAAAGAATCCGATTCCGGTTTAATGTAGTTTTTGTCCATAGCTTGTGTCATCAATAAGCTATAGTCTGCCTGAGCTTTACCATGTAAAGCTTCAGGATTGGGTATACGTTTTAAAAGATTAAGAGCACTATCCGGAGCTACTTCCATGCATTTTTCAACCAAAGAGAGTGTTTGAACGACTGAATCCGGGGTCGTCTGGCAAGAAATTACCCATAAGGATAAAATGAGCAAAAACAAAAGATGATAAGTAGTACGTCGTAACATGTCTATATTGAGTTTTGTGCAAAAATACACAAAAAACTCTTAGATCAGTTACTTACAGCAGCGTTTTGTTCCAACCGTTGATGTTCCTGGATAAGTTGCATATTCTCTTTTGCCTTAGAAACAAACTCCTTCACCATCTTATTCATTTTAAAAGAATAAGGAGCATCTTTCATTATATCCTCTATTTGCGGAGTCATAACGGGATAAGGAAGATTACTACACAACATCAAAAAGACACTGGGGCCTAACACCGTTTCATAATTATCAGATATAAATGTCTTAACATACTGATTCATCTCATTGATCAGCGCTTCACCTTCCTTCGTCAACTGCTCATGAATGTCAGCAAGATCAGCACCTTCCATCACCATACGGGCCTCTTTATGTTCTAACTCCTCAATCTTCACATCCATGGCATTTTTCTTATCTATAAACTCATAGAGAGCATCGTTAAGAGGAGTACCCTTGGCAGCCAGTTCTGTATTGGTAATTGTTATTTTAATATCGCCTTTTTCAATCACTAAAGGCATAATAGCCTCATCATCCATATAGAGAGTAGCCATCATCACAGAATCAACAGTACCTTTCATTGAAAATAATCCATGAATAACCTCTGCCGAATCAAGTTTTATCCATTTCCCTTCCTGCAATGTTTTTATAAACAACATTCTTCCATCAAGGCTGCTTACCGATGACGAACCTTCTATCTTATACTTGCGACCACAGGAAGTAAAGACGAGAAGCAAAAGCAATAAAGGCAAAAATTTACTCACACGCATCTGTTTGTAGGTTTTCATGTTGCAAAGGTACAACGGATTCAGATTTGAATGAAACATTTTATCAATATTTAAAACTTGTAAGACTCTTTTCTTTAATAATCCTTATAAACACCCGTTTTGGGTATGTATTTTCATTTAGTTTACCTAAATTTGCAAGCTATGACTTGACAAATAGTCAACATTAACGATTCTGATTCATAATTTATAATTCATAATATAATAGAATGTCAACTTACGCACCCTTTGCCAAACCGCTCTACGTGATGCTAAAACCTGTTGGAGCAGTGTGTAATCTCGCATGTGATTATTGTTACTATCTGGAAAAGGCTAAATTATATAGAGAGAATCCTAAACATGTAATGAGTGAAGAACTTCTGGAGAAGTTCATTGAAGAATATATTAACTCTCAGACAATGCCTCAGGTACTTTTCACATGGCATGGCGGAGAAACATTAATGCGTCCTTTATCTTTTTATAAAAGGGCAATGGAATTACAGAAAAAATATGCCCGGGGACGTACAATAGATAACTGCATACAGACCAATGGTACTATGCTGACGGACGAATGGTGTGAATTCTTTCGTGAAAACAACTGGCTGGTAGGCGTGTCTATCGATGGCCCACAGGAATTCCATGATGAATATCGCAAAAACAAGCAGGGAAAACCTTCTTTTATAAAAGTAATGCAGGGCATCAACCTGCTCAAAAAGCACAAAGTGGAGTGGAATGCCATGGCGGTAGTAAACGACTATAATGCAGACTATCCACTGGAATTTTACCGTTTCTTTAAAGAACTCAATTGTCACTATATACAGTTTGCTCCTATCGTAGAACGTATCTTTAAACATACTGACGGACGGCATTTAGCTTCACTTGCCGAACAAGAAGGTGGCGAACTTGCCGACTTTTCTATTACGCCGGAGCAATGGGGTAACTTTCTATGTACCTTATTTGACGAATGGGTAAAAGAAGATGTAGGAAACTACTATATACAGTTATTCGATTCAACACTTGCTAATTGGATTGGTGAGCAACCCGGCGTTTGCTCTATGGCAAAGACTTGTGGCCATGCCGGAGTAATGGAATTCAATGGAGATGTATACTCTTGCGATCACTTTGTATTCCCGGAATATAAACTGGGGAATATATACAACAAGACTCTGGTAGAGATGATGTATAGTGAAAAGCAGAATGCCTTTGGACAAATGAAGCAAAGCTCTCTCCCAACTCAATGTAAAGAGTGTGAGTTCTTATTTGCCTGTAACGGAGAATGTCCGAAAAATCGTTTTGTCAGAACAGCAAGCGGCGAACCCGGACTAAATTACCTTTGCAAAGGTTATTACCAATTTTTTCAGCATGTAGCACCCTATATGGATTTCATGAAAAAAGAGCTGATGAATAAGCGTGCTCCGGCAAATATAATGGAAGCCATAAAAAAGGGAGAGTTATAAAAAGGAAGAAGGGAGAATTGAGATGGGAGAAGAAAAAAGTTCTTTGAACATCATTCGTAAATGATAAATCATAATTTATAAATCATAAATCAAAAAGATGAATAAACTAAAACTTTATGTACTGGCGCTAATGGCGCTAATCGTTTGTTCCGTAAAAGCGGACGAAGGAATGTGGTTGTTACAGCTGATGCAGCAGCAAAACTCCATCGACATGATGAAAAAACAAGGATTAAAGCTGGAAGCAACTGATCTCTATAACCCGAATGGAGTATCCCTGAAAGATGCAGTAGGTATCTTTGGTGGTGGATGTACCGGAGAAATAATCTCGCCGGAAGGACTTATCCTGACCAACCATCATTGCGGCTATTCATCTATCCAACAACATAGTTCGGTAGAGCACGACTATCTGACAGACGGTTTCTGGGCAACCTCAAGAGATAAAGAATTGCCAACTCCGGGATTAAAATTCACATTTATCGAACGAATTGAAGATATCACAGATCTTGTAAACCAGAAGATAGAGTCTAAAGAAATCACAGAAGCCGAATCTTTTACTTCGGAGTTTCTTAATAAACTTGCAAAAGACCTCTATGCAAAGAGTGATCTGAATGAAAAGCCAGGTATTGTTCCACAGGCTTTGCCGTTCTATGCAGGCAACAAATTCTATATGTTTTATAAGAAAGTATATCCGGATGTACGTATGGTAGCCGCTCCCCCCTCATCAGTAGGTAAGTTTGGTGGTGAAACGGATAATTGGATGTGGCCTCGTCATACCGGTGATTTCTCTATGTTCCGTATTTATGCAGATGCCAATGGCGAACCTGCTGAATACAGTGCAGATAATGTACCTTTGAAAACCAAAAAGCATCTTTCTATCTCTTTGAAAGGACTGAAAGAAGGTGACTATGCCATGATTATGGGATTTCCCGGAAGTACCAGCCGTTATCTCACTGTTTCGGAAGTAAAAGAACGTATGAATTCTACCAACGAACCACGTATTCGTATACGTACAGCTCGTTTGAACATATTGAAGGAAGTCATGAACGCCAGTGATAAGACCCGTATCCAGTATGCCAACAAATATGCAGGTTCATCCAATTACTGGAAAAATTCTATCGGAATGAACAAAGCCATCATTGATAATGATGTGTTAGGTACAAAAGCAGAACAAGAAGCACGTTTTGCACAATTTGCCAAAGAAAAAAACAATGCAGCCTACATGAATGTAGTGAAAGAAATTGATGATGCGATAGCCATTACCGCTCCTCTCACCTATCAAGGTACTTGCCTGACAGAAGCTTTCTTCGCTGCCATTGAATTTGGAAGTCCTTATCAGATCATGGAAAAACTGGAAAAAGCACTGGAAGAAAAGAATGACTCTGCCATTAACGCTAATATCAAAATTCTGAAAGAAGTCTTTGCCAAGATTCACGACAAAGATTATGACCACGAAGTAGATCGTAAAGTAGCCAAAGCACTGTTCCCGCTTTACGCTGAAATGATTCCGGCAGAACAACGTCCTAACTTCTACAACACCATTGAAAAAGAATATAAAGGAGATTATAACAAGTTCGTTGATGCAATGTACGACTCCTCTATTATGGCTAACCAGGCTAACTTTGATAAGTTTATTAAAAAGCCAACTGTAAAAGCCATCCAAAAAGATCTGGCCACTCAATATTCACGTGGAAAATATGAAAAACTGATAGAACTCAGATCAGCACTTCAGGCTGAAGATGAAAAACTGGACTCACTGCATAAGATCTATATCCGTGGCCTGGGCGAAATGAAACTCCCTGTTCCTTCTTATCCGGATGCCAACTTCACACTACGTCTGACTTACGGTAATGTGAAACCTTATAGCCCAAGAGACGGTGTATTCTATAAATACTATACTACTACAGATGGTATTCTGGAAAAAGAAAATCCGGAAGACCGCGAGTTCAATGTACCTGCTAAACTGAAAGAGCTGATTGAAAAGAAGGACTTCGGCCGTTACGCAATGCCCAATGGCGATATGCCTGTCTGCTTCCTTTCAACCAATGACATCACCGGTGGTAATTCCGGAAGCCCTGTGCTGAATGAGAACGGTGAGTTGATTGGTTGTGCTTTTGACGGCAACTGGGAATCGTTGAGTGGAGATATCAATTTCGATAATGACCTGCAACGCTGTATCAACCTGGATATCCGTTATGTTCTCTTCATCCTCGATAAACTTGGCGGATGCGGACACTTAATTGATGAAATGACAATTGTAGAATAATTATTCAATGTGCTAATATGCCGATGTGCCAATTGCTCTTCAGCATAACAGCGCAAGCAATTGGCACATTGACATATTGGCAAATTAGCACATTATCATATATAAATGAAAAAACAATTATTAATAGCTGCCCTCTCTCTTGTGGCCCTTACAGCACATGCCGACGAAGGCATGTGGATGCTGACCGACTTACAGGCTCAGAACGCTGCTGTTATGAGAGAACTCGGATTGGAAATACCAACCGAAGAAATATATAGTCCTAATGGAATTGCCCTTAAAGATGCAGTTGTCCACTTTGGTGGCGGCTGTACCGGAGAGGTGATCTCAGCAGAAGGATTAGTACTGACTAACCACCACTGTGGATATGGTGCTATCCAGCAACACAGTAGTGTGGAACACGACTACCTGACAGATGGTTTCTGGGCAATGAACCGGGATGAAGAACTTCCTTGCGAAGGACTGAAGATCACTTTTATCGACCGTATACTGGACGTCACACCATACGTCAACGAACAATTGAAGATAGATAAAGATCCTGACGGAACCAATTACCTGTCTCCC
Source organism: Bacteroides sp. (assembly GCA_019416685.1). Classification (GTDB taxonomy): domain Bacteria; phylum Bacteroidota; class Bacteroidia; order Bacteroidales; family Bacteroidaceae; genus Bacteroides. The sequence goes on from DXWV01000091.1 coordinate 17,094, forward strand.
AAATACCTGGAGAAAGTAGCCGATCGTTTTGCCAAAGCAGAAAATATCGAAGTAACCCCGGCAACCAAACTGGAACTGAAAGCTTTCTACGGAGGCAATCGTTATTATCTTTTTGTTAAAACGGTGTATAGTGATATCCGCATGGTAGGTGCCCCTCCTTCTTCCATCGGTAAGTTTGGTGCTGATACAGACAACTGGATGTGGCCTCGCCATACCGGTGATTTTTCTTTGTTCCGTATCTATGCTGATAAAAACGGTAAACCGTCTGAATACTCCAAAGACAATGTTCCATTGAAAGTGAAGAAACATCTCACAATCAGCCTTGCAGGAATACAGGAAGGAGACTTTACTTTTGTAATGGGATTCCCCGGACGCAACTGGCGTTATATGATTTCCGACGAAGTAGAAGAACGTATGCAGACCACCAACTTCATGCGTCAGCATGTACGCGGTGACCGTCAGGAAGTATTAATGGAACAAATGTTGAAAGATCCTGCCGTACGCATTCACTATGCCAGTAAATATGCTTCATCCGCCAATTACTGGAAGAATGCTATTGGCATGAACGAGGGATTAATCCGTCTCAAAGTACTGGATACGAAACGTGCACAACAAGAGCAACTATTGGCTCGCGGACGTGAAAAAGGAGATGACTCTTATCAGAAAGCATTTGACGAGATACGTTCTATCGTTGCTCATCGTCGTGACGCCATGTATCACCAGCAAGCCATCAACGAAGCATTGGTGACAGCTCTGGACTTTATGAAGATACCGTCAACTAAAACACTGTCAGTTGCATTGCAGAAAAGAAATAAAGAAGAAATTCAAAAGGCAACCGAAGAACTGAAAATCGCAGGCGAAAAGTATTTTGCTTCTGTACCTTTCCCCCAAGTAGAGAAGCTGGTAGGCAAACAAATGCTGAAAACTTATATGGGGTATATACCTCAGGAACAACGAATCAGCATATTCAAAGTGATAGACAGCCGTTTCAAGGGAGATAGTGATGCATTTGTAGATGCCTGCTTTACGTATTCTATCTTTGGGAATAAAGAGAATTTTGAGAAGTTCCTTCAAAAACCCAGCCTGAACAAAATAGACAAAGACTGGATGATTCTGCTCAAACATTCTATTACCGATGGATTGATGCAGACAGCACTGGCTATGCATGATGCCAATACAAACTATGATGCCGCCCACAAAATATGGGTAAAAGGTATGATGGATATGCGTCGGGAAGCTGGTATTCCTATTTATCCGGATGCCAACTCTACACTGAGACTGACATATGGTAAAGTAGCTTCATATGAACCGGCGGACGGAGCAGTATACAAGTATTATACAACTCTGAAAGGTGCTATGGAAAAAGAAGATCCCAATAATTGGGAATTCGTTGTACCCGCTAAGTTAAAGCAATTATACGAAGCAAAGGATTATGGACGCTATGCGATGAAGAATGGTGAGATGCCTGTTTGTTTCATTGTAGATACTGACAATACAGGAGGAAATTCCGGTAGTCCGGTATTCAATGGTAAAGGTCAGCTGATAGGTACCGGTTTTGACCGTAACTATGAAGGATTGACGGGTGATATCGCCTTCCGTCCCTCTTCTCAACGTGCTGCTTGTGTAGATATTCGCTATACTCTCTTCATCATTGAAAAGTATGCGGGAGCTTCACATATCATCAAAGAACTGGATATTAAAGAATAATATTTTAATGAGGTAATATACTAACGTGTCAATTACTATGCAGTAGATAGCACAGACAATTGATACATTGGTATATTATCTCATTAAATAATTCATTACTCAGACTTTATCACACCTAATAAGTATAAATGTCGGTACCCGTCAAATAAATTCTTCTACCAAATACATTTCATCAAGCAAATCTTCCATTGACTGCTGTAAATTATCAACTGCTTCTTCAGGGGAATCTCCATATGCATTACATTGAATATTCACGGCAAGCCAGGCATAATAACCGCCATCGGATGTGCGTTCAAGCACATAATCTGTTTTATTCAGTTTCATATCGGTAAATAATTAGTAAGTGTTGGTATATTTACTACTGACTGATGATCAATCAGATTTTCGAGTTCACAGATAATATGGCGTTCGCTGCTACGTGCCCAGTAGATGAATTCACGACTAGGACAATACTTATCGGCAAAACGAAGCAAGGGTTCAAGTGCAAACGAGTCACTTACAATACCGGCACCTGCACGAATTGCATCATAAGCATTGCAATCTTGTTCAATATGGGCTGGTACCATCAATACAGGTTTTCCCAGATACATCGCTTCACAAATAGACTCAAAGCCTGCTGTACTGGCATAGGCACGGCATCCTGCCATATAATTAAGAAATTTCACATCGTCGAGCTGATGAAAACTCAACGTCTCGTCCATCTGCGTCACCTCCTCTGTATCCCCCTTATCCCAGAAGAAATGTAAGGGTACTTCCGGATGAACAGAATGAAAAACTTTCACACTATCAGAAAAGCCAGCATTGACCATATAACCATGAATGTAATTACCTGCTTCAGGACGAATAGCAGTTACCTCCTGTCGAAGCAGAGGAGGAACTACAACAAGATTATTTTCTTTGTCTTCAGGCATCTTGCGGAAAGAGAGAGCTAAACGCTTCTTTGCCTTTAAGCTCGTCATTCGCGTGAAGAGGCGAAGCATAATCAGTTGTACAGCATCTTTCTCCGGAAATTCGAACTCCCGATGCAGAAACAAATACTGATGTCCAATGCACACATACGGAACAGAAGGGCGAAAGAACATATAAGTGAGTCCGGTTAGAAGTTCGTAGAAGTTAATTACTACTTCCGCCCCTGTTTTCCTGATCCGTTGATTGATATAGCACATACTGCGGACATATTCCGGTAAGTGTATAAGATTGTAAGCAAAGCTTTTTTTCAAACTGGCACGTTTATTATCGGGCGAAGGCAGGAAATTAGGACTAAGAAAACGCTTCACCGGAGCCTTTATATTCCGATTGAAGAATCCCGGCAAAGTACGCGACGAACTTTTGCCCACAAGCACTTCTACCACCTCGTGCCCATTACGACGTAACATATCTTCGAGAGTCAACGCTTGTGTAAGGTGTCCTCTCCCTTCTCCCTGAACAATAAATAAAAATTTCATGAGGCTATTGTTATTTGTTTGGTTTCCCCCTCTCCCAGCTCCTTTTCCGGCATCAGCACATTATCAAAGTAACGCACACTCCAGTTTCCTTCCTCGTCTTCTGTCAATGCTGAAAGTGACTCTACCCAATCACCGGAGTTCAGATAATGAATACCATCATAGCAGGTATTGGCAGGATGATGAATATGCCCGCAGATTACTCCGTCACACTTTCTGGCTTTTGCCAATACTACCAGCTCTTTTTCAAAGTCGGAAATATAGGAGACGGCTGATTTCACTTTATTCTTGATAGACTGGGAAAGTGAATAATAAGGTTTCCCTTGTTTCATTCGCCGGGTATTATATACCTTATTAAGCCAAAGCAAAAACGTATATCCGGTGTCACCCAATTTAGCCAACCACTTCATTTGGGTAGTTATTCTATCAAAAACATCTCCATGCGTCACATAATATCGCCTGCCGTGGCTTTCGTAGATGCAGTCCTTAACAATCTGTATATTATAAAAGTTCAGTGGTGCCAGATTATCAAGAAAATCATCGTGATTGCCACGAACATAAATAACCTGCGTACCGAAATTCTCCATCATCTTCATGATAACCTTGAAAAAGTCCGTATGCTTAGCCTTCCATTTATTTAAACCGCCTTTTTTCAGATGCCACCCGTCGATGATATCTCCATTCAATATCAGACGATCACAATTGATTGATTTAAGGAAGCAGGTCACTTCCTCTGTTTTGGAGTGCTGAGTTCCCAGATGAATATCTGAAAGAACAACTGTAGGATAATACGTGCGTAAATGCATAATATTTCAGTTTTTCGATATGCAAAAGTCCATATTTCACATTACAAGCTGATGTCTTTACAGTTACTATTTTATGAACAAAATTAGCTTTTCGGCGTTATATATCTAAAATAGTAATTATATTAGCAGCCCGAAGAGGCTGACTATTCATTTTAAGAAAGGAAAATTATGGAAAAATTTGATGAATTAATACAGTCACCGGTCCCGGTTTTAGTAGATTTTTTTGCAGAATGGTGTGGTCCTTGCAAGGCAATGAAACCCATTCTTGAAGAAGTAAAAACTAAGATAGGAGATAAAGCCCGCATTGCTAAGATTGATGTGGACCAACATGAACAACTGGCAGCAAGATTCCGTATACAGGCCGTACCTACATTCATACTATTCAGTAATGGAGAAGCTGTGTGGCGCCACTCCGGAATGATACATGCCAGTGAATTAACAGGAGTTATCGAACAGTATTCACATAAAAATTAAGAATGAAGAAGGTATTAGCTATGGTAGCTTTTGTCATGATCAGCGTAATTGTTTACGCTTTCAATGATGGAAGCAAGATAAATGCAGATCAACAAGGTAAAGAGGTAAAAAGCGGTGAAGTAGTCGTAATGAATAAAGATATGTTCATTAAGGATGTATTTGATTACGAGAACACCAAAGAATGGAAATACAAAGGCAATAAGCCCGCCATTATTGATTTATACGCTGACTGGTGTGGTCCTTGCCGAATGACAGCGCCTATCATGAAGTCACTGGCAAAGGAATACGACGGCAAGATTGTGATTTACAAAGTAAATGTAGATAAAGAAAAGGAATTAGCTGCTTTGTTCAACGCAACAAGCATTCCTCTCTTTGTATTCATCCCAATGAATGGAGAGCCACAATTATTCCGTGGTGCGGCAGACAAAGCCACCTACCAAAAAGCAATAGATGAATTCTTGCTGAAGCAGTGAGTAGTGATAAATGATTAGTGATTAGTGATTAGCTAGTTGCGTTATAAACGCTGCATAGCACTAATCACTAATCACTAATCACTATTTATGATATCCTACCGGATGGTTCATCAATGGTAACTGAGTATCGGTCAGTTTCAAAATACTTTTCAATTTAGCAGTGTCCATTGAAGCTCGTGGTACTGTGGCCAGTTTGGCTGCCGAACAGAAGATTGAAATATTCTGTGAAACAATACCCGCATCCACTGCTCCCATCAATTGAGTATGCACATTCTTGGCATCGCCCAGCCTAGACAAATCACTAACCAATAATAAAGAAACCGGTGCAGACTTCACAAAAGCCTGCCCTCCTGCTACTGCTCCCCTATGATCTCCCTCAGCCACCAAATTCAGCTGATGAGCTTTAGCTTCATACAGATAGGTACCTTCGGGTAGTACTACATAAACATCCACATCTTGTTTGTTCATGGCCGAAGGTGCTGTACGTTTTCCTTCTTCCGGGCGATTTATACCATTGGCAGCCCAGAGTAAGTCAGACAAGTCAGTAAGAGTTAATGCTTTCGCAGCATATTCACGCGTAGAATGACGATTGGCGAATGCCTGCATCACCTCACTGTTACGATTCAGATTGGGTTTGGGTAACCGGATCACTTTATCAGCAGCAAATGTAACTACTGAAACAAACAGGCATAATAATAGCAGTTGTACTTTCCTCATAATCTGTGGTTTTTAAAAGTTTATGCACAAATATAACCGTATCTTAGGGATTACAAGCTTTTTCTAAGAAAGTTTAATAAAAAAAGCCTGCATCTGTAAACAGATACAAGCCTTTTCTTCATTTGTGAACTATATATTTATTATTTCTTTCCGAAATAACGGTTGTAAAGTCCTTCAAAACCTTTACCATGACGTGCTTCATCTTTGCACATTTCATGAACTGTATCATGAATAGCATCCAGATTCAATGCTTTAGCACGGGTCGCAATACGTTTTTTATCTTCGCAAGCACCAGCTTCAGCATTCATTCTCTTCTCCAGGTTAGTCTTAGTATCCCATACACAGTCGCCCAGCAATTCTGCAAATTTAGAAGCATGTTCTGCTTCTTCCCAAGCGTAACGCTTGAAAGCCTCTGCTACTTCAGGATAGCCTTCACGATCAGCCTGACGGCTCATAGCCAGATACATACCTACTTCTGTACACTCGCCCATGAAATGATTGTTCAGATCCTTAATCATTTCGTCATCGCAACCTTTGGCAACACCAATTACGTGTTCATCAACAAAAGTAAGTGCGCCACCTTCAGTTTCAACAACTTCTACGAATTTGCTGGCAGGTGCTTTACACAATGGACATTTCTCAGGAGCTGCGTCACCTTCATAAACATAACCGCATACAGTACATCTAAATTTCTTCATTTTGTCTTTAATTTTAATTAATTAGTCAATACGTATATCTTTTAAACAATTCTTACAAATCCCCTTATAATAGTAATGCATTTCACTTATTTCATGCCCCTCCATTTGCAAACCTTCCACCTCTTTTATTTCAAGTAAGAGCTCCAAATCATAGATCTTTCCGCATTTCTTACAGATGAAATGTGCATGTGGCGAAGTATCTGCATCAAAGTTAGCATTGCGCTCATCAATAGTGAGCATGAGAGCTGCCCCTTGCTCTGCAAATAGCTTCAGTGTGTTATACACTGTTGTCTTTGAAAGCGTTGGCATTGAAGGAGATAGAGCTGTATATATTTCTTCAGCCGATGGATGTGTACGGTGTTCCATTAGATACTCCATGATAGCAATACGCTGCATGGAAGGCTTTATGTTGTACTCTAATAATCGGTTGTATGGCTTCATAAATCCTCCTTATACAAAATTGTAATCATTACAATTTTAAATTTGAAGCAAAGATAGAGGTTTCTTTTATTTCTGCAAATTATTGGTTGATAAATTTTATAAAAAATAGCTACATCTTTTATAGGTAATCAGAATTTAGTAGTCAGTAGTCAGAATATACTAGTTGAAGAGCCTTCAAAAGACTTCTCAAAAGAAACAGATTGCCTTTTTGCTAACAATGATTTGCCTGCATGCAGACTACACCTACCCTGCAAGGAGGCAAAACGTAGTCTGTAAGGATATAAATTAATTAAAATATCCTTTTAAATACTATCAAACGAATATATCAAAACAATTTCCTAATTTTGCAACGAAAAGTAATGTGCTAATATGCCATTTTTTAATATTTATCAATTATGAACTACGGATTTGTAAAAGTAGCAGCAGCAGTACCCCGCGTCAAAATAGCGGACTGTAATTTTAATGCCAAACAACTCGAAAGCCTGATAGCCGTTGCAGATGGCAAAAGAGTGCAGATTATCACTTTCCCCGAAATGTGCATTACCGCCTATACTTGTGGCGATCTTTTCAGTCAGCAACTCTTGCTGGAAGAGGCAGAAATGGCACTGATGCAGATATTAAATAATACCCGCCAGCTAGACATTATCTCTATCCTGGGAATGCCGGTAGTAGTAAATTCTACTGTTATCAACGCAGCCGTAGTTATCCAGAAAGGTAAAGTACTGGGCGTAGTCCCAAAAACATATTTACCCAACTATAAAGAGTTTTACGAACAGCGTTGGTTCACCTCTGCCCTGCAAGTAACAGAAACCAATGTCCGGCTTTGCGGACAAATCATCCCAATGGGTACAAACCTGTTATTCGAAACATCAGACACTATTTTCGGGATTGAAATATGCGAAGACTTGTGGTCTACCATACCTCCCAGCTCAACATTGGCATTACAAGGAGCAGAAATCATATTCAACCTCTCTGCTGACAACGAGGGTATAGGTAAAAACAATTACCTCCGTTCGCTTATCAGCCAACAATCTGCACGTTGTATTTCGGGCTATGTATTCTCTTCCTGTGGATTCGGAGAGTCTACCACCGATGTAGTCTTTGCCGGAAACGGGCTTATCTATGAAAATGGTAACCAGTTGGCACATAATGAACGTTTTAGCTTTGAAGAACAATTGGTTATCAGCGAAATTGATGTAGAATACCTGCGTGCCGAGCGCCGCGTTAATACAACATTTGCAGCAAGTAAAGGAAATATTCCGGCAGATAAAAAGCCGGTACGTATTGCTACGGAATTTGTAAACAGTAAAGAACTAAACCTGACGCGTACATTTGAGATGCATCCATTTGTCCCGCAAGGAGCAACATTGAATGAACGTTGTGAAGAGGTTTTTTCAATACAGGTAGCAGGGCTTGCACAGCGCCTCGTACATACCGGAGCCAAAACTGCTGTAATCGGTATCTCAGGCGGACTGGATTCTACACTTGCCCTTCTTGTCTGTGTCAAAACCTTCGATAAATTAGGTTTATCCCGCAAAAATATTATCGGTGTCACCATGCCAGGTTTCGGTACAACCAACCGTACTTATCACAATGCCATCTCTCTTATGAACTCACTCGGCATTACTGTCCGGGAAATCAGCATTAAAGAAGCATGTATTCAACACTTCAAAGACATCAACCATGACATCAATATGCACGATGTAACTTATGAAAATGCTCAGGCACGCGAACGCACACAAATATTGATGGATATAGCCAATCAGACAGGAGGAATGGTAATCGGGACAGGTGACTTATCAGAACTGGCTCTGGGATGGGCTACATACAACGGCGATCACATGTCTATGTATGGTGTAAACGGAAGTGTTCCTAAAACCCTGGTGAAATATCTGGTGAAGTGGGTAGCTGAAAACGAAGTAGACGAAACCTCATGTATTACTCTACTCGATATTGTAGATACGCCTATTAGCCCCGAATTGATCCCGGCAGATGAGAACGGAGATATCAAACAAAAAACAGAGGATCTGGTAGGTCCGTACGAATTGCATGATTTCTTTCTCTATTATTTTATGCGTTTCGGTTTTCGCCCGTCAAAGATATTCATGCTGGCTTCATTAGCATTCAAAGAAGTATATGATGAAGAGACGATCAAGAAATGGTTACTCATCTTCTTCCGCCGTTTCTTCAACCAGCAGTTCAAACGTTCCTGTTTACCCGATGGTCCTAAAGTAGGAAGTATCTCCATCAGTCCGCGTGGCGACTGGCGTATGCCAAGTGATGCTTCGGCAGCAGCATGGCTGAAAGAAATTGAAAAATAGTGATTAGTGAGTAATGATTAGTGATTAGTGGGCTGCGCTATTACGCTGCATCGTACTAATCACTACTTACTAATCACTTATCACTACTACAACATCCCTTTGCTTGAGGGAAGTTCAAAATGATAAATATCCCGTTTCAGAGCCATTTTTAGCGCACGGGCCAATGCTTTGAATATTCCTTCAATTTTGTGATGTTCATTTTGCCCTTCGGCTTTGATGTTTAGATTCATCTTTGCAGCATCACTCAGGGATTTGAAAAAGTGGAGAAACATTTCAGTAGGCATCTCTCCTATCTTTTCGCGTTTAAACTCCGCATCCCATACCAGCCAGGGACGTCCACCAAAATCAAGGCACACCTGACAAAGGCAATCATCCATAGGAAGAGCATAACCATAGCGTTCAATTCCCCGCTTACTTCCTAATGCCTGATAAATACATTCACCCAAAGCAATAGCTGTATCTTCAATAGTATGGTGTTCATCCACTTCAAGATCACCTTTTACATTAATAGTGAGATCCATACCAGAGTGCTTACCTATCTGCTCCAGCATATGATCAAAGAAGCCAAGTCCTGTAGAGATATCACAAGTACCATTACCGTCCAGATTCAGAGAAACAAAGATATCCGTCTCCTTTGTAGTACGCCTCACCTCTGCTTTACGTTCTCCGGCAAAAAGAAACTCTGCTATTTTATCCCAGTCAGTAGTAGCCAGTACACAGACCTCTTCCAAATCCTTCTCTTTCAGTAACTCTGTAGAATCTTGCAGATAGATAGCACGACATCCCAGATTTCTGGCCAATTCTACATCAGTAGGGCGGTCACCAATCACAAAACTCCCTGTCAGGTCGTAATCCGGATTATCAATATATTTAGTCAACATTCCGGTACGCGGTTTACGAGTCGGAGCATTCTCTTCGGGAAAACTACGGTCTATCAGGATATCATCAAAAGTAATACCTTCACCCGCCAGCGTTTTCAACATCAGATTGTGAGCCGGCCAAAAAGTAACTTCCGGAAAAGAATCGGTACCCAAACCATCCTGATTAGTGACCATGACAAATTCAAAGTCGAGCTTGCTACGAACAAAACCAAGATTACGGAACACTTTAGGATAAAACTCCAGCTTCTCAAGTGAATCAAGCTGATAATCTACAGGAGGCTCAATAACAAGCGTACCATCACGATCAATAAACAATATTTTTTTCTTCATATACAATAATGTGACAATATACCAATATACTAATATGTCAATGCGTTACTCGGCTCTTTATCGAACTGACGTTTTTTGAGATAGCTAAAAAGAGAAGGAGATCATCTCTTACTTTGCCAATGCTTTGGCAAGGTTTTGCCATCAAGTTGGCAACATCCTGCCAATGGTATGGCAACACCTTGCCAACCTGATGGCAAAATCGAAGTCTTATATAGCCTTATTCAAAGAACATATTTACCAAATAGAATGAAATTATTCGATAATGAATATTTCAATTAACATTGCAATAGACCCCCCCAAAACATGCAGCATAGCAATTGGCACATTAAATAATTATTCATATTTCTTTAATGCCTCTACCAATTTTCCATTTTCGGCACGTGTGCCTACCGTCACGCGAAGGCAATTGCAACAAAGTGATATATTATGGCGATTGCGAACAATAATGCCCTCTCCTACCAGATAATTGTAAATCTTCACAGCATCCGTCACACGGGCCAGGAAAAAGTTAGCATCCGAAGGAAACACTTCCAACACGCAAGGCAATTCCGCAAAAACAGTTTCCAACTCTTTTCGTTCTTCCTTCAATGCCTTCACCCAACGATCTATCTCATAATGTTTATGTAGCATCTGTATAGCTTGTTGCTGCGTCAGTTGATTGACATTGTACGGATACTTGATTTTATTCAGAATTGCAACAATTTCTTCCGATGCAAAAGCCATACCCAGACGAATAGCAGCACAACCCCATGCTTTAGAGAATGTTTGAAGCACCACCAGATTGGGATATTCCTTCAAACTGGCAAGAAAAGAAGGCACCTCCGAAAAATCACTATATGCCTCATCCAGTATTACGAGTCCTTCAAAGTTATTCAACACCTTTTCTATCTCCGAACGCAGCAGATCATTACCAGTCGGATTATTGGGTGAACAAAGAAAAATCAGCTTTGTCCGTTCATCTGTAACAGCCAACAACTTATCGGCTGAAAACTGGAAATGTTCGTCCAGTAGTACTTTACGGTATTCCACATCATTCACTTCGGCGCATACCTGATACATACCGTAAGTAGGATCAATAGCTACTACATTATCTTTACCCGGCTCACAAAAAGCACGAAATACAAGATCAATAGCCTCATCACTACCATTTCCCAGGAAAATATTTTCCGGAGCCGCTTTTTTGAGTCTCCCCAGCTCTTTTTTCAATTCGTACTGCAATGGATCCGGATAACGATTATGGGGTAAGTTATATGGATTCTCATTAGCATCGAGAAACACAGAGGCAGTAGCCCCTTTATATTCATCCCTTGCCGAAGAGTATGGCTTCAGCTTCCAAATATTCGGACGGGTTAATTCTTGCAATGTTTTCATGCGAATATTTATTTTTACAATTTACAATTGATATCTCTCAAGCGAACAGAGACAGCATTCTTATGAGCCTCCAGTTGTTCGTTGGCTGCCATTATCTCAATAGCCGGTCCGATAGCCTTCATACCTTCCGGACGGATCTCCTGGAATGTAATCTTACGGATAAAACTATCCAGACTGACACCACTGTATGCTTTTGCATAACCGTTGGTAGGTAACGTATGATTGGTTCCTGAAGCATAATCTCCGGCACTCTCAGGTGAAAATGCCCCCAGAAACACAGAACCGGCATTGATTACACGCTCTGCTATCTTCCTATAATTTTCAGTCTCTACAATCAGATGTTCAGGAGCATACTCATTAGTTAGTTCTAATGCTTCATCCATATCTTTCACCAGAATAAGTTTACTGTTGGCAAGAGATTTCTCCGCAATTTCACGGCGTGGTAGTTCTGCTAATTGCCGTTCCACTTCTTTCATCACATCATCCTGTAACTTTTCAGAAGTCGTAATCAGTACTGCCTGGCTATCTACTCCATGCTCTGCCTGTGAAAGCAGATCGGCAGCCACAAATACCGGATTGGCAGAATCATCCGCCAACACCTCTACTTCCGAAGGCCCTGCCGGCATGTCAATGGCAACATCACGCAGGCTAACCAACTGTTTTGCTGCTGTGACATACTGATTACCCGGACCAAAGATTTTATAAACTTTAGGTACACTTTCGGTACCATAAGCCATAGCTGCAATGGCTTGTACTCCTCCGGCTTTGAATATTTTACTTACTCCCGCCAGTTGTGCTGCAAAAAGAATAGCCGGATGGATTTTTCCATTCTTATCAGGTGGAGTACAAAGCACAATCTCTTTACAGCCGGCAATCCTGGCCGGAACTGCCAACATCAATACCGTAGAAAATAATGGTGCAGTACCTCCCGGAATATATAGACCCACTTTCTCAATACCTACCGCCTTCTGCCAGCAAATCACCCCTTCCATTGTTTCTACTTTACGCCCTACAAAACGTTGTGAAGCATGAAATGTCTCAATATTCTTTTTAGCCAAAGAGATAGCTGCCTTCAACTCTTCACTGACCAGAGCAATACCTTCTTTCAGTTCCGCCTCTGTCACAGCAAGTGATGTCAGGACTGCTTTATCAAAAGCAGCTTCATACTCTATCACTGCTGCATCCCCCTCAGTACGAACACGATTGATGATACCACGCACCGTATCAAAAAGGTTTTCCGTATTGAGTGCCGGGCGTTTCAGGATGTCGGCCCACTGTTCTCTTGAAGGATATTTTATTTGTTTCATATTTATTAGTTTATAATGTTATGTTGTCTTGGATGTACTTTTCTTTTGCCTTGATGCAAAAGAAAAGATACCAAAAGAAAAAATCAAGGCTGCATTTCCTCCGCTA
>DXWV01000092.1 GCA_019416685.1 Bacteroides sp.
TGTGCCGATTAATTTTAGAGCATCGCCCATGTGAGGGACTTTTTCAGTGCCCTCCGCATGTTATAATACTCTTTTGCCCATGCACGACTTACGGGCAGCAGATGATGTACTAAGTCTACATAGGGTATGTTTTTGTCCAGATGATTGCTGGAATAGGTTACCCAAAACGGTTGTTGGGTGTTGTAATTTAAGTGATAATCGCCATGCCATGCAGTCCCTATGTTGCCATAGCTCCAATTGGCAAAGATACCCGGACAGGTGACACCGGCCTTGGCTGAGCAATTGAGGAAATAGAGGTTTCTGTACCATATTTTTTCCAGATCGTTATCTGCCAGCGATACACCGGAACACTTCCAGTATTCACTCCATTTCTGCATGCTGGCTTTTTCGGCGGCGATATAGCTGTTGGCAGTAATCTTTTCTTTTGGCAATGTGAATAGTGAAGTATCTTCTGCAAGTCCTTCTTTTAAAGATACCATTGCATAAAAAGGAGTTTCAGAAGTGTCCAGATAACGCTCCATGTCCGCCAGATCTTCTTTTATGCCTAATGTTGTTGTACGTTGTCCTTTTAGTAAGGATACGTTAGTGGCGAGATCCAAAGTAAAAGCTTTGTCTTTGGCGTGCCCTTTCTGTATATCATACAAATGTGGTTCAAGATAGGGTAAACGCTGGAAATAACCGAGAGACTTTTCTTGTTCCCGAATTTGGTAATGGGGGATATCATTGGGAGTAGACGGATCGGCTATGAGGCGGATGCGGTTGAAACAGGAGGATATAGAATTTCCATGATCGTCTGTTAATGACAACCATACCCGATCTTTATTCATGTCGGTGAATATCCTTAGTGCTATCTTTTTGCCGTTTTTCAGTAACTGGACGGTACATAATCCGTTGGAAATATCGAGTGTGTGTCCTAACAATTCTACTTCGCGCCGGTCAAATCCCAATAATAGTGTGCCACAAGGGAAAGGGCGTGGATAGGGCTTGTGGTAGTTCTCGGCTGTTAGTTTCAGATATTCCGAGAATTCGTTACTGTGATAAATAGAGGGTAAGCCGGTGAGAGTTGTTTGGGCTTTGGTGAAGATTTCGTCGAAAGTACCTATCTTCTCTTTGTTGTTTTCGGCAATACGTATGTCCCAGACGTTATTATGACCGAAGTGCAGACAAACGGCATCGGGACGGGTTGTTACTACCACTCCCAAAGCACCGTTTCCTAACAAAGCTCCTTCAAAGAAACCGGGAACGGGTTTGTCTGCAATAATAGGATGCTTAGCAGCTATTTTCTGTGAGTCGATGGCATGTGTAGAGATGCTTATTAAAGATAAAATGCCGACTATCAGATAGTGTGTCTTTCTCATTATAATAGGTTTTAGAAACTGAAAAAAGGAACTGTTCCCAGTATAGCTGAAATGAAACAGTTCCTTTTCTTATAATAATATCCTGAAAAATCTATTTTACCTTATTTACCTACTTTATAAGTGCGTCCTCCGGTTGTGATCAGATAGATACCGTTTGAAGAAACCGGAATCACGTTGTTTACTTTATCTTTTGCTACTACTCTTCCGAGCATATCGGTTACTTCAACATCGAGATCACTGTCTGCTCTTACGATAAAGCCTTCTTTAACAGTTTCGATGCGAACGTTATTAGCTACTTCGCTCTGAGCAATACCGGTATCTTTACCAAGTAATTTAGTTGTGAAAGTACTTGCACCTTGTGCCTGATCAATGGCCTGTACACCAACGGTGTAGCTATAACCTTCGGAAGCATCTACTTTCACAGAATATGATTTCAATACGCTGCGTACACCTGTCTGGTAGTCAGTAATCACTTTCAAACGTCCTGTTTCCGGATTGGCTGGGATAATCATTGAAATCTTTCCGGTATTGTTGTTTTTTACATAAACATTGTAGAACAATGCCTCTGCAGGAGTTACATCATCGGTAGCGTCGTCCCAAGTTACAGTCAACATACCCTTTTCGATTTTGGCGACAACATTGGTAGGAGCAGTAGGAGCTTGGTTCACGAAGTCGGATGTGTTTTTGAACATAGCAACTTCATTTGAAGTGTTACCATCCACTCCGAATGCATCTAATTTACCGTCATTAGAGAAATCGGCAATAACAAGTCCACCCTGACGTTCGCCAGCATTAAATACTTCTTTTACGCCTCCGAAATCGTATGTATTATTGTCACGTTGGTAGAGGATACCACTAAAATATCCCTCCTTATTTGTATATCCCATAAGTGCGGCATCAAGTTTACCGTCATGATTCATATCTGCAAAAGTACCAGTAGGTACTGCTCTTACCTGTAAGAAACCTGAAGTTTCCATATCTAACGGAGTAAAGACAAGGTCACCTTCATTCATGTAGATTGTTCCCCCACCGGGAGTTGGTGCACCATCACCCAATATGATAAGATCCATTAGGCCGTCTCCATTCAAGTCTTCTACAAAAAGAGTGATATCATAACCTCCCTGAAAAGTATCATTATCAAACGGTGTCACATCCAGGAATGCAGTACCTTCTTCTATGTTTTGATAGATTCGAATTTCGTTGCCGGATCCTCTAATGCTACCATCTTCATTGTCTGCATATCCGGTACAAAAGATATCCAGCCAACCGTCGTTGTCAATGTCTACAAAAGCAACGTCGCCATGACTCATCGGTTTAAAATTACCATCCAAACCCTCTTCTCCGAAGGTTTCTGCTATTTTTTGTATAGTGAAAGTTCCGTCACCACCATTGTTCTTGTAAAGTTCAACGAAGCGTCTTTTAAGGCGTTCCGGATCGTAGTTCGGATTTTCCGGGTCGTTACTCTGATCTTTGTTTTCACATCCCATGAGCAAAACGTCAACAAAGCCGTCTTTGTCATAATCACCTATAGAGATACCAGTAAGATAATCTTCATTATGTGCTTGGTTGAGTCCGTGATTTTCTATTAATTTAAATTTATAGTCGTTTTCCGGTCCTTGATTTTCAAGAAGCATTAAATATTCGGATTCATTGGTTAGGAAATTATGTTCTCCTTTTCCTCTTATAATAAGGTCCAGATTTCCGTCATTGTTGAAATCCAGGAAACGGAAAAATGATTTTGTACTTACCGGCAGATTGATAAGGTCTTCAACCGGAGTTCCCGGAGTATCAGGATTATCCTCTGTTCCTGCTTCGTGTTTGGATTTTGCTGAAATAGTAAAATTACCATTCCCGTCATTCTTTATTACAATGGCTGCACAAAACCATCCTCCGACATCAAACTTACTGCCTTCAACGTAATCTTTATGACTTTGTCCACCCATGATGATATCCATAAAATCATCATTATTAAAGTCGCCTACGGCAGGGACGGTACGGTGGGTAAAAGGTAACATAGGATTATCTCCGTTACTGGACATTATTTTATCAAATGTTACTTGTGCTGATGCTCCGCAGGTCATTAATAATGATAGGGCGATCGCACTTTTCTTTAAAGAGAAAATGTTCTTCATAATCTTTACTTTTAAATTGGTTAATAGTTTTAAAAACTGAATGCACAAATATAGCGCAATGGTTCATTAAGGCTGTCGTTAAATGTATCGATAACTATAATAAATGTAGAAATTTTCGGCGTTTGAATATATTGTAGCTTGTTTTCTACATTTGTGTTATTGGGTGAGAGTTTTGTTGTATTCTGCCTTAGGCTTGAAAAGTAAAATTCTTATGTAGAATAAACAAAAATAGAAATTGATACAATGCTTCAAAGGATATAGAATAACAATCGAATCAAGTAAAAAGCAATATTGGCAGATTATTTGAATATATAAATCCGTCTTACTTACTTTATTCTATGAAAGTACGTACTTAATGCATAGTTAAAATGCATATTAACAGCATGTTAAATACGTATTTTTACAGTATAAAAGTACGTATTTTTATAATATGTGAAATAGGTGCGTTAAAAGGAGTTATTTCACCATAGAATTCTGAGGCTTCTGTGCCGAGTTGATTTGTTTCAATGTTGGGCAAAATTTAAACAGGCTCTTAATTCTTACCTGCTTTGCTGCTTTTGGCAAACTCTTTGGGTGTCATACCAAATTGTTGGAAGAACATCTTACCAAAATAAGACGGAGAATTAATTCCTACCATAAAGCAAACTTCTGCTATTTGATATTCACCTCCCTGTATTAATTCCGCAGCCTTTTTCAATCTGATTAGTTTGATAAACTCAATAGGGGAGAGTGAGGTTATCTGTTTTACTTTTCGATGGAGTCCTGAACGGCTCATATACAGGTTGTCAGCAAGATACTTCACATTTAGTTCCGGGTTAGCAAGATCGTGATTTATTATCTCGATAATCTTGTTTAGGAACTTCTCATCGTTTTTACTTACTTTCATCTTCTGTACCGGGAAGAACGGTTTGTTCAGGAATGCTTTTTTCTCTTTTTCCCGGTTTTTGAGCAACATATTGATATGCTTGTACAGATAGTTGAAGGCTGTAGGTTTTTCGATATACGCATCTGCACCTATCTCAAGACTTTTCATTTTACTATCCATATCTGTTTTTGCAGTAAGTAAAACAAAAGGTATCTGAGCAAGGTCTTCGTTTGATTTTACGTTCTGACACAGTTCCAGACCATCCATTTCGGGCATCATCAAATCACTTAGAATGATGTTAATGTACTTCTCGTTTAAGACTTTCAGTGCTTCAACCCCATTTGTTGCAATGTAGACATTGAAATATTTTTCCAATCGTTCTGATAGATAGCTTCGAACCTCCGGTTCATCTTCAACTATCAGTATGCTGTTTTCTTTTATTTTCGGTTCATCTTCTCCCAATTCTTCGTCTTCTTCAGTGTCGGAAATAACAGTTGGAGGAGTATTCTGTTCGATGAAAGTTGTAGATTCATTATCCTCTTCCTGTTCCTTTTCCTCTGTATGTTGTTCGTCTGTATTGACGCTGATTGGAATAGATAAAATAAACGTGGTCAGAGAGGCGGTAGTATCAAGTATTAATTCGGCATTATTGAGTTTTGCCAGATTACTGGCGAGAGACAATCCTATTCCGCTTCCGGGAATATTGGACACCTTTGTGGTACGGTAAAATGGTTCGAATATTTTTTTACTCAGATTGTCCGGGATAGGAGTACCATCATTGATAACACGTATATGAGCGATATTATCATCTGTGGCATACAAGTCTACCTGAATTGTTTTGTTTGAGTATTTTAGTGCATTGTTTATCAGATTGCTGATAATTTTAATGACTGATTCCTGATCTATGTTGGCTATCAATACATTATCAGTAATGTGAAGTGTAAGTTGTTTCTCCTTTTGCTCAAATGTGAGTTGGAACCTGTTTATGGTTTTGGTCACCAGATTGTTGAGATTGGTATTAGTGGGATTTAGTATAAACTTACGCTCGTCTATTTTACGGAAATCGAGTAACTGATTGATCAAATCAAGCAGGCGTTTTACATTTTGTTCCATGATACGCATGTTCTTTCTGATAGCTGGCGGATCTATTTCTTCCTCTTCCAATATGGCTTCGAGCGGACCATTGATAAGAATAAGAGGGGTTCGTATCTCATGTGCGATATCAGTAAAAAACTCTATTTTAGCATTGTATATATCTTTTTCGCGTTGGTTATCTGCCAGAATTTGTTTCTGTGCATACCGTTTTTTCTGTGTACGGTCATACAGATAAATAAAGGTAATAACCCCTATTAGAAAGAGGAGGATATAACAGTAGGTGGCTATTGTGCTTTGCCACCAGGGAGCTTTGATAAATATTTTAATAGATGTTTCATTATCCCCCCATTCGCCCAAGCTATTGGTAGCTCTGACGCGGAAAGAGTAATCGCCTGGGCTAAGATTGGTATAGGATACGCTACGGTTATCATTTGTGATAGTCCAGTCCTTATCGAAGTTTTCCAGTTTATAGGAATATTTATAATTACTTGATGAAGAATAACTGAGTGAAGCAAATTCAAAACCAATACTGTTCTGGTCGTGATTCAGATGAACTTCATCTGTGTAGATAATACTGTTGGTAAGTGGAGAACCTTTCTCGTTTACTTTTAATTCTTCGTTAAATATGAGTAACTTAGTAATATAAAGTGGAGCTGTGACATGAGGACGTTTAATATTGTTTGGATTTACGGCCATTAATCCGTTAATGGATCCGAAATATAATTTTCCGGACCGGGTTCTTATCCCCGATTTATAATTGAGCTGATTGTTATTGATACCATCTTTTTCGGTAAATACCTGAATTGCTTCTGTCTCAGGATTAAAACGAACCATGCCATGATTGGTACCAAACCACAGTAGTCCTTCATTATCTTCTACTATTTTGTAGGCAACGTCATCGGGTAATCCTTCATTTTTGGAGTAAGACTTGAAGCTGTTTGTCTCTTTCATATATTTACATATACCTCCACGGTCTGTTGAAAACCAAAGATTTCCTTTTCTATCCTCCGTAACGCTACTTACTGAGTTAGAACTTATGGTATTGGGATCTTCCTGCCTGTAAATATAATGCTCCACCACTTTGTCTGTAGCTCTTAGCTTAAACACTCCGTTTCCCATTGTACAAACCCATATATTACCTTTTGAATCTTCATATATGTCAAAAATGAAATTGTACCCGAATTCATTATGGCGTTCAAATTTCAGGTTGTTCTTGTCACTGGAGTAAACTCCCCATCCATTTCCTAACCAGATTGTCCCTTTTCTGTCCTGATATAATGCCCAGATACTTGACTCGTCAATTCCTAATTGTTCAGGGCTGAGATGTTTTCGGGTTTTAGTTTTCAGGTTGTGAATATCTATTCCGTTTTTGAACAGACCCACCCATATCTCGTCCTGGTTTTCTATAATGGCTTGCGGAATAAACTGAGTACCTCCTGTAGGAGTGATTTTCTCAAAAGATTGCTTTTTAGGGTCAAAGACTGATATGCCGTTGTCTTCGGTACATACCCATATTTTTCCATTCTGGTCTTCTTTCAGATCGCGTATAATTCTTCCGTCGATAGAATTTTTTTGTTGGCTGGGAAGGTACCGGTCTATTGTCAGCGTCTGGGAAGGAATGTAATTTACTCCTCCGAATACAGTTCCGATCCATATTCCATTTTCATTATCCTGATACATAGCGTAAATTTTGTTGTCGGTCAGACTATTACCTATCATAGGATCACTGCGGATTAATTCAGTTTTGCCGGCATCTTCATCTATTATATAGATACCCTGTTCTGTACCTACCCATAATTCGTTATTGAACACTTTGACATCTCTGATAATTTTATGGTGAACGTCGTCGGCATTAACTACAAAAAATGTGTTATTGTTGTAATCGTATTTTTTTAATTCTCCCTCGTGTACACCTAATATAATATAATCTCCGTATTCGCAGGTACTGTATATCATGTCATTTTTGATGGATACACCATTCCTGTCTGCGATATGTTGCTCGAATTTATCGGTTTTAGTATTGTAATGATACAATCCGTCTTTATTGGTTCCTACCCATATTTCACCGGATTTTAGAATCGTAATGCATTGTGGGTGTTTAGAAGCTTGATTACTTGCAATAATAAAAGGGTAGTGTGACAGGCTATTGGTATTAATGTCAAATCTGAACACACCCTGATTAGGTATTATTATCCATATTTTCTGTTCTTTGTCTTCCGCTATCTGAGCTACCCAATCGGATATACCTACTCCGCTTTCTGTAGTGATGTTGAAGTGGCTGAACTTTTCGGACAAGGGATTATAGATGTATATGCCACGATCTGTACCTACCCATATATTCTTGTTTTTATCTTCAAACAGGGCGGAGATGTTATTGTTACCGATACCTCTCTTTTCATCGTAGCAATTGTATATTCTCACTTTCTTTCCATCAAAACGGTTTAGCCCGTTTTTCGTTCCAAACCACATAAAGCCTTTGTCATCCTGAATGATTGTTTTAACGTTATTCTGAGACAGATTTTGGGCCGAAGTTACATAGTAATTTTTGGCTAATGTCTGACAATATACGTTCAGAAAGAGAATGTTGCAGATGAATAGTAATGAAATACGTATTTTATTCATTATATATGATTTAAGTTAACTTGATATGTTAAGATATATTATATATTGATTATTAGTGTATTAGTTGAGCATATACTGACGCGAAGCCTCAGGTATTAGTGTTTTTGAAGATGACGGTTGGTAAACTTCCCTTGTGAGGCTAATCCTAAAGGATGTTGCAAATATCGTGATTTATTTGACAGGTTGTATCTGTTTTCCGGTGAAAATTATGAATTTGCTTTGTTGGTAGTTATTTGCTTTAGTAAACCCAGTAATGAAATGTATAAATCAATATTACAAATGTATACAATTTAGGTGTAAATGTCCATTTTACCCCTAAAAAGGTGGGTGAGTGTACATTTATTATAGTATATGGTGGCTTTTTGTCCTATTGGAGTTTTATTTCTTCCTACTTTTGTTCTGTGAAATTAATCTAATAATAATTTGTTTATATGAAAAATGCAACTTAATAAGCCAACCTCTGTAAAGTCCATTTATGGATTCAGTATTTCGATATCCTTAGTTTATAATTGATAAACGTTTAATACTATAAAAGAAATGCATAACAAATTTAATCGAAAGCGATTCATTGCTTTATCGCTTTTTTGTGTGAGCTTATGTTATTTATGCCTCGTGTCGTGCAAAGATGACTATTATTATGATGAGAAAGAACCCGATTTCTTAAGAGGTAATATCTACGATTATTTGAATGAAAGTGGCGAATTTACTTATTTTGTTCGTCTGATCAATGACCTTAATTATAAGGATGTATTGCAAAAGACCGGAAGTAAAACTCTTTTCCCGGCAAAGGATGAAGCATTCAAGCGCTTTTTTGAAACAAACGCGCAGGGCATCAGAAGTTATGAGATGCTTTCGATGCCGATGAAAAGAATGATCATGAACTCGAGCATGATCAATATGGCATATCTATCGGGTATGCTTTCCAACCTGACCGTGTCAGGCGAAGGTCCTGCGACAGGGCAGACTTTCCGAAAACTCAATGCAAGTACCTATCTTGACAGTATCGCATTTATTAAAGATCAAGGATTATTTGAGAACTCTTATTGGAGTCGTTTCTCAGAGAAAGGGGGGATTTATCTGGTGGATGACGAAAGTTCGTCACCCTTGGTTTATTTTACACCGGAGCACATGATGGTACAGGGAGTGACCAAGGAAGATTTCTCTATATTGAATAATGGTAGAAACTATGAAGATGGAGATGTCTATGTAAATGGGGTAAAAATAATAGAGAAGGACATTATTTGTAAGAACGGGTATATACATGTTATGGAAGATGTGATACTTCCGGCAAAAAACATGTCGCAGTTGATTCGGGATAACGGTGAAACGAATCTGTTCAATCAATTACTAAACAAATTTAGTGCACCTTATTATGAAGACAATGTTAATAAAGCGGTGCATAATTTTTATGACGGTTTTAGTAATGCTGTTCTTCCGAATGCAGATTCTATTTTTGTAAAACGTTATTTTACAGTAGAAAACCGACTGGATCCGGCAGAAAAGTGGATGGAAAGTTATGGCTTGTTGTACTATGATCCAAGTAATAATGTGTATAGTAGCGAAATGGATATGGGCGCTATGTTTGTACCCACGGACAAGGCTATGAATGAGTATATCAATAGTGATAAAGGACGCTATTTGAAAGAGGCTTATGGAAGTTGGGAAGATATTCCGACTCCGATTCTTGCCCTGTTTCTGAAGAATCATCAAAAGAAGTCATTTATGAGTTCGTTGCCTCACGCATGGCCGAAGTTAACCGATGAATCGAGCTTTAAAATGGATATTTCTATTGATAATGTGAAAAAAACTTATTTGGGTTGTAACGGGGTAATTTACATATCCGATAAGGTGTTTCCGCCGATTGATTATCAATGTGTATACGGACCTACTTTGACAAGTGACCACACGCAGATCATGAATTGGGCGATACAGGATGGAACTATGCGTTTCTTCTTATATCTGCGTTCCATCGAAAATATGTATAATCTGATTGTACCTACGGACGAGGCTTTACAAAACTACCGTGATCCGGTTGCTTGGGCAAAGGGAGTAAGCTCTCGTGAAATATGGTCATTTAGATATGTACCTGCTGATAACATGGTGTTTGCCGATGTGTATAAAGCAGATGCAGCAGGAAATAAAACGGGAGCTATTTTGCGGACAGTAAAGAATCAAAATAGTATCATCAATCGTTTGAACGATATTCTTGATATGCACATCGTGGTAGGTAATAAGGAGCAGAATGTAATGTCGGGTTATATTGATGACGGAAAGACGAATTATGCACTTACCAAAGGTGGCACTATGCTGAGGATCAGTGGAGAAGGGAAAAACTTACAGATACAGGGTGGCGGAGATATAGAAGTGAATGTAAAGCCTGCTTCGATTGTTATCAATGAAGTGACCGGAATGCCCAGCCGTTATGATTCTGATAACGGACGTACCTATTTTGTAGACCGTGTTTTGCAAGATCCTGTTAAATCAGTATATAACGTATTGGGTGAGCACAATGAATATAAAGCATTTTTTGACCTCTTGCAAGGGGATGACCGTGTATTCAATTATTTTAAGTCTGATAAAGACATTGTTCCGATTTTCGATATGAAGAAGACCTCCGGAAGTATAGGTTTGGGATATGTAGTGAATTCGTTCAATAATTTTCGTTATACTGTTTTTGTTCCAACCAAAGAAGCGTTGGAGAAAGCATTCAGAGAAGACCCTAACTTATTTGACTGGGATGAAATCTATGCTGAGGAAGATCATGATGAAAAGAAGAAAAAAACAATCTACCTATTGAATTTTCTCAAATATCACTTAATGGATAATCTGGCTTTTGTTGATGATAAGGCCCCTATGGTAAATATGAACTTTGAAACGGCTGCACGTAATCCGAGTGGTAAATTTCATAAGTTGACATTGAATACCCAAGGTGGCAGTTTGGAGATTAAGTGCCAGGCTACCACTTCAGATGGACAACCGTTGAAGGCTAAAGTGATAACAACTACTGAAGGAGTATACAATCTGATGGCTCGTGATTATATTGTCAATATTCCCAGCCTGTCTGGTGAGGAAACTTCAATCCTTGCTTCTTCGCGTTCTGTTATTCATTTAATTGATACCGCATTAAGGTTTGAATAGTCAAAAAAACAATACTACTAAATTATGAATATTGATAATATAAAAAGCATATTGCTGGTTGTCTTTTCTTGCTTGTCAATGACTGTGGCATCACAGTCTCAACAGCTGGTGATAACAGGAAATGTCTCTTCCGACCTGGAAGGGGAGATTATTGGTGCACACGTAACGGAGGTAGATGCCAACGGACGTATTGTAAATGCTACGATAACGGACTTTAGCGGAAATTTTTCACTTTCTATAAAGAGTGTGAACAACAAACTTAAGGTCAGTTTTGTGGGATACGATCCTGTCGAAGTTTCTATTAAGGATAAACGCAGGTTTAATATAAAGATGAAGGAAAACGCAGTGCTTGACGAGGTAGTGGTTACAGCGAAAGCAATGCATTCGGACGGAACACTGGCTATTCCTAAACGAGAGGTATCGGGTGCGATGCAGCATATCAGTATGCGTGATCTTGAAGATATGTCGGTGGCTTCTATTGACGACGCACTGCAGGGACGTATTGCGGGATTCGATATATTGGGTAACTCCGGTGACTTAGGTTCCGGTTCGTCCATGCGTATTCGTGGTACTACTTCAATCAACTCAAAATCCGAACCGTTAATCGTGTTAAATGATATACCTTTCGAAAATAATGTGGATGATTCTTTCGACTATACATCGGCAGACCAAGAACAGTTTGCGAATCTGTTGAATATCAATCCGGATGATATCGAAGAGATTACTATTTTGAAAGACGGTGCTTCTGCTGCTATCTGGGGGTCAAAGGGAGCTAATGGTGTAATTCTGATTAAAACGAAGAAGGGTGTCAAAGGTCCTACCCGGGTCCAGTATTCTTATCGTTTTTCGGGAGCCCAACAACCTCGGGGATTAAAAATGCTTAATGGAGACGACTATACTATGTTAATGAAACAGGCCTATTTTAATCCTTTTCAGGACGAATATGCAGCAAATATTCCCGAATTTAACTACGATCCGACTTTTGCCGAATACCAGAATTTTAATAATAATACAGATTGGGTGAAAGCTATTACTCAATATGGATTCACGCATGACCATTATGCAACCGTTTCCGGTGGTGGAGACAAAGCCACCTTCCGTGCATCTCTTGGATATTATTCTCAGTCGGGAACTGTGATTAAGCAAAATCTGGAACGTTTCACGAATAGAATGTATCTGGAATATCAGGTTTCGGATCGTATTAAGTTTATTTCGGACTTTTCAATGACATACACTGATAATCATAAGAATTATGCTAATGATGTGGGTGATGGAGACAATAAGGAGAATTTGCTGAGTATGGCTTATCGTAAAATGCCTAACGTGTCCATTTTCCAGCAAGATGCGAATGGAAATAATACAGATATCTATTATAATATACCACAATCGTCCTCTTTGGATAATTCTCAGAAGGATTTGATGAATCCGGTGGCGTTGGCAAATCTGGCATTCAACAATCAAAAGAATCTTTATATTGTACCTACTCTGCGTTTACAGTATGACATTATCAATCCGGAAAAAGCTCAATTGCGTTATAACGGATATGTATCTTTCAATATTGAGAATACGAAAGAGTCAAAGTTCCTCCCCAAAGAAGTAACGTCCAAATCATGGAATGATGAGACCGTGAATCGTGCTTATATGAAGGAGTCTGAAGGATTATCTATTCAGAGTGAGCAGAAAATAACATGGATTCCTCGTTGGGGAGATAATCACTCTTTGTTGGTATCGGCTGTGTGGCAGATGAATTCCGGAAACTCACAGTATCAGGAATTTGAGAAATACGGATTACCTTCTAACTCTATAACAGATGCAACTTCCGTAGGTTTTGACAAAGCTTTTAATAGTGGAGCCGGACAATGGCGTTCGTTAGCAATTATGGGTAGAGCGCACTATACGTTTATGAACCGTTATACAATTGATGCAACATTCCGCCGGGATGGTAGTACAAAGTTCGGTTCTAATAACCGTTGGGGAAATTTCCCGGCCGTATCGGTAAAATGGAATATGGCGGACGAATTATTTATGAAACCTTTAAAATCTGTTATAGATGAACTTGGTATTCGTGGAGGTTGGGGTGTCACCGGAAATCAGCCGGATAAAGAGTACCTGCACTTCAGTCGTTATAATAGTAGCTGGGGAGGTGGAAACAACAACTATATAAATATACCTACAGTGAAGCCGTCATCTATTGAATTGTCGGACCTTAAATGGGAAAAGGTAACCTCTTATAATCTGGGAATTGACTTGCACTTGTTTAATTCTAAGTTGGTATTCGATGGAAACATTTATAAGCGTAAGACGGAAGACCTGTTATTTAAGGATTTGGGTATACCCAGCTCTTCCGGATTCGGCTCACTGTCTTATGTCAATATCGGTGTGATGGACAATACGGGTTGGGAGTTGAGTATCTATACCAATAATCTGATTAAAACCAGAGATTGGAAGGTGGATTTTAATGTTAACTTCTCTAATAACAAAAATAAAATTGTAGAATTGTCACCGGCTGTGTTGAATGCATACAATAAAGATTTCAACTACGATAATGGTTCTTATCTGACACGTTTGCAGGAAGGTAACTCATTTGGCTCTATATATGGATTCCGCTATAAAGGAGTTTATCAGTATGACAAGTATGAAGAGGGACGTGGCGGAACTGCTCCTGTGGTGAAAGATGCCAATGGAAATGTGGTAAAAGATGCGAATGGAAAACCACTTCCTATGTATTTTGACTATTTCAACTTAGGTAATAAGAGATACCAGTTCCGTGG
The DNA here is from genome assembly GCA_019416685.1 of Bacteroides sp. Lineage (GTDB taxonomy): Bacteria > Bacteroidota > Bacteroidia > Bacteroidales > Bacteroidaceae > Bacteroides. Next base: position 13,982 of record DXWV01000092.1, read on the forward strand.
CGGCGATGCTATTTATGAAGATATAAATCATGATGGAACCATTGATGAATTGGATATTGTTTATTTAGGAAACTCTAATCCAAAGTTAACCGGAGGTTTCGGTACGAATATCACCTTTAAGAATTTCTCTATCAGCGCGTTTTTCAATTTCCGTTACGGAAACAAAATCGTGAACTATGCACGTATGGATGCGGAAAACATGCATTCTAATAATAATCAGTCCATTGCTGTAAACTGGCGCTGGCGTAAAGATGGTGATGTGACAGAAATGCCTCGTGCATTGTATGACTACGGTTATAACTACTTGGGAAGTGACCGTTTTGTGGAGGATGGTTCTTTCCTTCGATTTAAAACGTTGACCTTTAAGTATAATTTCAGTCCGAAATCATTAAGACGCGTGTTTCTCAACCAATTGTCTTTCTATCTGACTTTGAACAATTTGGTGACATTTACCAAATATACGGGTGTAGATCCGGAGGTAGGTATTGAGAGTTTTGGTCTTTGTGCGGACAGGAGTAAAACGCCTCGTTCTCAATATTTCACTTTCGGCGTTACTGTCGGATTTTAATAACAGGAGTTCAATTTAATGATTTGACCTAATTATAGACAAAAATGAAAACAAAGAAATATATATTGCGTATAGTTATGATGGCTTTATTGGGAGGAACATTTGCATCCTGTGAAAGCTGGTTTGATATACGTCCCAAGTCGGAGACTGTTTTTGAAGATTTCTGGAAAGATGAAAACGATGTGCTTAGCATGGTGGGTTCATGTTATCGTGGAATGAATGAAACCGGATTTATAGAGCGTGCCATCGTTTGGGGTGAATTGCGTTCGGACAACGTAAAAGCCGGAACAGGTACATCCAATCCAATCAGGGATATTCTGAATATTAATTTGAATTCCTCCAATTCATACACTTATTGGGGAGAATATTATAGTGTAATTAATTTTTGTAACACAGTGATTAAGTTTGCTCCGGAGGTACAGGCGAAAGATCCGAACTTTAAGCGTGAGAATCTGAATGTTTATATTGCTGAGGCAAAAGGAGTGCGGGCATTATGCTACTTTATGCTGTTACGTACTTTCAGAGATATTCCGTTGATCACTGAACCGTATGCGGACGACAGTTTACCTTTTGAAGTGGCACAGGAGAATCCTGATAATTTATTGAATTTTCTGATCGATGATTTGAAGAGTGTAGAGAATCAGGCTGCGGACGAGAAGACGTGGAGTAATCTGCTTTATACAAAAGGACGTATAACGAAGAATGCCATACGTGCCCTTATAGCCGATATGTATCTTTGGAAGAACGATTACAATAACTGCATTATTTATTGTGATAAGGTGTTGGCCAATCTCGGACAGCTTCAGTTGGAAAGCTCACGGGTGTATAATGAATCGGTTTACTATTTGGGAAATTCAAAAGAGAGCATTTTTGAGTTACAGTTCAGTCTGAAGAATTATCCAAATTATGCGATGAATGAAATGTATGGAATGTTTGGAGGACGTGCGGGACAGGATATGCATAAATTGTCGCCATACAACTTTGAATCGATGAGTCCTTCGCTTTTTGAACCTACTGACTTGAGAGGGAAAGATGCTTTTTTTAGTACCGCAGGCTCTTCTTTTATAGCCAAGTATATGGCTTTGAGGATAGAAACTTCTTCGAGTACAGTGAGAGAAGGTGACTATGTTTTCAATGCGGAGGCTCCTAACTGGATATTCTATCGTTTGGCGGATATTTATTTGATGAAAGCGGAAGCTATGGTAGAAGCACAGGAAAATCCAAATGCGGAAGCTGTTCTCGATTTGGTCTCTAAGACATTCGATCGTGCCAATCCGGATTTGGGAAGTGGTTCGTTGTCGATTTCTATCTATAATACGCAGAATGCTCTGAGAAACTTAGTTTTTGATGAGCGCCAAAGAGAATTCTTGTTTGAAGGTAAACGTTATTTTGATTTATTGCGTAGAATCCGTAGGGAAGATGGGATGAAGCCTGCCAATGTGGTGAATGCTTATCTGCTTAAGAAATATAGTAAACTGGATAATACGACTACTAAGAGTAAATTGAGTGAATTAGATGCTTTGTATATGCCGATTAATGTGGATGAGCTGAGAGCAAACACTGCATTAAAACAAAATCCGTTTTATGTAACATCATCAAATATCGAATAAAATCAAGCGTTATGAAGAAAATAAAATATTCAATATCGGTTCTTATTCTCTTGCTATTTGCAACTATATTGGTGCCCTCTTGTGTGGACGACAATGTAGAAGGGGATGCATTCTATACGTTTACGGGAGAAACTGTTGCTTCCTATTGTAGCAACCGAACTAACTTTACCGTTTTCAATCAGCTTATTAATGATTCCGGAACCTCTTCTTTATTGTCCAGTTACGGACATTTCACTTGTTTCATGCCTACGGATTCTGCTTTTCAGGAATATTTCAAGGCGAAAGAAATTACCTATAATGATTTGACGAAAGAAGATAAGTTGCAGATTGTTTATAATCACGTTATCAAGAGTGAGTTAACCAATTATGCGACGGAATCATTTCAGGAAGGTTCACTTCCGGAACCCAGTATGAGCGATCGTTTTATCAATATATCGTTTGCAGGATTTACGGAGGGGAATCAGACGATTCTGGTTAATCAGGAAGTGCCTATTTTGTGGAAAGATATCGAAGTGCACAACGGAATTATTCATGTGATAGGAAATATTGTAGATCCGTCTAATGCCTATTTGACTGGACTTATGCAGGATAAGGACTATTTCAGTCTGTTTTCTCAGGCTCTTGAAAAGACCGGGATGTGTGATTCGATCATGAAAGTATATGATCTCACTTATGAAAAGCCGGCAGCGGATTTGGTGCTTGGTGGAACTACATTTAAGTATCCGGAAATGAAAAAATATGGGTATACCATATTCGCTGAAACGAATGAGGCTTTCAAAAAGGCAGGCATAGAAACTGTGGAAGAAATGGCTGAGTATGCTACCCGTTATTATGGGAATGAGGATGCCGATGATTATACAAGTAGAAAAAATGCTTTGAATAAATTTGTATCCTATCATATGCTGGAAAGACAGATGTCTACAAATGATTTTCTGTATTCAGGGGCAGCAACGGCTCCGGGTGCTGAAAATGAGAGATTTGAATATTATGAGACGATGCTGCAATACCGGATGATTGAAATAAAATCGGGGAATAGATTGAACACGCAGAAGGATGGCACTCATGTTAGTATCAGTGATTTTCAGAGCAATCTGAATGGGTTGAACGGATATGTTCATGCGTTGAATGAGATTCTGGTGTACGATAAAGACATCATGGAGAATGATGTGTTGAATAAACGTATTCGTTTTGACTGTTATTCCATTCCTCCTCAGTTGACAAATAATAACATACGTTGGAAGATGATAGATAATTCTCATACCTTCACGGCTGATTATTGCGGGGATTATTTTCATTTCACCAATGATACCAAACTAAAACTTTGGGCAAGTGAAGACTGGACCAATTATCAAGCGGACGAAATGGTTATGTCCGGGTGGTATGACTTCACGTTAAGGATGCATCCGGTTCCTCCCGGAACTTACGAAATCAGATTGGGATATCGTGCAGAGACATGGCGTGGAGTTGCACAATTATTTATTGATGATGAAATTGTGGGTATTCCGGTCGACCTGAGAATTGTTGGTACCGATCCTCGTGTAGGCTGGGTAGATGATGACAAAACAACTGATGAAGGAGTAGAAAATGATAAGATGATGCGAAACCGCGGCTATATGAAAGCGCCGAATTCTATTTATAGTTTGAATGGCCACAAGACATTGCGTCAGGATAATATGAGTCTTCGTATTATTATCGGTACGTTTACTTTCCAGGATTACGCTCCGCACTATTTCAGAGCGAAGAATGTGGAAGCTGACAATCTTGAATTCCATTTCGATTATCTGGAATACGTACCGGTGAGCTACATTGATAAAGAAGGGAAAGATTGATACTAAAAGAGGAATAAATAAAAAAATATACTTTTATGAAGAATACCATAAAAACAGCGTTTCTACTTGCTGTGCTCTTTGTCTCTTTCATGATGTATTCGTGCAAGGATGAATGGAACGAACATTATGACCGGAATCAAACGCTGCCGGATCAAAACCTTTATGAATTAATAAAAGAAAGCAGTTCATTATCGAAGTTTGCCAAGCTCATCAAAGTGGCAGGATATGATACATTGCTCGTTTCAACTCAGACGTTTACCGTTTGGGCGCCCAGCGATGAGGCGATTGCAGCAGTGGATGAATCGGATCTGGAACAGGTACGTTTGTTGGTTAGCAATCATATTGCACGTTTCAATCACTCTACTTCGGAACCGGATTCTAAAGTGATACGTATGATAAACGGTAAGGTGTATTATTACTCTCATCAGAATGGTTTGACTTTTGGGGGAAGTAGTTTGGTATCGAAAGACCGGCTTGCCAAAAATGGTATCTTGCATACAGTAGACAAGCAGATTGTATATGCTCATAATCTCTCTGAATACATTACGGCTCAAAGTAATACGACTAAAATAGCCTCGTTTATTTCGAGATATCTCAAGGAGATACAGGAAGAACAGGGGTATGATACGATCACGACTTGGTATAATCCTTTGCTGGAGGATAAACTGTATGGTTTAGGTAATATTTCTGCCGAAGATTCTGTCTTTACGATGATTATTCCGACGGATGCTGCCTGGGATGCTGCTTATGAACGGATCTCTCCTTATTTTAATGTTTATAACGCAGATGCTGATTTGGCAGATTCAATTAAGAGAGTACAAACTTCACTTGCTATTATCAATGATTTGATTTACAGAGAAAGAATCAATGATCCGGCGGAGTATATGACATTGACATCAACATCGGGAAGTATCATTACAGATGTTAACAATCTTTTCAAAGGAACCAGTAGGGTGAATGCTTCTAACGGTGTGATCTATTTGGCAGATGAAATCAGGTATGATAATACTGAAACGTGGAATAAGCCCATATCGGTGGAATGTGAAGAACAGGAAGGACGTGTAACGGGAATTTATACCAGTATCTATACTCGTACGGTAGGGACAAACAGTGGGATAGGAGAGATTAGTGGTAACCGTTATGTTGAGGTACAACCGACTAATACTTCTGCACAGCCTTCTGTTACATTTGATATTCCGGACGTACTTTCCGGAAAGTATGATATCTATGTCGATTTTATACCGGCTGTTATTGACGGAGAGTCTTTTGCCAATGACAGTACCAAGCTTTCTTTCCGCATTACGTATATGAATGCTCAGGGTAAATCGACATTCAAAACGATTAAATCTGATGAATTTGTGACCAGTGGAACCAAAAAGACAAGAATTAAGGTAGCCAGTGAATTTGAATTCCCAATCTCGAATTATTATGATCGTTTGTGGATGCTTGATGAAGAAAGCAGTTTGCTTCCGAAAGATGTGACGACGAATTTCAGAATAGATACAAATGTGTCAAAAACTGAACTCAGTGCTAATATTTTCACTCGAAAATTCCGTGTTGACAGAATTGTTTTTGAACCCATTCGTAATAAATAGGAGCAGTGATCAATGAAAAAGATATATTTAAATATGAGATTTATGCTTAAACCGATAGGTCTATGCTTGCTTATGACAATAAGTGGCGGTGCTGTGATGGCTCAGGAAGCTGACTCCACAGCGGTTGCCCAGGTAAAGGTTGAACAATATAAACATATTGTGAGAGGACAGGTGGTAAGTTCATCTACGAAACAGAATTTTGCCGGAGCCAGAATCAGTGTGGTAGATACGAGAATCACGACAATGACCTCCGATGACGGAATGTTTGAACTCAAAGTGCCTCATACGAATGTGACATTGGCTGTTGATGCTCCCGGCTATCTGCCTCAGATCATTTCGGTGAAAGGACGTAGTAACGTTAATATACAGTTGTTGGAAGACACAGAGGCAAACAGTTTTTATGATAAAACGGTTTTATCGGCCAATAAGGCGAGTGTGGTAACAAAGGTTACGCCATCGATTGCAAGTATTGACCAGGATTTTTCAACTCGTCTGAATGGAGAACTGCGTTCTGTATCACATTCCGGAGCAACGGGAAATGGGGCGGCTGTTTTTATTCGTGGATTGAATTCTCTGAATATGAAGGCTCAGCCTTTATATATCGTTGATGGGGCGATATGGCAGATGCAGGAAGGAATGGCTTCCATTCATGCCGGATTCTTTAATAATCCGCTTGCATTGATTGATCCCAACGATGTGGAAGATATTACAGTGTTGAAAGACGGAACGTCTATCTATGGCAGTAAAGGTGGTAACGGTGTAGTGATTATTAATACAAAACGTAGTAAGAGTATGGCTACTGATATCTCCGCCTTTATGTCTTTGGGGTATCAGTCTCCTTACAAGACGATTCCCGTGATGGGAGCGGCAGATTACCGGTTGTATGCATCCGATGTATTAAGCGATGTGTATGATAACAGTTCGCTGGTTAATAATTTGCATTTTCTGGATGATGATCAAACGAAGTCTTACTATAAAGCGAGCCATAATAACACGGATTGGCTGAAGCTGATAAATAAGGGAGCAATGAGCCAGAACTATGGTATCAGTGTGAAAGGTGGAGATGCAATTGCATTGTATGCTTTCTCAGTAGGATATAATAAGAGTGAAGGGAATATTGAAAATACTGATTTTAACCGTTTGAACGTACGTTTTAATTCGGATATTCATCTGACTGATAAATTGAAGTTTCTTTTTGACATTGCTTTCGCACAGTCTGAAAATAACATGCGTAACGATGGTATTGATGAGATTGCTTCACCGTCTTACCTGTCACTGATCAAGTCGCCGGTGTATAGTCCTTATCAATATAACCGTGATGGTTCACAAAGCACAAAATTGAGTAGTGTAGACGAGTTGGGTGTTGGTAATCCGATCTCTTTGGTCGATTTAAGTGTAGGGCTTTCTAAGAAGTATCGTTTTAATATCAATGCTCTTCCGTCTTATTCTTTTACGGATAAACTGAAGGTAGGATTGATGTTCAGTTATACGTGGGATAAACTGAACGAAGAGTATTTCAAGCCGTCGGAAGGTTTGGCTGAACAGCCATTGGTGAATGAGAACGGAGAAATATATGCCTACTCGCGCAATATGGTTAAAAACGCCATGGCAAAGCAGACTTCGATTCATTGGAACGCCTTTGTTGATTGGTCTCCGATACGTAACAGTGTTCATAATTTGGATTTGACCGGTGGGTATCGCTTCTTCTCTGATAATTTGGAATCAAACTATGGTGAAGGGCATAATACCAGTTCAGATCGTATGAACAGCTTGTCGAATACAACTTCCGGCTTGCGTAGTACTTCCGGTACTACAGAGAATTGGCGATCTATGTCTTGGTACTTTAATGCGGATTATAAATATCAGAACCGTTATTTACTGAATGTAGTTGCTGCTATGGATGCTTCTTCACGTTTTGGTAAAGAAGCCGAAGGGGCCCTCAAAATGGGTGGGCTTGCATGGGGGATTTTCCCTTCTGTGTCTGCCGGATGGATTGTTTCGTCCGAAGAGTTTATGAAAGACATCCGTTTTCTGGATTTCTTGAAGCTGGATGTTAGCTATGGACTTTCCGGGAATGATGACCTGCAGAATTATGCAACTCGTTCGTACTTCAACTCTATAAACTTTATGGGAAGTGCCAACGGTCTAATTCTTGCTAATTACAAGAATGACAAACTGAAATGGGAAACCACGGGAAAAGCAAAATTCGGTGTGGATCTCAGCATGTTCAATAACCGTTGGTCAGTTAGAGCAGACTTTTTCACCTCTACTACCAAAGACTTGCTGATACGTAAGCAGCTTCCTGAAACATCGAGCCTTGAGTATTCATTGACTAACGATGGTAAGTTGAAGAATAAAGGATTTGAGATTGCAACGAACGTGCGTATACTTAATCTGAGAAACTGGAAACTTGACTTTGGTGCGATGTTGGGACATTATAAGAATAAAATAGTTTCACTGGCAGGTGGTTCATACACCACAGATTTCCAGGGAGCCCGGATTCTTACTGCCGAGAATAGTCCTGCGGGAGTATTCTACGGATATAAGACTAAAGGTGTTTTCAGTACCAGTGAAGAAGCAGCTGCAGCGGGATTAAGTCTTCGTTCCGAATCGGGAGAGCTTATTCCGTTTGGTGCCGGTGATATGCGTTTTGAGGAGGTAGTGGAAGATCATATCATCAATGAGAAAGATCTGCAGGTGATCGGTGATCCCAATCCGGATTTATATGGAAACTTCAATTTCAATCTGCGGTATAAGAATCTGACTCTTGAAACACTGTTTACCTACTCTTATGGCAATGACGCTTATAACGGACTTCGGGCTAACCTGGAGGCGGGTAGTAATATCTATAATCAGGCAACAAGTATGCAAAACCGTTGGGTAGCCAATGGTCAGCAGACTGATATTCCTCGTGCTGTATACAAGGACCCTATGGGTAACTCACGTTTCTCGGATCGTTGGATTGAGGATGCCTCTTTCTTGAAATTCAAGACTTTGTCTGTATCTTACAAAGTACCACTGAATTTGTCTTATCTTCAAGAAATTACAGTATGGGGAACCGTCAACAACCTGTTTACTCTCACAAAATATAAAGGTGCGGATCCTGAATTCTCTTATGGTAATTCGGTATTGTATCAAGGGATAGATGCAGGTCTTACACCCCAATCACGCTCTTTCCTGATAGGAGTTAGAGTTAATTTATAATAACGGCTTTAGTCTGTAAAAAATACAAGAGATATGAAAACTAAAATCAAATATACAGGAACATTGCTAACTTTTATCACAGCATTATTCTTTTTAGGAAGTTGTGAGGATATGTTGAATATGGATTCTTCAAGGGTTGCCTTTGAAGATGATAATCAGCTCAAGTCGCCCAATGATTCAATTTATTCTGTAATAGGTATACTCTCACAGCTTCAAAAGGTGGGAGAGCCCTATGTGTTGCTTGGTGAGTTGCGTGGGGATCTGATGACTGTGTCTGATAATGCGTCTTTTTCTTTGAAAGAGATTAATAACTTCGATATTACTTCAGAGAACACCTATTTGAATAAGCGGAATTATTATACGATCATCAATAATTGCAACTATGCGATTGCCCGGATGGATACTGCAATCACCATTCGTAATGAGAAAGTGATGTTGCCTGAGTTTGCAGCGATAAAAGCGATACGGGCATGGACCTATTTTCAGTTGGCTCAGATTTATGGAAAGGTAAGTTACATTACTGAGCCGATTTTAGATTATGATACGGCTTTAAAAGAATATCCGGTGATCGGGATGGACGATCTGGCATCAAAGTTGATTACCGATTTGCTTCCTTATATCGATGTACGTGGTCTGAATTATGGCTCTATTGACGGTCTGTACTCACCGTTGTTCTTTATTCCTATCCCGATGTTGTTGGGAGATTTATATCTCTATCAGAATCAGTATAATGAAGCGGCTGGTATGTATTATAAATTGATGGTTGATAAAAACTATTCTATCTCATCAGGTTATATTAGTTATTGGAATTCTCAGGCTCGTGACGGTGCTACCGGTGAACATATCAATTCCTATATTGATGAAGTGATTACTAAAATAGCGTATAGTTCTGTACCGAAAGACTATCACACTGATTTGGTTAACATGTCTTTCAATAATGTAACAAGTCTGCTACCCGCACAAAACTTTATTGACGAAATGTCATTGAAAACACACTTCTTTGCCACCCGTTTGGACGGAACGATTACGGCTTACTTTACAGGCGATTTGCGTGGAAACATAAAACTTCCGTCTACCAATGAAGAGTTGGGAGATGCGTTTGAATCGGTGAATATTGCGGGTGTGGGTCCGAAGGTGCTTATTAAGAAGTTTGTGAATGGTGCACAAGAGGAATTTACAATACCTGTTGAGGATAACAATGGATTGCTGGAGAATGCATATATTCTGAGATCGATTCCTCTTTATCGTCATCCTCATCTTTATTTACGCTTTGCTGAAGCTGTAAACCGTGCCGGAAAACCTACATTTGCCTTTGCAGTATTAAAATATGGGTTGACGGAAGAAACAATTGCTAATCCGGAAAGGGTAAATCCTGCCGAATTGGCTGGTGGAGAATCGTATCTTGATTTCTCTTTTAATGCCTATAATGTAGGTACGGCTTGTCGTGGACGCGGGATGGGTATTTCGAAAGATGCGTCCGACTTTGTAATCCCTGATTTTTCACAAAATTCTCCTGCTTTAGCGCTACAGGATTCTATCGATTGGGTTGAACAGAAGATCCTTGAAGAGATGGCAGCAGAAACGGCCTATGAAGGTAATCGTTTCTTTGACTTACTACGTATATCGCATCACAGAGCAGATCATCCGGCATTTATGGCTGAAAAGGTTGCTGTAAAATATGAGAATCCGGAAGCTATGAAAAGTAAACTGATGGATATAAATGCCTGGTTTTTGAAATAGAAAACGAAAGAAGAGAACCGTTTCAAAGTACGGAACACAGAACTTTAATTATTTGATAAAACGCGGATGAACACAGATGATCGCAGATGAATACAGATTAAAAGATTGTAGTTGTCTTCTATTTGTTTCCCTTTGCGAAAATCTGCGTTCATCCGCCTTTCAATTAACCATCTCTTCGCGTACCTCCCCGTGTGGGAAGTACTCAGGACTGATCCTAAATGTAATAAAAAGCAGAATACTGCTTATACTATTGTCTTTTTATTTTGTCATTTCAAAATTCTTTCCGTTCTTTGTCCTCGTAATTACAAAGAACTACTTATGAAAGGGATTATTCTTGCCGGTGGAAGTGCTACGCGCCTCTATCCATTGTCTAAAGCCATATCGAAACAAATCATGCCGGTATATGACAAGCCGATGATTTATTATCCACTCTCCACATTGATGTTGGCGGGTATTCGTGAAGTATTGATAATTTCTACTCCCCGTGATCTGCCAATGTTTCGTGATCTTCTGGGAACGGGCGAAGAATTGGGTATGTCTTTTCAATATAAGATACAAGAACAGCCTAATGGGTTGGCACAGGCATTTGTACTGGGCGCTGATTTTCTGAATGGAGAACCGGGATGTTTAATACTTGGAGATAACATGTTCTATGGACAAGGATTCTCGGCTATGCTTCGTCGGGCGGCTATGATAGAGAAGGGGGCTTGTGTCTTTGGTTATTATGTGAAAGATCCCCGTGCGTATGGAGTAGTCGAGTTTGATGAGTCCGGAAAGGTCATTTCTCTTGAAGAGAAGCCGGTTGCCCCTAAAAGTAATTATGCTGTTCCCGGTCTTTATTTTTACGATGCTACTGTTACTGAAAAGGCGGCATCGCTTCAACCTTCTGCCCGGGGGGAATATGAAATTACCGACCTGAATAAGCTTTATCTCGATGAAGGTACGCTGCAGGTTGAGCTTTTTGGCCGTGGTTTTGCCTGGTTGGATACAGGAAACTGTGATAGTTTGCTTGAAGCCTCTAATTTTGTAGCTACTATTCAGAACCGACAGGGATTCTATGTCAGTTGTATTGAAGAGATAGCCTGGCGTAATAGCTGGATCACGACAGCGCAACTTCGTGTGCTGGGCGAAAAACTACAGAAAACAGAGTATGGTAAATATCTCTTGGAGTTGGCTGAACAATAAAATCAACATAACAGAAATAATATGAAAACTTATCTTGTAACCGGTGCTGCCGGATTTATTGGCGCTAATTATTTGAAGTACATTCTGGCCAAACATGATGATATTCGTGTAGTGGTGCTCGATGCACTGACTTATGCCGGAAACCTTGGCACCATTGCAAAAGACATCGATAATGAACGTTGCTTTTTTGTGAAAGGAGATATCTGTGATCGTGATTTGGCTGATCAGCTTTTTGCTGAATATAAGTTTGACTATGTTGTAAACTTTGCTGCTGAAAGTCACGTTGACCGTAGTATTGAGAACCCTCAGTTATTCCTTATCACTAATATTCTGGGTACACAGAATCTGCTTGATGCTGCCCGTCGTGCCTGGGTGACAGGAAAAGATGAGAACGGATATCCAACCTGGCGTAAGGGAGTGCGTTATCACCAGGTATCTACTGACGAGGTGTATGGCTCGCTGGGTGCTGAAGGGTATTTTCATGAAACAACTCCGCTCTGCCCGCATAGTCCGTATAGTGCTTCAAAAACAAGTGCGGATATGGTGGTAATGGCTTACCATGATACGTACAAAATGCCGGTTACTATCACTCGTTGCTCTAATAACTATGGTCCGTATCATTTTCCGGAAAAACTGATCCCGTTGATTATCAAGAATATTATTGAAGGAAAGAAACTTCCTGTATATGGTGACGGTAGTAATGTACGCGATTGGTTGTACGTGGAAGACCATTGCAAAGCTATTGATCTGGTAGTGCGCCAGGGAGTAGAAGGCGAAGTGTACAATGTGGGTGGACATAACGAAAAGACCAACCTCGAAATTGTTAAATTGACTATTGCTACTATACATCGTTTGATGACTGAGCATCCGGAATACCGTAAGGTGCTGAAAAAGCAAGAAAAGAATGCTAATGGTGAAATTGCTATTGATTGGATAAACGAGAGCCTGATTACTTTCGTCAAAGATCGCTTGGGACATGACCAACGTTATGCTATTGACCCTACAAAGATTACCGATGCTTTAGGCTGGTATCCTGAAACAAAGTTTGAAGTGGGTATTGTGAAAACCATTGAGTGGTATCTGAACAATCAGGAATGGGTGGAAGAAGTAACCAGTGGCGATTATCAGAAATACTACGAAAGGATGTATAAATAGTGATTAATGATTGGTGATTAGTGGCTACGCTATTATGCCGCATGGTACTAATCACTAATCACCAATCACCAATCACTAATGACAGTGATAGAAGTATCCCCATAAGCAGCATATTGCGCGAAGTTTCGCCCAGTATGCTGTTTAGTTTTTTACCACTATGTATCTTTACCATTTTGCGCCAGGTGGCGATGTGTAGTGCAAGATAAATAACTGCTGTTATGATGGCTGGAATGAGTGTTTCTGACAATAGCCACAGGCTCAATATCGTGGCAATAATTCCCAGTATCAGATACAGGTATCTGCCAAAAGGTTCTCCAAAACGGACTACTACCGTTCGCTTGCCGCTTTGTGCATCTGCTTTCCTGTCACGGTAATTGTTTACTACCAATAGAGTATCTACAATCAATCCGCAAATGAATGAAGCTATTGTTACATCCGGAGTCCATGTAAGTGCCTGTACGTAGTAGGTACCACCTACCGGAACAAATCCGAAAAACAGGATTACCAGTACATCTCCCCAGCCGTTGTACGAAAGGGGATAAGGTCCTGTGGTATAGAAGAAAGCGAACATTACGCATAGTATCCCCACGAGTATCAACTGCCAGCCTGCATAAAACAGCAGTATGCATCCGATAAGACATGCTATGACTACAGTGAATACTATTCCCCGTTTCATGGCACCGGGAGAAATCCAGCCTTGTGCACAAGCTCGTTCCGGTCCCAGGCGATCTTCCCGGTCTGTACCTTTCAGGAAGTCGAATAAATCGTTGATAAAATTGGCTGCAATCTGCATTAACCCGGCGAAAAGAAAACAGATCAGTGCTGGCAACCAGTGGAACTGTCCGTCGGCATAAGCCAGAGCACTACCTACCAGTACAGGGGTAGCTGCTCCTGCCAGTGTTTTAGGGCGTGCAGCAAGTATCCATGCACGCAAAGAATTTTGTTTTATCTCTTCCATGCTGCAAAGATACTTCAAAAATCCATATCTTTGTTGTTCGAAAAACAATTTGCTGCCCGTTTTCCTGATATCTCTCTGGCAACAAATTAGTATATTACTTGTTTACTTATTATTTTGACATATGAAGAAGTTAATATATCTCCTGTTCTTACTTTCATTTCTCTTTTCTTCCTGTAAATCGAAGAAAAATTTGGTAGTATCTTCGTCTTATCCTATACTGAATGCAGATTCTCTTTATTCTGATACTTCCACTCTGTCCTCTACATTTTTTGCTCCGGATTATTCGACTCTGAAGAAGCCGGAACGTAGTAAGAAGCGTCAGAAGCGATCTAACCCCGTTGTAGCTCGCTCTTCTGTTCCGGCAGGAACGGCTCCCGGTACATTGATTACGCATTCTGAAGCAAGTGCTTCTTCCGCTTATAAAGGGGTGGATCGAGTGGTGAAGTACGACTTTACTCATCGTGATGTGCCCGAGGCTTTTGATGGGTTCCGCATTGCTTTTATTTCCGATCTTCATTACAAGAGCCTTTTCAAAGAAAAGGAATTGACCGGCCTCGTTCGTTTGTTAATAGCCGAACAGGCTGATGTGCTGTTGATGGGAGGGGACTATCAGGAAGGCTGTGAATATGTACCCGAACTGTTTGCTGCTTTATCTCAGGTGAAAACTCCGATGGGAACGTATGGCGTGATGGGCAATAATGATTACGAACGTTGCCATGATGACATTGTTCGTGAAATGCAACGCTATGGTATGCGTGTTCTTGAACACCGGGTGGATACGCTAAAGCGCGATGGACAGCAAATACTCATTGCCGGTGTGCGCAACCCTTTTGATTTGAAACAGAATGGTAAATCGCCTACGCTTGATCTTTCTCCTGAAGACTTTGTCATCTTGCTTGTTCATACTCCCGATTACGTCGAAGATGTTTCCGTTGCAAATACTGATCTTGCTCTTGCCGGGCATACGCATGGTGGGCAGGTGCGTATCTTTGGTTATGCTCCTATTATTCCCTCTCACTATGGAAGCCGTTTTCTTACGGGATTGAAGTATAATACGGCTAATATACCGATGATTGTTACCAATGGTCTGGGTACTTCTAACAGGAATATACGTATTGGTGCTCCAACAGAGGTGGTTGTTATTACATTGCATCAACAAAAGCAGTAGTACGGCTCATACTTCTTTTCGTATCGTGTGTTGTATTGAAATGTATGGGGAGTCGTAATCTAACGATGTACGAGATGTACATGTCATGCAGTACGAGATGCACATCTCGTGCTGTCCCACATGTGCATCTGGGGATGTACGACGGGATATTCCTAAAATAATAAAATTAAAGGCAACTACTTCATTGCGAATTAGTTG
>DXWV01000093.1 GCA_019416685.1 Bacteroides sp.
TATATTGATTATAAAATATTTAAGTGTATATTTTTAAGATGGTTAAGAATATTTTTAAATAAGATATTAAAATTTTGTGCCCTCTTGTTCTCTGTGGTGAAAGCTTATGTCTGTACGATAAACTGCAAAGTCATTTGTTCGCTACCGTAGATTTCGCGAAAACCGATGCCTTGTTCCGATAAGTACTCTTTTAAGTCCTGAAATGCATCGGCATTATCCATAATAATCTTTACTGTCTCGCCGGGTTGGGCGCTGCATATGGCTTTTATGGCAGGGATTAACGGACTGTAAGCAGTTGTTCCGCGAGTGTCGACGGTAATCATGATTCTTCCTCTTCTACTTCCTGGGAGTTAAGCCAGGTAAGATATAGTTTGATAAGCTGCTGCAGGCCGAATGCCTTCATATTATTGTGATAAATCACGTCTATACAGAGGTCGAGCAGATCCTTACTGTCTTCTTCCTGGCTGGCGATAAGTGAACGGACGTTGAGCTTGAGTTTATCAAGAACAGCTTCATCTACAATACCATTACTGTCAATCAGGTGACGGAAGAGGGCATATTTTTCAATGGTTTTCAGGTTTTCTTCGGAAACTTCCATGCTGCGTGTGCCGCTGGGATTTGCTTGTATGGTATACATAATGTTTTTATTTTAGAGGTTAATGATAGGGACAAAGATAGAACTTTTCGCGAGAGATTGAACAAATAGGGGGGGAAATTAATTAAAAAAGTGATTAGTGAATAGTGATTAATGATAAGTGATAAGTGATTAGTGCCATGCGGCATGATGGCGCAGCCTGCTAATCACTTATCACTTATCATTAATCACTAATCGCTAATCACTATTCACTAAAAAAGTTAAGTATTGCTGCCATAACCATTGCCCGGTCTTTGTCCGATTCAATGCTTTCGAAGGGGAAGCCCATAACAAATGTGCGGTAATTCCCTTTGTAGGCAATGCCTGCACTTTGGTTATCCGGACTATACGTGAATACCGAAAAAGCAGGTGCGATGGGTACTATACAATCCGGGGCAGTCACCGCATACCTGTTTTCATTGGGTAGACGGGGAATGGAAATAGTACGTCCCAGTCCGTTGATCTGTCCGGACAGGCTGTTGCGCAGTGAACTTTGATAGCCATATTTCAGAACTTTTTGAGTGAACTCCCGGTTACCTTGCGAAGTATTCATATCACTTCCAGGATAAGATCCGCTGACGAGAATGTTACCTCCCGATTGGCAATAAGCCGTAATGATTCGCTGCATAGGTGAAGAGAATGTTTTGTAATACGCCCGGTTGACGGGATCCTCCTTTTCCAGTCCCAGAATATAGTCCACAATGGGATATTCTTCCAGTTGTATCCGTCCGTTTTCTACAGCCTCATCACTACATGATACAAAACTATAGTGTCCTGCCGCCTGAATCGCTTTGCCATGAACAAACGGGTAATCAAATGTGTTTCCGATGATTTTCATTCCTTCCAGTTCGTTGCCACTATGCCCCAGACTGCCTTTCCCCTCCTTTCCGGCTTGTTTCCGGTCGAATCCGATTTGTGCCCCGCTCAGAGAGATGTTGTATAAGTAGGGTACGCCCGGATCTTCTTCCAGATCGAATCCTGCGCTGGTAGGTGTGTTGATAATAGCCGGTCCGCTCAGACGGTCGAAACCGTTGATAATAAGTATTTTTCCTTTTTCATCTTTTGCTTTATAGGCCGATAATATCTCTGAGGGGAAACTTTCGCCACCACGGTTGACTGCTGTGACTTTGAATGAATACACAAGACCCGGTTCTATTTTCATTGTATAGGAAGGGTGACTCACCAGTACACCATTATCGAAGCCGCCATAGCCGATGCGGGTATATACTACATATTCACGTGGGGTGGCGGTTGGTTCCAGCGGATCGTTTTCTCCTTGCCAGGAGAGTTCGAGGGTGTTTTTTTTCTTCCCGAACTGAAGGGCGAAGTTGCTTACAGGAAGCGGTTGTACAATATATTCCTTTCCGTGTTGGCTACTCACAAACCGGAGTACACCTTTGTAAATAGAACGTCCTACGGTAAACTTAAAGTTTGGGTCGTGTCCCAATTGCATATCCGCAAAGTTCTGGTGCGATAACAGTTCTACGATTGTAGAAGGTACGGATGGTAAACGTGTTTCACTGTAATTGCGGTTCCACATGCTACGCCGGGTCCAGGGGATGTTGTATGTAGTACGGATATCCCGTTGTAATTGTGTTAATAAGATATCTGCCAGGTCGCGTGAAGCATAGCGGTCTATGCCTGTGTTCAGCAATCCGTTATTGAAATCAGTGGTGTATATGCCCAATGAGCCGATTATTTCATCTGTTTTACTATATCCGGCATCACTATGCAGGGCTAAAGTCATCTCCAACGGGACACCCAATCCTTTTTCTTTGGGGTTGAATACTGAGCCGCCGGACAGATAGTTTAGTGTATTGGAGCGTGCATTGATATCATCGGCATAATCATTTTCTCCCTTTCGTCCGCCATATATTTCATACGGCATACCAGCCCATTGAGCCGAATAACGTGCTCCTTCCAGATAGCGCGGAAGTCCGCTGACGGTTCCGCCTCGTGAGATATTTCCCATGCCTCCTCCAAAACGTACTGCATCCGCACATACTACACCATTTTCTTTACTCTCATTGCTGAGTATTACCATGCCATAGTCATTATTGCCTTTGTCGAACTCAAAAGTCCCCAGATATACCCAAGTACCTCCTCCTATTTGCTGATTAACTTTAAATTCGGTAACTCCTCCTTTATGAAATACAATGTATTTGGCATCACTTATGCTGTTAGGTAGTGTCTGATAGGATACATATACTGCATAGTTACCCGTTTGTGGAATGGTCGGAATCCATTCAGCAAAGGCTTTGTTCTTTTTCTTCTCTGTGCGGACATAGCGTGCTGTGCCGTCCAGAAAAGGATTCTCTCCATCTTTATAGATACGTTTTTTAGATGCAAATCCTTTTCCACCTACTGTTTCCCAACGGGACTTGCGACTTTTCACTTCCAGATAGATAGAACCGCCTTTCGTGTCGTTATCAACAATTACTTCGTTCTTCTGGGTATCCCGTTCGCGTGGAGTGAAAACGTTGGCACCTGCGTTTTCCAACATCGGGATAACATAGGGCAGAATAAATGATTGTGTAAACAGGTCTTCTGTTGTACAGAATAGCCGGGGACGTTGCCAACTCCATTCACCTTTTTCATTCTTGAAGTACTGCCCGTGGCTTTGCCAGAGCGCAATATGTCGGTTTTGCAGTCCACGGGATATTTCGTAGGGGCGCGATATATTTGCCACCCAGGGTGCTCCTTTGTAATCTGTACTTAATGAAAGTCGGGTTTTGTCCTTTTTCTTTTTGCGGTAGGTATTGGGTATAAGATCTTCTATCGGTCTGCCATCGGCATAGATCGTAACATCGAAAAAACGTACCGGACCAGGGAGAATATTTTCTACCTGATTATAAATAGACTCAACTGTTTCGGGTAGAAAGGGCTGATAAGCAAAACTTTCTGAAGCCTGTATTGTGAGTTGCTTTCGGTCAAAGTCAATTTCTACACTTTGTAATGTGGGCTGTTTTATTTTTGCAGAGGCAGAGGTATAGCTGTTGAAGAATTCATTCAGCCGATCTTCTACTGTTTTTTCGATGGCTTGCGCAAAGAGTAAATTGGTTCCTGCAATAAGTGACAGCAGGAATAAGTATAGCTTTCTCATAAACTTCAATTATTACGGTTTACCACAGAGGAGAACACGGAGTATTTGGAGTATTATTTATCTGATTGAAACGCAGATTAACGCAGATTTTCGCAAAATACAAATATAAAAGAAAGAATATCAGTACTTTAATCTGCGCTCATTCGCGTTAATCTGCGTTTTATTCGGATAATAAAGCTCTGTGTTCTCAGCGTCCTCTGCGGTGAAATCTTAGCCTGCAAAAATAGAATAATTTTCGTTATTCTGTATATAAATTACGTAGTTTCTCTATATCTGCTTCAAGGTTGTTTATCAGATAACTTTCTATTCCTCCGAATTCTTCATCTATCACACGGAAAGCCATTTCCAAATACTCTTTTCTCACGGTAGTCAGCGGCTTCAGTTCCGGATGATCTTTTGTGATAAAATCATATTTGGCCTGGATATGTTGAGCTGACAGCATATAGTCTTCTATTATTGTATCACGTTCCACTCCCAGAGCCGAAAGTAGCAATGCGGCTGCAATACCTGTCCGGTCTTTCCCGGCAGAACAGTGGAAGAGGAGCGGGGTATTGGCTTTCTCTGTCAGGATGCGGAAAAATTCTTTGTATGTATCCTGCATCTGACGAACGATGTATGCGTATACTTCCTCCATGGCAGCACTCAGGTTGTTTTTGTCAAAATGTGCAATATCACTCATATTGCCGGCTTCGATGGGCAATGGGATATGCTTGGACACAGTCTGTGGCAAATGATCGGTAGCTGCTTTCTTTTCGGCTTCGCCTCTGAAATCGATCACAGTTCGTAGCGGTAATAGAGTCAGATAATCCAGGTCTGTGGAGGTAAGTTTGTTCATGTCGTCTGAACGCAGAAAGGTTTTCCATTTTACATGTTTGCCGTAAGTGGTGCGATAACCTCCAAGGTCGCGCATGTTATAAGCTCCTGCCATTGGGAGGAGTCGGTAATGGGTTTCTTCTTTCTTCATAATAATTTGTCTTTTATTTGTAAACAAAAAAAGAGTGAAGAATTCTTTGTTCCTCACTCTTCTTTATGATTATTTACTAATTGTTATAACGGAATGTACTCTACGAATGCTTCCATTGCTTCATAAGACGCAAGACCAAGATTATCATAGAGTGCAGCTGTACCACGGTTGCGGTCTTCGCTACGTTGCCAGAACAGACGTTCGTCATTGCCCAAGAACGGAGCACTTTCCATTTGCGATTGATGTTTCAGGATTGAATTACGTTTAGCACGCAATTCTTCCGGGCTGATAGGCACTGCCATTTCGATGTTTTCAATTTCCCATTCGGCCCATGCACCACGATACATCCAGATACGACAGTCTTTCAGCCATTTAGCTCCTTCTTCTTTTTCCAAATCAATGGCAGCAAATACAGCATCTGTACAAACGCGATGAGTTCCGTGTGGATCGGCAAGGTCACCGGCTACAAATATCTGATGAGGTTTTACTTCGCGGAGTAAGTTACGTACTATTTCTACATCTGCCTCGCTGATAGGGTTCTTCTGGATTTTGCCTGTTTCATAGAATGGCAGGTCCAGGAAGTGAACACGATCTAACGGAATATTATTGTATGTACAAGCCGTACGGGCTTCGCCACGACGAATCAGACCTTTGATCGTCAGGATATCGCGTGAATCCATATCTCCGTCTTTCTTCTCTTTGAGGAACTTACGGATCTCTGAATATTTCTCGTTGATTACCAGGTCCTCGCTGTTATTGAAAATCTGGTTGAAACCGTTAATGAAATGTAGGAAGCGGATTACTTCTTCATCACCTACAGCAATATTACCCGATGTTTGGTAAGCTACATGTACTTCATGTTTTTGCTCTACCAGACGGCGGATAGTACCACCCATAGAGATAACGTCATCATCCGGGTGCGGAGAGAATACAACAACACGTTTCGGGAACGGTTTTGCACGTTCGGGACGATAGGTGTCATCTGCATTCGGTTTACCGCCGGGCCAACCGGTGATTGTATGTTGCAGGTCGTTGAATATCTTGATGTTTACATTGTATGCTGATCCGAATAGAGCCAGAAGTTCGCTCAATCCGTTTTCGTTGTAATCCTTATTAGTCAGCTTCAGGATGGGTTTGCCTGTCAATTGGCATAACCAAACGATAGCACTACGAATCAGTTTATCGTTCCATTCGCAGGAAGTCACCAACCAGGGACGCTGAATACGTGTCAGGTTACTGGCCGCTGAAAGGTCGATAGCTACATGAGCATTGTTGTGTGTTTGCAAATAAGATGCAGGAATTGTATCTGTGATCGGACCTTCCACACATTCTTTTATCATCTTGGCTTTGTCCTCTCCCCATGCCAGAAGATATACTTTCTTGGCACCCAGGATAGTAGACACACCCATTGTGATAGAACTAATAGGAGTATTCTCCATTGTTCCGAATATCTTGGTAGCTTCGTTGCGTGAGCTGTTATCCAGCAAAATCAGACGGGTAGTAGAATTCAGACGTGATCCCGGTTCATTGAATGCGATGTTACCTACGCGACCGATACCCAAAAGAGCAATATCAATACCTCCGAAACTTTCGATACGTTGCTCATACAAGCGACAATATTCCAGGATTGTATCTTTAGCAATGGTTCCGTCTGGGGTGAATACATTCTGCTTATCAATGTCCACATGGTCGAGGAACATCTCTTTCAGGGCATTGAAGTTACTGTTGATTGCATCCGGAGCCAACGGATAGTATTCATACATATTAAATACGATTACATTGCGGAAGCTGAGACCCTCCTCTTTGTGCATACGAATTAGCTCGGAATATACATTGCGTGGCGAGTTACCACCCGGCAATGCCAGAACACAGAAGCGTCCGGCTTTTTGTTTATCACGTATCACCTGCGCTATTTCGCGAGCGATGTAATTAGCACCTTCTTCTACAGATTCGTAAATATCAGTAGGGATTTTTTCAAGTCGGGTTAATACCGACCGTTCAAATGCATTCTCTGGTCTGTAGTATCTGGGGGAGACCCTGTTGAGAGTGATTTGAGAACTTAAGTTTGTTTTCATAAATTCTTTAATTAAGTTATGTTAGATTCAAGTCGTGCGACTGTTTTTCTGAACGACAAAGATACAAAAGAAGTTTATTATAAAAACTACCTTATTGTAGGTATTGTTGCCATTAAGGGGCGATTTTAACGTTTGTTTATTTAAGTTGCTTAACTGAAATGTACATATAAACTCAAATCCGGAAAGTGTCCGCGTCTTTCCATACCGGAAATTTATCACGGAATTGTTGTAGCGAATGGAGATTAAGTGAAACGGTAGTGATAGCTTCTTTACCATCCGGGACCGATGTTAGTATTTCACCTTTTGCAGAATAGACAATGCTGCCTCCGTTATATATGAGGTTATTACCATCTGTCCCTGTCCGGTTTACCCCGCATACATAACACATATTCTCTAAAGCACGGGCGCGAAGTAGTGTGTCCCATACCAATCGGCGGGCTTGCGGCCAATTGGCTACATATATTAATAGGTCGTATTCATTATTTACATTCCGGCTCCATACCGGGAAACGCAGATCGTAACATACCAGCAGGCAGATGTTCCATTCATGATAGGAGATAATAAGCTTACTGTCTCCGGAGGAGAAATGTTCAGCTTCTTGTCCCATGCGGAAGAGGTGACGTTTGTCATAGTAATGCTCTTCTCCTTTGGGGCTGATAAAGAAAGCGCGGTTATAGTAAGCCCCCTGTTCGTTGCAAATAAAGCTTCCTGCGATGGCAAACTGAAATTCTTCGGCCCAGCTTTTGAGTGTTTGTATCGTTTCTCCGGAGATTGGTTCTGCCAACTTCCGGCTATTCATACTAAACCCGGTTGAGAACATTTCCGGTAAAACAACAATCTCCGTTGTTCCGCGGAGCACTTGTAGCTTATCACGGAGCAGACGGAGATTTTCCTGTTTATTCTCCCATACAATATCAGTCTGGACGGTTGAAACACGTAATTCTTGCATTACATTTAGCACTAATCATTAATCACTAATCACTATTCTTTAATTTCTCCGATACTAAAATTTTCGGGATGTTTACCTTTGAAGTCTTTGAAGTAGAGCTTGATTTCGCGCATATCTTTTTCAATATCTCCCGTAGGCATGATAGCTTTGGTGGATGAAATTGTTTTAGTAGTATAATCTATTCCTACAAGTACGATGGGGACTTGTGCTTTCTGTGCGATATAGTAGAATCCTTTCTTCCAGTTTGGATTTCGTTTGCGGGTACCTTCGGGGGTAATGGCAAGATGAAACTTTTTGCTTTCGGCAAATTTGTGTGCCATTTGATCTACCAATGATGTTTTGCGGCCTCGGTCTACCGGAATGCCTCCCACTGCTTTGAATATAAGGCCTAAGGGAAAAAAGAACCACTCTTTTTTCATCATGAAGCTTGTTTTACGTCCCCAAGCACCATAGAAAAGTTTACCTATGAAGAGGTCTAAATTTGTAGTATGGGGAGCGGCGCAGACCACACATTTGTCATAGTCTGGCACCGTTACATTCATTTTCCAACCCAACAAGCGAAAGTAAATAAAGCTATAAATTGCTTTTTTCATTCTTAGTTTAGTTTCGCGATGGCATCAATAATTTCGTTTACTTTAGTGTTAAAGTCACTACGGAATTTTTTGTAGAATCCTTTTACATTACCTGGTTCTGTATGGCTGATGCGACTGATGAACTCATCCTGCATTTTAAGGATTTCGGTCATTAGTTCGTCTGCCTTGGTTTTATCAGTACCAGGAACGAACATACTATTGATCAAACACTCTGAGAATAATTCTCCTGAAATATAATTTACGGTTTTCTTGAGTTCTCTTCTACTTGCCATAATCTGTCTTCTTTTAATGTGAATATTGAATATATCAGCGGTAAAGATAAATACTTTCTTTGGCTCTGGCAAATAATTGATACAATAACTCACTTAAAGAACTAATTCAAAATCTGGCAAAATGAGCAGAAATAGGCTCGGTGTTTTGGGGCTTATTCAGTTTGAGTATTCTGAGATTCGTCCTGTGTCTTAATTGAAATACTCCGGATGGTATGTATTTAAATAGTACCTTTTTTCTGGAATATCGATCAAAAGAGAAAGCCATGAAAGGTGATCTGAGGGAGAGGTTTATAAGATGTACAGTATGTGCTTGAGTTTTTTATTTTAACGGATTGCTGCTGAAATAGTCACTATCTAATATGATATCAGAGATTCTCTCCATATTTCTATTTCTTTCTTTTTGGAATGAAGTATTCAGAATTGAGTCTGGAGTGAGGATACTATTTCCAACACCTCTCCATTGGCTTTCTATTCCCATTAAGTCAAGTATAGTTGGAAAAATGTCACACTGATTTATTGGATAGTGTTTGTCTTTCTCTATTTTTTGGGGAGAATTAATTATGTATAGAGGGATTGAATATGGTATTTTTAAATCATCGGAATTTAGTAAAAAATCATGGGCCTGATGATCGCTGACAATTATTATTAAACTATTATTATACAATCCGGATGTTTTAAGAGAATGGATATATTCTCCTAAGCAAGCATCCATGTAATGAACGTTAGAAAGATAGCTCCTTAATTCATTAGAGTAGTTTTGGGGATATTGAATGGGATATTCTTTTATGGAGTTTGTATAGGGCGAATGTGTCGAAGAAGTTAATATTACAGACATGAAGTTGTTTTTATCTATTGAGTCTGTTGTTGCTACATGCTGAAATAGCTGTTGATCCGTTAACCATCCATTAACCTGTTCCTGATTTGGATAAGTATTTCTGGAAAATAGAGACTCTATTTCAAATTTCCGGCATACTTTGTTCTGTTGCCACATTGTCAGTGCTGTTGGAACTATCATTTTAGTTTTTAGTCCTTTTTCTTTCAGCAAGGAAGGAAGTGAAATAAAAGTATTATTTAAATAATCATTAATTGTGATACCTTGTTTTTTAGGGAGCAGTCCTGTCATATATATAAGTTGTCCGTCAATTGATTCTCCTGCTTGAATTTGTGGTGTCATATTATCATTATAATATGCTCCTTCTTTCACTAAATTATTTAGATTGGGAGTGATTTCAAAATCATCGATTGTCAGATTTGTGGCATATGAGAGTAAAGACTCTACAATGATAAATATCAGATTTTGATGGATATGTTCTTTTTCTATATTAGAGCTTTCACTGGTTATTAAGGGTTTTAAAGTCTCCAATTCTTTTATAGAGTAACTTTTGGTATGACGTTTGTTCCATTCTACTGCATAGCTATGTGCCATCCCATATTGAAAAGTACTTTGAACGGGATTGTAATTATAAGGAGTTATGTATTTCCATGATAAGTTTTTCCAGCGTGTAGCAGATATTCCAACTAAAACAACAGCCAGAAGAATACCTGTTCCACTTATTATAGCCGACTGACGAATACGGGATATTGCAGGACTTGATATGATTTGTTTCTTATAATATAAGTAAAAGAGTATTCCGGCAATGAGAGATAATGGAACAACCAAATCTTGCAGTTTGATGGCATTGATTATATTTGCTGACAAACCGTTGAGATTATCATATTCTGTATATAATGATAACGGCAGATAGGATGAAAAATATCTACTATACCAGATATTTGCCAAAGCTAATATGTTTGTAAAAACAAGTGGTATAAAGTATAAATATAGTCTCTTCTTTATTACTAAAAAGGGAATAATAAACAGTATACAACAATCTATAATTGTAAAACAAAAATTTTCTATATATAGAAAAGTACCTAAATCATTTCCGTCTGTAAATATACTATAATGCATATATAGTAAATTCAGACAACATAAAATCATGATAGAGTATTGGAAAATAATTCGTTTGTTTGTTTCTCTTTTCATCCTTATTATATCTATGTCAATCGCTTCTATGATCTGCTTTGATAAATAATCTTATTGCGAGGTTACAAAAGTACTAATTTTCCAATAAATCTAATGAATATTGCTTTTTTTGTTTGTATGGTTAAACGATATAAATTAATTATGTATTGTATTATTCGATATTTTGAATAATTGTTTTCTAAAAATAGAATCCCAGATTCACATAAAACCCTACCTTTTTGCTTTGATTAGAATATCCCAACGAAGCTTCCAGTGGACCGAACATACTGTCTATTCCGTAACCCAAACTAACCCCATAGATACATTTATCTTCCAGAATATCAAAGAAGTTATTATTGGTTAGTGCCACATTACCTGTCAGGCTGATATAATGTTTACTCCACAAACGCTGACGCAGTTGCAGACCGCCTACTACTACAGAGTTCTTCATTATTTCGATATTGTCGATTCCGGCAAAGGGGAGTTGCTGCGAAATGAACCGTCCGAAGTAGTTACCACCCAATGCGTTGGTATACGGATAGGGGATGTCTCTGCCTATAAGTACTCTTCCATATATAGCAGGAAGCAAAGCAAAACGGTTGGTTAATTGGAAGGCTTCCACCCATGAAGCGTTAAGTGCTGAAAATGGAGCATGACCTTTATACTTTGCCATGTTATCTGTATAAAGTGAGTATCCGGCTTTAAAATCTGCACCTTTGTTGGGGAAGTATCCTTTGTTGAATGTATTATAATGTACCTGCGCAAAGTAACTGAAGAAATGTTCCGGTTTAATTTTCAGGTTATACTCCGGGCTGGTATACAAAAAATCTTTGTATTTGAAATATTCAAATCGTGCTCCGACAGCAAAGCGCAAGTTCTTATACCATACGTCTGAGAAGCTGAATTCTCCTGAATGATACTTGTAAGTAGTATTATAAGCACGATTTCCATGATTGTAGATATTGATATCATTGTATTCAAAGAGGTAACCGAAGTTGAAGTTTCTCATCTGCATCGGTTCCAAGGTATAATCTACCCGGGCGGCATAACGCTTACCCAAACGTCCGGTTATAGATACTTTAGACGGGATATGTGTCTTTAAGTTTAGTGTTGCATTCAGCAGCATAGAAGCAATTTCTTCAGAATCGAAACGGATGCCTAAGTTGATTTTTCGTTCATATTTCTCTTCCAGCAGAAAGTCCAATTTATCTCCTTCCGGTGTACTGGTAAGTTTATAGCTGACATTAGAATATGCCTGGCTTCCCCGTAATATGGAAAGTGCTTTTTCCAATTGGGCTACACTGATTTCACTATCTTCTTTTAATTTGCATTTCCGCATCATCCATTTCTTATCCGCATCTTCAATACCGGAGAAATCGATCTCTTTTACAAAGAACTTTCTGGAAGAAGATAAGGAAGTATAAGGACCATGCGGAGCTGGTTTGTAATCTTTCGGAATACCTATTTTCTTTTTTAATTTTAATAATTCGTTCCATTTCTCCTGTGCTGCTTCCTCCCCCCGATTAGTAAGCGTATCCAACGCATTAGGAGTAAAACTGGCAGCGGAGTATCCTTTTACATTTACTTTGATATAAACATCTGTGGCAGCTACATTTTGTTCGTAATTTTTCTGTGTAGTGAGATCGATGATCTGCAACAAAATATCTGGTGCCGTATTAAGTTCATTTGCCGTTCGCAATTTTTCTTGTACATCTACTCCGATAATAACTTCGGCTCCCATTGCTTTGGCAACGTTCACCGGATAGTTGTTTTTCATACCACCGTCTACTAATACCATGCTATCTATTCGCACCGGAGTAAACACACCGGGAATGGCCATACTTGCACGCATAGCTGTGGCAAGTACGCCGCTATGGAATATTATTTCGTCACCATTCACAACGTTCTCCGATACGCAGGCGAAAGGGATTGGCATTTTGTTAAAATTAATCGAGTCATGATAACCTATAGTGAGGTCGGAGAATAGATTGGCAAGATTTTGTCCTTTGATGACTCCTCCTGAGGCTTGTTCTTTAAAACCCTTTCCGGTCAGAGGGAGAGAGAGTATATACATTTCCGACTTTTCCCGTTCGGACATGGTCTGTTGGCTTCGTTTGATCCGGTCACTGAGGAGGAAAGTCCAGTCTTGTTTTTTCACCATGCTGTCAAGTTGCTCTGGTGTGTAACCAATAGAATACAGACCTCCGATAATAGAGCCCATACTGGTACCTACGATATAATCGATGGGAATACCTGCTTCTTCGATCACTTTCAAAGCTCCGATGTGTGCAACACCTTTTGCGCCACCGCCACTGAGTACCACGCCTACCTTTTTGCGTTGCTGTGCCGAAGTTGGTAAAGCCAAAAAAAGGCAGGTCAGGAGAACTAATGTTAAAGATAAATGTTTTTTCATTAAGATGGTTTTGTTACGTGTAACATATAAAATACAAATGTACATGATAAATTGTTTTGCTTTAGGCAGATTTCTCTACTTTTGTGGCCTAAAAGTCGGAATTGTGGATAATTTCTACAGTTTGCAGTAAAATTCCACAGATGCCCGATTATTGTATATATAGCATAAATAGCTTGTTTATAGCAGATAAATAAAGCTTTTGTAATTTTGGTATGTAACTTGTACGACAAGAGACTAAGAACAAACATAAGTTAAATTAACTAATTCAACCGATTATGAGATTATTTCTCTCAAAGAAAGAATTGAAACTAAAGAAAAAGAGAACCATTGCTACTGTTGTTTGCATTGTTCTGATATTAGGAATTTACTGGGTATTAACGCGTCCGCATAAGGCTGAACCGGAAATACCTACAGTGATAGTAGAGGCTGCAACAAAAGATGATGTAGAGATTTATGGTGAGTATGTAGGTCGTATTCGTGCCCAGCAATTTGTAGAAGTACGTGCCCGTGTAGAAGGATATTTGGAGCAGATGCTTTTCGCAGAGGGTACCTATGTGAATAAAAACCAGGTACTTTTTGTTATCAACCAGGAGCAATACCGGGCAAAAGCAGATAAAGCACGTGCACAGCTGAAAAAAGATGAGGCACAGGCGCTGAAAGCACAGCGTGATTTTGAACGTATCAAACCGCTTTATGCTCAGAATGCTGCCAGCCAGCTGGATCTGGATAATGCCGAAGCTGCCTATGAAAGTGCAGTAGCTACGGTTGCCATGAGTGAAGCTGATCTTGCACAGGCAGAGATGGAGCTTGGGTATACGTTGGTTCGCTCTCCGCTATCAGGGCATATCAGCGAAAGAAATGTCGATTTGGGAACACTTGTAGGTCCGGGTGCGAAGTCTTTGCTGGCTACCATCGTAAAGAGTGACACGGTGCTGGTCGATTTTAATATGACAGCACTGGATTATCTGAAAAGTAAAGAACGGAATATTAATATCGGGCAACAGGATTCCAGTCGTTCCTGGCAGCCCAACATCTCTATTACATTGGCCGATAATACGGTCTATCCATACAAAGGTTATGTGGATTTTGCTGAACCACAAGTAGATCCTCAGACGGGAACATTCTCTGTCCGGGCCGAGATGCCCAATCCGAAGCAGGTATTGCTACCCGGGCAGTTCACAAAGGTGAAATTATTACTCGATGTCAGGGAAGGTGCTGTTGTGGTGCCTCTTAAAGCTGTAACAATTGAGAAAGGTGGTGCTTATATCTATGTGATGCGTAAAGACTCAACAGTAGAGAAGCGTTTCATTGAATTAGGACCTGAGTTTGGCAACAAGGTAGTTGTGGAACGCGGACTTGCACAGGGAGAAATGATTGTTGTTGAAGGATTCCACAAACTCAATCCGGGAATGAAAGTCCGGGTAGTAGAAGCCGATAAGGCCGAAGAAGTGGATAACACTATAAAGGAGTAAATAATGAAAGTCAGTTTTTTTATAGATCGTCCGGTTTTCTCGGCGGTCATATCCATTGTAATTATAATAATCGGAGTCATAGGGTTGACTATGCTTCCGGTGGATCAGTATCCGCAGATAACTCCGCCGGTGGTCAAAATCAGTGCCTCCTATCCGGGGGCCAGCGCGCTTACTGTTTCGCAGGCAGTGGCCACTCCGATTGAACAAGAGATTAACGGTACTCCCGGTATGCTTTATATGGAATCCAATAGTTCTAATTCCGGAGGTTTTTCGGCTACAGTCACTTTTGATGTGTCTGCCGATCCTGATTTGGCTGCCGTTGAGATTCAGAATCGTGTGAAACTTGCCGAATCCCGCTTACCTGCCGAAGTGATTCAAAATGGTATATCCGTAGAGAAACAGGCACCAAGTCAGTTGATGACACTCTGTCTGACCTCTTCGGATCCGAAGTTTGACGAAATCTATTTGAGTAACTTTGCCACGATCAATGTACTCGATGTGCTTCGTCGTATTCCGGGTGTAGGACGTGTATCGAACATTGGTAGCCGGTATTATGCTATGCAGATATGGGCAGAGCCTGATAAACTGGCAAACTTTGGCTTGACCGTGCAGGATTTACAGAATGCTTTGAAGGATCAGAACCGTGAATCGGCTGCCGGTGTACTTGGACAGCAACCGGTAAAAGGGCTGGATGTTACGATCCCTATTACTACACAGGGACGCCTTTCCACTGTAAGTCAGTTTGAAGACATTGTGGTGCGTGCCAATGCAAATGGATCTATTATTCGCCTGAAAGATGTGGCACGTGTGTCACTTGAAGCTTCTTCTTATAATACGGAGAGTGGTATTAACGGAGAGAATGCTGCTGTACTTGGCATTTATATGTTGCCCGGTGCTAACGCTATAGAAGTGGCCGACAACGTGAAGCAGGCCATGGAAGAAATCAGCAGAAACTTTCCTGAAGGGTTGAGTTACGAAATCCCGTTTGATATGACTACCTATATTTCGGAGTCTATTCATGAAGTGTACAAAACATTGTTTGAAGCACTTGTACTGGTGGTATTAGTGGTATTTCTCTCTTTACAGAGCTGGCGTGCCACACTGATTCCAATTGTGGCAGTACCTATTTCGCTGATTGGTACATTCGGATTTATGTTGATCTTTGGTTTTTCACTGAACATCCTGACATTGTTAGGGTTGATTCTCGCCATTGGTATCGTGGTAGATGATGCTATTGTGGTGGTGGAGAGTGTAGAACATATCATGGAGACAGAAAAATTAAGCGCCTATGAAGCCACCAAGAAGGCAATGGAGGGACTGACGAGTGCTTTGATTGCGACCTCACTGGTACTTTGTGCCGTATTTGTCCCTGTTAGTTTCCTTAGTGGTATAACCGGACAGCTTTACCGTCAGTTTACCATTACTATCGCGGTGTCTGTACTGATATCAACGGTAGTGGCTCTGACGCTTAGCCCTGTAATGTGTTCTTTGATTCTGAAACCGGACAATGGCAAAAAGAAGAACATCGTATTTCGTAAAATTAATGAGTGGCTGAATGTTGGTAATAATAAATATGTAGCAGTTATCACTCGTGTCATCAAACATCCACGCCGTGTACTAAGTGCTTTCGGTATGGTACTGATAGCAATTTTGTTATTACATCGTATTATTCCTACCAGTTTCCTTCCGGTAGAAGATCAGGGATATTTTAAGATAGAGCTTGAACTGCCCGAAGGTGCTACGTTGGAACGTACACGTAAAGTGACCGAACGTGCTATCTCCTTCCTGGATAAGAATCCATACATTGCATATGTACAGAATGTGACCGGAAGCAGCCCTCGTGTAGGTAGCAACCAGGCGCGTAGTGAGTTGACTGTTATCTTGAAGCCGTGGGAAGAACGTAAAGAAACCACTATAAACAAAATCATGGCTGAGGTACAGAAACACCTCAAAGAGTATCCCGAGTGCAAAGTGTATCTCTCTACACCGCCGGTTATTCCGGGTCTGGGTAGTTCGGGAGGTTTTGAGATGCAACTGGAAGCCCGTGGAGAGGCAACATTTGACAATCTGGTTCAGGCGGCGGATACGTTGATGTACTATGCTTCAAAAAGTAAAGAACTTGCCGGATTGTCCTCCTCGTTACAGTCAGAAATACCACAATTGTATTTCGATGTAGATCGTGATAAGGTGAAGATGTTGGGGGTTCCGCTGGCAGATGTGTTTTCTACCATGAAGGCCTATACAGGTTCGGTATATGTAAATGACTTCAATATGTTCAACCGTATATATAAGGTGTATATTCAGGCAGAGGCTCCTTATCGTGAGCATAAAGATAACATCAACCTCTTCTTTGTTAAAGCATCGAATGGTGCCATGGTACCGCTTACTTCTCTGGGAAATGCTTCGTACACTACGGGACCCGGTAGCATCAAACGTTTCAATATGTTTACTACAGCAGTGATACGAGGAGAAGCTGCGCAGGGATATAGCTCCGGACAAGCCATGGAGATTATGGAGCAGATAGCCCGCGATCATTTACCTGATAATATTGGGCTGGAGTGGAGTGGACTTTCCTATCAGGAGAAGAAGGCCGGTGGGCAGACAGGGCTGGTGATGGCACTTGTATTTCTCTTTGTATTCCTGTTTCTGGCTGCACAATATGAAAGCTGGACCTTACCGGTTGCCGTGCTACTTTCCTTACCGATTGCTGCCTTAGGTGCTTATCTGGGGGTATGGGTATGTGGATTAGAGAATGATATCTATTTCCAGATAGGACTGGTAATGTTGGTTGGCTTGGCTGCAAAGAATGCTATTCTTATTGTAGAGTTTGCCAAAGTACAGGTGGATGATGGCGAAGATATTGTTACAGCAGCTATTAATGCTGCCCGTCTGCGTTTTCGCCCCATTTTGATGACCTCTCTGGCCTTTGTGCTTGGTATGCTTCCGATGGTATTGGCAAGCGGACCGGGTTCTGCCAGTCGGCAGGCTATTGGTACGGGTGTATTCTTCGGAATGATTTTTGCCATTGTTCTGGGTATTATCCTTGTGCCATTCTTCTTTGTTATGGTATACAAAACAACAAGGAAACTGAAACGTATAAAAGCTAAATGACAAACTATGCTGTTTTACGGTAGAGAGACACGTGCAGTGTGACTTTATCATGAAAACGGTTTAAACTAAACATAAAAATATGAAGAGAAGTTTTTTATATATTATTTTATTACTGGCTGTAGTTTCTTTCTCCTCTTGTAAGATTGGAAAGAGTTATACCCGCCCTGATCTTCACTTGCCTGACAGCCTTGCCCGTAATCAGGATACGCTTAGTTTTGGTGATATGGACTGGTGGGAGATTTATACCGATTCAACACTCCGCGGATTGATCTCAAAATCGCTGGAGTACAATAAAGACCTTTTGATTGCTGCTGCCCGTGTAAAAGAGATGGCTGCACAAAAAAGAATTTCTACCGCTGCTCTACTTCCCGACCTAAAAGGAACAGTGACCGGTGAACGTGAGTTTGAGAATCATGGTGGCGATGCTTTCAAGCGCAGTGATACTTTTGAGGCCCAGGTACTTTTTTCGTGGGAGCTTGATCTTTGGGGAAACCTTCGCTGGGCACGTTCGGCAAGCATTGCCGACTATCTGCAATCCATAGAGGCACAGCGTGCTTTGCGTATGACTATTGTAGCTGAAGTGGCACAGGCTTACTATGAACTTGTTGCTCTTGATACGGAACTTGAGATTGTTCGGCAGACTCTGAAAGCTCGTGAAGAAGGAATGCGTCTGGCACGTATTCGTTTTGAAGGTGGATTGACATCCGAAACTTCCTATCGCCAGTCACAGGTTGAGCTTGCCCGTACGGCAACACTTGTACCCGATCTCGAACGTAAGATCAGTCTCAAAGAGAATGACATTGCTTTTCTTGCCGGAGAGTATCCTAATAAAATAGCCCGTAGTGGCTTGTTACAGGAATTCAATTTCCCTAACGCGTTGCCTGTTGGTTTGCCATCTGCCTTACTTGAACGTCGTCCGGACATTCGTCAGGCAGAGCAGAAACTGATTGCTGCCAATGCCAAAGTGGGTGTAGCGTATACGAATATGTTTCCACGTATTTCTCTTACGGGTAGGGCAGGAGCCGAAAGTACAGTCCTTTCTGATCTATTGAAGTCTCCTTATGGTATTATGGAAGGTGCTTTGTTAACTCCTATTCTGGGTTGGGGAAAGAATCGTGCAGTGTTGAAAGCAAAGAAGGCTGCTTATGAAGCAGAAGTACACAGTTATGAGAAAACGGTGTTGACAGCATTTAAGGAGACACAAAATGCAATTGTCAATTTCAATAAGATAAAGGAGGTATATGATCTTCGTGCTCATTTGGAACGTTCTTCCAAGAGTTACGTAGATCTGGCACAACTTCAATATATTAATGGAGTTATCAATTATCTGGATGTACTTGATGCGCAACGTGGCTATTTCGATGCCCAGATAGGCTTGAGTAATGCTATTCGCGATGAGCTAATCGCAGTAGTACAAGTGTATAAAGCTCTTGGCGGAGGTTGGCAAATAAAGGAGGAAGATAAATAGATTAAGAGGCTGTTTCAGTTTTATTCAAACCTGATCAGTAACGAAGATTATGGATATATCATTTCGGTAGCGGAAGTGCCCATAGACGGCATCATTACCCTTGCCCGGTGTTGTACTTTGTCTTTGTCAGAAAGGAACACTCTTTT
>DXWV01000094.1 GCA_019416685.1 Bacteroides sp.
CCTTTGTTAACCTTAAATCTAATACTATGAAAAACACGTTGCAAAGATACGGACTTTAGCGAAATCTGCAAATTATCCAAGTAAAAAAGGGTGTTATTAAACATACTTTAAGAAAGAAGTTCTTTTTATTAAGACCTGATAAGGGTTTTGGAGGAATGAAGGCTTATCAGGTTATATTTATCTTCCTTTTTCCAATGTTATTTTTACGTTAACGGGCAAAATTAATCTCGCTGTCCGGTTGTGAGCGGACATCTGTTCGGAAATGAACGCTATCTAAAAAGAACTATTTGTTGATTATCAGCTTTTTAATTGTTTGGCACGACAATTGACTCTATTTATGCGAAGGCGGTTGAGAAAAAAACAGCAGCCACAGATCCAAAGAATAATAACAATAAAAAAATAACGATTATGAAAGCAAATGTATTTTTCAAAGCAGTGATGATGGTAGCAGTGGTAATGGCAAACGTAATGAGTGTTAATGCAAGTAATCCTGTTGACTATGTGAAAAATGATGAGATGAATGGTGAATTACTGGTTGCTAAGACCATCTTTAAAAATGAATCCGGATACCTGTTCCGTCATCTTCGCTACACTTATACTTATGACAATGAAAACCGTGTAGTTTGTAAAGAAGCTGCAAAATGGGATAGCGTAAAGGAAGTTTGGACTCCTTATTTCAAATTGGATATCACTTATAATGCTAATGAAGTTGAAATGAATTATGCTCTTTGGAATGCCGGAAGTCGTACTTTCGATAAGAATATGGAAAAGAGTACTTATGCATTGAATGACGGTAATACTGTTCGCCTTCTGGCCAGTACAAAATAAGATCAATAGGTATTAAAATGGCAAGGCTGCAAGATATAAAATCTTGCAGCCTTGCTTTTGTTAGAGTTATTGTAAAGAGAGATTATTTATTGGCAAATAAGACGCTATTTCCGTGTAGGATAGTATGTTCGGTAGCCAGATTCCAGTTATTTTCCTTTTTATTCCATTCGTAAC
Source organism: Bacteroides sp. (assembly GCA_019416685.1). Taxonomy (GTDB): domain Bacteria; phylum Bacteroidota; class Bacteroidia; order Bacteroidales; family Bacteroidaceae; genus Bacteroides. The sequence goes on from DXWV01000094.1 coordinate 1,003, forward strand.
TCTGGTAGTTGAGTATTTGTCCCGAATCTCTGGTCTGATAGACAGCTTTCGATTTTATATCTGAGTAAGAATCCGTTTTAGTATCCCATGCAGCATATTCTATGGTACTTTCCTGTGAGTCATGTGTAAAATTCAGGCAGTATTGCTTTTCGAATACCTGCATAATTTCACTCCATTTTAATACTTCTTTTTTCGAAACGCTTCCATCAGCAGTATACGTATAGTTGTACTTTAGATGCGGGTGCAGGTATTTACCGTTTTCTACCGTGTATACGGTCTGACTTTCCACTTGTTCTCCGTTTGTTGCGGTGTTGTAAGCAAATTCGGGGAGGCTGTTACTACTTACTGTATTCAATACGGATGTCATTGCAATTACTACTGATAATACTAAAGTTTTCATACTATTACTGTTTTATGGATTTATACTTTTATTTGTTTCTTACGATGTTGCAAAGATAGAGGGGCGTTCAATTATAGTATGTTATTGCAACGTTATCTTTACGTTAATAAATATCCGGCAGGGTTAATAGGAAAAATAATGTGGCAATATGCCAATTGGCTGGGCTGTATTGTTGAAAGGTATTGGCACATTATTTCTGGTTTTCGACTATACTCTTTATTTTTTTCTGATATTTTCTTTGTATTCTGATTATTTCTATTTTACTTTGTAGCGCAAAGTACTTTTTATATGAATAAAGATAAAGCATTAGAATCAGTAAATGAGATAAAGGAGTTGATGGAAAAGTCCTCCAGATTTGTATCTCTCAGTGGTATGACAGCTGTTATGGCTGGTACTTATTCATTGGTTGGCGCCTATGTAGTCGCCCGGGTCTTTAAATCGGAAGCTTCTCTGATAGAGATGATACTGGTAGCTTCGTTGGTGCTGATAGCTTCGGTTATTACGGCTTGTATACTTTCTTGCTATAAGGCGAGAAAAACCGGACAGAAGATTTTTAGTAAACTGACATACCGGACTTTATGGAACTTTTCACTTCCCTTGCTTGTAGGAGGACTGTTTTGTATCGCTTTGCTGTTACATGAGAATTATGGAGTGATTTCTTCGGTCATGTTACTGTTTTACGGGCTTTCTCTGGTCAATGTCTCTAAATTTACTTATTCCAATGTAGCCTGGCTGGGATATGGGTTTCTTCTTTTAGGAGTTGTAGACTGCTTTTTCGAGGGTTATGCACTCATGTTCTGGACCATTGGGTTTGGAGGACTTCATATACTGTACGGTATATTGTTTTATTTGCAATATGAAAGGAGCAAATAGTTGATGTTAGAAGGATTTCAGAATATAAATAAGGCGTTTGAAAGCAAAGTCCGGTTAGGTATTATGGCGGTCTTGATGGTCAATGAGGAGTCCGACTTTAATACGTTGAAAGAATTACTTTCACTGACGGACGGCAATTTGGCAAGTCATACCCGTGCGCTGGAAGAACTTGGCTATATTGTCTGTAAAAAAGCCTTTGTGGGAAGGAAAACAAAAACTTCTTTTCAGGCCACACCTCCGGGGAAGGAAGCTTTTAAAGAGCACATTGCTGCATTGGAAAGTTTATTGAAATCAACCTGAACGCTTGGCGTTGCACAACTTGCTTTTTCTTTTTGGAGGAAAAAGGAGTATTATACAAAAACTAAACTAGACTTAGAAACTATTTTGCATTTTATAGAATTCAAAAAAAGTTTCTTAATTATTTACTAAACACTATTCTACTATGGATGATTTTAATGAAAATTTGAACAAAGTGGAAAAACCGGTGCATACAAGTAGCTCCCGGAGTTTTTCCAAAACTGTTAAAGTACTGGTTATTGCTGCATTGGTTCTTCTGTTGCTGATACCAATGGTTATGATCGAAAGTATGATTACCGAGCGTGGACAGACGCAGGTGGATGCCATCGACGAGGTTAGCCAGAAGTGGAGTCTGGCACAGACTGTTACAGGCCCATATATTAATCTGCAATATCCGATTGTCTCTGAAGACAATGGAAAGCAGAAGATCAGTAATGGAAGTATCACGCTATTTCCTGATGAACTGTTTATTGATGGACAGCTGCGTACAGAAATTCTTAAAAGGGGAATTTATGAGGTGAATGTATATCAGTCGGAGTTGGTTTTTAAAGGTTCCTTCAGTGCGGAAGAACTTCGTAAAAACGGAGTAGATATAGATGCACTTTATCTCCGGAAAGCGGCTATCTGTTTCAATCTTACCGATATGCGGGGAATCAGTGAACAGATCAGCATTGCTTTGAACGATTCTGTCTACCTATTTGAACCGGGTATGGATGGCAGGGGAGTTAAGAATGTGGGTGTACATGCTGTGGTGGATCTTTCTGCTTTGAAAGAGAATAAAAAACTGCCCTATGAAATGAAGATTAAACTGAAAGGTTCGCAATCTATTAATTTTGCTCCACTGGGGAGAACAACGAAGGTAAATCTGAAAGCCAATTGGAGTACACCAAGTTTTACCGGTAATTATCTGCCGGATAGCAGAGAAGTAACTGAGGAAGGTTTTTCTGCACACTGGCAGGTGTTGAATCTGAACCGGAATTATTCGCAGGTGATAATTGATTATCGTAATGCGGGTGTTAAGGATATCGAAAATTCTAATTTCGGAGTAAATCTGAAAGTTCCCGTCGAGCAATATCAACAATCGATGCGTTCTGCCAAATATGCTATTCTCATAATACTACTGACGTTTGCAGTGATATTCTTTACGGAGATGATGGAAAAGACACGTATCCATGTTTTGCAATACCTGTTGGTGGGATTGGCGCTTTGTTTATTTTATAGCTTATTGTTATCTATATCCGAACATGTGGGGTTCAATATGGCTTATCTGATTTCGGCAGTATTGACAATCGGCCTGGTAGGAGGTTATATGCTGGGTATCATTAAAAAGAAGAAGCCGGCATTTATTATGTCGGGACTATTAAGTGTACTGTACATTTACATATTTATTCTTATCCAGTTAGAGACTTTTGCTTTGCTTGCCGGAAGTTTGGGATTGTTTGTAATACTTGCCGCCGTAATGTATTTTTCAAAGAAGATTGACTGGTTTAATGAGTGAACAACCGACTCTGATCATTAACATTATTAACAGTATTCCTTAACTATAATTTTTGTACTGACAAGAGTACGTACTTTTATATACTAAGAGTACGTACTTTTACTATATAAAAGTGTACATTTAACACATACTTAAGTACGTACTTTTGCATCATAAATAATAGGTTATTTAAGTCTATTGAAAATCAGTGTTTTATATACTTCTGTCGTATTTAAGAATCAGGAAGTTTCAATCAAGATCATTCGTTGTAATTGTTATTATGATAACTTCGGATAGAGGAGGTATAATCGTTCAGAAGTAAGTTTTTAAACAGGAGAAAAAGATGTAATCTGAGGTATAGACATAAAAAAAGGAGCAACGCCTTGCTCCAACCTTTGTTAACCTTAAAT
>DXWV01000095.1:0-1678 GCA_019416685.1 Bacteroides sp.
GTTAAAATGAAAACGGTTTCGTATTGATTCATACTCGTTTAATTAAATAAATAAATTATTTGATTTAAAAATGCGGGTGCAAAGTTAGGCATTTTATTGTGAACTACAAACATTTAATCTTTTTTTGTATCACAAGATAGGAATTTACACAGAAGAGCTATACCTTTGCAAAGTTGTTGAAACAATAATTTCATGATAGAACAATTTAACTTTGACATCCGACTTATTTTTGCCATTCTCAATGGCAAAGTTTCCGCGGCTATAAACCGGAAACTGTATCGTAACTTCCGTCAGGGCGGTTTGGAAATCAGTCCTGAACAATGGACCGTGCTTATTTTTCTCTGGGAAAAAGACGGAGTTACTCAACAAGAGTTGTGTAATGCAACTTTTAAAGATAAACCCAGTATGACCCGATTGATAGATAATATGGAACGCCAACATCTGGTTGTCCGTATTTCGGACAAAAAAGACCGCCGCACCAATCTTATCCACTTAACCAAAACCGGTAAGGAGCTGGAAGAAAAAGCACGCATTATAGCCAACCGCACACTTATGGAAGCTCTACAAGGCATCACTGTGGAAGAATTAAGTGTGAGCCAGGAAGTCTTGAGAAAAATATTCTTCAATACAAAAGATTAAGCACTGACAAGCGTGTAAAAACAGACTATTTACGCTGATTAATAGTTTTTTTGCATAAATAATTTCGCCCGTTAAAGAATTATGCTTTAATTTGTGACCAGGAATAAAATAATCTATTAAAATACACACACATGAAAGTCTTATTAAAGAATTTAGGATTAATATTAATTTTGGTTGGAGTAATCATTCTGATCGCCTGCTCCCTGACTGGTAATGTAAATAACAATACTATTTTGGGGACTTCTGTACTCTTGGTAGTATTGGGTCTTATTTCTTATATTGTCATCAATAAGAAAATAGCAGATTAATATTTTAATGAAAATAAAAAGGTCCGGAAATGAATATTTCCGGACCTTTTTATTTTCATTTCTCTTCTTCTTCTCAATTTTCAACTTCAGGAGTAATCAATTTGTATCCTTTTCCATGAATATTGATAATCTCAATAGAATCATCTTCTTTCAGGTGTTTACGCAATTTTGTGATGTACACATCCATACTACGGGCATTGAAATAGTTATCATCAATCCAGATAGTCTTTAAAGCGAAATCACGTTGCAGGATTTCGTTAGCATGTGCACAAAGCAAGCCAAGTAACTCAGATTCTTTGGTAGTCAGCTTCGTCTGCTTTCCTTCTGAAGCAAGAATCTGCTTCTGAGTATCAAAGGTAAACTTACCAATCTTGTAGATGTTACTTTCCTTATTTTTCTTCCCGCGTACACGTCTCAAAATAGCTTCAATTCTGAAAGTAAGTTCTTCCATACTAAACGGCTTAGTGATATAATCATCCGCACCAATTTTAAATCCTTCCAGAATATCTTCTTTCAATGTTTTTGCAGTCAGGAAGATAATAGGGATTTCGGCATTGGCAGCACGAACATCCTGCGCCAAAGTAAATCCGTCTTTTTTAGGCATCATTACGTCAAATACACACAAGTCATATTTATTCTTCAAGAAAGCTTTATAACCAGCTTCTCCATCGGGATACAACTCAGCAGAATAACCTTTTGCCTGTAAATATTCTCTTAAAAGCATGCCAAGA
>DXWV01000095.1:1688-6048 GCA_019416685.1 Bacteroides sp.
AAAATACGCAGTTTCTCGTCCATATCAATCATTTTTTAATAAAGGTAATGCAATTATAAATTTAGTTCCTACATTCAATTCGCTCTCTGCCCGAATGGTCCCTTTATGGTCTTGAATAATCTTCTTCACATAGGCCAATCCCAATCCGAAGCCCTTTACATCGTGCAGATTACCTGTATGCACGCGATAGAACTTATCAAACACCTTTTTAAGGTTTTCTTTCTTTATACCGATACCGTTGTCCTGTATAGAAATCATCAGCTTACCCGGTTCATTCCAGGTTTTGACGTTCAGCAACAGTTCCTCTTCCGGTTTCTTATATTTCACCGCATTGTCCATCAGATTGAAGATCACATTCGTGAGATGCATTTCATCTGCAAATATAACAGGATCAGTGGCCTCAAGGTTCGATGTAATCTTACCATTATATCGTTCTACTTTCAAAGTGAACGTATTTATCACCCCTGTTATCAGTTCGTTAGTATCAATCTCCTTCATCTTAAGCGTCGCCTTTTGCCGGTCGAACATTGACATCTGAAGCACTTTCTCCACCTGGAAGCGGAGTCGCTTCGTTTCATCATTGATCACCCCCGATATATGCTGGAACATCTGTGGTGACTTACCCACCGCAGGATCCTTCAGCATCTGCGCTGCCAATGAGATAGTTGATATCGGTGTTTTGAACTCATGCGTCATATTATTGATAAAGTCATTCTTCATCTCTGTCAGCTTCTTCTGACGGAATACTATATATATAGTAAAGATAAACGTTATCAACAGTACTAAAGTGAATATCATTGACGGAATCATAAAACTCACCGAATCAAAGATATAATCCTTTTTTCCGGGAAAATGTATCTTTACAATACTCATTTTGGCCGGCGGGTCATTCTGGAAAAGCGGCTGAGTATATGAATCCTCATCTCCTTTCCCTTCATAGTCCGCACAGCGGTATACTTCCCGCCCATCTTTATCGATCACCGTAAAGTGATAAGGCAATTCTATTCCATTATTAAGAAGTGCCGACTTCAGATAATCGTCCAGATCTTTAAATCTTACGCGTTCACCTATCGACTTGTCACTGGCACGGTAAACCATTTGCAGTGCAACCTCATCGAGCAGGACCCGCTGATACATATACCGATTCTTAACCGCATCGAGCAAAGATTTCGATGTTTTCGGAATCGTATTTCCACCATGTCTGCGCGAAATCATCATCTTGGGCAACTCTGACGGCTTGTTAGTCATTACTTTTAATTCAAAGTCCGTCATTATTCTTCCATCCGGTGATTTCACCGTAAATCGCTGTGTTTGCTGAACCAAATCATCCCCTTGCATAGAAGAGGAAGCGGTCAGCGCTTTTCGTTCTGCTTCAGTAATGTCTTCCCTCAGCCAACGGTCGGTTTCCGCAAATTCCACATCTTTTGATACCTGATACAAGCTATTACGCACAGAGTTATCAAATTGTTCTTTGCGCATCTTTACCATTGCCTCTATATAACTTACCTGTAAGTAAAGTAATCCGAGGAAGGAAAGTCCCATTACAATACCTAATATCCAGATTGTTGACTTTTTCATAGCAACAAAATTAACACTCCCTAATTAACATACCTAACACATTAACCTATTTTAATCGTCCATTCTCGTAAATTAACCGAAAGGTAGTATTTAGCTCATGTTCTGACGACTATAACAAAACAATATATCCTTTGGTTTGCAAATTTAATAAAAAATTAAATCTTTCTCTTAGGAATTTCTACTTTTCTTAATCATTGTTAAGTGAAAAAGCCGCCCCCCTTTCGAACGAAAGAAGGACGGCTAAAGCATTATAAACGAATAATTACTCCTCCACCTGTTTGGCTTCGAAGTCTTTTATTAACTTATCCTGTACATCAGAAGGCACAAGCTCATAACTTGCGAATTTCATAATGAACGAAGCACGCCCTCCGGTGAGTGAGCTAAGCGCTGTTGAATAAGAAGACATTTCTTTAAGAGGTACTTTAGCTATTAGTTTTTCAAACCCTTTCTCGCTATTCATACCCATAATCATGGCACGACGTCCCTGAAGATCCCCCATCACATCACCCATTTTATCTGACGGTACAAATACCTCTACGTCATAAATGGGTTCCAGAATCTTCGGGCCGGCATTCTTAAAGGCTTCGCTGAAAGCATTACGTCCTGCCAGCATAAAGGAGATTTCATTGGAGTCTACCGGGTGCATCTTTCCGTCATATACAATAACGCGCACATCACGGGCATAAGACCCCGTCAACGGGCCTTGCTCCATCCGGGACATAATACCTTTCAGAATAGCGGGTAGGAAACGTGTATCAATAGAACCACCTACGATACTGTTAACAAATACCAATTTTCCTCCCCATTCCAATGGAACTTCTTCTGTCCCTTTTACATTGATCTTGAACTCTTGTCCATTGAACTTATAAGTATCAGGCACGGGCATGCCTTCTTTATAGGGTTCAACAATGAGGTGTACTTCACCGAACTGTCCGGCTCCACCCGATTGTTTCTTATGACGATAGTCGGCACGGGAAGCTTTCGTGATTGTTTCACGGTACGGGATTTTCGGTTCCTCGTATTTCACCTGTAACTTTTCATTGTTTTCCAGACGCCACTTCAAAGTACGGAGATGGAATTCTCCCTGTCCATGCACAAGAGTCTGTTTCAATTCTTTAGACTGTTCAATAACCCACGTCGGATCTTCCTCACGCATGCGGTTCAGGATACTCATCATCTTTTCTACATCTGCTTCATTGACAGGTTTAATGGCACGCGAGTATTTTGAATTCGGATACTTAATAAAGTTAAATTTGTTATCACAGTCTTTTCCATTCAGTGTATTGCCTGTTTTTACGTCTTTCAGTTTTACGGTGGCGCCAATATCACCAGCACAAAGTTCTTCCACTTTGACACGATTGGAACCAGCCACTACATAAAGCTGTGCCATACGTTCTTTTGAGCCACGGTCGGCATTGAGCAAATCGTCACCTTCGTGCACTTTTCCACTCATTACTTTAAAGTAGGATACTTCGCCGATATGAGGTTCAACGCTCGTTTTGAAGAAATAAAGAGAAGTGGGACCATTTACATCAGGAGCAATTTCTTTTCCGTCTGTATTGGTTACTTTTGGCATTTGAGAAACAAACGGAACAACGTTTCCCAAGAACTCCATCAAGCGGCGTACTCCCATGTCTTTTCCTGCACATACACAGAATACGGGGAACATTCCGCGGGCGGCAAGTCCTTTACGGATACCATCGCGCATTTCGTCTTCCGTCAGTGAGTCTTGCTCAAAGAACTTTTCCATGAGTTCTTCGTCATTTTCAGCAGCAGCCTCCACAAGTGCTTTGTGCCATTCCATAGCCTTATCCATCTCTTCGGCAGGAATATCTTCGATGATAGGGGCTCCTCCTTCAGGTTTCCAAGAGTACTTTTTCATCAACAGGACATCGATCAGTGAATTAAACTCAGGACCTGTATTTATCGGATACTGGATAGGAACCACTTTTGAGCCATAAGCTTCTTTTAATTGTTCAAGGATATTATCATAATCGCATTTATCATTATCAAGTTGGTTGACAAGGAAAATGACGGGTTTATTCAATTTTTCGGTATAGCGGAAATGATTCTGTGTACCAACTTCAACGCCGTATTGGCCATTAAGAAGAATAATTGCGGTGTCGGTCACATTCAGTGCGGTAACTGTACCTCCTACAAAGTCGTCCGAGCCCGGACAATCTATCATATTCAGCTTTTTATTGTTCCATTCTACATGGAATACGGTGGAGAAAACGGAGTAGCCATACTCTTGTTCAACGGGGAAATAGTCACTAACTGTATTTTTTGCGGCAATAGTTCCGCGACGTTTTATAACACCACTCTCGAAAAGCATTGCTTCCACGAGAGTGGTTTTCCCAGATCCAGAACTTCCCAAGAGGGCTATGTTCTTAATTTCGTTCGTCTGATATACCTTCATAATCAATAAGATTTAAATGAATTACTCAGTATGTTCTCGCATACCATTTATTTAAGTGTCGCAAATTAGGAATTAATAAGGGGAAAAGCAACAAAGAACACAGTGTTACTAAACAATGTTATGCAACACATTGCGTAATTCATCTTCCTCGGCTCCGGAGAGGTGCGACAGGCGATGGGTAATTATTAAAATACAGATAATAATACGCTGGAAAAAAGTTTGATTCCTTTCTGTATGGTTTTGAGTGTATTTCACCACAGAGTAACACAGAGTTCCACAGAGTTTAAATCTTTATTGAAACGCAGATTAACGCAGATTTTCGCAAAGGGAAACAAATCTAAGATAAAGAAATACAGTCTTTTA
>DXWV01000096.1 GCA_019416685.1 Bacteroides sp.
TCTACTGTGTGGTATTATTATTCTGCTGGCAAAGGTCGGGGGAAGTGAGTGTCGTGCGTAAATGTGTATAATGAAAATATACGAAAGCCTTTCTCACTTCCTAGTGCGAAAGGCTTTTTTAATAGTGTATAATCAGATTAAAAACAATAAAAGATGAGTGACAGATTATTTATTTTCGACACCACCCTCCGTGATGGTGAACAGGTTCCGGGGTGCCAATTGAATACAGTGGAAAAGATTCAGGTAGCGAAAGCACTGGAGACACTGGGGGTAGATGTGATTGAAGCCGGATTTCCTATTTCCAGTCCGGGGGATTTTAATTCGGTAATTGAAATCTCTAAAGCCGTGACATGGCCCACTATTTGTGCATTGACACGTGCGGTTCAGAAAGATATTGACGTAGCAGTAGATGCGTTGAAATTTGCTAAGCGTAAGCGTATTCATACGGGAATTGGTACATCTGATTCACATATTAAATATAAATTCAATTCTAACCGTGAAGAAATCATCGAACGTGCAGTAGCTGCTGTTAAATATGCGCGTCGTTTTGTAGACGATGTGGAGTTCTATGCAGAAGATGCAGGACGCACAGATAACGAATATTTGGCTCGGGTGGTAGAAGCTGTTATTAAAGCTGGTGCTACTGTGGTGAATATCCCTGATACGACCGGGTATTGTCTTCCTTCGGAATATGGAGCGAAAATTAAATATCTGGTAGATCATGTTTCTGGTATCGAAAATGCAATAATTTCTACACACTGTCATAATGACTTGGGGATGGCTACTGCTAATACTATGGCCGGGGTACTGAATGGGGCACGTCAGGTAGAGGTGACCATCAATGGTATTGGTGAGCGTGCGGGTAATACGGCGCTTGAAGAAATTGCAATGATTATCAAGAGTCATCATGAAATCGAGATAGAGACCAACATCAGTACACAGAAAATCTATCCCACCAGTCGCATGGTATCCAGCTTGATGAATATGCCGGTACAACCTAATAAAGCTATTGTGGGACGTAATGCTTTTGCACATTCGTCGGGAATACATCAGGATGGTGTATTGAAGAATGTACAAACATATGAAATTATTGATCCTAAAGATGTGGGTATTGATGATAACTCCATCGTATTGACTGCACGTAGTGGACGTGCTGCTTTGAAAAATCGTCTTTCTATGCTGGGCGTGACGCTTGACCAGGAAAAATTGGATAAGGTATATGAGGAATTCCTGAAACTTGCTGACCGTAAGAAAGATATTCATGATGATGATATTCTTGTATTGGCAGGTGCTGATCGTAGTGAGAATCATCGTATTAAACTGGAATACCTTCAGGTGACAAGTGGGGTCGGTGTACGGTCAGTTGCCAGTTTGGGACTGAATATTTCCGGAGAAAAATTTGAAGCAGCTGCCAGTGGTAATGGTCCTGTTGATGCGGCTATCAAAGCATTAAAACGTATTATAGATCGCCATATGACACTGAAAGAGTTTACTATTCAAGCTATTAGTAAAGGAAGTGATGATGTAGGTAAAGTGCATATGCAGGTAGAATATGATAACCAGATGTATTATGGTTTTGGTGCGAATACGGATATTATTGCCGCTTCCGTAGAAGCTTATATTGACTGTATTAACAAATTCACCAAGTAATTAGAATTTAGTAGTTAGAATAAAAAAATATGAATACATTATTTGATAAAATCTGGGATGCACATGTGGTTACCACAGTAGAAGATGGTCCCACTCAGCTCTATATCGACAGACTGTACTGTCATGAAGTAACCAGTCCGCAGGCTTTTGCCGGACTGCGCGAACGTGGGATAAAATGTTTTCGTCCGGAAAAGATATATTGTATGCCCGATCATAATACGCCGACACATGATCAGGATAAACCCATTGAGGACCCGATATCAAAAACACAGGTAGATACATTGACGAAGAATGCAAAAGACTTTGGATTAACCCACTTCGGAATGATGGATAAAAGAAACGGTATTATCCATGTAGTAGGTCCTGAACGGGGATTAACTTTGCCCGGAATGACTATTGTTTGCGGTGATTCGCATACTTCCACCCATGGTGCGATGGGGGCGATTGCTTTTGGTATCGGAACAAGTGAGGTAGAGATGGTACTTGCTTCGCAGTGTGTATTACAGTCCCGTCCCAAGACGATGCGTATTACCGTGGATGGAAAATTAGGCAAGGGAGTGACAGCAAAAGATCTTGCACTCTATATGATGTCTAAAATGACAACCAGTGGTGCTACCGGATATTTTGTGGAATATGCAGGTGAAGCCGTTCGCAGTTTGAGTATGGAAGGCCGATTGACGTTGTGTAATCTCTCTATAGAGATGGGAGCACGTGGTGGTATGGTAGCTCCGGATGAGGTGACTTTTGAATATATCAAAGGACGTGAAAGTGCTCCGAAAGGAGAAGAATGGGACAGAGCGATGGAGTATTGGAAAACACTGAAAAGTGATGCTGACGCTGTTTTTGATAAAGAAGTGCATTTTGAGGCAGCCGATATAGAGCCAATGATCACTTATGGGACAAATCCGGGTATGGGTATGGGCATTACACAATCCATTCCGACTACGGAAGGAATGAATGAAACCACCAAAACATCTTTTGTTAAGTCTCTGGATTATATGGGATTCAAACCGGGTGAACCGTTACTGGGCAAGAAGATTGATTATGTATTTCTGGGTGCATGTACCAATGGACGTATTGAGGATTTCCGCGCATTTGCTTCTTTGGTAAAGGGTAGAAAAAAGGCGGAACATGTAATAGCATGGTTGGTACCAGGGTCCTGGATGGTAGATGCACAAATCCGGGAGGAAGGATTGGATAAAATATTGGAAGAAGCCGGTTTTGCAATCCGTCAGCCGGGATGTTCAGCTTGTCTGGCAATGAATGATGATAAGGTTCCTGCAGGTAAGTATTCGGTTTCTACGAGTAACCGAAATTTTGAAGGACGCCAGGGACCGGGAGCACGTACGTTGCTGGCAAGTCCTCTTGTAGCCGCTGCGGCAGCTGTGACAGGGGTAATAACAGATCCCAGAGAACTTTAATCGTAAATCGTACCTATGTGATAAAGATTAATGATATTTATGATCGTAGGGAGTAAATTGTAAATAAACATATGAAAGCAAAATTCAATATCATAACAAGTACATGTGTACCTCTTCCTTTGGAAAATGTGGATACAGACCAGATTATTCCGGCACGTTTTCTGAAGGCTACTACCCGTGAAGAAAAGTTCTTTGGTGATAACCTCTTCCGTGACTGGCGTTACCATCCGGATGGTTCATTAAATAAAGACTTTGTGTTGAACAATCCTACTTATGGAGGACAGATATTGGTGGCAGGAAAGAACTTTGGTTCGGGCTCCAGTCGTGAACATGCTGCATGGGCAATAGCCGGATATGGCTTCCGTGTAGTAGTGAGTAGCTTCTTTGCTGATATTCATAAAAATAATGAGTTGAATAATTTTGTACTGCCTGTAGTGGTGACAGAGGAATTTCTGGCGGAGTTGTTTGATTCTATTTTTAAAAATCCTGAAACAGAGGTGGAAGTAAATCTGCCGGAACAGACTATCACTAATAAAGCTACCGGAAAGAGTGAGCACTTCGAGATTAATGCATATAAAAAACATTGTCTGATGAATGGGTTGGACGATATCGATTTTTTGTTGACGAATAAGGATAAGATAGAGGCGTGGGAAAGAAAATGAATTAATTCCGTTGTCCGCGTGCCATAAAAATGATAACAACCATATAAATAACGATGAAAAATAATCATCCCAAAATAGAAATCATGGACACTACTCTCCGCGATGGCGAACAAACCAGTGGAGTGTCTTTTGTGCCTCATGAGAAACTGATGATTGCCCGACTGCTATTGGAAGAGCTAAAGGTAGACCGTGTAGAAATAGCTTCGGCACGTGTGTCTGAAGGAGAATTCGATGCGGTAAAGATGATTTGCGACTGGGCAGCGCGGAGAAATCTGCTACAGAAAGTAGAGGTGCTGGGTTTCGTTGACGGTCGTACTTCACTGGATTGGATACATGCTACCGGTTGCCGCGTTATCAATTTGTTGTGTAAGGGATCTTTGAAACACTGTATGTATCAGCTGAAAAAGAAGCCGGAGGAACATATCGAAGATATACTTGCCGTAGTGAATTATGCCAATGAACTGGATATTGAAGTCAATGTATATCTGGAAGATTGGAGTAATGGTATGAAAGATTCACCCGAATATGTATTTCAGATTGTCGATACTTTGAAAGAGACAAGTATCAAGCGTTTTATGCTACCTGATACATTGGGGGTACTGAATCCGTTGCAAGTCATTGAATTCATGCGGAAGATGAAGAAGCGTTACCCTGATACACATTTTGATTTTCACGCACATAATGACTATGATCTGGCAGTAAGTAATGTACTTGCAGCTGTACTAAGTGGAGTTAAAGGACTTCATACTACAATTAATGGGTTGGGTGAACGTGCTGGTAATGCACCTTTGGCAAGTGTGCAGGCTATTCTGAAAGATCACTTTAACGCTATTACCAATATCGATGAAAGTCGTTTAAACGATGTAAGCCGGGTAGTAGAATCTTATTCGGGTATTGTGATTCCTGCCAATAAGCCCATTGTAGGTGAAAATGTATTTACGCAGGTAGCCGGAGTACATGCTGATGGAGACAATAAGAGTAATCTCTATTGTAATGATCTTCTGCCCGAACGATTTGGGCGTATCCGTGAGTATGCTCTCGGGAAGACTTCGGGTAAAGCGAATATCCGTAAAAATCTTGAAAGTCTTGGTTTGGAACTGGATGAAGAATCCATGCGGAAAGTAACAGAACGTATCATAGAGTTAGGTGATAAGAAAGAACTCGTTACACAGGAGGATCTTCCATATATCATTTCTGATGTACTGAAACACGACGGTATGAATAATAAAGTAAAACTGAAAAGTTATTTTGTGACACTGGCACATGGGTTAAAGCCGATGGCTACGTTGAGTGTCGAAATAGACGGGCAGGTTTACGAAGAGAGTTCGTCTGGTGATGGTCAGTATGATGCTTTTGTGCGTGCTTTACGTAAAATTTATAAGGTGACGTTGGGGCGCAAATTTCCAATGCTGATTAATTATGCAGTAAGTATTCCTCCCGGTGGGCGTACCGATGCTTTTGTACAGACTGTTATCACCTGGAGTTTTGGTGAGAAAGTATTTCGTACCCGTGGCTTGGATGCCGACCAGACAGAAGCAGCTATCAAGGCGACTATTAAGATGTTGAATATAATAGAAGAATATTAATAATAGTGATTAGTTAGGAGTGATAAGTGATTAGTTGCCTGTGGCATCTGAGCTGTATCGACTAATTGCTTATCACTAATCACTAATCGTTAAATCACTAATTAACATGGATTTTAAAATTGCAGTATTAGCAGGTGACGGTATCGGACCGGAAATCTCCGTACAGGGAGTAGAGGTGATGAGTGCTGTTTGCGAGAAGTTTGGACATAAAGTAAATTACGAATACGCCATTTGTGGCGCAGATGCAATCGATAAGGTGGGTGATCCTTTTCCGGAAGAAACTTATCGGATATGTAAGGAAGCAGATGCTGTACTTTTTTCTGCCGTAGGTGATCCGAAGTTTGATAATGATCCTACAGCTAAAGTTCGTCCGGAACAGGGACTGCTGGCTATGCGTAAGAAGCTGGGACTTTTTGCTAATATTCGTCCGGTGCAGACTTTCAAATGTCTGGTTCATAAGTCTCCTCTTCGTGCAGAACTGGTAGAAGGAGCTGATTTCCTTTGTATTCGTGAGCTGACAGGAGGTATGTATTTTGGTGAGAAGTATCAGGATAATGACAAAGCTTATGATACGAATATGTATACTCGTCCGGAGATAGAGCGTATATTAAAAGTTGCGTTTGAATATGCAATGAAACGCCGTAAGCATCTTACAGTTGTAGATAAGGCGAATGTTCTTGCCTCCAGTCGTTTGTGGCGTCAGATTGCACAGGAAATGGCACCAGCCTATCCTGAGGTAACCACTGACTATATGTTTGTGGATAATGCAGCAATGAAGATGATTCAGGAACCGAAGTTCTTTGATGTGATGGTGACTGAAAATACTTTTGGCGATATCCTTACGGATGAAGGTTCGGTTATAAGTGGTTCTATGGGATTGCTCCCTTCTGCTTCAACCGGAGAAAGCACTCCGGTATTTGAGCCTATTCATGGTTCGTGGCCGCAGGCAAAAGGATTGAATATTGCTAATCCGCTGGCACAAATTCTTTCGGTAGCTATGTTGTTTGAGTATTTTGACTGTAAAGAAGAAGGAGCATTGATTCGCAGGGCTGTAGATGCATCACTGGACGAAAATGTACGTACTCCGGAAATTCAGGTAGAAGGCGGTGAAAAGTATGGAACCAAAGAAGTTGGAAAATGGGTGGTTGATTATATTAAGAATAGCTGATGATCAGTGAAATAACTCCGATACAAAGGTAAAAGGATTTAAAGCTTGACTTTACCCTTTGAAAATCGTATCTTTGTTACTATAAACATAAGGTATATTCAGTTTGATTACACTTGAGGAGAAAGCTTATAACTTTCTCCTTTTTTGTATCTATATTTAACAGAAGCTCAGTTCTCATTCTTTTTTCCTGTTTCTTATTATATCACCTGTATAGCTGAATAGACCAGTATACCCATCACCGTTAGTAATCCTGTATAAATGATAACCTGTGTTTGATGTGCTTTTCTGAAATCTTCTTTGGTAACTCTTGTGAGCAGGTAGTACATCAACATAGCTCCACCCAATCCTACTAACATTCCTACCACTAAATCTCCCGGATAATGCAATCCCAGATAGATACGCGTGTAGCAATTAATGGCTGCCCATGTACAAATAAAAATACTGAGCCAGCGTTTGCGGAACAGGAACACCAGGAAAAACGCCAGACCAAAGGAGTTGGAAGCATGGCAAGAGGGAAAACCGAAACCACCTCCACGTCTTCCGTTGACGATATGTACGAGTTCTGCAATGGGACTGGCAGGGTTGGAAGGGCGGGGACGCTCTACGATAGGTCGGATAACGGTTGCGCAAACCTGATCGGCGAAAGTGATAGTCAGTGCAATACCTATGAGGCAGAATAGAACGATTTTCCAGTGGAAATTTTTAAGTAACACATATAATATACTTGCGTACATGGGTATCCATATCCATTTCCCAGTGAAAACGGGCATGAAATAGTCTCCGAATGTATTGTGAAATCCGTTGAGATAAAGTAATAAATTCTGATCAGCTTCAACAAGTGATTGTAATAGTCCGTATGTCATATTGTTTAATATTAATTCAAATTTAGAGTTAGTAGGGAAAAATAGAACAAATTATCTTCTTGCAATGTCGTCATATAGCTTTTGCAGGTATGTTTTTCCCTTATCCAGATTTTTACCTTTGTGGGTACCTTCATCCAGTACAACAGTATTTGATTCGCAATCAAATACGACTGCGTTATCAGGCGTTACCATTCCAAATGCATTTGGGAATGTGAAAAATGCAAAGTGGGGAGAATCAGGATTTAATATATTCTTACTGAAAGTGAATTCGTCATGTGGTAATCCTAACTGTGCCAATAAAGTAGCGGCTATATCTATTTGAGAACCGTAAGTAGCTATTTGTCTGGGTTCTTTGACTGCGCCTCCGGTGAGGATCAACGGAATAGTGTAGCGGGCAGGTGAGAGGTTGTTAATATCCTCCGGATAAACTCCCAAATGATCTGGTACGAGAATTAATACAGTATTTTTCCAAAGTGGAGTTTCTTTGAACTGACGCACGAAATCTCCGGCACAACTATCCGTATAGGCAAATGCATTCAGTCTGGCGTTGGATAGTTTGTTGTAAGGTACTTCGAATGGTTCGTGGCTACTGGATGTCTGTAATATTTTGAAGAACGGTTCTTTTTGTGGTTTGGTTTTCAAATCGGTTATCATCCGATTGAATACAATGTGGTCATGGGCACCCCATTTACTGAGACGTTCGGATACAGGAAAATCATCTTCGGAGATAATATTTTCAATACCGGTAGAAACAAGGAATGAACGCATATTGGTGAAGTCGGCATCTCCTCCATAATAATATTGGAGGTCGTATCCGACCTTCTTCAGACTGGCAGGAATAGAGGGTAGACTTTGTGTTTTACGTGTATACTTCATGATACTGGTGGTAGGCTGTGCCGGATAACCACTGATAATGGATACCAGTCCCCGGTCGGTACGAAAGCTATTGGCATAGAAATGTGTGAACAAAACACCTTCATTGGCAAATTTGTCCATGTTGACTGCTATGCCTGGCTGTCCACCGAGAGTTTCCATTAAGTGAGAAGAGAAGCTCTCGAGCACTATCATGATGATATTGGGATGTTTGATGTTAAATAATTGCGGGATCGAGTCTGTAACAGGTTTATCTTTCAGTGTCGCGAATATGCGGTCTGCTTCTTCGGCTGGCAGAAAACGATATTGTTTATCAAAAGCAACTTGTCGGGAGAAAGAGTCCATCAAGCTAAAACAGGGATTGATGGCTGCATGATTCAGTTTCTGATTGGCACTGAAAAAGACTTTTCCGAGGTTCATGGTTGCAACACTGAACCCTCCGCGTATGGGTATAAATAATAGGGTAGTGGCCAATAACAGAACGCCGGATACACTTACCCGGCGAAAGGGTATTTTTAAGGAGCGTTTGGTATTGTTCAATGTTAAAGATAATAAGAAGTAGAGAAGCATTGCGTAAACTACCATGCCCAATATACCTCCCAATACTATCCAGATACTGACACTGGCTAGTGCGTCTTTGGGCGAAGAGAAGAAATAAAATAGCGGTGTGGTGTCAAGCCGGAATCCCCAATAACCATATAATCCAAGATCGCTTATAAATATACAGGAGAGTAATATGGACACTATTATGATATAGATGCGGCGTATCTGTTGTAGTTTTTTGGAATCAGTCCAGGCAGATGCTATCAGCAGCAATCCCGGGATTACAGTCAGATACCCTGCCATCGAAAAGTCGAGCGGGAGTCCATGCCACATCACACTGAACCATTCTGTCCATGATACCTTATTATATAAGGTGTGATAGTAAGCCATAAACGCAGGCTTTTGCAGGATAAATATAAATACAAAAAGGAAATAGGTAGTAACGAATTGTATAAGTCTTCTTTTCATACTATATACTTAAAAAGATTGAACGTAGGCAAAGGTACTATACTTTTCTTTATCTTTGTGCATTAACTGACGTAAAACAGTGGTAATTATGGAAAAAATAGCAAAGAATCTGATTGGTTTGATAGGACATACACCCTTGATGGAACTGTCCGGCTATAGTTCAAAACAAGGTTTGGCTGGTAATATCGTGGCAAAACTGGAGACTTTTAATCCTGCCGGAAGTGTGAAAGACCGTGTAGCACTTTCAATGATTGAGGATGCTGAAGAGCGTGGAATCCTTAAACCGGGAGCAACAATAATAGAGCCTACAAGCGGAAATACCGGTGTAGGTCTGGCGATGGTAGCTACTATTAAAGGCTATCATTTAATATTGACCATGCCCGAAACGATGAGTCTGGAGCGTAGAAATCTGCTGAAAGCTCTGGGAGCACAGATTGTACTGACAGATGGTCTGAAAGGAATGGCAGGTTCTATTGCAAAAGCGCAGGAATTGAAAACTACTATTCCTGATTCGGTGATACTTCAACAATTTGAGAACCAGTCTAATACGGCAGTGCATCAGCGTACTACGGGTGAGGAAATCTGGGAAGATACAGATGGTCAGATAGCTGCTTTTGTGGCCGGAGTAGGTACAGGTGGAACTGTATGTGGGGTGGCTCGCACATTAAAGAAGCACAATCCGGATGTTTATGTACTGGCCGTTGAGCCTGCCGCCTCTCCGGTGTTGGCAGGTGGAGAAGCAGCTCCTCATCGGATACAAGGTATTGGTGCCAATTTTATCCCAAAGATCTATGATGCTTCCGTTGTGGATGAGGTAATGGGAGTACCTGATGATGAAGCAATACGTGCTGGGCGTGAATTGGCGGCTACGGAAGGATTGCTGGTAGGAATATCTTCAGGAGCAGCTGTTTATGCAGCACGAAAGCTGGCGGAACGCCCTGAATTTGCAGGAAAGATGATTGTGGCATTATTGCCCGATACCGGCGAACGTTATTTGTCAACGGAGTTGTTTGCATTTGATGCTTATCCGCTTGAATAAATAGTGATGAGTGAGTAGTGATTAGTGATAAGTGCCATGCGGGTCTCACCGTTCACTATCCCATCGCTACTCACTACTCACTTATCGCTAATCACTACTCACTAACCACTATTTAAGATGAAATCTATATTTAT
Organism: Bacteroides sp.; assembly: GCA_019416685.1. GTDB lineage: Bacteria > Bacteroidota > Bacteroidia > Bacteroidales > Bacteroidaceae > Bacteroides. Next base: position 10,408 of record DXWV01000096.1, read on the forward strand.
CCTTTTTCTTCTCTTTTTCTCTTTATCGCTTTCGGCACAAACTTATAGTGAGTTGTCGGAGCAAGCAATTGATTGTATAGAGAAAGATAGCCTTGTTCAAGCGGAAGAGTTGCTTGTTCAGGCCATGAAACTTGAACCCTCTAATCCCCATAATGCTTTGCTCTTTTCCAATTTAGGATTAGTACAGAAACGTTTAGGGCGTTATGATGATGCACTTCAATCGTATACTTATGCATTAAATATTGCTCCTACTGCTGTACCTATTTTGCTGGATCGTGCCGCCCTTTATATGGAAAAGGGAATGACGGACCGTGCTTATCTGGATTACAGTGAGGTGCTTGATGCCGACAAAGTGAATAAGGAGGCTTTGTTGATGCGTGCCTATATTTACACGATCAGACGTGATTATAAAGCCGCTCGTGCGGATTATGACCGTTTATTGGAAATTGATCCGAAGAGTTACAGTGGACGTCTTGGGCTGGCTACTCTTGAACAGAAAGAGGGAAAATTCCGTGAGGCACTTGAGGTAATCAATAAATTGCTGGTTGAGAATCCGGATGATGCTACTCTTTATGTAGCGCGTGCCGATATAGCGCGTGAAATGGAACATATAGAACTGGCTCTTGTTGATCTTGAACAAGCTATCCGTTTATCACCATCATTGATTGATGCTTATCTGCTTCGAGGGGATATCTATCTTCTTCAAAAGAAAAAAGGGCTTGCCAAAACTGATTTTGAAAAGGCGATTTCACTTGGAGTACCACCATCTGATCTCTATGAGAGACTGAAACAATGTAAATAGTATGAGGCTTTTATCCGAATTGGCGTATTACTTCTACAAATTCTTTGCCGTATTTCTTCTTTTTAAATTCACCGATACCACTGATGTTTCCGAATGCTTCAATTGTCATTGGGCGGGAAATGCTGAGCAAATGCAATACTTTGTCTGACAATACAATGTAGGCAGGTATTGCTTCCTGATCTGCCAGTTGTTTGCGGAGTCTTCGTAGAGCTTCAAACAGATCTTCGTTTTCTGTAGGAGGTAGTCCTAAGGGTAATTCTTTATTGATAACTATCTTCTTTTTCTTTCCTTTTCGATTTTCGTTTTCGTCTCGTTTTATAGTTACTAATTTCGCTTTTTGACGTCCAAATAGTACATTATTTCCGATTTCTGTAATTTTTAAATGGTTATTTTCATTATATGCAATTTCAAAGTATCCAATTTGCAACATTTGTAACAAATAATCCTGCCAGTCCCGTGCCGGAATATCTCTTCCGGCTCCAAAAGTTTTTAGTTTATCATATCCTTTTTCTGTTAATTCAGCAGAGAAAGATCCACGTAAAATGTCAATTAACATGCTTGTACCTATTTGCTGTCCGGTACGCGCAATTGCACTTAATGCTTTTTGTACGATAATAGTTCCGTCAAAACGTTCCGGAGGGTTTCTGCAAACATCACAATTTCCACAATCTTTCTCTGATTTTTCTCCAAAATAACTTAGTAAGATACGCCTGCGGCAAATATCTGCCTCGGCATATTGCTGCATACGTTGCAACTTCTCAAGATTAATGATTTGCTGGTTACTTTCAGAGGCAAACTTTGTCAGCAGAATTAAGTCCCCTAACGAATAGAATAAGACTGTATCGCTTGGCATTCCGTCTCTTCCTGCACGACCTATTTCTTGATAAAAGCTCTCGATACTTTTGGGAAGATTATAATGAATTACCCAGCGGACATTTGATTTGTCAATACCCATACCGAAAGCGATTGTGGCACACACTACCTGTATGCGGTCATTGATAAAATCATCTTGTGTGTTGTCTCGTTGATATGCTGAAAGCCCGGCATGATAGACTCCGCAGCGTATTCCGTGCTTTTGTAACATCTGTGCTACAGTTTCCGTTTTATTGCGACTCATGCAGTAGATAATACCGCTTTCGCCGGTATGGCGGTCAATAAATTCCAGTATCGCTTTACTCTTTTCTTTTTGTTGATAACCACGTTTTACGGTGAGGCTGAGATTAGGGCGGTCGAAAGAAGAAATGAATATTTTCGGATCGGTCAGATGCAGTTGGCGAATGATATCTTCACGGGTAATTTTATCTGCTGTTGCCGTCAGTGCGATGATAGGTACCTGGGGAAACATCTGGTGTAATATCCCCATTTGAGCATATTCCGGGCGGAAATCATGCCCCCATTGCGAAATACAATGTGCTTCATCAATGGCAAAGAGAGAAAGGTTCATGTCACGTAACAGATAGTCTGTTTCCATGATCAGTTTTTCGGGAGATATATAGAGAAGTTTCAGTTTTCCTTCTATACAGGCACGACGCAGATTAGCATTTTCGGTTTCATCATTGCTGCTGTTTAAGGCTCCGGCAGCTATTCCGTTGGCACGGAGTGCTTCTACCTGATCTTTCATTAGTGATATGAGCGGTGACACAACTACAGCAGTTCCCTCACAGAGCAAAGCCGGGAGTTGGTAACAAATGGATTTTCCACCTCCGGTGGGCATTAGTACCAAACTGTCTTTCCGGTTCAGTAGATTCCGGATAATTTCTTCTTGTAAAGGGCGGAAACTTTCATAACCAAAGTAGGTTTTCAGTGTTTGGATCATGGTTCGTATATTGAGACTTTTTGCAAAGGTACTATTTTCTTTTATCTATCATATATGTATACGCCAGATGGATAAAATAAAGTCTTTCCGTGACCGAAAACGGAATGTCTAAAAGTTAAAGTTTCTTATTATATCGTTTCTTATCCCCTAATTTGACGTTTTTAACTGTTTTACTATAAAAAATATATACGCAAAATTTGTGTATGTGGAAATAATGTATGAAATTTGTAACATAATAATATTGCATCAACGTAATAATATTAAAAACAAACCCTAACCAGTTAATTCAATGAGTGATTTAGAAAACAAAAAACAGGAAGAGACTCCTAAAAAGCGCCCTTACAATCTGAGGGAGAAGAAGGAGAAAAAAGCTGCTTACCGTTCTTTAATAAGACCGGAATTGGCAGATGAGTTGTATGACAAGATTTTGAATATCGTTGTCGTTCAAAAGAAGTACAGAGACCCGGATTATTCAGCAAAAGATCTGGCCAAAGAGTTGAAGACGAATACGCGTTATTTATCCGCAGTCGTTAATTCTCGTTTCGGACAGAATTATTCTTGCCTTTTGAATGAATATAGAGTGAAGGATGCTCTTCATCTTTTGACTGATAAGAGATATGCCGATAAGAATGTAGAAGAAATCAGTGCAATGGTTGGTTTTGCCAATCGTCAGTCTTTCTATGCTGCTTTCTACAAGAATGTAGGCAAAACTCCTAATGGTTACCGTAAAGAACACGTTGAGAATAGCAAAAAGTAATCACGTATTTCTTTAGTTGAATAAAAAAGGAAATATCCCGGGCGAAAAGTTTCGGGATACTTCCTTTTCATGTTTTTAGAAGAAGGGGGGATTATAAATTATGAATTGATAGTTACATAATTCATAATCCATAATTCGCAATCCATAATCCATAATTCACATCCTCTTATGAAAAATCATCTTATTATTTCAGTTGCTACTGCTGCGGTTTTATTGACAGGATGTAGCGAAACTAAAAAAACAACTGCTCAGGCAGATAAATTTGATTATACAGTGGAACAATTTGCCGATTTACAGATATTGCGTTACCGGGTTCCAGGATTTGAGGACCTGTCGCTGAAACAAAAAGAGTTAGTTTATTACCTAACTGAGGCTGCTCTTGAAGGACGAGACATTCTTTTTGACCAGAACGGAAAATATAATCTTCGTATCCGCCGGATGCTTGAAGCTATATATACTAATTATAAGGGAGACAAAAATAGTCCCGATTTTAAGAATATGGAGACTTACCTTAAACGGGTATGGTTTTCTAACGGTATTCATCATCATTATGGATCTGAAAAGTTTGTGCCTGGATTCTCCCAGGATTTTCTTAAACAGGCTGTGTTGGGTGTAGATCCGACACTGCTTCCGTTGACTGAAGGGCAAACTGCAGAGCAGTTGTGCGAAGAGATCTTTCCGGTGATTTTTGATCCCACTATTATGCCCAAACGGGTCAATCAGGCCGATGGGGAAGATCTTGTGTTGACTTCTGCCTGTAACTATTATGATGGAGTGACCCAGGCTGAAGCTGAAGCGTTCTATGCTAAGATGAAAGATCCGAAAGATGAGACTCCGATTTCTTATGGTTTGAATAGCCGTTTGGTAAAGGAAAATGGTCGGATCCAGGAGAAGGTTTGGAAGGTAGGCGGACTTTATACGCAGGCGCTTGAGAAGATAGTCTACTGGTTGAAGAAAGCTGAAGGTGTAGCTGAAGATGATGCTCAGAAAGCTGCTATCGGCAAGCTGATTGAGTTTTATGAAACCGGTGATTTAAAGACCTTTGATGAATATGCCATTTTGTGGGTGAAGGATCTGGATTCACGTATTGATGTGGTAAATGGATTCACAGAAAGTTATGGTGATCCTCTTGGGATGAAGGCCAGCTGGGAGTCATTGGTCAATTTTAAAGATTTGGTGGCTACACAGCGTACTGAAATTATCAGTAGTAATGCCCAATGGTTTGAGGACCACTCTCCGGTGGAGGCACAGTTTAAAAAGAGTGAAGTGAAGGGTGTGTCGGCAAAGGTAATTACTGCTGCTATTTTAGCAGGTGACCTTTATCCTGCAACAGCTATTGGTATTAATCTGCCGAATGCTAACTGGATTCGTGCTCATCATGGTTCAAAGTCTGTGACTATTGGTAATATTACCGATGCTTATAATAAGGCTGCACATGGAAATGGTTTTAATGAAGAGTTTGTGTATAGTGATGTAGAGCGTAAGCTGATTGATCAGTATTCAGACCTGACGGATGAACTGCATACCGACCTTCATGAGTGTCTGGGACATGGTTCGGGAAAGTTGCTTCCGGGAGTCGATCCTGATGCATTAAAGGCGTATGGTTCTACTATCGAAGAAGCGCGTGCCGATTTGTTTGGTTTGTATTATGTAGCTGATCCGAAGTTAGTTGAACTTGGTTTACTTTCCAGTGGCGAGGCATACAAAGCACAATACTATACTTATTTGATGAATGGTCTGATGACCCAACTTGTGCGTATTCAGCCGGGCAATACGGTAGAAGAGGCGCATATGCGTAACAGACAGCTCATTGCCCGATGGGTGTTTGAGAAAGGTGCTGCCGATAAGGTAGTAGAATTGGTGAAGAAGGGCGGGAAAACATATGTTGTCGTAAATGACTATGAGAAGGTGCGTCAGCTTTTCGGCCAGTTGCTTGCTGAGATACAGCGTATTAAATCTACCGGTGACTTTGCTGCTGCCCGTGCTTTGGTTGAAGATTATGCAGTGAAAGTAGATCCTGTGCTTCATGCCGAAGTTCTTGAGCGTTATAAGAAGCTGAATCTGGCTCCATATAAAGGATTTGTTAATCCTAAATATGAGGCAGTTACTGATGTAAACGGAATGATTACTGATGTGAAGGTATCATATGATGAAGGTTATGCAGAGCAAATGCTACGCTATAGTAAAGATTACTCTCCGCTGCCTTCTGTAAATAACTGATCTGAATGGATATAAAAGAACAATTAAAAGATATAAAGACACAACTCCGGCTCTCTATGAACGGAGTTGTATCTCAAAGTATGCGTGAAAAGGGGTTCAATTATAAGCTTAACTTCGGAGTGGAGTTGCCCCGTATCAAAAGTATTGCTGCTGCCTATGAAAAGGATCATGATCTGGCGCAAGCATTGTGGAAAGAGGATATTCGTGAATGTAAAATTCTGGCAGGCATCTTACAGCCGGTAGATACTTTTTTTCCGGAGATAGCCGATATCTGGGTAGAGAATATGCCCAATATCGAAGTGGCAGAACTTACCTGTATGAATCTTTTTCAGAATTTACCTTATGCTCCTGCCAAGTCTTTCCATTGGATAGCTTCGGAAGAAGAGTATGCACAGGTTTGTGGTTTCCTTACTATTGCCCGTTTATTGATGAAGAAGGGAGATATGGCCGAACGTCCGGCAGGAGAGTTTCTTGATCAGGCAATTTGTGCAGTGCTCTCCGGTACTTATCATGTACGTAACGCTGCTTTGCTTGCTATCCGCAAATACATGCAACATAGTGAGGAACATGCTTTCCAGGTATGTCGTCTGGTAGAAAGCATGAAAGACTCTACTGTAGAGGCTGAGCAGGTATTATACAACGTGGTGGCGGAAGAGGCGGAATAATTAAATAATATGCCAATATGCCAATGGGCTGCACTATCATGCTGCACAGTAATTGGTATATTGGCATATTATTTAATTGACACATTGGTACATTATTAATTGGCACATTATTTCTCATATTATTTTTTGCGTTCCGCAAAAAAGGCTTAACTTTGTTGGCGCTAATTTTGTGCCGACATGGAAACTCAGAACGTAAAAGATACGGTAAGACAGATATTTACAGAATATCTTAATGCGAACGGGCATCGTAAGACCCCCGAACGTTATGCCATACTTGACACTATATATTCTATAGACGGACATTTTGACATAGATATGCTTTATTCGCAGATGATGAATCAGGAGAATTTTCGTGTAAGTCGTGCGACACTCTATAATACCATCATTCTGCTTATTAATGCCCGACTGATTATCAAACATCAGTTTGGAACTTCTTCCCAATACGAGAAATCATATAATCGCGAGACGCATCATCACCAGATTTGCACGCAATGTGGTAAAGTTACAGAGTTTCAGAATGAAGCACTGCAAAATGCTATTGAAAATACCAGGCTAAGCCGGTTTCAGCTTTCACATTACTCCTTATATATTTATGGGGTGTGCAGCAAGTGTGACCGTGCCAATAAACGGAAAAAAGTAAGTAACAACAATAAAAAAGAAAGATGAAAGTAGATGTACTATTAGGATTACAATGGGGCGATGAAGGTAAAGGCAAAGTAGTCGACGTATTAACTCCGAGATACGACGTGGTAGCACGTTTCCAGGGTGGGCCGAATGCCGGTCATACACTTGAGTTCGAAGGACAAAAATATGTGCTCCGTTCCATTCCTTCCGGTATTTTTCAGGGAGATAAGGTAAATATCATCGGCAATGGTGTTGTGTTGGATCCGGCCTTGTTCAAAGCAGAGGCTGAATCACTTGAAGCATCAGGACACAACTTAAAGGACAGACTGCACATTTCAAAGAAAGCACATCTCATTCTGCCTACACACCGTATTCTTGATGCTGCTTATGAAGCTGCTAAAGGGGATGCTAAAGTAGGTACTACCGGAAAAGGTATTGGCCCGACTTATACTGATAAGGTGAGCCGTAATGGTGTTCGCGTAGGTGACATCCTCGATAACTTCGACCAGAAATATGCTGCTGCCAAAGCTCGCCACGAACAAATCCTGAAAGGACTGAATTATACATATGATCTGACAGAAATCGAAAAAGCATGGATGGAAGGTATTGAATATCTGAAACAGTTCCATCTGGTAGACAGTGAGCATGAAGTGAACAACTTGTTGAGATCCGGTAAGAGTGTTCTTTGTGAAGGCGCACAAGGAACAATGCTTGATATCGATTTCGGTTCTTATCCATTTGTTACTTCTTCTAATACGGTTTGTGCCGGTGCTTGTACAGGTCTGGGCGTAGCTCCTAACCGTATTGGTGAAGTATATGGTATCTTCAAGGCTTATTGCACGCGTGTTGGTTCAGGCCCGTTCCCTACCGAGTTGTTTGATGAAACAGGTGATAAGATTTGTACGCTGGGACATGAATTTGGCTCGGTGACCGGTCGTAAACGCCGTTGCGGGTGGATTGACCTCGTTGCATTGAAATATTCTGTGATGATCAACGGAGTTACTAAGCTTATTATGATGAAGAGTGATGTACTTGATACATTTGAAACAATCAAGGCTTGTGTTGCTTATAAAGTGAATGGTGAGGAAATAGATTATTTCCCCTATGATATCAATGAAAATGTAGAGCCTGTATATGCCGAACTTCCTGGATGGCAGGTTGACATGACGAAGATGCAGAGTGAAGATGAATTCCCCGAAGAATTCAATGCTTACCTCTCTTTTCTTGAAGAACAGCTGGATGTAGAGATTAAGATTGTTTCGGTGGGTCCGGACAGAGAACAGACTATTGAAAGATATACTGAAGAATAAACGCATTTTTAGATAATTCTTCATAAAACAGGAGGGAAACTATTGTGATATACAAAGTTTCCCTCTATTTTTGGCAAGCTATTTGTACAGATGTTTGTAGTATTCATTTTAATTAAAGAAAGTATATGATATCGTATTGGGTATTATTTATCGGAATTGCCGTAGTAAGCTGGTTGGTACAGATGAACTTGCAGAACAAGTTCAAGAAATATTCTAAGATACCTACCGGAAATGGAATGACAGGACGCGACGTGGCTATTAAGATGTTGAATGATAATGGAATCTATGACGTCAAGGTGACTCATACTCCCGGACAATTGACCGACCACTATAATCCTGCCAATAAGACAGTGAACCTGAGTGAAGGTGTATATGAAAGTAATAGTATTATGGCTGCTGCCGTAGCTGCTCATGAATGCGGACACGCTCTTCAGCATGCGCAGGCTTATGCTCCGTTGACGATGCGTAGTAAATTGGTTCCTGTAGTGAGCTTTGCTTCTCAATGGATGACCTGGTTGTTGCTGGCAGGTATCTTGTTGTTGAATTCGTTCCCTCAGTTGTTGCTGGCAGGTATTATCCTGTTTGCCCTGACCACTTTGTTCAGCTTTGTCACTCTTCCGGTGGAGATCAATGCAAGTAAGCGTGCATTGGTATGGTTGAGTGCCTCGGGCATTACGAATTCACGTAATCATGCTCAGGCAGAAGATGCGCTTCGTTCGGCTGCTTATACGTATGTGGTAGCTGCACTTAGTTCTTTGGCTACGTTGATTTATTATATTATGATATTCCTTGGTAGAAGAGATTAATCTGCTTCGGATTTCAAACATAAGTGGTTAAGATCTCCCTCCTTCGGATTCTTTCTGGGGGAGGGAGTTGTGTTTTAGAGAGAAATCGGATCGGAAATAAAGGGAATCTACCACAGAATTCTAAGACCTGACCAAATAATCCGGCCCGAAAAAACAGTTAATAA
>DXWV01000097.1 GCA_019416685.1 Bacteroides sp.
TTTAGATGTACATGTAAAGCAGTACGACATGTGCATGTGGAACAGTACGACATGTACATCTCATGCAGCTTTACATGTACATGTAAAACAACGCTGCACACTGGGGAAAAGAGTGTTCCTTTCTGAGAAAGACAAAGCACAACACCGGGCAAGGGTAACGGTGCTCTCTATGGGTACTTCCACTACCGAAAAGATAGGGCCATAATCTTCGTTACTGTATGGTTATACGCCAATTCTTATCTCGAACTCACATTAATCTACCTTTAATTCTTCACTTACAATAAGTTGGTTTAAATACGATTGACAAGGGATCTGTTGCATAATTCAGGTAGATAGATGAGGAACTATGTATATATAAAAAGAATGAGAGACAATCGTCATACGATGCCGTCTCTCATTCTTGCAAGTAATTATGTAACTGTTGTTTACCTCTTTTTGGGGTGAGAGGCAATCACGGAAATTAATCCTTTTTCTTTTTCAATTTAGCTTTTTTGATAAGGAACTTGGCCAATTCTCTTCCTGCTTTTGCATATGTCTCCTGAACACGGTAACCTGAGGTGAAATCGGTACCCCAGAAGTTATTGGCAGAAGCATTTCGTATTTTGATAGAAGCTACTTGTTCGTTTGTATCGATCTTTTTTACTTTACAACTCAGGTCTACAGATGCATTCTGGCGCATGATGCCTACATTCCATCCCGGTTCGGTGAAATCCGTATTGATCTCAATTAGGTAATTGGCACCTTCTGCAGCAGAAACAACTCCCGCTTCACCCATATACTTGTCAAACAGTTCCAGAAATTTAGGCTCAAAACGCTCTTTACGATCATTGTACCAGGCTTCCTTCCATTCATCTCCCTTCCCGCTCTCCTTTTCGTTGTACTCGGTCACTTTCTTATTGACATATTCACTTTCGGTCATTTTACCTACCAACATTTCATTATATGAGAAGGAAAATTGTAATGCCGTCTGATCTTTTATAAAATCAGTGGAACCGGAGGTTATTACAATACTTTGTGCATAAGAGGCCACTATAATACAATTAAGTAATAGTAGTGCCGTGATTTTCTTTGTCATAATCTTGATAATGAGGTTAGAATTCAAATCCTAATTTAAAGCCAAAACCATTCATGGCTTCGTGTTCGCTGTAATAATAATAGTTGCCATAATTGGCATAACCGTAGCCGTAATACTCATGTTCTGCTCCCTGGCATGTATATTCTAACCGGAGATTGATAGCCGATTTTTTAGCAACTGCAAAACGGACACCAATAGCCATCGATAAATAAACGCCTTCTATATCACCTGCTGCATATCCCAGTTTAAAATCACCGAATGGAGTAATCTTCTTATTTATGAAATTTGCTCTGAAATTGGCAAAGACTGGAACGGCATATAAATCCGCATCCGTATAGTAATCTAAAGCTACACCACCACCTACAAAGAAATAGTTGTTGAACTGATAACCATGTGTGGTCGATACTTCAAACCGATTCATATTGTCATAATAGTAATCGTCAAGATCAAAGGTATATCCGGCATCTACAAATCCTTTGTATCCCTTTAATGTTCTCCGGGCTTCTCTTCTGGTTTCTCTTACGGCTTCTCTTCCGCCTTTGTAAAAGTAGGTGGAAGGGGCAACCGTTGTAGTCTCCTCTTTCGTTATTTTCTCTACTTCAGATATTTTATATACAAAGATACTTCCATCGGCTGTTTTTATCTTCAGCGATTCATTGGGCACTTGCTCTATGATAACTCCTTTGATCATGCTGCCGTTTTTCAGGTAGACTACTTCGGTATAAATAGTTTGTGCACTGCTGTATAGGATAAAACCAAACAGCATGATAAGGCAAAATAATACTTTTTTCATGTTTGTTTCTTTTGATTAAATTGTATGTTTAGAGTCTTTTTAATACCTGGTAAATAGAACCTGCCCAGAAATTACGCAGACCGAACCCTCTGGCTTTACCATTTGCAGGGGTCGATTCTATTATTTCTTTTGTATCGGCATTAAAGAATACTATTTGGTAAGAGCCGTTATTGGTAGCTTTATTCAGCAATTTGGCTATGATGACCATTCCTACACCGGGTTCTTTTTCTATTGGCAGTGCTTGTACGGCGTGGGCTATCTGCTGATCGTCCAGGGTGTAATTTTGGTTAGTGGTTCTCAATTCATTAGGTTTGATTTTGTTATTCACTTCGTTCACAGCATCAAGAGATATTTCAGTAACGCTGATTCCCAGAAATTTCTCAAGATTATATTTCTTTGCTTCAGTGATAAACAACAAATTGATTCCGTCGAAAGCTATTTTAAACTCTCCCGGAGTTTCGGCAGCACCATACACTTTGGCCATAGAATAATCTATGCCGTAGAACTTGACAGAGGTAGTCGTATCCAAAGATTTGTAGCTCTGTGCAAAACATGCCAGATTGGCGATAAGAAACAAGGATAGAATAATTTTTCTCATACTGTTTAAGTTTTATGTGAAATATTGCACCAAAAGTAAGAACTATTTATCGTAAATCAATGAATTTTATCGTTTTTCTGCTCATTGGGGGCATTTGTATCTTGGCAATATATTCTGCTGCCTCAAAGTTTATATTCGGAGCAACCCGTACTTTAGAGCGGAACATATCTTTGATTTCTTTGGCAAAAGCCTCGCTTCGTACCTCACTGCCTATCCGTATCAGTATTTCATCTGTTCCCAGTTCGTTGGTATAAACCTCTACAATGTAGTTCCTAACCTGAGGAATATTGTCCAGAATATCAAATAGTGCAGGCGGATAAAGGGTAGTCCCTTTGTATTTAATCATTTGTCCTTTGCGACCCAATACAGAACTCAGGCGGATGGTATTGCGTCCGCAGGCACAAGGTTCGTTATGGTGATAACAGATATCTCCGGTCTTGAAGCGGAGGAGTGGCATACCTTTTACTCCCAGGGTGGTGATGGTTACTTCTCCGGCTTCTCCCTCTTTTACAGGATGGTTATTGTCATCCAAAAATTCTACGATGATCAGTTCGGGTTGAAGGTGTCCGCCCTGAAATTCTTTACATTCAGTGAATGACGATTGCATCTCGGTAGAAGCATAGGTGGAATAGAGTTGTAGACCGGGCCATTTATCATGTATTCGTTGTCCGAGGGTGTTCAGTTTAAAGTCCGGTGTACGTAATGCCTCACCAATACAAACACATTTGCTCATGGAGCATTTGTTGTGGTCAATATGATTTTTCTCAGCAAACTCAATAAGTTTGATAAGAAAAGAGGGAACTACCATGCCACAGGTCGGGTGGATGCGGTTGATGGTATCCCATTGCAGTTCGGGTATTCCATTGCCTACACGGGCTACACCCATGCCGAGTTCGCGTGCTCCCATGTAATAGGCCAGCCCCGCCATGAAACGGCGGTCGATGGTAGTCATTAGTTGCAGCACATCCTGACGGGTGCAATCGGTGGTTGTAAAAGAAAGATATTCGTTGTATGCCAACCGATCCAGATCATCGGAGGTTAAAACGAAGGTGACCGGATCTCCCAACGTACCGGAGGTGGTGACGTAGTCGATCACTTCGTCGCGGCTGACACAGATAAAATCGTCATTATGCAATTGCAGGTCTGTTTTTGTGGTAACAGGAATCTTCTGCAAGTCTTCAATCTTTTTGATACGGTTGGTGTCGATGCCGTGTTCGCGAAACATAGATTGGTAGAATCTGGAATATGCCTGCAGATAGGCCAGTGTTTCGGCCAGTCTGGCTTCCTGATACAATTTAATCTCTGCGGGAGAACGAAACTGAATTTCGGGATTCTTTTCCATCTTATAATTGTTTTTGGATTTTAGTTTGAATGCGCTCTTTCTCTCCTTGCTTTGGAATAGGTTTGGTTAATGCCTTTTTCCAGTAAGTTATGGCTTTCTGTGTCTCTCCGATAGCGTGGTAATAGTCTCCCAGAACTTCGTAGACGTAGTATAGTGATGGATTCGAAGCTTCATACGACTGTAATACAGCTTCTTCCACTACCTCTTTTCGGGCTGTTTTCTTCCGGACGACAGGAGTGAGGCTTTTATAAGTCTGTAACTGTCCGAAGGCAACTTCATGGAGGAACGGGGCTTCAGGGATAGTCAATTCCTGAGTAATAATCTCTCGATGAAAATCGGTACTGTCATTGAATATCTTATTAAGATCATACGCAACGTATTTACCGCATTGCCAGGGAGAGGTGGATACCCACATCAGTCGTTTCTGAGGCTGGAAGATGACGGAGTGGTGAGCAATAAGTTGGTTGATAGCCATTTCATTCCCCATTCCTAATTCGGTATTTCCTATCCCTTTTTGATTGCGCAGGATAGAAGCGGCCTTCTGTGGATTGATGGGAAGATTCTCCTGCAACAACTCTTCCAACCGTGCAAAGCGATAAGGACTGTCGGAAGTAGCTATGTTTTCAAGGTTTCGTTTGTCCTGACTGAATATATCCGACTGATAGTGATTGGTACAGATTATTTGCTTGTTGCCATTACCATTAAACAAGGCTATCTTTTCAGGAGACTTCTCTATAATGGCAGCTCTGCCATCTTTTGCCGAACCGATCAGGATAGACTCTGATACGAATGTTTTCCGTTTCTGTGCGATGGTATATGCTTCTTCGATCGTGGAAGCATATTGAAGGATTTCTCTTGTGAGAATGGATATCGGCGTGGCTGAACCGATTGGCATATCCGATTTAGCGGCATTAATGGTTACAGTCAGTCCGGTTTCATTCATACCTGATAGTACACCGATCATTCCGGGCCAGCCCACTGAAGCAAATTTATATCCCTTTTCGGGTTGATAAAAAGAAACCAGCTTGTTATGGGCAAACTTATCTCCTACGTAGAAGTCAAAGTTGCGTCCGATTATAAGTGCCGAGTCTGCGCTATTCTTCCCCCAACTGGCAAAAGAGCTACATCCTACCAGCATATAGTCCTGCATGGCATGCCCCAGGTCATGGGCCGAATGATAATTCAGTTGGCGCTCGTAAGGTGTACCAATGAAATCGTATTCGTGTGTACAGCTCAGTGAGATGCCATATATTTCGTCTCTGTATTCTTCCGTTACATTTTTTCCCAGATTCCGGTTGAAGAGTACAATGAAGAAACGCAGGAATTTCAGATAGCTTTCCGAAGGGATGATCTCTTTGATTTGATCAACGAATACCTTTTCCTGATAATAAAGTAGATCAGGCGATAGTTTGCCGATTGCTTCTCCGCGTTCAAAGGCATTGCCACTGGTTTTCAATTCCCACAGACCGCTGGTGCTGTGTCGCAGGTAGCTGTTGCCGTATTGCCGCAGGCTGTCTTGCTTTATCACTTCTCTACCGGCAGATGAACTATATTGGGGTGTCAGCATATCTGCCGAGCAATATAGATAGCTGATATAACCTACTACTATTGTAAAAAACAGGAGTATGGCGAGAGCCGTATACTTCAAAATTTGTCGTGTTCTCTTATGCATTGCCCACTTTTTTTGCCAGATACTCTTGTCCCAGAAATTCGGCACAAGTAATCATAGCGGTTAATGTAACTCCCAGTGCACCATGTACATTCAGATTCTGTCCGGTCAGAAAGAGATTTTTCAATTTGGTATGTGTTGATACAAATCCTATCTGTGGACATTTATAAGGTTTAATGATACCATATGCAGAACCATTAACGGTTCTTGTATAATCTCGATAACTGAGTGGGGTAGTACTGTATGTTGTTTCAATGGCATCTCCGAAGTCAATTCCATGTTTCCGGATGAACTCCAGAATCTGTAGGGCTTTCTCCTGTTTGAACAGTCTATAAGTTTCTCCCCGTTGTCCCGGAAGGGTATCTTTCCAGTCACTTAGTTCGTCTATGTACATGGGAGTCAGGATAGAAATGACATCCGCATACGCTTCGTTTGTCGATGAGGCTTGCATGGAAATCATACAGTTTGTAACATGTCCGGGATAGTTTTTTCTGTCATACCATACATCATTGTGTCCGTGCAGATAGAGGTTGTGGTTTTGGTAGGCATAACTTCCCGGTTTCATTATCAGATAGAGCGTGAAGATGCCATATGTATTTTCGAGCGAGTTAATCCGGGAGATATAAGCATTCTTGATAGAACGGCTTTTGTCCAACAGAGTCAGAGTCTGTTGAGGGTGTATATTAGAGATGACATAATCGGATTCTATTCTTTCCTCTCCGTTAATTTCAACTCCTTGTACCTTCTCGTTTTCTACAATAATGCGGGTTACTTCACTTTGTTTCAATACTGTACCCCCGTTGGCGCGAATTACGTTGATCAGTTCAAGGCTGACTTGCATACTGCCATCTACAAAACGGTAGGCACCTTCAATATAGGAGTTATTGATCATGGCATGCTGATAGAATGTAGATGCCTCTTTTAATCCGCCATAAAGTAATGCCGAGCCAGCCAATACGTTTTGTAAATCCCGGTTCTGAACAATTTCACCGATAGTTCCTGCCGCCGACATTCCAAAGTATTTCATTCCCTCTACAGCGATGATACCCTTTTTCAGATGATCTACACTGATGAGATCGCCTACTTCCTGCAACAGGTTTACATATCGTTGCAGATTTTCTCGCTCATGAGGGAATGCTCGTCTGAGTGTTTCCACAAAAAGAGCGTTCCCCATTGCGTAATCATAAATATGGTCTTTATAGTAAATCCGATCAAAGGCTTTCTCGTCCAGCCGGCGTACTTTTAGTTTATTCATGATTCCAAAGTACCGGAAATACTGATTCATGATCTGTCCATCATCCAGACTTCCTACATAATGAATACCGGTATCCAGCAGATGTCCTTTTCGTTGATAGGTCTGAAAACATCCGCCAAACTGTTCATTCTTTTCGAGTACGCAGACATTGTACCCTTCTTTGCTCAGGATGGCACCGCATTCTAATCCACCCAAACCGCTACCGATAATGATGATATCATATTTGCTCATGTCCGATCCGCTTTTCTGAATACATAAATGGTATTCGATGTGTATTTATCATTTTGTATGGTTTCTATCTCCATACCACACTCTTTGGCTATACCGCTGATTTGAGTAGCAGAGGTAAAACACAACTCCTCTTTCGTTTTATTAAAACTGATAATACGGGTTGATAAAAGTTCGGTGAAGCGGGTCAACCAGTGTTTTTGGGTATTGGAAGCATCACCGTCGCGAACAATTATCATGCCGCCGGCACGAAGGAGTCCGGCACATTTCACCAGTAATTCATGCTGATGTTCATAGCTCATATAGTGCAGCATATCATTCAGAATGAAAACATCACTTTCGGGTAAAGGACTTTTCAGAGCATCACCGTGCTCAAACCGGAGCCGGTCATTGCAAAGCCAGCCATGTTGTGCCACTGCTATTTTGTCCTCATCATAGTCAATTCCTAGTATCTTCCGCTTTTCCGATACCATTGACAACATATAGCATAAAGGTCCGAAACCACAACCGATGTCAGTGATTTGCCCTTTCTTCGGGATGAGTTTGTCGAATAGCGTGTAATTCTTTTCCATCCGGACTTTAATGCGGATGTACCATTCCTCTACAGGACCTTTATAGATGTAATTCTGAATCAGTGCTTCGTAGAATGCAGGATTATCCGGAGTGTTTTTGCCCTGGCAGATGCATGTATATTCTTGTCTCATAAAGGTGGAGATGCGTTTGGTACGTTCCTGGTAGGTGATACCGAAGGAAGAATCTCTGTATGGGATGCGTGGCATTATTTTTGCCAGTAGTATTCCTTTACGTATGTTGAAGGGCTGAGCTTTGGCTATAATTTTTCCGTTACCATAGAGAATTATCGGGAGAATATCCAGCTGTAATGCTTCTGCCAAATAGAAAGCACCTTTGTGAAAACGTTTCATTACTCCGTTGTAAGTGCGTGTGCCTTCCGGGAATATAACAATGGAATATCCCTCTTCCACCTTTTTCCGCATACTTTCTACCACTTGCTCATATCCGTTACCTACATAATAAAAATCTACGTAACGAATGACTGCCCCGAAGAAAGGAGAGTTCCAGACCCAATGATTGGTAACCATCACCATTTTGGATGAGAGGGACAGCATCACAAGTATATCAATAAAAGACTGGTGGTTAGCAATAATGATAGCTGGTTTACGGAATGTTTCACCGGAGGCATTGATATGCTCTTTCTTCACAAAAGTAGCTATTGCCAGTATGCTTTTACAAGTGAGCTGTATCAGCCGGCAGACAAATGCCTGCTTGTGTGCTTTACGGACAGGGAGCAGATACATGAATGCAATCAGCACTCGCAAGAAGAGGCAACCCAGAAAGAAAAGCAGGAAAAGAGAGCCGGTGCGGAGCAGACCGATCATAGTATAGGGGGGTAATCCTTTGGATGCCGGTTTACTGATAAAGAATCCGAAGATAAGTGGCTGGATGGTGTAAGCCACCAATACCACTGCGATCATCCCCAAGATGGAAATGAATGAGATAGATTGCAGCGCCGGATGTTTGGCGAAGACCAGTGTTCCCATCCCCACTACTGTAGTGAAGGCAGAGAAAAAGATGGCTGTCTTGTGGGAGTTCAAAACCTTCTGTCCGGTCCGGTATTTGTTTTGCAATCCATCCATGATGAAGATACTGAAGTCATCACCAATGCCAAAGATAAAAGTGGACAGAATGATATTGATAATGTTGAACTGGATTCCCAATATCCCCATCAACCCCAGAATAATGACCCAACTGATCAGCATGGGAAGGAAGCTCATCAATGTCAGTTCAATGCGCCCATAGGAAATCCATAGCGCAAAGAAGATAAGGAATGAGGATATGTAAAGGATAAGATAAAAGTCATCATTGATAGCCGATACCCATTTATTTGCAAAGTAAGCACGGTCAAAGATTACTACATCATTGTTGGTGCGAAACTGTTGATATACGGAATCTTTAGCTACATCACTGACGCGTACCTGTGTGATAAGCATGGAGATGGAATCTGCCGATACCATCCATTCGTTCATCAATCTGGCAGATGTTTCATTTGTATCAACTTGGTACTTTTGCTCTTCGAATGGTTGTTCAAGCCATTGGTAGAACGTATCGAATGTACCTTCTTTAAAGCCGAAAGATCGGGCGGCAGCCTGTATGTTTTCGCGGACAAACATTTTCTTTTCGGTGGTCCAGTAATCATTCCAACGTTGCAGACGTTTTTGCTGTTCACTTTGTGGAATAAGGAATTGTTCGGCAGAGGCATACTCCTTGATCAGTCCCTTTTGTTGCAATTCGGACAATTTCCGGTTGGTTTCGGAATAACTTTTTGTTGCACTATCCATATTTTGTCCTACACTAACAAAGAGTACTGTTTTCTCTTTACCGTCAAAAAGCTGCATCAGCTTCTCTTCAGATTTCCGGAGATGTTCCGGTTCGTAATTCAGGCTCATCATGTCGTTATTAAATGTCACTCTTTGAGAAGTGAACAGACAAATGAGGGTGATTATCGTAATACCTCCTATCAGCCACCGGTTCTTTTCAAAAGGATATGCGTTGATCTTTTCAATGAAACGTAGTACGACTCCCTGCTTAACATCTGCCTGCCCTTTCAGAAAATGGGGAAGCCAGGTGAGACAAAACAGGGTGGTTCCGATAAGTGCCAGTGAAGCAAATAGTCCAAAATCACGAAGGAGGTCGGAACTGGTAAAAATAAGTCCGAAAAATGCACCGATAGTTGTGAAACTACCTACAGTGAGCGGATAGGCCAATTCCTTTATCAGTTGTTGGACGGTTGAGACGTGGTTTTGATGCGCCAGCATATGAATGGAGTAGCTTAGGGCTATTCCCATTACGGCAGATCCGGCTCCTACGGCTATTGCCGAAATATTTCCTTTTATGAAGTAGATAAGGAACAGAGCGAATAATCCTCCGAATAATACAGGGGTGATAATGAGAGGAATAGATCTTTTTCGTTTGAAAACCAGTGAGATAAATACAATAATGATTAGTAAGGCGACGGAAGAGGTGATAATGGTGTCTTCCTTAATTTGACGGGCATTGTATACTCCTACCGAGGGACCTCCGAAATATTCTGCATGTAGTCCCGGATATTGTTTTTCCACCCGTTGCAGTTCCGCCTCTAAAATTCGGATCAGTTCGTCATTTTTTCCAGTACTACCGGTACTGAATACCGGAGTAATGAACATTAACAAGGTAGAGCTGTCTTCCGAGAAGATATGTTCGTTATTGATATTATAGTTCGCTTCCAGTTGAAAATCCTGCAGATGTTTTAATGAATTGCCACCCAGTCCCAAAGGATCTTTTAGAATATAGCTTTTCAGAGCAATGCCGGTAGGTGAGAGGAGGGTAGTATAGTTCTTTTGCATGGCAACCTCGATCCCCGTTTTAGTCAGTAGAGAGTCGAAGTGCTGATAGTCTGCTTTTGTTAGAAACAACGGCAGGTTATCATATACAAAGTCCGTAGTACCGGTAATCAGGTTGCCATCTATCTGTGAAAAGATGTCTTTAATAAGCGTACCACCCAATTGCTTCATAAGTCGTTGCCTCAATTCTTCAGAGGCATCTGTCATCCTTTGATCGTCTGTGACGGCAGTTGTATCTGCAGTAGAGATCATAAGAATGATTTTATCTTTTATCTTCAGGTTTTCAAATACTTTGGCAGCATTCTGAGCATCTTTGGTATCGGGGAAGAAGCGTGTCACGTTTTCCTCAAATTTCACCTGAAGAGCAAAAAAGCCCATCAGAAGAATGCTAAGGCTGAGTGACAAATAAAATAGCAGTTTATGCTGCTCAAAGTAGTTATATAGTCCTATAAAGAATTTCGTCATGATACTTTAGTTCTTCTGCAAGCTGTAAGCAGGCAGATGGTAAGGATTCCTGCTATCAGGCTACATACGACTGCAAAGATAACGCTTCCTACCAAATATTGCTCTAATACTGATCTTACATTTTCAAATGAGATGTCTCTGAAATGGAGGTCATTGGGACGACCCAGAACTTTACAACCGGTTAAGTAACTGCCATATAGCAGGAATGGAATAACGGGTGGCAGACTGATATTGGCGGCCACAATAGCTATCACTTTGTTGAGTTTCAACAGATGGGCAAGAAACAGGGTAATGAGCATCTGATATCCCCATAAAGGAATGATACCCATGAATATACCTAACATGATAGCGGCAGTGATTTTGCCGTTTGATTCTTTGGAGTGTGTGAAGTGTTCGGAAAAGAATTTCCGGATGTTCTTCCAGGTCAGCTTTCTGAAGAAGTTGCGTGGGATGATCCATAGGAAGGTAATAAGCACCAGTACTGTATTGAGTATACTGATACGGGTGAAATCCCGGAACGGGCGGAAGTGGGATATACGTTCTTCCTGTGGAGGATAATAGACGTGGATCGGAATGTTTTTTACTGTTATACCGCTCCATGCAGCGAAGACGATGGCTTCCAATTCAAATTCATATTTGGCAGTGTACCAGCACCTTTGTACATTCATCTTTTGCAGCGGATACAGGCGGTACCCCGACTGGGTATCTTGAAGTTTCAGTCCGGTTTCCAGCGTGAACCAGAAGTTAGAAAACTTGTTGGCAAAAGTATTCTTTCCGGGCATGTTGTCAGAGGTCAGATTGCGTGCACCGACCAGGAGGGTGTCCGGTTCTTTCTCAATGGCTTCGATGAATACGGGAAGATCCGATGCATAATGTTGTCCGTCCGAGTCGATGGTTATGGCATACCGGTAACCGGATGCCTTTGCCTGGCAGAGTGCATGCTTCAATGCTGTACCCTTACCTTTATTGACGGGATGGGTAAGGATGTGCAGGTTCGGGAAACGGGTCAATATATTGGCAGTGTTATCGGTTGATCCGTCATTAACTACCAGTATGTCACTGGAATATAAGCAGATGTCTTCAATGACGGAAGCGAGTGTTCTATCATTATTGTAGGTGGGGATGACAACTATTATGCCCAGTTGCTTTACCTTTTTATGCCAAAACGCCGTATCTTTTTCCATCTTATTTTTGTTTCAGTTGTGCTTTTAGTTTGATAAAGCAGTTTGCTCCGGTTTTGCCTTCAACTTGTATCTGCAAGAGGCAATCTACAGTTTCTTTTAAGTGTAATACGAACTCCAGCTGGGGTGTTTCAACCGGATGAACAACTGAGAGGAATTTGACAGAAGAAATCTGGGTATATTGCAAAGATTGTTTTTGAATGTTTTCCGTGATTTCTTTGACAAGGTGTAGGAAGCATACTCCGGGCACAATAGGTTGTCCTGGGAAGTGTCCTTGGTAAAGAGGATGTTCCGGATTCAGTTTGATGACTGCAAACCAGGTGCTGGCATCGATAGATTCTATTTGTAAAAAGGTCTGGAAATGTTCAAGCATATAAGTTCTGTTTGTTCCTTTTTATTATTCAGCTTCTTTTAACCTGTTCAGTTGAATGGTCAATCGTATCCACGGATGTTTTATCTGTACTTGTTCCGGTTCTCCATTTGAGTATTCCGATAGTGTGAAAACCGATTTACCAAGGCTCTTGCCACTGATTCTCTGCTCAAAGGTACTGTTTTTCTTTTTAACGCGGATGTTTTTACTGCTTAGAAATAGATTTTTCAGATCAGACTCCAGTAGCCTAAGTATTTTTTCTTTTCTCATCGGCTCTATACAGCTATTCATTTTGAATGTTTCTCCCTGAAGGGAAAAGTCGAAAATACTCAGTCCGAAATAAGTGGTAGCCAGAAAACGAATGTCCCCATCCGGCATCCGGCGTACAATTAACATTCCACTGAGGTGATGCTTCATGAAGTCCAGTTGCATATTATACTTCTGTGAAGCAGTATGGGCCTTGATAATAGGAGGTAATGCTCTTCTGCTCTTGCTTATTTTGTGTGAACACGAGAATAGGAACAGCAATCCGAGACACAGAAATCCCAATCGGAGAATTACCTTTTTAACGGACTGAAAACTTTGTCTCATCTTTTAGTGAGTTAAATTTTTTGTTGTAGAATTCATACTCTGTGTAGTTCGTATCCGTCTCCGAGAGTCTTAGTTTATAAACAGACATATCTTTCTTATCCAGATAAATCTGTATGCTGGCTATGTAAGCCCGGATAGCTTGGCTGACCGGTTTAATCTTCACTAGATAGTAGTGTGCATCTTCCTGATACTCCAGTTGATAGTTTGCGGTCATTTTAGACAGATCTCCTATCATGCAGGCAGTCAGCATATCCTGCATCTGGTTCATCATTTTGTTGGAGCTGAGGTTCATGATACTCTTTTTACCATCCGATACGATTTTCAGTTTCGATCCGTTGATTACGATCAGGTAATTCATCGGACGGGCATATTCCATACAGATCTTATTACTTTTCTGATAATAGAACTTTCCTTTGGAAATAACTTTCTCGTCGAAAATATCGAGATATTTTGCCTGTGTGAATTCGCTTTCGATGGACTGGACTGTTTGAGCCTCATTCGACAGACGTTTCTCGAACTCCCGTAAGTTATTGATTGGCTTCATTTGCTGTGCATATAGGGAGCAGCTCATGATAAGTAAAAGAAATAGTGAGGTATAGATTGTTTTCATTGTTATTGATAATCTTTTGTTAGTGTATCATGGTGTCCAACCGGACAACGGTATATCCCTCTTGTTGTAGAAAATCGAGTATCAACTTCAATCGTTCGGCACTTTGTGGCATACGGTCGTGCAACAGGATCACCGATCCTGGGCAGAGCTTTCTACGGATCCGTTTCAATACTTTTTCCGGTGACGGGTGCTGTGTGTCCAGAGTGCGGATATTCCAGCCGATGGGAGTAAATCCCGATTGTCGGATTGCTTTGGCTATTGTCGGATTGGTTACTCCGAAGGGAGGGCGGAAAAGAGTGATATCCTGTCCAGTTACTTTTTTAAGTTCTCTCTGGCAGGCGGATAGCTCTTCTTTCATACGGCGGAGCCTGAAAAACGGGAAAAACCTGGAGTGAGAATACGAGTGATTACCAATCAGATGTCCCTCTGTCACCATTCGTTGGAGAAGTATCTCGTTTCCTTTTATTTTACTTCCGATACAGAAGAAACAGGCTGGTACCCGGTACTGCTTAAGTACATCCAGTACGCGGGGTGTCTCTACACTGTCGGGACCGTCATCGAAGGTGAGGGCTACAATTTTATCGGTAGTCCGTTTCCGGTAGAATACCCGGATATAGATATTCGACCGGATGCTGTATGAAGCATAAAAGAAGAATATTAATGCTATTATTATAAGTATAGTGGCTGTCATCGGTTGTTCTTTTTAAGTAAGATGAGTGAATGGTTTATTGCTTGGTAATGATTATATATCAAGATGACTTTTGTTGTGGTGATTTGTTCACTGAGTACTTTGGCTACTTTCCATACAGCATAGGCTGAGGCCGTCTGATATTCTCCGCACTGCTCTTTGAAGGTTTTTCGTTCTGTCCGGGTGAACAGTTTTTTCTCAAGTGTTTCGTAAATGATATCCTGAGCCGGGTTTCCGTTGCGTCCTTCGACGAAGCAGTCAACGTCTGCCGGAGTATATCCATTTCGTTGCAGAAAACGGATAATTCGTTCACTGATATCTTGCGGAGCATGTGAACCGATAAAGGTTTCGAGGCCGCAAAGGATGGGAGAGGTCGCATTATCGGGTTGCTTGCCCAAAAGAAAAAATTGCGCGCCTTCCCCTGCCTGTCCTCCTTTCAGTAGTCCCAGACGGTGTTGAATGGCATGGCTGGCAGGAGTGATTTCGTCCACTGCACCAACGAGCACTTTATTGTCTCCCTCTGCTATTCTCATCATTGCATCCAGCAAAGCACTTTCAAAGCTGACTCCCCGGTGTACGTAGGTCATATTATAAGCCTGTATCCGGCAGAGTAAGGCTATTTGTGCCCCAATCGTATTAAATGTAGACTGGATGAAGGGAGTGGGGTTCAGCATTCGTTCTCCATTGTCGATGATAGTGTTGAGGAATTTCTCTGTATCTGTGAGGCAACCCAGCCCGGTGGCAGTGATAATGGCATTTATTTCTTCGGGAGGGGTTGAACCGATGCACTCCAGTCCGCAGGCTACTCCCATTTTTATAATCCGGCTCATACGTCTGCGGAGCGTAGGGTTGGCTATGATTGCTTTATAATCCGGTTCGCAGGCCGACAAATACGATTCTTCCCCGGTAGATTCACCGGGATGAACGGAGGCGATGTGGTTGATATAGACTGGTTGCATCATTTCTACTTACTGATAATAGGATTAATGGCTGAAAATAGCAAAGAAGAATCATTACCACCAAACCCAAAAGAGTTGGATAATACATGCCGGATGGACAGTCCTTCTTTGAAACGAGTAACAGGAATCAATTCGGTCTCTTCAACCGGATTCCGGAAGTTCAGGTTGGGGTAATGCATTCCATAACGGATAGCAAGAACCGAGTAAACAGCTTCTATGCCTTCTGAGGCTCCTAACGTATGGCCGATAAAAGGTTTTACCGAACTGAAAGGAGGGACCTGTCCGCCAAAAATACGTTTCAAAGCATATCCTTCCGAAGCATCATTACCGGGAGTACCTGTGCCGTGAACATTGATGTAATCAATCTCTTCGTGAGAGATGCCGCTCGTCGCAATGGCCTGGCTCATAGAGAGGAAAGGACCATCGCCTTCGGGAGAATTTCCGGTCTGATGATAAGCATCATTAGCGTTGGCATAGCCACTCAACTCGCAGTAGGCTGAGGAGTTACCAAGTGATTCTTCGGATTGGAGGACAAGATATCCGGCACCTTCGCCCAGGTTGAGTCCGGCTCTTGATTTGTCAAAGGGGCGGTTGTGCTCTTTATCCAGTATCATCAGTGAATTAAAGCCGTTGAGTGTAAACCGGCAGAGGGAATCTGTTCCACCAGCAATGACGGCATCCAACAGACCGTTTTTGATGAGACGGGCACCCAACATGATAGCATTGGCTGCCGAGGAGCAGGCAGTACTGATAGTAGTAACATAATCGGTTATACCCAGATAGGCCGCTATTTGCTCTGTACTGGCTCCGCAATCATGAGAAATAACTTCACGTAACCGTCCTTGCCGTCTATCTTCCTTGAATCGGGCATAGAAATGTTCGCTCAAGTCCATGCCTCCTACTGAAGTAGACGAAATAAAACCAATCCGGAAGGTAGAAGAGCAGATAGAAGCATCGTTCAAAGCTTCTTTGGCTGCCATCATTCCCAGTAAGGCAGTGCGTGAGAAAGTTCTTTCCGGATCGAGGCAGAGCGTTTGTTTTAGTTCTTCATTACTTCGTTTTACTTCTGATACGGGTACATCAAGTGTTGTAGGGAAGAGAGTAATTTTCCCTATGCCATGCCGGCATGCTCTGAAAGAAGACAGATTTTCTTCTACCCCGACACCTATACCAGAGATAACTCCGAGTCCGGTTACATATATCTTCATTCTTCCCGGTGAGCGTTGATATACTCTGCCAGGGTATGTACCGAATAGAAAATCTGTTTTCCTTCGGCAGGCTTTTCTATCTTGATACCATAGTTACGTTCCAGAATCAGAATGATTTCCAGGGCATCGATAGAATCGAGTCCCAGTCCTTCGTCACCAAACAGAGGGGCGTTGGCATCAATCTCTTCCGGTGTAATTTCTTCAAGGTTCAGTTCTTCAATCAGTTCTAGTTTCAGTTTTTCAATCAGTTCTTCCATATTCTTTTATTCTGTTTCAATCAATTTAAATTCTGCATTATAAGATTCTCCCAATAGTTCACACCAACCAATGATGCAGGCTTTCAGGTTTCCTTTGGCAATCACTATGTGGGCATACTGTTCCAATTCCGAAAGATTATACTCCTTTCTGATAAAGAACGTATTTTCACCCTGTATCTTGTGACGGATACAAATTTCACCGGCAACCACATTAGGCAGGGTATATACGAAAACTGCCGGACTGGCTGCTTCGTCTCCGTCTTTGTCGATAATAGCCTGATGGCGGATATCCGTGTCGAGTGAAGCGGCGGCGTTGGCTAAGAGTATTCCTATCTCATCCGGCAGAAAGTTCTTCTCCTTCAGCAAATAGGCAGCAGCAACATACCCCAGCTTGCAAAGGTCGTCCATTTTATAGAATTTCATGTTACTTTCGCCTAAGTTTTTGTATGCTTCACGGATAAATTGGGAGAAACCGGCATCCGTGAAAAGTGCAACCGGTATTCCATCCGTATACAACCGGCAGTTCCTGATAGAGACGGTTGCACTTGTACGGAGTGCAACCGGCACTGAAAGAGCCTCTTGCTGCTGGTTCGGAATTTGTTCACGAAGCTTCCGGCATGGAGAGGATACTTCCTGTACGCCAAGTACGATGGCGGCATTACATCCTCCGAAGCCGGAAGCTGTTTTGATGCAGTAAGCCATTTTCAACTGCCGGTGGGTATCAGAGATGACGAGCGGCATTGAAACTCCCGATTCTTTATATCCTAGTGTGGCAAACAGTGTGCCTTCCTTTAACTCATGCATACAGATGATGGATTCAATAATGCCTGATGCTCCCAGCGTATGCCCGAAGTATGGTTTCAGGCTATGTGTAGGAACCGACTGTAGTCCCGCCAGATGAATCGCTTTGGACTCCATCTCATCATTGTAGACAGTGGCTGTGCCGTGTGTGTTGACAAAGCTTACCTCTTCGGGAGTAATTTGAGCTTCGTTCATTGCTTGACGGATGGCGAAGTAAAGTCCGTCTCCCGTTCGCGAAGGACCGGAGATGTGATTGGCATCATTGCTGATGGCACCACCGGATAACCGGATAGCATTAGGTGTGTTTTCGGCACTTAGAAGCATAGCTCCGCAGGCTTCTCCGAGATTCAGGCCGTCTCGGCGGGCGTCGTAGGGGAGACATCTGTTTTTACTTATGGACCTGAATGAGAGGAAACCGCTGGTGATAAAATGCGAAAGGATATCTCCTCCGGCAACGATCACTTTTTTTCGTATTCCGTTTTCTATCTGCCGTTTGGCAACAATCATAGCAGAGACACCTGATATACAGGCATTGGAGATTACCTCTACAGGGGTACTTATTCCGAAATGTGCTCCGATTCGCTCGGCCATTGTTCCGGGAAAGACCCTTTCGTCCAGCTTTTCGGTACGTTTGCTAAGCAGGTCGATGTTTCCTTTCGTAGTGGAAAGAATGAGACCGCAGTCAGGATTTTTCAGACTAACGCCCGATTGTGAAAGTATAGAACGGATGGCAAGGATAAACAACTGCTCCATGTGTGGATAGTCTGCTATGCCCTCCGTTTCTGCCAATCGATATAATTTTTCTCTGTCGATAGTGGCAGCCAGCAGAGGGGAGGCAGAAATGCGTCTGTCTGTCTGAAGCAAGATTCCACTTTGGTAATTGCGTATGGCTTCCAGATTCTCTTGTGTACTGAAACCGAGAGCACTGAACAGTACATCGGCAGTGATATATACAGGGGTCAGATGATGTTCCATTTCTTTTTCCAATCCTGATAGAACGGCGGATTAAGCAGTTCCAGTTCTTTATTGAGGTTAAGAAATACTTGTGTTGTACTTCCTGTAGCTACTACACTATGATTTGTAGCTCGGTAGATGGTATATTCAAATTTAATCTTGGCTGCCTCACACGCAATATAACGTGTTTCGATAATCGCTTCTTCGCCAAAGGAGAGAGGTTGTTTGAACTGACAGGTCAAGTCGACGATAGGAACCATATATCCGGAACGGTAAATACTCATATAATCCAGCCCGTAATGTCTGCCGAATGATTCGCGTCCGTCCTCGAAATAACGGATGTACTCTCCATGCCATACGATTTGCATAGAATCTATTTCACTGAAACGTACCTGCATCGTAGTGTGGTCTGTCAGTGTGGCAGTCTGTTGATTCTTTTTTCTCATTCCTTTTTTAAGAATATTTTCATCCGGCATTCGGCAATCAGTGTTTCATCGACTTGCGTTTTTGCTGCAATCAGTGTGATATCACCTACCTCCTGAATGATAGTGATTTCCGTAATCAGTTTACTACCTGCTTGAGGTAGTTTATATAGTTTTAGTTTATCTACAGAACCGATAAATCCCAGAGGTACTGCCTCTTCTTGCTGTGTGTACAGATAGCCGATCCGTGCAGCAGCAGATTGGGCAATGTGCTCGATAATACCTGCTTCCTGTAACTGGCCATCCAGACAGAATAAATTGTCCGTAGTAACCGTCAGCCCGGCATAGGAACTATCACCTTCGATTCCGTAAAAGCTGTCCACCATGACGATGGGCGAACGTTGTGGAATCAGTTTGAGAATATCTTCTCCTTCTATAGTTGAAAGTTGAGAGTTGGGAGTTGAAAGTTGCTTTATCCGGCATTGCATGATGCTGTGGCCTTGCCCCAGTCCGTCATAGATTTTTTCTATTTCCAATCCTGCCTCACAGACGCAACGTGCCATATCATCAGAGTGATACATTTTACTGTTACCGTTTGCCATCGCTGTAAAGTAGAGGCTGATTTGTGTCAGGCAGTAGGCTGCTGTTTCAAACTTCTGCCGGTCCCAGAAGGTTTCCATAATATAGAGTCGGCATTCTTTGTTCATGGACTGTGCCGCACGAGAGAGAATGCTGGTTACCTCTTCTTCAGAGAAACAGTCGAGGAACTGGCTCATCCAGATGGCATCAAAGCCGGTAGGAAAGGGGACAGAAGGGTCTAATAAGTTCACTCCATGTCCGTGAATACGTTCTGCACCGGGAATGTCTGCCGTTTGCCTGCGCATCAGTTCCAGTTGTTGGGGCAGGTCCATGATGGTTACTTCTACTTCCGGATTGTAACTGACACACTGTGTTGCCCACCGTCCGGTATTTCCTCCTACATCAAGCAGGGTATGGAGAGGGCGGTTGAATACGATTTCGAGTGCTTGGACAAAAGAGCAGTCGGAGTAATAATGATCAAATTTAAACCAGCTTTCCTGTACCTTTTCCGGCAGGCTTGACAGACCTTCGTAGATGGTGGGCCACAGGCCGAAAGTTTTCAGTCCTTCCGGACGTCCGTTGAGCAGTGCTTCTTCGAGGTTGAAAAGTCCCAGATAATTGACATCGTGATTAAAGTTCATATTGACTTCTACCATTTTGTCATTCAGTAGAAACCAGCCGGCTTTGGCAAGGAGGTATTTATCAGCTTCTATTAGTACGGTACCGATAGTAAGTGAGGACTCCAGCAGTACTTGTGCTGCATACTTTGACAGTCCGGTAGCGGTGTAAATCTGTTCCAGTGTCAGCCCCTCCCGGTGGTCGCTGAGCAGGCGGAAGATTCCGAATTTCAGCATTAGGCGTGATACCTGAAACACGACGGGACCAAAAGCGATTTCCTGTGCCAGGCGTTGAGCCTGTACGGCAGTAAGTGGCTTCTTTTTTGATTGCTTCATTGCTTTGGTTGCTATGATTATTGTTCTTCTCTTTTTTTATTATTCCCATCGCTTGGCGTACCTCCCCCCGCGGGAATTACGAAATCGTAATAGTTGAACCATTGTTCGGGGTAACGCTTTACAATTTGTTCCAGTGTGGATGTATATTCTTCCAGCAGGGCTTGTTCTGCTTTTTTTTCCGGGGTACGTCGTGGGTTTTTCGATATCACGAAGTGGAAACGATACGTTCTTCCCGGTTCGCGCATAGCGAAATAGAACACTACGGGGACCCTCATTCGTGAGGCTAACAAAAAAGGTCCTGCCGGAAAGAATGCTTCCCATCCCATGAAGATATGTGAAAGCAATTTTTCTTTATTGAGGTAACGGTCACCCTGAAAGCAGACATACTCTTGTTTGTTTAGGGCCTCGGTGATACGGAATACGTGTGTCAGATTGTCCTCATTGACCGGAATAATCTTATACTCTTTCCCTCCGCCATTCTTTTCCAGCATTTCTTTTATCCTCCTATGTTCGGCATCATACATCACAATATTGATTTTCTTGCCGTATTTGTCAAAGAAAGGTGCACCAATCTCCCAGTTTCCTACATGGGCACCTATCATGATGACTCCCTGATTGCTGTTCAGTACCTTAAGGAATTCGTCATAGTTTTCAAATTTGAAATGGTACTCTTTTGCCCTGCCGTTGCCGATGGCTACTTTATCAATGAGTATCTGCCCCAGCCGATAGTAGTTGCGTACTAACAGGCAGGCAGACTGTATTCGGTTTTGCTTCAATATCCGGCGGGCATAACGCCAGGTGCTCCGGGTTGCCTTCGGAGCAAAAGGTATGAAGTATAACACTACCAGGCTCAAAAAGGTATATGCAGCCGTGACACCCAGATACCGGATTATATAGATGAAAAACAGGTATCCGAATGTACCTCCTCTGGTTTTACCTTTCCATGTTGACATTAGCCGTTAGCGTTTTCCTTTTCTTTTATACGGGTGATAACAAGGTCGTAGAAGTCTTGGAAAGTTTTGATTCCGGCAAAGTCCTGTCCGGTCACGTTGAAACCGAAATTCTGTTCTACCAGTACCACCATGTCTACCAGGTCGAGGCTATCCAGTTCAAGCGTTTGCATTAATGGGGCTTCAGGCTGAATAAGGTCAATCTCTATTTCAAACTCTTCGGCAAGTGTGGTTCTGATCTTTTCAATGATTTCGTCGTTGGTCATATTCTCTTTTATTATAATAGGTATTACTTTAGTTTACGTATAATCAGTGTGGAGTTTGTTCCACCGAATCCGAATGAATTGGATAAGAAAGTATCGAACTCTACATCCACCCGTTGTGCAGGTATATTCAGCAGAGCCGATGCTTCATCCGGTTCTTCAAAGTTTATATTGGGAGCGATGAAACCTTCGTTCATCATCAGAGTAGAGTAGATCACCTCGCTGGCTCCTGCCATCCACATTTCGTGCCCGGTCATTGACTTGGTGGATGTTACGTAAGGACGGTACTCACCAAAAACCTCGGCTATTGCTTTCGCTTCATTTAGGTCGCCTACCGGGGTAGAGGTGGCATGTGCATTGATATAAGCTATCTCTTCGAGAGAGATACCTGCATCTTTGATTGCCATTTGTAGAGAACGTTTCGGACCGTCTACATTAGGCACGGAGATATGATCGCCGTTGGATGAAAACCCGTATCCTGTTACTTCTGCCAGGATAGTAGCTCCTCGTTTTACTGCCGATTCATAACTTTCGATCACCAGGCTGGCAGCTCCTCCGCTGGGTATCAGCCCGTCGCGCCGACGGTCAAAAGGTTTGGAAGCCTTTCCCGGTTCTGCTTCTTGTGTAGAGAAGGCACTAAGCCCGTCAAAACTACCTACGGCATACGGATTGACCTCTTGTGCACCTCCGCACAGGATACAATCCTGCAATCCCGATTTGATAAGCAGATATCCCATGCCAATGGCATGGGAACCGCTGGCACAAGCTCCAGCAATGGTAAAGTTAATTCCTCTCAGCTTGAAGATAACCGAAAGATTCATGGTGACTGTTGAATTCATAGACTGGAAGATAGAAGCCGAACCGACTAATGCCGTGTTTTTTTTGGCGCGAATGACATCTACCGCATTAATTACCGGAGCTGCACTACTGTCATTTCCATAGAGGATACCCACCTCGTTGGCTTCGAGGAAAGCTTCATCGATACCCGCATTCCGGAAGGCTTCTACTGTAGCCATATAAGCATATTCTCCTTGTTCGGGGAGGCAATGCCGCTTTTTGCGATCGAGCAGCTTTTTCAGATCCGGGCGCTCCAATATTCCTGTTAATGAAGAGAAGTACCCCAACTCCTTACGAACAGGATCAACGCCTATGCCTGACCGTCCGTTGTAGAGTGATTCTGTTACTTCATCCAGATTTTTGCCGATACATGAGTAAATACCCATGCCGGTAATGACAACTCTTCTCATGTATATAGTCCTCCGTTGATTGAAATAACTTCTCCCGTTATATAGGATGCAGCGGGTGAAACCAAAAAGCCTACCAGTTCTGCCACCTCTTCAGGCTTACCGAACCGGCCGGCAGGAATTGTCTTTTTCCATTCATTCTCGTCGATGTCATCCGTCATATCCGTATGGATGAATCCCGGCGCTACTGCATTGACGGTAACTTTCTTCTTGGCTACTTCCTGTGCCAGTGCTTTGGTAGCGGCAATGATACCTCCTTTGGAGGCGGAATAGTTTACCTGTCCGGGCATTCCTTTGATGCCGGACAGCGATACGATATTTACGATACGACCGAAGCGGTTCACTAACATGTTTTTCAGCAACGCTTGTGTCACGTTAAAGAATCCGTTCAGGCTGATATCTAATACCCGGTTCCACTCTTCACCTGTCATCCAGAGCATCAGGTTGTCCTTGCGGATACCTGCATTATTTATCAGTGTTTCGATGATTGCGTCCGGATGTTGCTCCATCCATTGGGTGAGTACGGTAAGCACAACTGCCGGTTCTGTAACATCAAATTTCATTAATTCACCCTCTGCTCCTTTTTCACGGACCAATTGCAGTGTGTTTTCTGCTTCCGTATCGTTGCTTTGGTAATTTATCAGCACGTAGTATCCCATCTCCGCCAGCTTTACGCAAATGGAGCGACCTATCCCACGACTACCTCCTGTTACTAATGCATATTTCATTGTTTCTTATTTCTTTTCTTTTTTCAGGTACGCTATCATTGCTTCAATCTCTTTGTACTTGGGCGTATCCTCCTTGAATACCGGGAAGAAAGTACGGATTTCGTTGTATACCCGCTGACTATCCGGGCTTAGCTGTGTCTGTATCTCCAGATAGTCTACAGCTTGTACGATACCCATAAATAGGATAGACATCACTTGATAAGTGTTATCAATCACTTTTTTTGCCAACAAGGCGGAATTGGTACCCATACTTACAATATCTTGATTGTCATTGTTGTTGGGGATACTATGTACGTACATTGGGTTCGACAATGTCTGGCACTCTGCAGTAGTGGAAGTTGCTGTAAATTGGGATGCCTGGAGTCCGTAGTTCAGTCCCAATACCCCCAGGTTGACAAATGGCGGCAAGATGCCGTTGATACGGTCGTGGAACAGGTAGTTCAACTGCCGTTCGCTGAGCATAGCCAGTTTGGTGATGGCTATTTTCATCTTGTCCATTTCAAAAGAAACATAGTCACCATGAAAGTTACCACCGTGATATATGTTTCGTGTTTCGGGATCTACTATCGGGTTGTCACAAGCAGAGTTGATTTCATTAATCAATACCTCTTCCGCATTTTGCAGTTCATCGTAGATAGGACCTAATATCTGTGGTGTGCAACGCAAAGAATAGTAAGGTTGTACTTTATGCTCAAATATCTTTTCGGTATGTTTCTGATTATAAAGTTCGTTCTCCCGCTTACGCACACATTGGCTGCCGGCTACCCACTTGCGCATGGCTTGTGCTATTTCCTTTTGTCCCCGGTGATGCTTGGCTTCATTCAGAGGTTGAGATAAGAAGTCATCATACGAAGAAGCAATTTCGTTCATCATCACCGAAGCAACGATTGACCAGTGAAGCAATTGTTTGGCATAAATCAAGTTGATGATACCGATGCCTGTCATGACAGACGTTCCGTTTGTTACGGATAATCCCTCGCGGATACGCATCGTAAAAGGTTTCAGACCGTTCTCTTTCAATACAGATGCAGTGTCACGCCTTTCGCCTTGATAGAAAACCTCGCCTTCGCCAATCAAGGTGAGGGCGATATGGGCCAGTTGTACCAGATCACCACTGGCACCTACACTGCCATGTTCGGGGATATATGGATAGATATCCCGGTTGATGAATTCGGTTAGTAATGTGATCAGTTCCGGATGTACACCCGACTTCCCTTGGAGAAAAGTATATAAACGGGCAATCATAGCTGCTTTTACATATCGTTCTGGTAACGGATTTCCCGCTCCGGTAGAATGACTCCTTATTATATTATATTGCAGTTCGGTGAGATGTTTCTCCTCAATCCGGTATTGAGCCATCGGGCCGAAACCGGTATTAATGCCATAGATGACTTTGTCACTTGAGAATGTTTCCAGAAAATTGAAACTGTCTTCTACTTTTTGCAGGCAGGCATCAGATAACTCCAGTTTTTCTTCTCCGAATAGCAGGCGATAGAGTGACTCTAAATCTATTGTATTGTTAGCTACCATTTTATAGTATAGATATATCCTTCTTTAATTAGCTTGCAAAAGTAGGTAATTAATCTTAAAACTGAAGTATTAATGCGCATGAAACTTTTTCCTGTAGTTTGGTTTTCCTTTGCGAAAATTCGCGTTCATCTGCGTTTCAGTAAAGATTTAAAACTCTGTGGAACTCCGTGTCACTCTGTGGTGAAACATATTTAAAACTGATATAGGATAAACATCCTGTGATAAAGGTGCGTTAGTTGAAAAGATTGATTTTTCACTCCTTTACTCTATCTGTTCTCTGTTTTTCAGGATTTACATGTATTGAAATAATGACAAATACTGTTCTTTAATCCTTATTTTCCTGTCTCTTTTTCCTCACATCTCTGCCCTCGTATTCGCAGATTGCATCTATCCACTCTTCGGTGAGCGCTTTCGATTCGTGTTTATCCAGATCGAATGCTACCATCACGGATGTGCAGATACATTTTACCTCTCCGGTTTCTACATCGATCACCCGCTGAATGAGGTGAAAACTCTTCGTTCCGATCTCCGAAACAGCTGTCTGTACGGCAATGTGGTCCGAAGCAAAGATCTGAGCCAGGAAATCTGCCTCTATATGAACAACGACAATTCCATCCTTTTCCCAGTCCACTCCGGGGCAGACAGAAGCAAAATACTCCGTTTTGCCAAGATCATAGAATGAGAAGTAAACCGTGTTGTTGACATGACCGAATTTATCTACGTCGTTGAATCGTAGTTGTATAGGCAGGGTGTGGCGAAACTTAATTTCTTCCATTTGTTTTCTCTTAAACTTTGTTATTACCATGCAAAAGTAGTATTTTTGCACGTTACTCTTATCAGATATAAATCAAGAAATGATAGAAGATATTAAAAAAGCCTGTCAGGTGATGCAGGAGGGGGGGGTTATCCTTTATCCTACCGATACGATTTGGGGACTGGGTTGCGATGCTACTAATCCCGACGCAGTGCGCCGTGTGTACGAAATCAAGAAACGTGCAGACAGTAAGGCGATGTTGGTGCTGGTTGACTCATCCGTGAAGGTGGATTTTTATGTGCAGGATGTGCCCGAAGTGGCATGGGACTTAATAGAACTGGCCGACAAACCACTTACTATAATTTATTCGGGTGCACGCAACCTGGCTCTGAACCTGCTTGCCGAAGATGGTAGTGTAGGTATCCGTGTAACCAGTGAGGACTTTTCCCGTCGCCTTTGTCAGCAATTCCGCAAGGCAATAGTTTCGACATCGGCCAATATCAGCGGACAGCCTTCACCGGCCAATTTCAGTGAGATAAGTGATGACGTTAAATCACAGGTAGATTATATTGTAGGCTTTCGCCAGGATGACATCAGTCGTCCCAAACCATCGAGTATTATTAAGCTTGATAAGGGCGGAGTAATAAAGATTATCCGTGAATAAATGAAGCAGTTGATGGATTATATGGTGGCAGCATTGGTGCTGTTGCTATGTTGCCCATTACTGCTCTATATTGCTATTCGTATTCGTATGCAGGGAGCGGGTAGTGTTTTTTACCAGCAAGAGCGGTTGGGAAAGGGAGGTGTCCCCTTTCGGATGGTGAAGTTTCGTACGATGGTAACAGGTGCGGAAGATGGGACACCATTGCTTGCTGTTTCCGATGATCAGCGGGTGACAGCTTTTGGCCGGATACTGCGTAAACATCATTTGGATGAATTGCCGCAGTTTTGGAATGTTTTGAAGGGGGATATGTCTATTGTCGGACCACGGCCCGAACGTGCCTGGTTTGTACAACAAATACTGGAGAGTACTCCGGATTATAAACGGATATTCAACCTGAAACCAGGGATTACCTCTTTGGGAATGGTGAAATTCGGGTATGCTAACACGATAGAGAAAATGATTGAACGTTCCCGTTACGACCTTTATTATTTAGAACACTACAGCTTTTGGCTCGACGTGAAAATTCTACTGGCAACTGTCAGAGAAGTGTGGATCGGCAAAGGCATTTAGACAGAAATATGGAAAAAGAGAAGATTAGTTTGCTACAGCATTTTATTCATTGGCGTGAAAACAATATTAAGGAGAAGCAATTCATTCTTATCCTCAGTTTTCTGGTAGGCATTTTTACAGCAATTGCTGCATTGATATTGAAGTTCCTGATCCACTCGATACAGAATTTCCTTACCGACAACTTTAGTGCAACAGGGGTGAATTACCTCTATCTGGTGTATCCGGTAGTAGGTATCTTCCTGGCCGGATGGTTTGTACGAAATATTGTGAAAGATGATATTAGCCATGGAGTAACCAAAATTCTGTATGCTATTTCCCGGAGACAGGGACGTATCAAGCGGCACAATGTGTGGTCGTCCACTATTGCCAGTGCTATCACTATCGGCTTTGGTGGATCAGTTGGAGCGGAAGCACCCATTGTGTTGACGGGATCGGCCATCGGTTCCAATTTGGGAAGTGTGTTTAAGATGGAACACCGCACGCTGATGCTGCTCGTGGGATGTGGTGCTGCCGGTGCTATTGCCGGTATCTTCAAAGCACCTATTGCTGGGTTGGTATTCACACTGGAAGTGCTCATGATTGATCTGACGATGTCTTCATTGTTGCCCCTGCTCATCTCTGCAGTAACGGCTGCTACGGTTTCTTATATCACCACCGGTACGGAAGCGATGTTTAAATTCCACCTCGATCAGGCATTTGAATTAGAACGTATCCCTTTCGTCATTCTGCTGGGTATCTTCTGTGGGTTAATCTCACTGTATTTTACCCGTGCCATGA
Organism: Bacteroides sp.; assembly: GCA_019416685.1. Taxonomy (GTDB): domain Bacteria; phylum Bacteroidota; class Bacteroidia; order Bacteroidales; family Bacteroidaceae; genus Bacteroides. The sequence goes on from DXWV01000097.1 coordinate 27,877, forward strand.
ATTCGGTGGAAGGCGTCTTTGGCAAACTCAGCAATCCTTATAAAAAACTAGTTCTGGGAGGGGTGATGCTGAGTATACTCATCTTTCTTTTTCCACCGCTTTATGGTGAAGGGTACGATACGATCAACCTTTTGCTGAACGGTACGAGTAATGCCGACTGGGATACGGTGATGAACAATTCCCTGTTTTATGGTTATGGCAATCTTCTGCAAATCTATCTGATACTGATTATCTTGTTGAAAGTGTTTGCTTCCAGTGCAACGAACGGAGGGGGCGGTTGTGGCGGTATCTTCGCTCCTTCGCTTTATCTGGGTTGTATTGCAGGATTTGTTTTTTCGCACTTCAGTAATGACTTTGCATTTTCAGCCTATCTGCCCGAGAAGAATTTTGCACTTATGGGGATGGCTGGCGTGATGAGTGGAGTTATGCATGCCCCGTTGACGGGGGTATTCCTTATCGCCGAGCTGACAGGTGGCTATGACCTCTTTCTGCCATTAATGATTGTTTCCGTCAGTTCCTATCTGACTATTATTGTTTTCGAACCGCACAGTATCTATTCCATGCGTTTGGCAAAGAGGGGGCAGTTATTGACTCATCATAAAGATAGGGCCGTACTGACGCTGATGAAGATGGAGAATGTGGTGGAGAATGATTTTGTAACAGTCCATCCGGAGATGGATTTGGGTGAATTGGTTAAGGCTATTGCTGCTTCACATCGTAATATATTTCCTGTTACAGATAAGAATGGTATATTGCTCGGCATTGTTTTGCTGGACGATATCCGTAATATTATGTTCCGGCAAGAACTTTATCATCGCTTCACGGTTAATAAACTGATGACATCGGCTCCGGCAAAACTATTTGATACCGATGGTATGGAACAAGTGATGCAGACCTTTGATGATACAAAGGCCTGGAATCTGCCTGTGGTAAATGAGGAAGGTAAGTATCTGGGCTTCGTTTCGAAATCAAAGATATTTAATTCGTATCGGCAGGTGCTTGTACATTTTTCGGAAGACTAAAAAGATTATAGGGGGGGAAAGTTATAGAGTTATAAAGTAAATATGATAATAAGTCTATCGCTTAACCACCTAATAACCTTACCGTCCAATAATTCTATAACTCTATATTGCCTCATAATGAAGAAAGAAGATTTAAGAATCGTTTATATGGGAACTCCCGATTTTGCAGTGGAGGGTTTGCGTTGCCTTGTTGAAGGTGGTTACAATGTGGTTGGCGTGATTACCATGCCTGACAAACCGGCAGGTCGTGGTCATAAAATCCAATTCTCCCCCGTCAAACAGTTTGCATTAGATCATAATCTGCCTTTGTTGCAGCCAGAGAAACTGAAAGATGAAAGCTTTGTGCAGGCTTTGCGTGAGTGGAAAGCCGATTTGCAAATCGTGGTTGCTTTCCGTATGCTACCTGAGATTGTCTGGAATATGCCCCGTTTGGGAACATTTAATCTGCATGCTTCTCTTCTCCCTCAATATCGTGGCGCTGCTCCTATTAATTGGGCAGTTATCAACGGTGATACGGAAACGGGTATTACCACTTTCTTCCTGAAACATGAAATTGATACGGGAGAGGTTATTCAGCAAGTTCGCGTTCCGATTGCAGATACGGATAATGTAGAAGTTGTGCATGATAAACTAATGATGTTAGGTGGCAGGCTTGTAATGGAGACAGTAGATGCTATTTTAGCGGATACTGTGCAACCTATTCCGCAGGAAGAAATGGCTGTGGTGGGTGAACTACGCCCTGCTCCGAAAATTTTTAAGGAAACCTGCAGGATTGATTGGAATCAGCCTGTAAAACGCATCTATGATTTCATTCGTGGACTCTCTCCACATCCGGCGGCATGGACCGAACTCATAAATGCTTCAGGCGAGCCTGTTGTAGTGAAGATTTTTGAGAGTGAAAAGATAATTGAAGCTCATCAATTACTTCCGGGTACTATTGTGACAGATGGGAAGAATTATCTCAAAGTAGCTGTTGCTGATGGATTTGTAGGTATTCTGGCTCTGCAGTTCCCTGGCAAGAAGAGGCTTAGAATAGAAGAACTATTGCGGGGTTACAAGCTTACGGGGGATATGATGATGAAGTGATTCGTAATTCATCGCTAAGAGATAAATAGTCGTCTGTTTTGCCACCTCATTGGCAAGATGTTGCCATACGGTTGGCAGTACCTTGCCTTTACGTTGGCAACACTTTGCCAACCGTATGGCAGTATGAAGGAATATAAGACACTTACTTATTATATTTTGTGCGGGAAGGCTTTGTGTATTTCTGATCGATAATGAATCTATTTCACCACAGTAACACGGAGTCCCACAGAGTTTAAAATCTTTATTGAAACGCAGATGAACGCAGATTTTCGCAAAGGGGAACAAATGTATAATAAAGAACTACAGTCTTTTAATCTGCGTTCGTCTGTGTTAATCCGCGTTTCATCCGATAAATAGTACTCTGTGAAACTCTGTGTTCCTGTAGTGAGTTTAATTCATTTCCAGAAATAAATGAGTATTCTGCAGTATAGAAACTGCACGTCAATGAGTTAATAATCTTGTTTCCATTAAAAATATTCCTCTTTTCTTTTGGTTCTTTCACTAAGATTCCTTTTCTTTGCCCATTATTAACTCTTTAAATGTGAATGCCTATAGAAACACGTTACGCTAATTATATCTAATCGCATACGTAATGAACACATGGAACAACAAGGCTGACGAAACGTTAGTCTCTCTCTATGCCGAAGGAGAGAATCAGGCATTTAATGTACTTTTAAATAGGTATAAGGACAAGTTGTACTCTTATATTTATTATATTGTACGCAACTCCGAGATGACAGAAGACATTTTTCAAGAAACTTTTATGAAGGCAATTATTACGATCCGCCAGGGACGTTACAATGAAAATGGTAAGTTCTCTGCTTGGTTGCGTCGTATTGCCCATAACTTGATTATAGACTCTTTCCGTCAGGAGAAATCGGAGAATCTGGTGTCTTGTGATGAGCCGGAAGTGAATATTCTGAATAATATCGGATTGGCGGAAGGGACGATAGAGAATGCGATTGTAAATCGGCAGATATTATCTGATGTACGCCGTTTGATGGAGTTCCTGCCGGATGAACAACGCGAAGTGGTATATATGCGTTTCTATCAGGATCTCAGTTTCAAGGAGATAGCAGAGCAGACAGGTGTCAGTATTAATACTTCACTGGGACGTATGCGTTATGCTATCCTTAATCTTCGCCGTATGGCCGAAAAGAACGGAGTCGTTCTTACCGTTGATTAAATTTAACTAACTTGTTATATACTAAAAGGTTTGTTTCCTACGTTCTAAAGGAAACAAACCTTTTTAGTATATAAGGCCTATGAATAAAAAAACTACTCCCTCTCATCATCAGCAGTGTCCCAAAGAAAAGAACTCGGTGGAAAGTAAGAGACCCCGGGTTAGTGAACAAACACTGGCTTTTCTACGTTCTTTTGCCGGTAACTATTATGTGGAACAGCAATTGCCACAAGGGTTACAAGGGATTATATTGGGATAAATTTGTAACTTCCGTTTATTCCCTCTACTTTTGTATCATTGTAGTAAATTTGTAATAACAACAAGCTCATGAAACCAATGATATCTCCTTCTATTCTTTCTGCAGATTTTGCTTATTTGGCGAAAGATGTTGAAATGCTAAACCGTAGCGAAGCCGACTGGATCCATATTGATATTATGGATGGTGTATTTGTGCCTAATATCTCTTTTGGATTTCCGGTATTGAAGTATGTGGCAAAGCTAAGTGAGAAACCACTTGATGTACATCTGATGATTGTACAACCGGAAAAATTTATTCAGGAGGTGAAGGCGTTGGGAGCTCATGTGATGAATGTGCACTATGAAGCATGTCCGCATCTCCACAGGGTGGTACAGCAAATTCGGGAGGCAGGTATGCAGCCGGCAGTGACCATTAATCCGGCCACGCCCGTCGCAATGCTTCAGGATATTATTCGTGATGTATATATGGTGCTCATAATGAGTGTTAACCCTGGTTTCGGGGGACAGAAATTTATTGAACATTCCGTAGAGAAGGTTCGTGAGCTCCGTACATTAATAGAGCGTACGGGCTCAAAAGCTTTGATTGAAGTAGATGGTGGGGTAAATCTTGAGACCGGTGCACGCCTGGTGGCTGCCGGTGCCGATGTGTTGGTGGCAGGAAACGCAGTATTTGCCGCCGAAAACCCTGAAGAGATGATCCACAGGCTGAAAGAGTTATAATTAATGCTCTTTGCCTGGCTGCATCGCTATCCTTTTTTACGCCTGTTATGCCCTTTAGTTGCGGGTATCTACTGTGGCGATGAACTTTTTTTCCAGAGACAATCCGGAGGGATTGTCTCTGGCGTTTTCTTACTTTTCCTTTTATCTTTTGGAGGACTGATTTTCTTTTTTAACCGGAAGCGTTACTCCGGACGTTGGCTCTTTGGGAGTTGTCTTCTTCTCTTTTGTTTTACTTTGGGTATCGGATTGGTGAACCGGGAATTGCATCAGACTGATTATGAATTTCCACAAAAAGAGACTGTCTATAGGCTGATTGTTACAGAACAGCCACAGACGAAAGAGCGAAGTGTGCTTTGCCGGGTGTTGTTGACAGAACAGATTGATTCTGTTTCCGGCCGGCTTACTTTGGATCATAAAGCCCTGCTTTATTTCACTAAAGATTCTTTAAGCGAACGTTTATGTAGCGGTGATGAGTTGTTGGTTTATACCAAACTTTCTCCTCCGGTGAATAATGGAAATCCGGACGAGTTTGACTATGCCCGTTTTTTGTCCCGCAGACAGATCGTTGCTATTGGATTTGCTTACACAGATGACTGGAAAGTGATCTCACGGAGTACCACGCGCTCATTTCGTCAACAAGCGATGGATTACCGGGGCTATGTTTTGTCTGTCTATCGTCGTCTTGGATTTCGGGGAGATGATTTAGCTGTACTTTCAGCTCTTACTGTCGGTTATAAAGAGGAGTTAAGTGAAGATATTCGCGAAACTTATTCCATATCCGGTGCAAGCCATGTGCTTGCTTTATCCGGTTTACATATCGGTTTTCTGTATTTGTTGCTTTGTTTTTGTTTGCGATGGTTACCTGAGCGATGGCGGACCGCGGCTTTACTACGTACTTTACTGATTCTTTTGTTTCTCTGGGCTTTTGCTTTTTTTACAGGATTGTCTGCTTCGGTAGTCCGGTCGGTAGTAATGTTTTCTTTGTTTGCTTTGGCGGAGCTGTCCGGACGAGCCAGTTTTTCGTTGAATACTCTTCTGATAGCGGCTTTCTTTATGTTACTTTGTCGGCCATCCTGGTTATTCGATGTTGGCTTTCAACTCTCGTTTTGTGCAGTAGCCGCTATTTTACTGATACAACCTCGTATATATAGATTGATTCCTGTGTCGGGTTTCCGTATCGGACGATATATTGGGGGATTGATGAGTGTTTCTATTGCTGCGCAGATTGGTACAGCTCCACTGGTGCTTCTGTACTTTTCCCGCTTCTCTACTCATTTTCTATTGACCAACTTATTGGTGATACCGTTGGTTTCACTTATAATGTATATATCTGTCATTCTGTTGTTATTGAATCCTCTGTCTTTCGTGCAGGAGTTTGTAGCGGCAGTGCTGAGAGGGTTGGTCGGGATGTTGAATAATTGTGTCCGTTGGATAGAGCAGCTTCCATGGGCATCAGTTGATGGGGTATGGGTGTATCTTCCGGAGGTTTTCGGCTTCTATCTGGTTTTAATTTTATTGAGACGGTACTTATTCTCACGTACGGGGAAGCGCCTTGTTATCTGCCTTTCCTGTTTATTTCTTGTTTGTATTTATCATGTGTCGATGAGAGTCATTGACCGTCCCCGGCAAAGCATTGTATTTTATAATGTCTATAATTGTCCAGTGGTTCATTGTGTTGCATCCGATGGTTATTCCTGGTTGGCCTATGCCGATAGTTTACCCGATGAATCCCGGTTGCGTAAGGCTGCTTCGAAGCGATGGAATCGTCAGGGGCTGAAGCCACCTCAGGCTGTCACTGTTGGTTATACCAGTCCTGCATTGTTTTATGATCATCATCTTCTTTCCTTCTCCGGTTACAGAATTTGTGTATTAAATGATAATTACTGGCGGAATAAAACGACCCGGCAACCGCTATCCATCGATTATCTTTACGTATGCGAAGGCTATGAAGGATATTTGCGTGAGTTGACCAACTTGTTTGTTATTCGTAATGTGGTTCTTGATGCTTCTCTTTCCAACCGCCGTCTGCAGGCATATAAGATAGAGTGTCAGCAGCAGGGAATTCATTTTATATCACTCTCGGATAAAGGTTCTACTGAGTTTTTGCTTTAAGTACGAAGAATTATCGTAATTTTGCCGGACGGTAATATGGTAATTATGCTGATATGGCATGTGCCAAATTTTCGAATGATAAGCAAATAGAATATTAATCCATAAACAAGCGTGTCTGGTCATCGGCACATTGCCCATTGGCGTATTGACACATAATTATTATGCTGACTAAAGTAATAGAACAAGCTAAGATAGATCATTTCACAAAATGGTTTGAACGTGCTGATAAAATAGTGATTGTATCTCATGTATCTCCTGATGGCGATGCAATAGGATCTTCTTTGGGGCTTGCCCATTTTCTGGATTCACAGGATAAGACTGTTAATGTGATTGTACCCAATGCCTTTCCCGATTTTTTGAAATGGATGCCGGGTAGCAAAGACATCTTGTTGTACGACCGTTATAAGGAATTTGCTGATAAGCTGATAGCTGAAGCGGATGTAATTTGCTGTCTGGACTTTAATGCATTGAAGCGAATCGAGAAAATGGAAGATGCTGTAGCTGCCTCACCTGCCCGTAAAATAATGATCGACCATCATCTGTACCCCGAAGAATTCTGTCAGATCATAATTTCACATCCGGAAATATCTTCTACCTCCGAACTTGTATTCCGGCTAATCTGTCGTATGGGATATTTCAGTGATATCTCTTTGGAGGGAGCCGAATGTATTTATACAGGTATGATGACAGATACCGGAGGGTTTACTTATAATTCCAATAATCGTGAAATTTACTTCATTATCAGTGAGCTTCTGTCGAAGGGGATTGATAAGGATGATATTTATAGAAAAGTGTACAACACTTATTCGGAGAGCCGTTTGAGGCTGATGGGATATGTTTTGTCGAATATGAAGGTTTATCGTGAGTATAATTCGGCATTGATTTCTTTGACAAGAGATGAACAAAGCCGGTTTGATTATATCAAAGGTGATAGCGAAGGCTTTGTCAATATACCTCTTTCCATTAAGAATGTCTGCTTTTCTTGCTTTCTGCGTGAAGATACGGAAACCAGGATGATTAAGATATCTTTACGTTCCGTAGGTACATTCCCCTGTAACAAAGTGGCTGCCGAATTCTTTAATGGCGGTGGTCATCTGAATGCTTCGGGTGGTGAGTTTTATGGTACGATGGATGAGGCAAGGGAAGTGTTTGAACAGGCTTTGGAAAAATACTCAGAGCAGTTGACGATGGACAATTGACAGTGGACAATTGACAGTTACTATGCAGCGTGATAGCACAACTAATTGTCAATTGTCCTCTGCCAACTGTCAATTAAATAACTAAATAAGTTAAAAGACTTGAACTTTCAACTTTTAACTCTCAATTTTCAACTAAATTACGGTACATTTGTACGGACATATAGTTAAGATACAGACGAATGAAGAAACTTATATTATTATTTATTTCCCTGTTGGCTCTTGGAGCCTTTTTTCAGGCATGTGATGATACGAAAACCTATGCAGAAATGCTCGAAGAAGAGCGGGATGGTGTCAATGACTTCATTAAAAAGAATAATATTGAAGTAATCTCCGTGGAGGAATTCGAAAAGGATACGATTACAAAATGTGAGGACGGATATCCTGTTCAGTATCCGGGTAAGAATCAGTATGTTGCTTTCTCTAATGGTATTTATATGCAGATTGTGCAACGTTACGGGACTCCGCGTGCTGCATCCGAGCCTTATCCCAGTCTTGAAGCAGCTCTTCCATTTGAAACCGGTAACCTGATCCTTACTCGCTTTAAAGAAGTCGATATCTTAACCGGAGAACCAACTTCTGTTTCTAATGTGGATAATCAATATTATCCGCCTATGAATAATTACCCTACAGGTTTTCGTTATACGATAGACGGAACAAGTATATACGGGCAGTTTATTCAAGAGCCGGGGCTCGATTCCGAATATTATTGGGATGTAACGATTGGGGGACAGTATGGAACTTCTGTTCCTGCCGGCTGGTTAATGGCTTTGCAATATGTTAAAGATGGGGCACATATCAGACTGATTGTACCATCGAAGAGCGGACACTCGTATGCGCAGCAAAAAGTATATCCTTATTTCTATGATATATATAGATTTTCGATCTATTGATGTTACACGGATAGAACTAACTTTAATTACCGATATTTAAATCCTTATGACTCTAATCAAATCTATCTCTGGAATCCGCGGAACTATTGGCGGAAGTGCAGGCGAGGGATTGAACCCGCTTGACATAGTGAAATTCACATCGGCGTATGCTACGCTGATTCGTAGAACATGTAAATCTACAAGCAATAAAATCGTAGTAGGCCGTGATGCACGTATCTCCGGCGAAATGGTGAAGAACGTAGTAGTTGGTACCCTTATGGGGATGGGCTGGGATGTAGTAGATATTGATCTTGCTTCTACTCCGACAACTGAGCTGGCCGTGACGATGGAAGGCGCTTGCGGTGGTATCATTCTGACAGCTTCGCACAATCCCAAACAATGGAATGCGCTAAAACTGCTTAACGAACATGGTGAATTTCTGAATGCGGCCGAAGGCAACGAAGTGCTTCGTATTGCCGAAGCTGAAGAGTTTGACTTTGCAGATGTAGATCATCTCGGCTCTTATCGTAAAGATCTTACTTACAATCAAAAACATATTGACAGTGTTTTAGCACTTGATTTAGTGGACGTGGAAGCTATCAGGAAAGCTGATTTCCGCGTGGCTATTGATTGTGTGAATTCTGTGGGAGGTATTATTCTTCCCGAATTGCTCGAACGCCTCGGTGTAAAGCATGTAGAGAAGCTTTATTGTGAACCTACCGGTAACTTTGCCCATAACCCCGAACCGCTTGAGAAGAATCTGGGCGATATTATGAACCTTATGAAAGGTGGTAAGGCAGACGTGGCTTTTGTGGTAGACCCTGATGTTGACCGCTTGGCAATGATTTGTGAGAACGGTGTGATGTATGGTGAAGAATATACGCTGGTGACTGTGGCCGATTATGTATTGAAACATACTCCGGGCAATACAGTTTCCAATTTGAGCTCTACCCGTGCATTGCGTGACGTGACTCGCAAATATGGAATGGAATACAACGCTTCGGCTGTGGGCGAAGTCAATGTGGTGACTAAGATGAAGGCTACCAATGCCGTGATTGGTGGTGAAGGTAATGGTGGAGTGATTTATCCTGCCAGTCACTATGGGCGCGATGCTTTGGTAGGTATTGCCCTTTTCCTGAGTCATCTGGCTCATGAAGGGAAGAAGGTGAGTGAGTTGCGTGCTACTTATCCTCCTTATTTTATAGCAAAGAACCGTGTAGATCTTACTCCGGAAATTGATGTAGATGCCATCCTTTCCAAAGTGAAAGAGATCTATAAGAATGAAGATATCAATGACATCGACGGTGTGAAGATTGATTTTGCCGATAAGTGGGTACATTTGCGTAAGAGCAATACAGAGCCGATAATCCGTGTGTATAGCGAGGCTTCAACGATGGAAGCCGCCGAAGAAATCGGACAAAAGATTATGGATGTAATCAATGAACTGGCTAAATGATAACTCTTTTCTAAGATTATAACTTGAAGTGTAAATAAGCGGAGGCTGTTGCAAAGTAATATTTGCAGCAGCCTCTCTTTCTTTCAATTGGCCTCTTTTTGCGGTATATAGGTGGCTTTAATAAATACTTTACAGATATTAATCTTATGGCAGGTGAGGTGGATTGGCTGCATTTTATGTTACTTCCCATTTTTTAATTCTTTTATGCATTCTAAACACCAAGTTGTTGCAACTTTACATCTGTGCTATTTGTTATTACTGTGAAACAGTAGTTAAACAAGTATGAAAACCATTTCTTCCCTCATCGTAGCTCTTGTGCTTTCAATCGCTGCCGCTGCGCAGAGTAAATCTTTCTATGACTTCGCTGTAACCACTATTGACGGCAAACCCTACAATCTCTCTCAACTGAAAGGGAAAAAAGTTCTGGTCGTAAATGTTGCTTCAAAGTGTGGACTTACCCCGCAATATGCAGAGCTGCAGGAGCTATACGATCAATATAAAGACGATGGCTTTATTATCATCGGCTTTCCTGCCAATAACTTTATGGGGCAGGAACCGGGAACTAATGAAGAAATTGCTACATTCTGTACGCTGAATTATGATGTCACCTTTCCAATGATGGCGAAGATCTCAGTGAAAGGTAAAAACATAGCTCCCCTCTATCAATGGTTGACAGAAAAGAAACTGAACGGAGTGCAAGATGCCCCCGTGCAATGGAATTTCCAGAAGTTTATGATTGATGAGAACGGAAATTGGGTAGGAATGGTACCTCCTAAAAAAAGTCCGTTCTCAGAAACTATCGTTCAGTGGATAGAAAAGAAATAACGATCATAACTTGTCGAAAGAGACGCGCTTGAATTCTCCTTCAAAGTTAGGAGTAAATATCCCTTTTCCTATATGCTCTTTTATCTCTTCTAAGGTCCAGAAGCGTCCGCCATCCAGCTCATCGCTGGGGTGGATGTCTCCGTCGTATACCGTTTTGTATACAAAGACCAGTTCGCGTTCGCGGGCGGATTCAAAAACATAACTGGTCAGGTGCTCCGGTGTAAAATCTGTAATACCTAATTCCTCCTGAACCTCGCGTTTCAGCGCTATTTCCACACTTTCACCCAAGTCTATATGACCACCTACAGAGGTATCCCACTTACCCGGTTGGATATCCTTCCATTCGGGGCGTTTTTGTAAGTACAAATCTCCTTTACTGCTGAATACGTGCAGGTGCACTACCGGATGAAGCAGTTTGCTACCATTGTGACATTCGCCGCGGGTAGCGGCTCCGGTGATATTTCCTTCCTCATCAACGATGGGAAACATCTCCTGATTATTATCGCTTTGCATGATTAAATGAATTAACTTTTTCAGGGTATCAGTAACGATGAATCTCCGTAACTAAGGAAACGGAATTCATGATCCAGGGCATAGTCATAAATTGTCCGCCAGTTTCCTTTTACAAAAGCCGAAACCAGCAACAACAGTGTACTTTGTGGTTGGTGGAAATTGGTGACCATTGCTTTTACTATTTTATAGTTGTATCCTGGTGCAATAATGATTTGAGTACTGGTGTGCAGAGTTTCCATTCCGTTGCGATCCAGATATCCTAAAATCTTTTGCAGAGCAACTGTTGACGGAATCTCATCATACTTTTCATAAGGTTGCCACTGTCGCACGTGCAGTTCTTCTTCCGTAGCTCGTGGGTTGGCGGCCAATGTCACTCCGATATGGTATAAACTCTCCAGAGTTCGTACAGAAGTGGTTCCTACAGCAATGGCACAACCGTTGTGATCGATAAGTTTTTTGATGGTTGAGCGTGATACGGATATATATTCCGTATGCATCTCGTGCCCCTCGATTTCTTCACTTTTCACCGGTTTGAAGGTTCCGGCACCCACATGCAACGTCAGTTCTTCAAGGTCTATACCTTTTTCGCAAAGAGCATCCAGTACCCGTGGTGTGAAGTGTAGTCCGGCTGTTGGTGCAGCCACAGAACCTTTAATCTTTGAATATACGGTTTGATAGGTCTCTTTATCACTCTCCTGTGTTTCTCTATTCAGATATGGGGGGATCGGCAATTCTCCGAATACCTCCAGAATATCGGCAAAAGTAACTTCCGGATTATCCCACGAAAAGTCTATCCAATGGCTTGTACCATGACATTCGCCACGTGTAGCGGTAAGCGTAAGTGTATGTCCTTTTACAGTCATTTCCCGATGTAATGCTCCCTCTTTCCATTTCTTCAGATTGCCAATCATGCAGAGCCATGCGGCATGCCGGGTCTGCTGGAAATTTAATACGTAGTCATTCGGCTGGATTGGTTCAAGGCAGAATACTTCTATTAGTGCTCCTGTTTCTTTACGAAAATGCAGGCGTGCCTGAATGACTTTCGTATTATTGAATATCATCAGACTGCCTTCTGTCAGATATTCAGGGAGGGATGTAAAGACATCTTCTGTGACTTCACCACGGCGGTAGACAAGTAGTTTGGATTGATCGCGCACCGGGAGCGGGAATTTGGCAATACGTTCATCCGGTAAGGGATAGTTGTATTCGCTAATACGGATATGTTTTGGGTTTTCTTTCATCTTTTCTTTCATTGCGACCACAAAAGTAACTATATTTGCCCTAATTTGTAGATTGTAAATGGTAAATTGTAAATATAAAGATGAAAATAGGTGATAAAGTACGCTTTCTCAGTGAGATAGGCGGTGGAATCGTGAAGGGGTTCCAAGGAAAAGATATTGTTTTGGTAGAAGATACAGATGGGTTTGATATTCCGATGTTAATACGTGAATGTGTGGTGATTGATACGGATGATTATAACATGAGAAGAAAAGCAACTCCTGCTCCTAAGAAAGAGGAAGAACCTGCTAAACCCATAAAGCCAGAGATGCCCGCTGTGCAACGTCAACCCGAAACCCGTGGGGGCGATATGCTTAATGTGATGCTGGCTTTTGTGCCTGAAGATGTGAAAGCTATCAGCAGTACTTCTTTTGAGGCTTATCTGGTGAATGATAGTAATTACTATCTCTATTATACGTATCTCAGTGCCGAAGGAAAAGCATGGAAGGTTCGTTCACACGGGTTGGTAGATCCTAATACAAAGCTCTTTCTGGAAGATTTTGCTAAAGATGTGTTGAATGAGATGGAACGTGTTGCCATACAATTCGTTGCTTTCAAAGATGGCAAGACTTTTGCAATGAAACCCGCCGTTGGTGTGGAATTACGTATTGATACGGTGAAATTCTATAAACTACATACTTTCCGCGAGTCCGATTTCTTTGAAGAACCGGCTCTGGTTTATGATATCGTAACAAATGATGTGCCTGTCAAACAGGTTTATGTTTCTGCAGAAGATATTCAAGTGGCTCTATTACAAAAGAAAGAGGTAGAGAAACCAAAATCACAACCGATAGTGAAACGTGGCAGTTCGAATGGTATCATAGAAATAGACCTCCATATAAATGAATTGCTGGACGATGCACATGGTATGAGTAATAGTGAAATCTTGAATTATCAGCTGGACAAATTTCGTGAGGTAATGGAGAAGTATAAGAGTAAACGCGAACAGAAAATTGTATTTATTCACGGTAAGGGCGATGGTGTACTCCGGAAAGCTTTGCTTGACGAATTGAAACGTAAATACAGCACCTGTCGTTATCAGGATGCCTCCTTTCAGGAATATGGTTTCGGGGCAACATTGGTAACTATCCGATAGCTTTTATACAATTTGATGGACAGTGCTGGTTAATAACGCGTTTCCAGTGGCTATAAAAAAGGTGTCAACGGTTAATCTGTCCGTTGGCACCTTTTCTACATCTATCTATTAATCATTTTACTTGTTCAGCTCGATACCTTTATTTTTCAAGGTAATGTTCAGCAATGCTGCATATTTGCTATACTGTTCATTGGTGAGCGTTCTTTTCATTAATTTCAAGTTTCCGTAAATTGCATTGTGCAATTTTGCTTCTTTATTCTTTTTTGCTGAAGCGGCCCGACCCATTTGTTCTGTGAAATATTCACAGATATTAGAAACCTCTTCGCTCTGCATTGAATTCAGATTCAAATATTGACCTAACTTATTTACATTGATGTTACCTTCCCATTTGGTAGTTGTAGGTTGGTTTCCTGCTGCAAAAGTAGTTGCAACCAGGCAGAGTGCTGCCACTAATGTTAATCCTAATCTTTTCATAATACCTACTTCTTAATTGTTATACCTAAAAACTAATCCTAAAAACTAAATCTAATACCTATTGAAAACCGACTTAAGCGCTTAGTCTTTCTTTTTACCTATGCAAATATAGGCATATGTTTTAGAACATAAAAATGATTGAGGGATAAAGTGTGTTGTATAACATCATTTCTTGATGTAGATCAAGAATATACTGATAAAAAGAGTGGTATATAGATTGAGTTGTAATCTAATTGTAATACGTTTGCCTACACGGAGCAGAATAATGTTACAAGAAAAGGTACGCTGAAATCTACTATGAAACCATGAAATATGGAAACGATCACAAATTCTTTCCCACTATAGCGGGTGATAATGGGAAGGGTAGTATCCATTGTCGTGGCACCACCTACGGAAATAGGAGCGAGACGTCCAAAGTGTCTGACTAGTAATGGGGCGCAAAGTAAAGCGGTAATTTCGCGTATGATGTTTGATAAGAGTGCGATTGTTCCCAACTCCGGACCTTTATATTCGGTGATAAAGATACTGGAAAGAGAATAATAACCAAATCCGGCACCTACTGCCATACAATCTGCTGGCGAACGATGGCTCAGAAACAGGCTGACTACAGCACATCCGGCCAAAGTACCCAGTATAGTCATTATGGGAAGAAAAACCAGTCGCGGATTGAGCGAACGGAAACTTTTCAGTGTGTTAGGATCATTACCGATGCTGATTCCCACACAAAACATAAGTGCACACAAGGCGTAATAACTTAGTTTGCTATGGATGAAATCAGATGGAATCAGGTGGTATAAGCCACAAAAGGTACCCAGAATGAAGAATGAGACAATGATGAGACTACCTTTCATTGTTTTATCTCCTTCCTATACCTTATATATATAAAGTACCACAATGCCCATGCTGCCAATACACTTCCTGCAACGGCGCCCAGTGTGATGATGATAGCTTCCAGTCCAATGGTATACAATCCTTTGATGATGGTTTCATTTCCTCCTACATCAATACCCAGAAGAAAAAGCAGTAACCATATCAATAGTGTGATAACTTTATGAATCCATGAGAGCTTTTTACTGCGTAGCAGATAGCCGGTGAGTATCCCGGTGAGCATTATTCCTATGATAGTGAACATATCTTTTACATTATTAGGCTGCAAAGATACTATTTTCTCAGGATGCAGCCAGTATCAGGTTTAATTCCTGACAGATATTTTCTACTATTTCTTTGGTTGCTATTGAAAGACATTCGGTCATGGTACGCAGACAAATTTCGTTGGCCTGAACGGAATTTTCGTATCCACGGTCGGGGGCATACTGCCGGTGATGGACGGTATAGGTCTTGTCCAGCAGGCAATAGTCTCCTCTTGATAAATATACGGTAATGGATAAGTCGGTATTGGCATCATTGGCACGGTGATTGGGGAAAGTGATGTATTCGCCATCGAACCACAGATAACTGCTTTCTTTCAGTTTCACCCCGGAGTAGGTTTCATTATGAAGTATTTTCACTTTCAGGCTTAATGCAGAGTCGGGTAGGGCAGTTGGAATACTGTCTCCTAATAGTTCTCTGGGCATTCGGCGTGCGTTTTTCCTGATGGGGCGCACAGGAGAAGGTTTCAGGATGAAATTGGGAGTGTTACATTCGGTCAGCAAAGCCTCGGTGAGAAATTCACGATAAGTTTGTGTCAGCGAACCTTCACCTAACCGGACGTTGAAGCGGTTGGTTTCGTAGATATAGAGGAGTAGAGGAATTGCAAATCCACCTCTCTTTTTTACTGTGGTATAGTAGTCCAGATTGGAGTAGTCAATAAAGTCCAGATATACGGTTCGTTTGGCTTCTCCTTGATAAGCGGGAGAGGTAAGTTCGTAAAACAGATCGGACTTCATTGGGTTTATCTCCTTCTGCATGCTCCGGCTACTACGGCAGGAACAGAAGAAAAGGCTGGTCAGGAGTAATAAGTAGATGGTCTTCATGGCTTTAATAGGGATTATATTCGTCATATCTTTCATCGGATATGTTGATTTTTACACTTGTTTCTGTACTGATACTTACAATGCCAAGCCCTCCATGAACATTGCTGGCAAAAGTGACAGGTTCCATGGTTACGTCATCTGCAAAGTCCGATTCGCTAAGATTCAGTGCTTTAAAATACTGAAAATCCGTTTCACTGATACTAAGTATCCGGACGTAAGTATCCAGTGTTTTTCGCGTGACATCGTGGGATTCAAATAGATAGGGCCAACTATCTGAACTGGATGGATACACCGTCATTGTATACGATTGTCCGGAGAAGCGGCTATCGTCAAATACCCCATATGTGTTTTGGGCTTGTTCAAACATGCCGTTTTCATCGTCTTCAGAAGTGGTGGGATGTCCATCTGTCAGGACTACATCCTCACGAGGAAGCATTTGGAAATTTTGCTGTGTAAGCACTGTATCTTTTAATGCCAGTCCTCCACTTATTGTGCCATGTCTATACATTGTTGCATACAGTGTATAGCGACGTTCCAGTACGAGGCGATAGTAGTTTTTTTCATCCTGACGGTCTGAAAAGGTGATACGATAACGAAGTAACCGGTTGTAATAGTTACCATATTCACAGACAAGAGCAGTGGCGGTATCTACTTTTTCTATAGGCATTGGTGGTTGTGGCACTACTACTTCTGCCCAGGCATGAAATCCATCCTCTCCGGTTCGAGCATCAATGCGTACTTTGTCTCCCGGATGAAATTTGGTTGTAATGAGGAATCGTTTCTGGCGTGATACAAAATCTCCGTCGAGTATAGGCATTGCTTTGGGTGTTTCCACTAATACATCGTTTACCCGTACTTCTACACTGGCATTGGTGACATCACTTATTACATATTGCCCTGTTTTATTCAGGTAGAGTATATTGTTTGTGCTGTCGGCATTGATCAATGCATTCATAATCAGTTTGGGTGGACGAGCTGCTTTATTGAAGTCTATTTCATTTTCGCAACTGCAGATGAATATCATTAGCATAAGGAATGGAAGTATATATCTTTTTGTCATAGTATTCAAAATTTATAAGTGTAAGTTACTGAAGGAACACAGGGTAGTAAAGTTAGTTTGGTGATTTTACGTTTTGCAGGTATGTATTGAAGATATACCTTTCCGTCTTCCTGGTTTTTGATATAAGTAGCATATCCTCCGGAATTGTTACTATATATCATTGTTGGATTCATGGCATTGTAAGCGTTGTAAAGGCTTATATTCCAGGTGCGTACCCCATGTTTGGTCTTTTTGTTAAAGTTCACTCCTATGTTCAATCGGTGACTGGCAGGCAATCTGTAGTTATTGCGTTTCTCTATGTAATCTTTTTGCTGTATGGGATCCTCTTCCGGACGGATGATGGCAGTAACTTCTTCGGCAATCGTAGCTGTACCGCCTGTAGAGAATATCCATGAAGCACCTACATCAATCCGGTTGCTGAACTTATGATTTACCACCAGGCTTAGATTGTGGCGGCGGTCGTATTTATAGGGAAATCGTTCTCCGTTGTTGATACCTCCTACGGCAAACTTCCGGTCACTTTTAGCCAGTGTGTAGGCTATCCAACCGGTTGTTTTTCCAATCGTTTTTTGTATCATGAACTCTATTCCCATGGAACGTCCATTGCCCATCTCTACTTTGTTTTCCCATCCGGAAGAAGAACCAAGAAAACTGACTCCTTCCTTATATTCCAGTACGTTATGCATCTGTTTATAATATCCTTCTACAGAAAATTCCCAACCAGGAAGTCCGGTGTAATAGCTCCCCAATGAATATTGGTGGGCTTGCATTGGCTTTATTTTGCTGGTTACTGGTACCCAAAGGTCTGTTGGCATAGAGATGGGAGTGGAGGAGAGCAGATGTATGTATTGGCTCATTTTTGTATAAGAGGCTTTTAGGGTGGTATGTCTGGTTAGCTGATACCGAGCTGAAACACGTGGCTGAGCCGAGAAATAGTTTCTCTTCTGTACCCGGAACATCGATAAGTGCACCCCGGCATTTATACGTAGCCGCGAGCCTATGTCGAAATTATCTTCTATATAGGCGGATACTTCGTGTGCCTGAATTGTACTGTTGGAGATGCTGTTATAGAGGGTATCCTGTTTGGTTATTCCATTCTCCTTTTCCTGTATTTTAGAAGTAGATACTTCCGGACGGAAATCATGATGGAGATATCCTGCACCAAATTTGATATGATGAGCAGGTGTGGGGTTATAGTCGAAATCTATCAGATAGCTCCAGTCGCAGATACCCGAGTGATAGTTGGAGTGGTAATTACTTTCACTTATGCTTTCAATGAGATTGGTTTTTGTGTATACTGTAGAGTTGGCATCCATCCGGTACTTGTTGTAAGCCACGGTGGTGTTACTGAATAGCTTCTGGTTAAATATATAGTTCCAGCGGGCGGTAGCGATGGTGTTTCCCCAGTTGAGTGAAATCTTATCTTTGTACATTGATGAAGAAGAATCGGTCGTTTTGAAATAATAACTGTCCTTCCCGTTGTAGAAGTTTAGAAACAGGCGGCTTCTATCGGAGAATTTATGGTTGATTTTAGCATTTATATCGTAGAAGTAGTAGCTTATTTTATCATCTTTCGGCATGAAAGGTTTCGCTATCAGATCTATATAAGAACGGCGTGCCGAAATATTGAAGGATGTTTTGTTCCGGATGATTGGCCCTTCCAGTTGGATTTTACTGGAAAGAAGTCCTACGCTGAGCGTGCCGTGATATTTTTTCATATCCCCGTCATTGCTACGTACATCTACCACAGACGAAAGTCGCCCACCGAAGCGGGCGGGAAAGGAACTCTTGAAAAGTGTTACTTTTTTCACCGCTTCCGGCGTAAAAACAGAGAAGAAGCCGAACAGATGATCTACATTGTATACCGGTACACCGTCCAGCAGGATAAGATTCTGGTCCGGTCCGCCGCCACGTACATACAGTCCGGCAGATCCTTCTACACCTGCCTGTACGCCAGGCATCAGTTGGATGGTTTTCATTACATCGGCCTCTCCCAGAATGCTGGGAGTATTCTTGATTTGTGCGATAGGTATTTCTTGAGCTCCCATTTGCGTGGCGGTTATGCCTGTTTCTGCTTTGTCGGATACAATGACTACCTCTTCCAGCTGGTTGTTGTCTTGCATGAGAACGTTGATCAGAGTGTCTTTACTCAATTCCAGTGTATACTGCCGGGTAGTATATCCAAGATACGAAAAACTTAGTTCTGTCTTTCCTGCGGGTAAAGTGATGCTATAAAAACCGTAAGGATTGGTAGTAGTGCCTTGCTGTTGACGACTCTCAAGGATGTTAGCACCAATCAGCGTTTCGGAGGACGCTCCGTCTGTCACATATCCGCTGATAGTGAACTTGCGGCTTACAGGTTTTTGTCTTTTCTTTTGCAAAAGAATGTGCCGTCCGGTTATCTGGTATTTTACGGGCTCATCAGCAAATACCAGATCGAGTATCTCCGGTATTGTTTTTTGTTTGGCATCGAGTGTAATGCGGTGGTTAATTTTCACTTCTTCTCCATAAATGAAAGAGAAGCCGGTGGAGTTTTCTACGCGTTTGACGAACTCTTCCAGTGTGGCATTGCGAATGCTGAACGAAAGTTTTGTTTCAGCTTTCTGTGCCTGTGTCTGTAATGCGAAAAGAAGTACTCCGCCTATCAGAATCAGGCTTCTTATAAGAGATGTATGTATATGTTTCATGATTGATCAGTTTTGAATGTATTTCACCACAGAGTAACACAGAGTTCCACCGAGTTTAAATCTTTGATGAAACGCGGATGATCGCAGATAAACGCAGATTAAAAGACTGTGGATCTTTATTATCTATTTGTTTCCCTTTGCGAAAATCTGCGTTCATCTGCGTTTTAATAAATCATCGCTTGTCGTACCTCCCCGTGTGGGAAACACTCCAACTATTTTGCATTGATAATTATTCCTTTATCGTTTCGTTTGTACTCAAAGTCTCTTCCTTGTTGTAGCAGATACAGGATTTGTTCCAAGCTTTCTCCGTTACTGAATCGTGCTGTAAGATGGTAGTTGTACAATGCTTCATCTTCAATTTTTATTTCTACTCCGAATGAATTACTGAGTTCCCGTACTATTTCCTGTAAAGGCAGATGATTGAAAATGAATGATCCGCTTCGCCAAGCTATTTCTTCGGTGGCATTTGGGGATGTTTCAAAGGTCAGACTTCCGTTCTCCTTATTATATATAGCACTTTCATTAGGGCGTAATATAATACG
Source organism: Bacteroides sp. (assembly GCA_019416685.1). Classification (GTDB taxonomy): domain Bacteria; phylum Bacteroidota; class Bacteroidia; order Bacteroidales; family Bacteroidaceae; genus Bacteroides. The sequence goes on from DXWV01000097.1 coordinate 48,230, forward strand.
TTCCGGATTGTTGGTAATGGTTACAGCTACAGACCCTTCAAACAGAGTTGTTTTTACTTCCGGATCATTGGGGTAGGACTCTATGTTGAAATGAGTACCTAACACTTGTACTCTGACAGCTTCGGCCCGTACGATGAACGGATGTTCCGCGTTCTTACTTACCTCAAAGTAGCCTTCACCATCCAGTGTTACCTCGCGTCGTTTTCCTCGAAAACGTTCTGGGTAGGTTAGTGAAGAGAAGTGGTTGAGTGTCACCTTCGTTCCGTCCGGGAGCTGTATGCTCTTGCATTCGGCAAGAGTGGAGACGGTTTGCATGTTCGCCGGGCCCATATAGTCATATACCAGCCAGCTCATCACGCAAAGTAAGATAACTGTTGCCGCTGCTGAGAATATTCGTATACTCCTTATTCCGGAAATACGTTTATTGGGCGGCGGCAATCGTTTTACCAACAGCTTGTAACTCTCTTCTGCAGAGAACCGTCCTCTTGGAGAACGAGTAGAGGCTATGAGGCTTTCGAGTATTTTCTCAGCTTCTGTTTCTGTATATTTCATTCTGTTTTGAATATAATATGCCAAATACCTTAATATTGCCTGGCGTACTTCTCTCATGCGGGAAGTACCTTTATTTGGACATTAGCTTGATGGCCAATTTGGATGTTTGCCCACCTTTCCACAATGGTGTACAACTTATCTGGATAACTTGCCCTTTTATAACCTTCTTTGGAGAGAGCATGATGGTTGTCGTTGCTTCTTTCTTTCCGGCTTTTATAGTCAACCGGTCGTTGGTCAGCTTATAAATCGTACCTATCCCTGGTATGTTGGACTGGTGAATATTTAGTTTGACTTCTCTGTCTTCTTTCTTTTTATCAACGGCGATTACTTTTACTTCCAGTTTTTCTTCTTGATTGGCCGGGTTGTAATAATAGGTTTGTGTTGAATGCTCAAACCCTACATAGTCTGTAGGATAATCTTTTTTCTTGTTGTCGCATGCCAGCAACAAGAGGCTTGCCAACAGTGTCATGGCTGCCTGAGAATAGAATATTTTCATACGTCAGTCTATTTTTGATTAAAAACATTATTCACTCATAAAGACAGGCGTCTTTGACGGATTCCCTACGCTACTCTGGTGAATAAATGTTAATCTATCTCGGCACGTGTGATCATCTCTTTGAGGCGTCCGGTTGCTTTCTGCAGCTGGGCGTCTACAGTTTTGGTGCTGATACCCAATTCTTCTGCCACCTGAGCATAACTTTGTTTCTCTTCACGTATGCGTATAAACACTTCCCGGCAGCGTTGAGGCAGGCGATCCAGTGCTTTCACATAACGGGCAAAAAGCTCTTCGCCGATCATTTCTTCTTCAGGCGAACGGGAAGCACCTTCCGTTTCGTCGGGTAGTTCATTGCTCGTGAGAGTATCCCGTCTCATCTCCTTCTCCAGGTAATTGAGGGATGCATTTTTGACAAGGATAAAGCAATAGTCTTCAATGTTTCTCACTTCGGGCAATGTGTTGCGTTGTTCCCAAAGTTTTAGAAACACATCGAGCACAATCTCCTGTGCCCACTCTTCCCGCTTCACGTAATAATAGGCAATGCGGAACAGGCGGTCGTACGTCAGGTCATAAAAACGGCGGAAGGCGGTTTGAGAACTCCATTCCTTCATCTGCCGTAGTAGTTTTCGTACTTCTGATTCGGTCATGGTGAGAGTCTTTGTGTTATTCTTCTACTTTAAGTAAGTCGCTCATGATACTGTCGGATATAAATATCCCTTTGCGGGTGAGGCGTAGATTGCCTTCCCTTTCTTCCAGCATGCCGTTTTTAATAGAAGGGGCGGCCATGCTGAGGCAATATTGCCACAGTTCTGTACCGAACTCTTCTTTTAACTTTGTCAGTGAAAGCCCCTGGTTGGTACGTATAGAAGTGATGATACATTCATTGTATCGTGTAGTAGTATCCAGAATCTCCGCTTCGTAAGCCCGTTCTCCGCTTTCAATCCCATTGAGATATTTATTGAGGGAAGCTATGTTCCATTCTCGTTCATAACGATTGAATGAGTGTGCCGATGGGCCACAACCCAGATAAGGAATTCCCTGCCAATACGAGGTATTGTGCCGTGAATGGTATCCCGGACGGCAGAAGTTGGATATCTCATAATGCTCATACCCGGCTGCAGTGAGCCGGTCGATGAGGCTGGAGAAGAAGTGTACACTGCTTTCTTCGTCTACTTCATTGACACGGTGTTGTTGTAACATCTTATATATAGGTGTGCCCTCTTCATAGATTAGGTGGTAGGCAGAGATATGTTCCGGATTCAGTGCGATAGCCTGTGTCAGATCGTGTTCCCAGCGTTCTACCGTTTCTCCGGGTAGTCCGTAGATGAGGTCAATGCTGATATTCCGGAATCCTGCTTCCCGGCAACACTTTGTGGCAGTGATCGCTTGTGCCGCCGTGTGTCGACGATTGAGCAGGCGCAGGGTAACTTCATCGAAAGTCTGCAACCCCATGCTGATACGGTTGAAAGGCAGGTTGGCAAGTGTTTGCACATATTGCGGAGTGAGATCGTCCGGATTGGCTTCCAGAGTGATTTCTTGTACCTGTTTCATTCCGTAAGTTTTTTCAATGGTGTCAAATACTTGTTGAAAATCTTCTCCGGAAAGCTGCGATGGAGTACCACCGCCAAAGTAGATCGTCTCTATGGGTTCCCCTTGCAGGTATTGCCGGCGTATCTCCAATTCGCGGCAAAGGGCATGGATGTATCTCTCTTTGAGTTCACTGCGTGTGGTAGAGTAAAAATCACAGTAGATACAACGGGTTTTACAAAAAGGAATATGAATGTAGATACCTGCCATAGTCTGGTTATGTTGTTTAGTCCGCAAAAGTAAGATTTTAGGTTCATAAAGTAGTTATAGTGTGTGAGGATTTAACTATTTACTATACCTGTTAGTGGAATTGATTCAAATCCGTACAGTAACGAAGATTATGTATATATCATTTCGGTAGCGGAAGTGCCCATAGACGGCGTCATTACCCTTGCCCGGTGTTGTACTTTGTCTTTGTCAGAAAGGAACACTCTTTTCCCCAGTGTGCAGCCTTGTTTTACATGTACATGTAAATCTGCATGAGATGCACATGTCGTGCTGTTCCACATGCACATGTCGTACTGCTTTACATGTACATCTAAAACAACGTTACACACCGAGGCTTCATACGTTACTCTACGGGATAGGGCTTTATCGATACCGGAGAAAGAGACTGATGGCAATGATAAATACCATTTAGCACAAAACTGAATAGATATGAGCAAAACTCACCACAGAATTCTAAGACCTGACCAAATAATCCGGCCCGAAAAAACAGTTAAT
>DXWV01000098.1:0-44754 GCA_019416685.1 Bacteroides sp.
CGGATTCCCAGATGCGTAGCTTCATTGCCGTTTCGGGCAATTACGAAGAGCAGATTGTCTACCTCGACCCTATCGCCACCGCCTTACAGAAAGGCGATCGTGTTCGTGTCATCGGTGGTATCTTCGAGGGTGTGGAAGGAGTTATCATCCGTGTCAAGGGAGATCGCCGCGTATCGGTTTGTATTCAAGGAGTCATGGCAGTAGCTACCGCCTACGTCCATCCCTCCCTAATCGAACGCATTCTCGACTCCGATTCTCTTAAATCGTAATTTGTTAAATTGATTACTGCATCATTTTTCAATCGTAAATTGTAAATCGCAAAATTGTAAATAAATTCATGTTTCTACAATCACAAATTGATGCCCTGTGCCATATCACGCACGAGCTTCTCAACTTAGGTTTCGATGGTAGTCCCCTTTATTCCGACCGTTTCTGTGAACTCAATGCTGCGGTATACCGTCAGTCCGAAGATCTCTATACCCGTCGCAGTTCCAATATCGAAGAAGAAGCCCGGCTTTGTTATACTTTGCTTAGTGGTTTCCATGCCACCATTTACGACAATGGCAATAAGAATAAAAAGATCCAGGCGCTTCTTGACCGTAGTTGGAAGGTGCTCGATCAACTTCCTGCTTCGCTATTGAAGTGCCAGCTTTTAGTTGCTTGCTATGCAGAGACTTTTGATGATGAATTGGCGAAAGAAGCCCATGAAATAATCAATGGTTGGGAAGGTCGTGATTTGACTTTGGAAGAGCGGGAGGTTTTTGATTATCTGGAGAGTCTGGAGGATAATCCGTATCCGAACTGGGAAGAGGTGGAATAACAGGCTACTTACTTGAATGATAAAGGTAGAATGTTGTTGAGGCCTCGCGACATACTATTTTCATTTTTACTTTGTAAAGCAAAAGGTGGCTATATATGAAAAGAGTATTTACATTCAGATTTTACTTTTGTGTCAAATCTTTCTTCTAATAACAAGCGTATAGCTAAGAATACACTGTTCTTGTACGTCAGAATGTTGTTTCTGATGTTTATTTCATTATATACTTCAAGGGTGGTCTTGGACAAATTAGGTGTTGAAGACTTTGGTATATTCAATGTGGTAGGTGGTTTAGCTGCGATGTTCACTTTCTTTAGTTCGTCGTTATCTAATGCTACTCAGCGATTCTTAAATATTGAGTTGGGACAGAATAATTTGGATGGTGCAAAAAAAGTATTCAGTCAGTATTTTTTGTTTTATTGTATTATAGCAATATTTGTAATTGTGGCTGCTGAGACTATAGGGCTTTGGTTTGTATGGAATAAGCTTGTTATTCCTCCTGATAGGGTTGTGGCAGCTGTATGTGTATATCAATTCACAGTACTTTCTTTGTGTATTACGTTGATTGGCATTGTATTCAATTCCGAGATTGTTGTTCACGAAAATATGCGCATCTACTCTTATGTAGGGATATTTGAGGGAGTGGCTAAGTTGGTAGTTGCTTTTTTGATAAGCGTATCACCTTTTGACCGATTAATTGTTTACGGATTGTTGCTGCTGATTACAACGTTGGCTGTTCAAGGTTATTATGCTTATTATGGATTGAAGCATTATGAGGAATGTCAGATTAGGTTTATTTGGGACAGACTCTTGTTGACGAAAACGTCTTCTATAGTAGGTTGGAATATAGTTTCAACAACTGTATATGCAGTGAATGATTCAGGTATCAATATTCTGTTGAATATCTTCTTTGGTCCTGCTGTGAATGCGGCTCGTGCAGTGTCTTATCAGGTAAGTAGTGCTGTCAATAGTTTTGCGATCAATTTCTTTACTTCTGTTCGTCCTCAGATTTTTAAGTCATATGCCAGTGGAGAACGCGAATATTTGATTAAACTCTTTTTTAATAGTTCTAAATTCTCATTCATGCTGCTTTGGATGTTATGTCTTCCTATTTTCTTTTCTATAGACACCATTCTTCATCTGTGGCTGACAGAAGTACCTGAATATGCCAATGTCTTTACTGTATGGATTTTAGGCTATTCGTTAATAACTGTGTTTAATAATCCGGTTTGGACTATTGCACTTGCAATAGGAGATTTGAAACGATACGTTCCTTATGAAAGCTGTGTGTCTCTTATGGTATTTCCACTTTCATATGTAGCTTTGAGATGTGGCTGTTCTCCAGTGATTGTTTTTGTCATTCTGTTTAGTATAAGGTGTTGTTATATATTAGTAGTACTGACCATTATTAATCGATATATTCATTTCTCGGGTTATAAATATCTTCAGAATGTCATCCTGCCTATAGCTAAGGTGGTTTTCGTATCTTTCCTTATTGCATTCGGATTGAGCAGGTTACTTCCCGATACATTACCATACACTATATTACTTATCTTTTTGATTGTTTCATCGGTTATCGCTACTATCTGGATTTTTGGGATTACATATAGTCAAAGGAATTATATCGTTACATTTATAATATCAAAATTTACAAATAAAAATCAAGTATTATAGAAATAATCTTTTTACAAGTATGAAAACTGTAGCAATAATTCCTGCTCGGTATAATTCGAGTAGATTTCCAGGAAAACCTTTGGTCGATATTTGTGGCAAACCTATGATTTGGTGGGTGTATAATCAGGTTAAGCAAGCTTCTCGTATTACAGAAGTAATGGTTGCCACTGATGATAAAAGAATATTTGAGACGTGTAGTGCTTATGCTATTAATTGTGTTATGACCCGTTCTGACCATAGTACAAGCACAGAGCGGTTATATGAGGTTGCTCAAAATCTTGAAGCAGATTTATACGTTTGTATTAATGGTGATGAACCACTGATAGATCCGGAGTTAGTGAATGCAATTGTACCATTATACATACCTCAAAAGTCTTTTTTTGTAAGTAATCTTATGACAGAGATAAAAAATCCTGCAGAAGTTGTTGATTTTACTAATATTAAAGTTGTTACGGATACAGATTCAAATGCTCTTTTTATGTCAAGAGGTATAATACCATATCCAAAATCTTCCATTGAATATAAATACTACAAACATGTCGGGGTTTTGGTTTACACATTAGAAGCTTTGAAATTTTTTAGTGAAACCTCTAAAGGGTATAATGAAAAGATAGAAGATATAAATGAGTTAAGGTTTATTGAACATGGAAAAAAAATAAAAATGGTTGAAGTTCAAGCTAACTCATTATCAGTTGATACTCCCAAAGATTTGGCTAAAGTAGTTTCTATAATCAGAGAATCTTTAAAACATGAATAAAATACAAATATTAGATTGTACCCTGCGTGATGGTGGGTATATTAATGATTTTCGTTTTGGTAAATTTGCTATTTCCAAAATAATTAATCAACTTGTTGTTGCCAATGTTGATATTATTGAGTGTGGTTTTTTAGAAGACTGTAACTACGATGAGAATTGCTCTATTTTTAACTATGTAGAAGAGATTCGACCTTTTCTTCCACAAGATCGAAAGAAATCTATGTTTGTAGCAATGGCGTGTTATGGTGAATATTCTTTGGACAAGTTGTCCGTTTATGATGGAACTTCTATTGATGGAATCAGAATTACTTTTCACTATAATGAAGTTGAAGAAGCTTTGGAGTATTGTAGACAGATAAATAAAAAGGGATATAAAGTTTTTGTGCAGCCGGTTGGTACTACCAGTTACACAGATATTCAACTGATAGAATTGATAGATAAAGTGAATAAACTCCAACCTTATTCATTTTACTTGGTCGATACTTTGGGGCTGATGCAGCGGGAGGATATTCTAAGGATGTTTTATTTGGTTGATCATAATCTTAATTGGAATATTCATATGGGATTCCATTCTCATAATAATTTGCAACTTTCATTTTCCAATTGTCAGGAATTTGTCCGTTTAGAGTCTGATCGTATCATCTCTTTGGATTCTTCAGTTTATGGTATGGGGCGTGGTGCGGGAAATTTGAATACGGAATTAATAGCTAATTACTTGAATGAACACCAAGTACGTAAGTATGAGATAGAACCTTTGTTGGAAATAGTCGATGAGTTTATTGTCCATATTAAAGCTAAGTATGAATGGGGATATTCGGTTCCGTATTATCTGGCTGCCATTAATGGCTGTCATCCTACGTATGCTTCTTATTTAAGCAACAAACAGACCCTTCCGGTAAAATCTATAAGTTCGATTCTTCGTATGATAGCCCCTGAAAAACGTTCTTTGTTTGACCGGAAATTAGCAGAAGAGAAATATGTAGAGTTTCAATCCCGTGAAATAGATGATACGGCTGCAATAAAATTATTGAAAGGTGAATTGTTTGATAGAAATGTGATGTTATTGGCTCCTGGAGTATCTTTGGATACGAATAAAGATATAATTCTCCGTACGATAAAAGAAGAAAATTGTCTTGTCGTTTCTATTAGTTTTGTTCCTGATTTTTTGGAACCAGACTATGTTTTTCTAAGTAATTTGAAACGCTATAATACAACTTTCAATCCGCTCAAAAAAGATATTAGGTTGATTCAGACTTCTAATATAGACATAAAAGAAGACAATAAAATAATAGTAAACTATTCTAATTTACTAAATGAGGATGATTGGATTATAGATAATTCTTCCTTAATGTTTTTGAATTTGTTATTGAGGCTTTTTCCGAAACATGTTTATTTGGCAGGATTGGATGGGTATGTTCCTTATCATAAAAATTATTATATGGATCGTTTAGCACTTCTGCAAGATGATGAAAGAATTGAACAACAAAATAGATCAATGAAGCAACGGGTCGTTGAGTTATCCGGTAGCTTGAATATTAGTTTTATAACTCCCTCTTTATATCAGTAAGAATGGATATTTGTAGAGAACTTTATGCGGTCATACAGGAACACCTCGAGGAGATCCTCTCTTTACGCGGTACTCGGCAGTTAAAAGCAGATAATACATTTGTTTCCGAAGGAGACTTGTTATGCGAGACCTTACTCTTTCATCATTTGAAAGCTCATTTGACTAATTATTTTATTATTTCGGAAGAAACACCAGTATCTGATTTAAATTCTCTTTCCGATTATGAATATGTGATAACTATTGATCCTATTGACGGTACAGAGAATTTTGTTTCCGGATTGAAAGAATGGGGGATAGGAGTTTCTGTTTACCGACAAATGAGGCATTATCAGTCTATGATTGCTTTACCGGAATTAGACATTTGTTTATGTACAGGCGATGAAATAACTCGTATGACAGATTCTAGAATATGTGGTTTATCTTCTTATATGACTTCTGGTGATTTTGTGGGTCTACCACCCAATAGTGAATATCGTATAATGGGTTGCTGTATGTATAATATGTACAATGTGATTCGTGGCTCTTACAGGCAATTTATACATTTGAAAGGTGCTTATTCGTGGGACATTCTCCCGGGGCTTAATTTGGCTTTAGAACATGGGCTCTCAGTATACTTAGATGGAGAAAAATATACGGGTGATTTTCTCTTACCCGGGTACAAATTTAATTTTGAAATTGATTAAATTATAAGCCTGTTTTTCTTAATGAAAAATATATAATCTTATAACAATGAATCTAAATAATCATCATATGAATATAGGAATCGCTTTAAGAGGGGTAAGAGCTAAGTTAATAAAGAGCTTCAGGGTTAATTGGTCGTTATTACTCTTCAATATGAGCAGTGCTGCTACTATTAATCGAGTAAAAGTAGAACGCTTGAAGAATGCCTATAAAGGAAAGAGGATATTTATTGTCTGTAATGGTCCAAGTTTGATTGCTGCTGACCTTGATAAGATAGCTAGGAGTGGTGATTACTCGTTTGCATCGAATAAAATTGATAAAATATTTAGTCAAACAACTTGGAGACCTACTTTTTATTGTGTTTCAGATGAGACATTTCAATTCTCTTTATTAGAAACGATGCAAAAGATACCGGCTAAAGTGAAGTTTTTTCGTACTGTTAGCTATATGACAACCCGTAGAGCTGGCGGAAACTGTGTGTATATCAATATGAATGGTGATCGTGCTTTATTGAACCATCCGCGTTTTGCCGAAGATTGTAGTAAGGTACTCTATGGGATTGCTACTGTGACTTATGCTATGCTGCAAATTGCTGTTCACATGGGTTTCCGTGAAATTTATATTATTGGCTGTGATAATTCTTATGGCAAGGAAGTAAAGAAGGACGGTACTATAGTGGATAATGGTACTGCTTCTTATTTTGCAGGAAGTGACGAGAAGGATAGGGCTACTGTAGCTGCTACATGGGAAATGAATGTAGCTTACAACTTTGCCCGTCGTTACGCTGATGAACATGGTATAAAGATTTTTAATGCTACTCGGGGAGGGTATTTGGAGGCCTTTGAACGTATGGATTTTGATTTGCTCTTTGATAGTAAGAATCAAGATATAAAATAATCGTTTTCACATTTTATCCTTTACAGTTCTTGATATCCAAAACGAAATATATTATTACTTTGATTAAGAAAATAATGCTTGTCTTTGGCACACGTCCCAAAGCACTATCTGTAGGTACAGTGAAACTGGTGGGAACTGATTTCGATAAGATTGTAAACGAGGAGTCTGTTTTACTTGATCTAACAAAGTGCGTTTGTTAGCTGTCATATTGTTTATAAAAGCGATTGATACCTAATCTTTTACTTACTACATCCCCCATCAGGTTTTCGTGTTGGGTGTTTTCTTGATACTCAGATTAACATTTAATATTTTCATAAATATCCTATTGATGCTGGCAGTAATTGTTGTCAGCTCTTTTATTTGGGGTATTGTATCTTAACGTTATAGTTTCTTTTAAAAATAGATAAGTGTGATACCAAAGATAATTCATTATTGCTGGTTTGGCAGAGGTAAAATGCCAGAACTGGCATTGAAGTGTATTGAGTCTTGGAAGAAATATCTTCCGGACTATGAGATTAAAGAGTGGAATGAGGATAATTTCGATCTGGATGCGTATCCTTATGCCCGTGAAGCATATGATAACCGGAAATTTGCCTTTGTAACTGATATTGTGCGTTTATATGTTTTATATCATGAAGGGGGTATTTATATGGATACGGATGTGGAGGTTTTAAAACCTTTGGATACATTTCTAAAGTATGATGCGGTGTCGGGGTTTGAGTCAAAAACTCAAATTTCAACAGGTTTAATGGCGTGTTGTGAGGGGCATCCTTTGTTTAAAGAATTATTGGATGAATATGAAGGTATACACTTCAAACAGACGGATGGAAGTCTGGATTTTACTACTAATGTAGTTCGTATTACTAATGCTTGTTTGAAATACGGTTTGGTTCCGAATAACCGGTTTCAGACGGTGAATGGTTTTACTCTTTTTCCGAAGGAATATTTTTGTCCAAAATCTTATGATGACGGGAAAATCTATCTAACGGAAAATACGGTTACTATACATCATTTCGCAGGCAGTTGGTTGACACCCAAACAAAAGCTTACAGAGAAGGCTGTAAGGATGATGGGTAATGATAACTTCGCGGCTATCGTCAATCTAAAAAAGAGATTGTTTTCACTTCTTGGTAAATAGAGTTTAAGATATGATAGTAAATTCAGAACCTGTGTCTGTGTCCATTTTAGTACCTGTCTATAAGGTGGAAAAGTACATTGAGAAGTGTGCTGTGTCTTTATTTGAGCAGACTTACGATAATATAGAGTATGTATTTGTAGATGATTGTTCTCCAGATGGTAGTATAGATATTCTGAAACAAGTACTTTCCAGATATCCTCGAAGAAAGAAGCAGGTAAAATTGATTACTCATGAATTAAATAGAGGGCTTTCCAATGCTAGAAACACAGCTTTTTTAAACTCTACCGGAACATATATAATGCATGTAGATAGTGATGACTATATTGATACCAAAATGGTTGAGATTATGCTGAATGAGGCTGTAATGAAGGACGCTGATATGGTGGTTTGTGATTTTAATAGTGTGTTTGAACAGCATCTGGAAAGAGTGAATGTGAATGTCAGTAGTGATAAATTTCTGTATTTGTCATCCTTGTTGCTCCGACGTACAACGATTAATATATGGGGACGTATTATTAAACGAGAGATTATTGAGAAAAACAATATATTGTCCATATCAGGTTTATATCATGGTGAAGATTATGCTACTACTCCTCGCATCGTATATTACTCAAATATAATACTTAAATTAGGCAAACCGCTATATTATTATGTGCGTTCTGATGAGCACTTGCATACACATTTTGTAAATGAAAAAGGAGTTAGTGACCTGATAAGAGCGAATCAGGTATTAATTGATTTTTTTGTATCTAAAGGTGTTGGTAATATGTTGCCTTTGGAGGAATCTAAAGCTATGAATAAAGTGAACTTGTTTTATTCAGTACCTTACTCTCTTTATGCAAGAGTAGCTGCATTGTATCCGGAATTGAATCTTTTTTTATTGGATATCCCTTTGCATTATAAATATATTCTGTTTATATCTAAAATTAAAGCTTTTAGATTCTTGTATCTGTTTATTAGGCTTTTTCGTTGATACATTAGCTCATATTGGTTATAATAAATATGCAATTAAACCTTGAACTTAAAAAAAACAGATTGTGCATAGGAGGAATATTCTGTTTAATTCTAATAATCTTGTATGTAGCTGGCTATAACTCTATAACAGGAAAGCTTTTATTCGTTTTTACTATTGTAAATTCGTTGCTCTTAATTTTGAGAGCTCTTCTCCGGAAGAATAAAATACTTTTATTGATGTTTATCTGGTTTTTTATATATATAAGGGTCTTATATTATGCATTTTATTTAGATATTCCTGTTTCCGTTCATCCCTCTTTTATTGAGAATCACTATTTGTATGACTTTGTATTAATACATTTTTTCTTTTTAATTGTATTTTCAACTTTTATAATTGTACCACGACAAGAAGATATCCGACCTTTTCGGGTAGAAGATAATAAATTTCTATTTGTAGTCAATTATATTATTTCATGTATGGTTTTTTTGTTTGGTAAGCAAGGTGATAATATTTTTACTTCTGGTGGTTATGGACATGGGGAAACACAAGTAAGTACTATAAATGAATATTTCATTGTTTTTTGGTTTGCTGCTTTCTTTTTTTCAGGAAATGGTTGCGTTAAAAGGAAACTACTATTAGGCTTAGCTATCTTATATTGTTTGAAGAATCTTATGTTTGGTGGGCGCATTGAAACAACGATGATAGGAATGGGGTTGATTTATTTAATATATCAATTTAGATTTAGTTTGCGTACATTCTTACTACTCTCAGTCATAGGACTTTATTTCTTTACATTACTTGGGGGGATTAGGCAAAATCCGGAAATCTTGATCAGGGGAGAGTGGAAGCAAATATTTATTCCTGATTGGAGTGCCAGCGAACGAACTGTAGACGTTATATCTAGTCAGGAAGGAGATGTCATACAAGCAAGTTCAAGAATGACAGGGATGGTGACTGATAATATTTTGCCGTTTGATGATAGAATAAAATCTTTTTTTTATTTTTTAGCTTCTATAGTATTACCATATTCCACCCTTCCTAAGATGGCTGTTCTTTCACTTTATAAATCAGACATATATACAGTAGGTGGCGGTGGGTTAGTTTCAGCTTATTTTTATGTAATTGGTTCTTGGGTAGGAGTCTTTTTTATTGCTTTTTTTCTGGCTCATTTTTTATCCCGGATGGGAAATAGGCATGGTGAAAATCGATTTGTTCAGGTTTATATATTCTTTCTTGTAGCTACTCTGCCAAGGTGGTTTGCGTATAATCCTATTTTGATTTTTAAATTCTCCTTATATGGAGTTATTATGGTTCGATTCTTTTATTGTTGCTATTTAACTTGGCGCAAATACATGCTTAAATAGTGTGTTGAGTATCGTAAAAGATTATACATGAAATATGATTTTGTTTTTTTGACGAATTTACCTGCGTTTTATAAATTGAATTTATATAATGCTATTGCTAAGGAAAAGAATATATTTGTGGCTTTTATAGGAAATGACGCGGAAATTCGTAATGAGGACTTTTTTAAGGGCGAGAAGCAGTTTCCATTTATTTCTTTAATGAATAGAGGGCGTTGTGGTAAACTATTCTATTTATTGCGGCTTCTATTTGCTGTGAAAACTCAATATTTTGTATTAGGAGGATGGGATAATGTTTATATGTGGATTGGTTGGTTATTAATTCCTCCGGAGAAGATTGCTGTAGTAGTTGAATCTAGTTATTTAGAATCAATGCTTTACGGTTTACGTGGGCGGTTGAAAAAGATATTTTTGAAAAAAGTGTCATTAGTCTATGCTTCGGGATATTCTCAGACTAAATTAGTAAGGGATGGTGGTTTTAAAGGAAAAGTGATAGTTACAAAAGGTGTTGGATTATTTAATATGGTTGAAAAGCCGGAGTTCCGATTACCACGTTTTATTGAAAATTTTGTTTATGTCGGTCGTTTATCTCCTGAGAAAAATTTAGATTTGTTGATTAATGTATTTAATGAACTGCCGCAATATAACCTTAATATAATAGGATTCGGACCTCTTGAACATGAATTAAAGTCCATGGCTAAGCGCAATATAATATTTTATGGTGCTGTCGAAAATAAAGAATTACCTGTGCATTACTCCCATAATGATGTATTTATACTACCATCTATTTCGGAACCATGGGGAATGGTTGTAGAGGAAGCATTGAATAATGCTCTCCCTGTGATAGTCAGCGATAGAGTGGGGTGTGTTGAAGAAATAGTAAAAAATGATTGTAATGGAATTGTTTTTCGTTATAATGATCCTGTTTCTTTAAAGAATGCTATAATTAAAATAACCAATTTAGAATATTATATGTCTTTGAAAAAAAATGTGATGGAAATGGATTTCAAGGATATAGCGCGAAGGCAAATAAAATGCTATACAAATCTTTAGTATATGTAAATGGTATTGCAAAGAGAATCATTAATAATACAATAAAGTTGGGTATGTAAATATCTCGGGTAAATTTTGTAGATATAGCTAAAGGTATTGTCATTCTTATTAGTGGTTATTGGGCATACTGGGCTTAGAGGTTGTTTTTCTACTTTGTTTTTTTATGGTATTGGAAATAATCTGAAGATATATATTTTTACAATAATAGAGAGTAGTAAGAAAAGGAGTATACTTTTATTGTCTGTTTTTTTACTTTTGAATTTTACTATGTTTCTTATAAATGTTCCTCGGTTAGATTTGGTGGTAAATCAGATCGGAAGATATATCCTTGGATATATTGGTGCGTTAACCGGAATTGGAGGGATATTGTATCTTTCTCATTATATTGACTTGTGTAATTTCAAAATAAAAAATATATTTAAATATTTGGGGCAGAATACGTTTGTAATATTAACTTTTCATCAGTTTTTATCTCCGATAATTTGTAAATATTTAGAGACTTTGCCTATACCTTATCTATTGAATTCATTATTACGTCAAGCACTACTTTGGAATCTACTGTTTCTTTTGATAATCATTGGTAATAAATGTTTTTTTTCTTGGATTTTGAGCCGCAATCATGTAAGAGATTAATTCATTATAATTAATTCTATTCTACCTGTATGTGACTTTGCTATAATAATATTTTTGAATAGAGTGTGTATTTTTTTTTGTATGATTTTTGACTCACTTATGTTATAATTTCATTCGTTGATGTAAAATAAGTATGTAATAAATACGCTCATCGCTTTTATAGGTTCAAAAATGTTTCTTGGCTTTACTCAATCATAGATATCGGCAAGATGAACAGACTTTGTCTGATGAAGTTCTTTGCAGGAAGTATAATTATAAATTTAAACGTATGCCCACACTTTTACAGATAAACACTATTTGTAATTCTGGTTCAACCGGACGTATAGCGGAAGAGATCGCTAATTTAGTCATTCAAAAAGGATGGAAAAGCTATATTGCCTATGGTCGTGGGAAACAACTAAGTACCAGTATAACCTATCACATAGGTCGTGATCAGGATTTATTGATAAATGTATTTGCTGCAAGGCTTTTTGATAATGATGGATTTGTAAGGCGAAAGCCCACAGAACAACTTGTGGATTATATAAGGGAAATAAAACCAGATGTAATACATTTTCATAATATGCATGGGTATTACTTAAATCTGGATATTTTATTTAAATATTTAATTGCTTCACGTACTCCTATAATCTGGACTTTGCATGATTGCTGGAGTTTTACAGGGCATTGTACCCATTTTGATTTTGTCGGTTGTACTCGTTGGATGACAGGTTGCTATTCATGTCCGGAGAAACACAGCTATCCTAAAAGCTTGTTATTGGATCGTTCTTTGGAGAATTATGTACATAAGAAAGAGTTGATATCTCAGTTGAATATATTGAGAATAGTTACCCCTTCATCGTGGTTGGCTGACTTAGTAAGGGATTCTTTCTTGAAAATATTTCCGATAACAGTTATTAATAATGGTGTGAATCTGAAACAGTTCTATCCCCGATCTACCGGTGAACTACTTGAAAGATATAGATTGGGGAATAGAAAAGTTGTTTTAGGAGTTGCCAGTATATGGAATGAAAGAAAAGGATTGAAATACTTAGTTGGGTTAATAGATTATCTCCCCGCTGATGCTTACCAGATTATAATTATAGGTGTAACAAAAGCTCAGAAGAAACGACTTCCCCCGGAAATAATAGGTATTGAACGTACTGAAAGTATAGATGAATTGGCACAATTTTATTCATTAGCTAATGTATATGTCAATCCTACATTAGAAGATAATTTTCCCACAACAAATCTTGAAGCATTAGCCTGTGGTACACCTGTAATAACATTTAAAACTGGAGGGAGTGTTGAAGCAATTGGCGAAGAGCAACCATGTGGTGCTATAGTGAGTGTTAAGTCTGTTCCTGCATTAGCCGATGCCGTGAAGTTAATAACAATGAAGGATATAACTGTACTAAGAAAGATGTGCATAGAAAGAGCTAATAGATGCTATGATGCTTTTGAACGCTTTAAGGAATACTTGAATATTTATGATGATATTCTTTGTAAGTAATATGCTCATAATAAGGAAGTAATATTATAGAATGAAATTTTCTCTCATTACTGTTACTTTTAATAGTAACGGAACTCTTCGTGATACCATTCAATCGGTTTTATCTCAAACTTATCCAGATATTGAATATATTATTGTAGATGGCTGTTCTCAAGATAAAACGGTTGATATAATAAAAGAGTATGAACTTTTGTTTCATGGCCGACTAAAATGGATTAGTGAGAAAGATAATGGACTTTATGATGCCATGAATAAAGGTATCCGGATGGCTACCGGAGATATTATCGGCATAATTAATTCTGATGATTTTTATCATAGGAGAGATACTATAATGAGGGTTGCTGAAGCCTTTAAAAATAGTGATGTACAAGCTGTTTATGGAGATGTGCGTTTTGTAAATCCTCAGAATTTAGATAAAACAGTACGTTATTACTCTTCTAAGAGGTTTACTCCTGAGATGTTTCGATTTGGTTTTATGCCTGCTCATCCCACTTTTTTCACTTATCGAAAATATTTTGAAGAGTTTGGTTACTATAAGACCGATTATAAAATAGCTGCTGATTATGAGCTCCTTATTCGTTTCTTGTATGTACATCAGTTGAAAAGTAAATACTTACCATTTGATTTTATGAAAATGCGTACGGGAGGTACCAGTACTGCGTCTATAAAAAGTAATATTTTACTGAACAAAGAGATAGTCAGGGCATGTAAAGAAAATGGTATTTGGACTTGTTTTCCACTTTTATTTTTGAAGTATTTAGTGAAAGTATTTGAATTGTTATTGGTAAAAGAATGAATATACTTATTACGGGAATTCATGGTTTCGTGGGTTCGAATCTTGTATCTACTTTAAAAGTACAACACACCCTTTATGGACTGGATATTATAGCTCTGGAAAAAGAAGGAGTAATAAAGACCTTCTCATGGGAGGATATAAAACCGGAATCTTTTGCTTTTCAGAATCTTCCGAAGTTTGATGCTATCATTCATCTTGCTGGGAAAGCTCATGACACTAAAAAACAATCTGCTTCACAGTCCTATTTTGATATCAACACAGGTTTAACTCAGAAGATCTTTGATTTCTTTCTGCAGTCATCAGCTAAGAAATTCATTTTCTTCAGTTCTGTAAAAGCTGCTGCCGATAGTGTAGTAGGGGATATACTGACCGAAGACGTGATTCCGACTCCAGTTGGTCCTTATGGAGAAAGTAAGATCAAGGCGGAAGAGTACATTCTTAGTAAATTGACAGTTGACAGTGGACAATTGACAGTTGCTATGCAGCATGATAGCGCAGCTAATTGTCCATTGTCCACTGTCCACTGTCAATTAAACAAGCAGGTTTATATATTAAGACCTTGTATGATACATGGACCGGGAAATAAAGGGAATCTGAATTTGTTGTATAATGTAGTAAAGAAAGGTATTCCGTGGCCTTTGGGTAGTTTTGAGAACCGTCGTTCGTTTACTTCGATAGATAATCTTTGCTATGTGGTAGAAGGACTATTGACGAAAGACGTTCAAAGTGGTATTTATCATATGGGAGATGATGAAGCATTGTCTACTAATGAGTTGATAGCTACTATGTGTGAGGTGATGGGAAAGAAACCTCACATTTGGAAAATAAATAGGGGGATGATGGAAGGATGTGCCAGGCTTGGTACTTTGCTCCATTTGCCATTGAATACAGAACGTCTGCGGAAGTTAACAGAAAATTATGTAGTAAGTAACGCAAAGATAAAAGCAACTTTGGGGATAGATAAAATGCCTGTTACTGCAAAAGAAGGATTAATAAAAACAATAAAGTCCTTTGAATGATTTACAATTGGACGATTAACGACTTACGATTGAAGATACTTTTTAAATATATAAAGCCGTGTATTATTTAATAGTCTTAGTTCTGCTCTTCCTGGCAGAACTTTTTTATTTCCGTATTGCTGATAAATGCAATATCATCGACAAACCTAATGAACGTAGTTCGCATACCCGGATCACTTTGCGGGGTGGGGGAATTATCTTCTATTTTGGTGTATTAGCTTATTTCCTTACGAACCATTTCGAATATCCCTGGTTCATGCTTGCCCTGACACTGATCACCTTAATCAGCTTTATTGATGATATCCGATCTACTTCTCAGGCACTGCGATTGGTATTCCATTTCTCTGCTATGGCTTTGATGTTCTATCAGTGGGGCCTGTTTTCTCTTCCTTGGTGGACAATTCTTGTAGCGTTAATTATTTGTACGGGTATCATCAATGCTTATAACTTTATGGATGGAATCAATGGGATCACCGGAGGTTACTCCCTGGTCGTTCTGGGAGCATTGGCATATATCAATACAAAGATAATCTCTTTCGTAGAGGCTGATTTTATCTATACGTCACTTTGTGCTGTTGTTGTTTTCAATTTCTTCAATTTCAGGAAGCGTGCGAAATGTTTTGCCGGTGATGTAGGCTCTGTAAGTATTGCATTCATTATCCTTTTTCTTATTGGTAAACTAGTAGTCCAAACTGAGAATCTTAGTTGGATTGTTCTGCTTGTGGTATATGGTGTTGACAGCGTTTTGACTATCATTCATCGTTTGATGCTACATGAGAATATTGGTTTACCACATCGGAAGCATCTGTATCAGATTATGGCAAATGAACTGAAGGTACCTCATGTGGTAGTTTCTTCTGTGTATATGGTGATACAAGCATTGGTAATAGTGGGTTATTTCTATTTCCAGGCGTATGGTTACTGGTATTTCTTAGGGAACATATTCATGTTGAGTACACTTTATATTCTGTTTATGAAGAAATATTTCTATTTACATATCTTCCATTGATAATTTATCTGATGGGAGTAAGAATATACCCGTATGGGTATAAAAGTGAGAACATTTCATTATATTTGTACCCAAACGGGTATAATATGGAAAATCAAACGATAGCGGAATACGTAAAGCAAATGCGTAAAGAAACAGGGCTTACACAGGTAGATCTATCAGAGAAAGCAGGTGTAGGATTGCGTTTTGTACGTGAGTTGGAACAGGGGAAAGAGTCTCTTCGGTTAGATAAGGTAAATCAGGTACTTAGTTTATTTGGTAGCCAGGTAGGGGTAGTATCCATTAAAAGAGATGAGTTATGAAAAAAGCAGAAATCTATATTAGTAATCAATTAGCAGGTGTTTTGATTGAGGATGAAGATGGCTTTTCTTTCACTTATACAGATGAATATGTTTCAAAAGTTAATCCTCAACCAATTAGTTTAACACTTCCTGTTGTTCGTACTTCCTATGAATGAAAAAGACGATTTGGAATACGATTTTGAAAGTGGTTATAGCTGTGGCAAGTGCCTTGGCTGGTGTATTTGGCGGACAGGCTATGATGGCTTAACGGACAAATAGATATAAATAAGAGATCGCCCGGTTCATTCTTAGGAAGTGAATCGGGCGATTTTTGTTTTAAGATAATCAAGATATTTACTTTAGTTTTGCTCTACGCCAATCATCGTTAGTTGTATGCGTTTCCGCTCATTATCTACGCTCATTACTTTTACCATCACTTGTTGATGAATAGATACTACTTCGGTAGGATCGGAAATGAAACGCTCGGCTAATTGCGAAAGGTGCACCAGTCCGTTCTCTTTAATACCTATATCTACAAAGGCGCCAAAGTTGGTAATATTACCAACAATTCCCGGAAGTATCATTCCTTCACGGAGGTCATTGATGGTACGTACATTCTTATCAAATTCAAAGGCTTTGATCGTTTGGCGTGGATCACGTCCCGGCTTTTCAAGCTCCTGCATGATGTCCTGCAGAGTAGGCATACCCACTGTTGGAGTGACATAAGCTGATACATTGATTTTGCTGCGTAACTCTTTATTGGTAATCAATTCAGCAACACTGCATTTCATATCTTTAGCCATTTGCTCTACGATGCAATAACTTTCGGGATGTACGGCTGTATTGTCCAAAGGATTTTTGGCTTGTGGAATACGGAGGAAGCCGGCACATTGTTCAAATGCTTTTGCACCCATGCGGGGAACTTTCATTAATGCTTTGCGTGAGTCGAAAGCACCGTTTTCGGCACGGTAGTTCACTATGTTTTGTGCCAACTGCGGTCCTAATCCGGAGATATAGGTCAACAGATGACTACTGGCTGTATTGAGGTTAACGCCTACCAGGTTTACGCAATTCTCTACTGTCTGATCAAGTGCTTTTTTTAGTTTGGTTTGATCTACATCGTGCTGATACTGTCCCACACCGATGGATTTCGGATCAATTTTTACCAGTTCGGCAAGCGGATCCATTAATCGGCGTCCTATTGAAACGGCACCACGTACGGTTACGTCATATTCGGGGAACTCATCACGGGCTATTTTAGAAGCTGAATAGATGGAAGCACCTTGCTCACTGACAACAAATACCTGTAAGGGACGGTCGAATTGCTGGGTGGTAACAAAGAATTCCGTTTCCCGGCTGGCTGTACCGTTTCCGATGGCGATGGCATCTATTTGATAGGCTTCTACCATTTTACGTAGCTTGGCTGCCGCCTCTTTCTTCTTGTCTACCGGTGGATGAGGATAGATATTTTCATTATGCAGCAGATTGCCCTGTGCATCCATACATACTACCTTACATCCTGTACGGAATCCGGGATCTATACCCAATACCCGTTTCTGCCCCAATGGTGGGGCAAGGAGCAATTGGCGAAGATTCTCGGCAAATACACGAATCGCTTCTTCGTCGGCTTTCTCTTTTGTCATGGCGGCAAATTCTGTTTCGATGGAGGGCTTTAGTAGTCGTTTGTAAGAGTCCTGTACCGCTTCTGCTACTTGTCGGGCACATTCGTTATTGCTACGAACGAACTGGCGTTCGAGTCTCTCGATACATTCTTCGTCATCCGGGGTAATAGATACCTTTAGCAAACCTTCTGCTTCGGCACGGCGGATGGCCAGTAACCGATGCGAAGTACAGCGCTTTAACGGTTCGGAGAAATCAAAGTAGTCGCGGTATTTGGCAGCTTCCTCTTCTTTGCCTTTCACCACTTTGGCACTGATTGTAGCTTGACGATTGAACTGGTTACGTATGGCATTACGCGCACGTTCGTCTTCATTTACCTGTTCAGCTATAATGTCGCGCGCACCTTTCAAGGCATCTTCCACATCTTTCACGTCTCCTTTTACAAAGGTGGCAGCTTTGGCTTCAAGATTGTTTTCGCGTTGTAGCATCAGTACCATTGCAAGGGGTTCAAGTCCCTTTTGGCGGGCGGCTTCTGCTCTGGTTTTGCGTTTGGGCTTATAGGGGAGGTAGATGTCTTCCAATTCAGTAGTATCCCAGGTACTGTCAATACGCTTTTGCAGTTCGGCAGTCAGTTTACCCTGTTCGTTGATAGTGGTAAGAATGGTCTCTTTACGTTTGGCTATCTCACAGAGTTTGTCGTATTGGGTTTTTATGTTTTCTACCTGTACCTCATCCAGGCCTCCTGTAACTTCTTTACGATAACGGCTGATAAAAGGAATAGTAGCGCCGTCTTTTAGTAGATTCAAAGTGTTACTGACCTGCTTCTCTGATATGTTCAAAGCAGCAGAAATCATCTTGTGAAATAATTCCATAAATGTTTTTATAATGATTCGTTGACAAATGTACATATTAATCTCCTATTAATTGCTAACTTTTAGTATATTTGCAGCCACAAAAAATGTGTATATATAAATATGTTGCCATATATCCGATATGTCTTTTTCCTCTTCCTTCCCATTGTTTTTCTTTGGCCGGTGGTGGACTATGCGGCTCAGGAAACCCCCTCTATTCTGATTATTTGCTCTTATAATCCGGCTGCTCATCAGACTTCAGTAACCATTTCCGACTTCATGGATGAGTATACGAAATGTGGTGGTAAGTACAATATTGAGATTGAGAATATGAATTGCAAAAGTTTTTCGGAAGCTCCTCAGTGGAAGGGAATGATGCAGCAGATACTTTCTAAATATACAGGTATTCAACGACCGGAACTTATTATCTTATTGGGCCAGGAGGCATGGGCATCTTATTTGTCACAGGAAGACTCATTGGTGGCACAAATACCGGCTATGTGCAGTTTGACCAGCCGTAATGCAGTGATTTTGCCGGAAGATACAATCAATCTGAAAGAATGGATGCCTGAGTCTGTAGATTTTTTTTCCGATGATCTCGGACACCACAAAGTGAAGGCGGGCTTTGTCTATGAATATGACATTGAGGCTAATATACAATTACTTAAACACTTCTATCCCAATACACGTCATATCGCTTTCATATCTGATAACACATACGGGGGAGTTGCCATGCAGGCACTTGTGAGAGAGAAAATGAAGAAGTTCCCGGATATGGATTTGATATTGTTGGACGGGCGTTCCAATACAATTTATACCATACTGGATCAGTTTCAGAAGTTACCCGAAAACACAGCGGTAATGGTGGGAACCTGGCGTGTGGATATGAATGAAAGCTATTTTATGCGCAATGCCACTTATATGATGATGGAGGCTAATCCTACAGTACCTGCTTTTACTCCGGCTTCCATTGGATTGGGGTATTGGGCTATTGGGGGAGTAATTCCTGCTTATCGTTCTTTCGGTCGCGAAATGGCTCATGAGGCTATTCGTATGCTGGATAATCCTAAAGATACGATCAGTCATGTAGAGATAGTGGGCAGTAAACCTGTGCTTGACTATAAAAAAGTGAAGGATTTGAAACTGAATATAAAATCTCTTCCTTTTCATGTGGAGATAGTTGGTAAACCCGTATCCTTTTATCAGGAATATATGTATCAGATATGGGCAGCGATCAGTATATTTGTAATATTAGCAGGAGGACTGATCGTTTCACTCTTTTTCTATTTCAGAACAAAACGTTTGAAGGATGACTTGCAAAGGTCGGAAGTCGATTTGCGCGAAGCCAAAGATCGTGCCGAAGAATCTAACCGGCTGAAGAGTGCCTTCTTAGCCAATATGAGCCATGAGATACGTACTCCGCTGAATGCTATTGTCGGCTTTTCGGATGTGTTAACTGCCGAAGGAAGTTCTGATGAAGATAGAAAGGGGTATTCGGAAATTATTAAATCTAATTCGGACTTGTTACTCCGATTAATAAATGATATACTCGATCTTTCCCGGTTGGATGCGGATAGGGTGAGGATGACAAAAGAACCTTGTGATGTAGTTCAGTTGTGCCAGCAGGTATTGACTTCCGTAGATTTCTCCCGCAAATCTGATAATAAGTTTGTATTCACCAGTAAATATGAAAAATTTGTAATCAATACAGACGTACAGCGGTTGCAGCAGGTAATTATTAATCTGCTCTCTAACTCAGCTAAATTTACACAAGATGGTGTTATTACTTTGGGCTTTTCGGTAGATGAAGGGCGGAAGTTAGCCTTTTTCTCTGTGACTGATACCGGTTGTGGCATTCCAAAGGAGAAACAAAAGTTAGTATTTGAACGCTTTGAAAAATTAGACGAATATGCACAAGGGACAGGATTGGGATTGTCCATCTGTAAACTCACTGTTGAGAAATGGGGTGGTGAGATATGGGTGGATCCGGACTATACCGAAGGAGCCCGTTTTGTATTTTCAATGCCGGTCACATAGGGAGAAGTTATAGGGTTATAAAGTTATAGGGTTATAAAGAGTTATATAATGTGATGACCACATAACTCTTTTAAAGTCAATAACGTCAATATCTCAATTATAACATTATAACTTAGAACTCTATAACATTACAACTCTATAACTCTATAACATTATAACATTATAATCTTATGAAAAGAATTGTTTCTATTTATACCTTGCTGTTATGCTTTATGTTGGCGTTGCCGGCACAAGAGCGTGAGGTGAAATTGAAAATAGTACAGACCAGTGATGTACATGGTAATTATTATCCCTATAATTTCATTACCCAAAAAGAATGGGGAGGAAGTCTGGCGCGAATTTATGCGTTGGTGCAGAAGGAACGTGAAACCTACAAGGATAATCTAATTTTACTTGATAACGGTGATATTTTGCAAGGTCAACCTACTGCTTATTATTATAATTATATAGATACGATTTCTCCACATCTCTGTGCTGAAATGATGAACTATATGAAGTATGATGCCGGTAATATGGGAAATCATGATGTAGAAACCGGTCGTGGTGTTTTTGATCGTTGGATTGGCGAATGTAACTTTCCTGTGCTTGGTGCAAACATTATTGATACTGCCACTGGTGAAACTCATCTGAAACCTTATAAAGTATTGGAACGTGATGGAGTTAAAATAGTAGTATTGGGCATGATTACCCCTGCTATTCCTGCATGGCTTTCAGAAAATCTGTGGCAGGGGCTTCGCTTCGATGATATGGAGCAAACGGCACAGAAATGGATGAAGATTATCCGTGAGAAAGAGAATCCGGATATTGTGATCGGACTTTTTCATGCCGGACAGGATGCGTTTCGTATGTCTGGCAAATACAATGAGAATGCATCATTGGATGTGGCAAAAAACGTTCCCGGTTTTGATATTGTATTGATGGGACATGACCATGCCCGTGAATGTAAAAAGATTGTGAACGTCGTGGGTGATTCTGTGTTGGTTATTGATCCGGCCAGTAATGGAATTGTAGTTTCCAATGTGGATGTGACGATGAAGTTGAAAGATGGTAAAGTGCAGAGTAAACAGATTGAAGGAGTGCTTACTCCCACAGAAGACTATGGCATCAACGAGGATTTTATAAAAGAGTTTGCTTCTCAGTATAATGCAGTAGATCAGTTTGTATCAAAAAAGATAGGTACTTTTACTGAAGATATATCTACCCGTCCGGCCTATTTTGGCTCTTCGGCCTTTATTGATTTTATTCATTCCCTGCAACTTGATATAACGGGTGCTGATATTTCCTTTACCGCTCCGTTGTCATTTGATGCCGAGATTAAAAAAGGTGATATCCATGTCAGTGATATGTTCAATCTATATAAGTATGAGAATATGCTTTATGTGATGACACTTTCCGGTAGGGAGATAAAAGACGTTCTTGAAGCTTCTTATTACATGTGGACTAATCAGATGAAATCTCCCGATGATCATTTGTTGTGGTTTAAGAAGAAACGTCGTGAAGGGGCAGAAGATCGTGCTTCATTTCAGAATTTCAGCTTTAATTTTGATTCTGCTGCGGGCATCATTTATACAGTAGATGTAACGAAACCCCAAGGGGAAAAAGTGACGATTATCAGTATGGCAGACGGTACCCCTTTCAGTATGGATAAGGTTTATAAGGTGGCTCTCAACTCTTATCGTGGCAATGGGGGAGGTGAATTGCTGACAAAAGGTGCAGGTATCCCTCAGAATGAGTTGAAAGACCGTATTATCTTTTCCACAGATAAAGATTTGCGCTATTATCTGATGAATTACATTGAGAAGAAAGGTACACTCAATCCTCGTGCTTTGAATCAGTGGAAGTTTATTCCTGAGAACTGGACGCTGCCGGCTGCAGAGAGAGATTATAAAAAACTGTTTAAATAGTGATAAGTGATTAGTTCCATGCGGACTATAGTGTAGTTGTTAATCACTAATCACTACTCACCTGCTCACTTATCACTAATCGCTACTCACTAATCACTAATTATTCTCGCCGTGTCTGAAAATTTAATTCTTGTATCCGGTAGTAAGGGAGAGCAATATTCTTCTTTGTTGCCACAAATAAAGTCTCTTGTTGAGGGAGAGACTGATTTGATAGCCAACCTGGCTAATGTTACTGCTGCCTTGAAGGAGGCTTTTCGTTTCTTTTGGGTTGGGTTTTATCTGGTGAAGGAGAATGAGTTGGTGCTTGCTCCTTTTCAGGGACCTATTGCTTGTACACGCATTCGTAAGGGGAGAGGGGTTTGTGGTACTGCCTGGCAGGAGAAGCAGACACTGATTGTGCCTGATGTAGATGCTTTTCCGGGACATATAGCCTGTAGCTCTCTGTCTCGTTCGGAAATTGTAGTGCCGTTGCTAAAAGACGGTGAGGTGTGGGGAGTGCTCGATATTGATAGTGAGCAGCTGAGCACTTTTGATGAAACGGATAAGAAGTATCTCGAAGAACTTTGTACTTATTTAGAGCCTGTTTAAATTTTGCTCAGTATTATTTTGAGAGTTATTTTTGAGGATGTTTTTCTGGTTTTATGAGGAGGATAGCGGGCTATCTGACGAGTAAAAACAGGGAAACAGACCGAAAATAAACTCAAAATAAACTGATAAAAACTTTTAAGAGGAAAATTTAAACAGGCTCTTATAGATGATTTGTTAAATACATATCCTTTTTATTTAAAAATCTTTGAGATAATGCTTATCTTTGCACCTCAATTTTTAAATAAAGAGACTATAACAGGTGAGACGTGTAAAAAGAGTTCTATCATCCCTTCTGTTGCTGACGCTATTTACTGTGTATCAGGCAGGCATTACGATGTTTACCCATGTACACTATGTCAATGGTGTCATGATAGTTCACTCTCACCCCAGTCATGGCAAACATACCCACTCTAAAACCGAGATTGTTGTAATTAACCGTTTGTCTTCTTTCCATTCGCTGGAAGCTGATATACCGGTTAATGTAATAGATCCTGTACGTCCGTTACTTTTCTACGTGGAAGTACAGCCGGAGATTCCTGTTGTGTCAGGAATACATTTGCGGGTACTGTCTCTTCGTGCTCCGCCTGCAATCCGGGCTTGAAAATGATAATTTAATAGTTTTGCTGTAGAAGAGACGTATTGGGTACGTTCTGTAACTTTGTAATCATAAAGTACAAATCATCTGCACAGATACAAGATGCATTCAGTGTATTCTTGGCATTGTTTATTAAATTATTTATTCCTTTTTTCTTTCAATTTATTATATATAATATTGTTATTTCAGAATGAAAAAAAACATCATCCTGCTTATGCTTCTATGCCTGAGCATGATTACTTATGCTGTCAATCCTATTAAGGAGGGCAATATGATTTCCGGTCACGTTATTGTGAAAGGAACCGAAGAGAATATTCCTTATGCCACTGTACGTGTGGTTGGTTATAATGGTGGTGCTGTTCCCGAAAAGCTTCGTACATCCGGTGCTGTCTCTAATGATGAGGGGCAGTTTGAGTTTCGTAACCTTGCTCCGGGTAAATATACACTACGGGTACAAGCTATGGGTTATAAAAGTCAGGAGAAGACAGTAGCTGTGAGTAAGGACTTTACGGCTGTTCTTCATTTCCAATTGGAAGAAGAGAGTTTCATGACTGATGAAGTAGTGGTTTCTGCCAATCGTAATGAAGTTAGTCGCCGGGAAGCTCCTGTTGTAGTTAATGTGATGAGTGCAAAGCTATTTGAAACGGTAAACTCTACCGATCTTGCCAAGTCGCTGAATTACCAGTCGGGACTTCGTGTAGAGAATAACTGTCAGAATTGCGGCTTTCCGCAAGTACGTATCAATGGTTTGGAAGGCCCGTACTCACAGATTCTGATAAACAGTCGTCCGGTCATTAGTGCCCTTTCAGGGGTATACGGGCTGGAACAAATTCCGGTGAATATGGTAGAACGTGTAGAAATTGTGCGTGGTGGCGGCTCTGCTTTATTTGGTGCTAATGCCGTAGGAGGGACTATCAATATTATCACTAAAGATCCTGTCAGTAATTCTTTTCAGGTATCCAGCATGATGTCAAATATGAATGGCAAGTCCTGGGAACAATATATGGGTGGTAATGTCTCTCTCGTTGCCAAAGATAATACGTATGGTATTGCTTTGTACGAAACGTATCGTAATCGTAATCCTTATGATGCTGATGGTGATGGCTTTTCCGAATTGGGTAAATTGAATATGAATACTTTTGGGCTTCGTGCTTACTATCGTCCTTCGTACAATAGCCGTATTAATATAGAGTATCACACTACCAATGAGTTTCGTCGTGGTGGAAACAAGTTTAATCTGCAACCACATGAAACCGATATAACAGAGCAGACCAAACACATTATTAATAGTGGTGGATTGAGTTATGATCATTACTGGAATGAAGCAAAACATAAAATGTCTTTGTACGGTTCCATCCAGCATACTGATCGTAACAGCTATTATGGTGCTCAGAAGAATCTCAATGCGTATGGTAAAACAGATGATCTTACCTGGGTACTGGGTGGCATGTATGTGGGGCAGATGAATAATTGTTTTTTTGCACCGGCTACTTTTACCGGCGGTTTTGAATACCAGGATAATGCCTTGCATGATGTCATGACCGGGTATCACCGCGATATGAAACAAAATGTTCGCATAGCCGGTACTTTTGTTCAGAATGAATGGCGTATGAGACAGCTTACGATGCTTGTGGGTTTGCGTATGGATAAGCACAACCTGATTGATAAACTGATTTTCAGTCCCCGTGTCAACCTGCTTTATAAACCGATGGATAATCTTCAGGCGCGCCTCACATATTCTACCGGTTTCCGTGCTCCACAGGCTTATGACGAAGATCTCCATGTGACGGCCGTAGGAGGTGAAGGTATTCAGATTAAGCTGGCAGACAATTTGCGTGAGGAGCGTTCTAATAGTTACAGTGGCTCTGTGGACTGGACATTACCTATAGGACACTGGCAGGCAAATATATTGTTGGAAGGCTTTTATACCGATCTGCGTCATGTATTTACACTGACGGATATTGGTGAAGATGAAAACGGAGATATGATTAAAGAACGTCGTAATGCTCATGGGGCACGTGTTTATGGTGCGAATCTTGATGCGAAGATTGCTCATGGGCGTGAAGCTCAATTCCAGTTAGGCTTTACGGCACAGCGTAGCCGTTATACTCATGATGTGGTGTGGCGTGACGCAATCGGAGAAGAGGGGTTACCTGCACTGACTACCCGCCGTATGCCCCGTACGCCCGATTATTACGGATACTTTACTTTTACCTCTGCACCTACCAAGCACTTTGACTTTTCTCTGTCGGGTACTTATACCGGAAAGATGATTGTACCCCATATGGCAGGTTATATTCCCGAAGATCGTATGGAACACACTCCTCAATTCTTCGATCTTAATCTGAAACTAAACTATACTTTTATACTACACGATCATATCAAACTACAACTGAATGGTGGTGTACAAAATATATTCAATAGTTTCCAGAAAGATCTTGATAAAGGGGAATTTCGTGATTCAGGCTATTTCTATGGGCCTACACAGCCCAGGACTTATTTTATCGGTATTAAGATAATGAACTGATTATACGTTATGTAAATACAGAATGAATGCCATGCGAAATAAAAACGCATGGCATTTTTTTGGATTTAGAAACTGTTTTGATTTTTATTCGGAGTTTATTTTGTCTTATTTTTTGTTTAGCTGCGGCTTTGTTTTTAGGAGCATAGCGGGCTATGTGACTAAAAACAAAGTTGCAGATAAGCGAAAAAGAAGGCTGAAGAAGCCCGAGATGAAGCAAAAAGGATTCTTCATAAAAATCAAAACGGTTTCTTATAATTGTTCTATTCTTCGCTTTATTTGAGATATAGGCTAATATAAATGGAAATAATATATATATTTGCGAAAAAGATACGATAAAATGGAGAATGAAGTAATTCCACAAGTGAATATATCCTCTGTACAGGGATTGCGGAGGATTGATTTTATAGATAACGATTTTGCTATATTCGATGATGTCTCGGATGTTCCTATGGACGAGTTTCCTAATCGTATTAATGCTGCTGTGATAGCCGTTTGCCTTACCGGAGTGGGAAAAGTAGGAGTTAATCTGAGAGAGTTTGAAGTAACTGCCGGAACTTTGCTGATGACCCTTCCTGATCAGATTATTCAAAGTTTGGGTGTCAGTGATGATTTTAGTGCTATTTATATCGCCGTCTCCCCTCAGTTTATAGACAGGGCCTTTACGCAGATGAAAGAATTACTTTCTTTTATGTTTTATATCAAAGAGCATCCTTGTGTACCATTGAATAAAGCCGAGCAGGATTGTATGCTGGAATATCACTCTTTCTTATGGAAGAAGGTGAAAATGAAAGACAATGTTTTTCGTAAGGAGATAGCCAAAGGGATTCTTTCGGCTATGTTTTATGATCTTTATAACTTTTGCCGCAAGCATATGCCCATTGATGAAATTCGTCCCAAGTCGCGTAAGGAAGAACTCTTTGAAAAATTTATGCGTGAGGTGTCTGCCTGTTACAAGATGGAGCGTTCTGTAATATTCTATGCCAATAAGTTGTGCCTTACTCCCAAGCATCTTTCGGGAGTAGTGAAAGAAGTGAGTGGCAAAACGGCAGGTGAATGGATTGATAATTTTGTAATTCTTGAAGCACGTGCTTTGCTCAAATCCTCCGAAATGAGTGTACAAGAGATAGCCGAATATCTTCATTTTGCCAATCAGTCTTTTTTTGGCAAATACTTTAAGCATTATGTTGGGATGTCTCCCAAAGAGTACAGGCGGAGTTAATAGGTGTTTTCTACAATACTCCCGACCGTACCCGGCTTAGTGTCTCGGGCGTCATTAGCAAGTAGGAGGCTATATGCGATAGTGGTGCCCGTTTGATAATTTCCGGATGATGCTCGAGTAGTAGGTTATAGCGTTCATGTGCTGTTTCAAAGCGCCAGGAATCTGCCTTTACTTGTGAAACGATAAGCGAATATTCCAGTATCTTTCGATAGAACATATTGATTTCCGGTGATGTTTCTACCAATCTTTGCAACGCATTGTAGGGAAAGAGGAAGATGGTAGATGGTTCCAATGCCTCTATTATCAGTCGGGTAGGCTCTTGTTTTAGTAGGCTCTCAATACACATCACGATACAGCCTTCGTACGAAAAATGTTCAGTAACATCTTTTCCGTTTTTGTAATAGAACTGGCGAAGCATACCTTTTCCGACGAAGATTAAATTATGGGAAACCTGCCCTTCATTTAGCACAATTTCTCCCTTATTACTTTCTTTGCGTATCAGGACTTCTGCCAACAGTTCGCGCCCCTTTTTACTCATTTCCGGAAATCGGGAATTTACAACAGCATCTACTGTTTCTTTTAATAGATCCATAACGTGTTCTGATAAGTAGTAATTGATAATATTTGCAAAAATACAAAATCAGTTGACATAAATCAATGAATCGGGCAGAAAAGATAGTTTGTTTTATTGAATACGTTCGAAATAAGGCAAACGTTCTAATGGAACTTCTATTTCAATTGTTTTCGGACCTTTGAACTTCTTACCCATATCATCACGCCATTCTCCTTTAGGTAGTTTTACAGTCCTATGAGTTCCTTTTGTTACCATAGGAGCTACCATATATTTATCGCCTAACATGAACTGATCATGACAATCGGCAAATCCCTGATGCGGAAATGCATATTCCAGATGTTGCACAATGGGTTCACCTGTCTGAGAAGCATGTATAGCTACTTGTAAAATATAACTTCCCATCTGTTCATGGAATTGAGCAAATTTACGACATATATCCAAATGTTTCTTGTCAAGAATGCGCCAGGGAGCTACTGAGAACTGCATCATTGGCATGAATGCATGAATCTGACAAGAACGCACAATCAATTCCTGATCGAATTTATCGGTATCAATATTCAAAAATGAACCGAACTCTCCACCACCGATCATATCAGGACAGGTATAAGCATGCCCTAATAAACCAGCCGCTATCATATCAGGAATTAACAACGAGGAAGCATGCCAGGAATAAGATTTATCACCCAAACGCTGTACAATTGCCTGACCACCCAACTTGAATGAAGTACGGAATTCATTATACGGAAATTTTAATCCCAGTTCTGCCCACTTTTGAGAAAAAGTACATGCGTTGGCAGTCGGATCATGAAAGGCATATTCGCCTGTAAAATGGTTTACATCACCTGCATCAAATTTATAACCGTCAATTCCGTATTTTCTTTGAGCAGTAAGCAACTGTTCTTCCAGATAAGAAGCTGCCTCCGGATTTGTCATATCATAACAAGCGCTTATGCCATTCCACCAATGTATCATAGCCGGTGTGATACCGTCTTTTTCCTTTACCAAATACCCTTTTTTTGCCAACAAACGATACTCGGGACTATCTGCAGAGACAAAGGGCGCTATCCATAACATTACCTTGAATCCCTGTTTATGCAGACGGTCGATCATTCCTGCTGCATCCGGAAACTTCTCTGGCTTAAATTCAAAATTACCATAATATTTCTGCCAGTTATCATCTATCATAAAGATACCTGTCGGAAAATCATTAGCCAATATATCTCGGGCATATTTTTCTATGTCAATCTGATTCTGATTGTACATCAACTCAATCCATGTATTATACTGCGGTTTGGAGAAGAATATTTCTTCCGGTATTTTATGGGAAGGTGGAAAGTGTTGAGCCGAAGCATTCAGATAAGCATCTTTTAGTGTCTTTCCGGTAGAAACAGCATTTAGTTTTTCATAATCAGAACTAAGAAGTAGTGTGTCATTTTGCAGTCGGAAACGAAAGGGTTGTTCACTCCAGACATAACGACCCTTAGAAGATAATATCAGTGGAACAATCTGGTTGTTCAGATTCTTTTTACTCAAATCGTACCATTCTGTTGTTGAAGTAAAAGGCATACGACTACCCAGCGCAACCAAACCGCCCCACCATTTCTCACCTTTCAATGGTGCTATAGCTGTTTCATACTGCTGTGCTATGGCAGAGACAGCAGAACATAAGATCAAAATAATAATAAATGCTTTCTTCATAATATTATGTTAATTATTTAAGTTAGGATATACTTGATATGTTTTTCTCTTTGTGCTTTGACCCTTATTTTATAGAGAGACGGTTGATGGTTAGAATACTCACTGTAATATTAAGAATGAAACGATAATTAACAATAGAAGGGCCTGGTTAAATTTTCTAATTATGAGATTGTCTATTTATATTTAACTTGTTTTCTATCTTTTCATAGACACCTAACCTGAATCTTTCTATGCTTTATAACATAAAAAAAGAATGAGTATTTTTTTCTCCGATTGCCTCTTTGTATAATATAAACGAGATTTCATAAAACCTTAGTTAAACAATTAAAATCTTACGCGTATGAAAAGAGCACGAAAAGGGCATCTTATGACTGCGAGCCTTATACGAAGACTCTGTTTAAGCTTTTTGCTTCTATTTGGTGGGTGGGCATCCTTACCTATGTATGCCCAAAAAGCAATTACTCTGGATTTAACCAACCAGCCTTTCTCTACTTTTATTAAACAAGTGGAACAGCAAACAGACTACAAATTTTTCTTTGAAGAACAAAGTGTGGATGTGAACCGGCTTGTAAATGTGAGAGTGCAGAATCAGGATGTAAGAGTAGTACTGAACAAGGTATTGAGCGGTACGAATATTACTTATACAATTGCCAACAAGAAGATTCTTTTGAAGAAACAAGAAAACCAAAAGCTTCAAAAGGGCAAGGCACTTCCGAAAGAAATCATAGGAAGTGTAGTAGGAGAAGATGGAGCTCAGCTGATAGGGGTCAGTATTCAAGTCAAAGGAAAAGCGGTTGGTACAATAACCAACGGTGATGGCAATTATCGGTTGGTACTGCCAGACAACAGTGATGCTATCGTTGTAACGTACGTCGGTTACATTCCTCAGGAGATCTCTTTAAAGAATAACAATTGGCAGAGGATAGTTCTTAAAGAAGATATAAATATGCTTGACGATGTAGTTGTTGTAGGCTATGGTACTGTTAAGAAGAGAGATTTGACAGGAGCTATTTCTACAATAAAAGCAGACGAGATGGGACTGGCAGGCATTTCTTCCATCGGTCATGCCCTGGAAGGAAAAGCGGCAGGTTTGTATGTTCGCCAGAACAGTGCACAGCCGGGTGGGGGGCTCGACATTCTTGTACGTGGAGCCGGTTCTATCAATGCAAACAATGATCCGTTGTATATAGTAGATGGATTTCCAATTGCAAAATTAGACCAGATTGCTTCTTCAGACCGTAAAATGGACCCAGGAACACAAGGTGTACTCAACTTTCTGAATCCTAATGATGTAGAATCTATTGAAGTATTGAAAGATGCCAGTGCTACGTCTATCTATGGTGCTCGTGCAGCCAACGGTGTAGTAATCATCACAACCAAACGTGGAAAAGAAGGAAAGACGAAAGTTAGCTATTCTTATAATTACTCTTATCAGAAATATTCGGATACTTATGACTTACTTTCTTTACCGGAATGGATGGAAGAGAAAAACAAAACAAGTTGGGAACTGTGGGTATGGAATAATAAGGTAGCTCCCTGGGGTACAAAAACGTTAGAGGAAGCGTTAATGTCTCCTGTCAATGGTATCAGATATAACCGTCCGTACACAGAACAAGAAATAGCCAATGCGGGAGCGGGTACAGACTGGTTGGATTTGGTAACACGGAATGGTTTGATTCAGGAACACAACATCAACTTACAAGGTGGAAATAAGGGAACTCAATATATGTTGTCATTCAATTATTTCAACCATGAAGGTATTATATGCAACTCCGGAATGACCCGTTACACGATGAAAGCCAATATTGACCAGGAGTTTTTGAATATATTCAAAGCCGGGTTAAACCTGACCATGACCCGTATTATTAATGACAATACACAACTCGGTTCGGATAAATGGGAAAATTCAGGCCTTATCCGTTCGGCCGTCGAAATGGGTCCGCAAATACAGGCTTATGATCCTGAAACAGGCAAATACCCTACCAATCCATTGGTTGGTACCCGCCCGAATCCTTATTCTTTATTGAATAATGTGGACCGTGGTAATACGGACCGTGTATTGGGTAACATCTTTATCGAAGCGCGTCCTTTAGACGGACTGACATTGCGTGTAAATGCAGGTATAGACCGTGCTGCCCAAAGTAGAAAAACATATCAGCCTAAAAGTACTTTAAATGGATACAATCTGCAAGGAGTAGCCAGTGTATACGGTATGGATAACAACCAGTATTTGCTTGAAGCTACGGCAACCTATCTGAAGACTTTTGCAAAAATCCACAAAATAAATCTGTTGGCAGGAACTTCTTACGAACAATTCAATTATGAAGGAGTGAATGCCGGAAACAATAATTTCCTGACGGATGGATTTATTTATAACAATTTGGGAGCCGGTGGAGGAAATAAAATAGTAGGTTCCGGCAGTTCGGAAAATAAGATGCTTTCTTATTTTTTTCGTGCCAACTATATCTTAAAAGACCGCTATTTATTGACAGCTACTTTGCGCTCTGACGGTGCCAGTGTATTTGCCAGAAACCACAAATGGGGATATTTTCCTTCTGTTGCTTTAGGGTGGACCATTAGTGAAGAACATTTTATGGCGAAAGCTTCTGACTGGTTGAGTATGTTAAAACTTAGACTTAGCTGGGGACAAACTGGTAATGCCGATATCAGTACGAATGCATTTGCAAGTTACTATGCTCAGGAAGCCTATAATAAAGAGGATAAATCTAAGCAAATCGGTGTGTTTCAAGGACGTCTTGAAAACCCTGACCTGAAATGGGAAACAACAACAGAGTGGAATGCGGGGCTTGATTTCGGCTTCTTTAATGGACGCATCAGTGGTTCTGTGGAGTATTACTATAAGGTTATTTCAGATCTTTTGAACTATAAACCTTTAAACTCTTATCAGACTATAACTCAGGTGATTGCGAACATCGGAAAGACGAAGAGTACCGGTATTGAAGTAACTCTGAATACCAAAAATATTGTAACTAAAGATTTCTTTTGGTCTACCGACCTTACTTTTACGAAGTACAAAGACCGTTGGAAGGAACGTACCCCAGACTGGAAACCAGGCGTATATGAAAAATATGACGCACCTATCAG
The DNA here is from genome assembly GCA_019416685.1 of Bacteroides sp. Taxonomy (GTDB): domain Bacteria; phylum Bacteroidota; class Bacteroidia; order Bacteroidales; family Bacteroidaceae; genus Bacteroides. The sequence continues at coordinate 32,849 of DXWV01000098.1, forward strand.
AGCTATTTACTCCCGTCGCGCCGATCATATTCTGCAAATTGGTGAAAAAGTACCCGATGCACAGCCTTTATTGCTTCCGGGACAATTGGTAATCAAAGATATCAACGGATATGTACGCGATGCAAATGGTGACCCGGTGGTTGACGAAAACGGACGTTTCCAGTTGTTGGGGCATCCGGACAACATTATTGATGATGCCGATATGGAATTAATAGGAACCAGTGATCCGGGCTGGCTGGCAGGAATGACGAATACTTTCAAGTATAAAGACTTTGATCTTAGTTTCCACCTCAATGGGATGTTTGACCGTATCATGGAAGATCCTACCGCAATGGAATATGGAATTTCCGGTGACGGTATTGCACGGTATGGCTTAAATGCTCTCCGATCGGTTAAAGATCGCTGGACTTGGGACAATCCGTCTACAACCAACCCCAGTACATTTCAGGGATGGGAAAATACGTATAGTTCCGGTGATTTCTATTACCAGAAAGCATGGTTTATCCGTATGCAGAACATTACTTTAGGATATACATTGCCCAAACACTTGTTGGCAAAAACTAAAGTGATTTCCAACCTTCGCGTACATGCCAGTATAAACAATGCCTTTATTATCACTCCTTATGACGGCTTGGATCCTGAAACGGACTACTATACCGCTTCATATCCTAATGCGAGAACATTCAGCTTCGGAGTTGATATTTCATTCTGATATTTTTAACGCTAAAATCAAGTATAATGAAACGATACATTAAAACATATCTGGCAGCCATCGTATTTATAGGTACCTGCCTGAGTAGCTGTATTGATCTTGATCCTGTAGATTATTCCGAGATCAATCCTTCAAACTTTCCCAAAAGCGAGGAAGACCTGAAAGCCCTGGTTCTTTCCTGTTATTATCCACTTCGTGGTAACTGGTGGGATGGAATACATTCTCCTTCTGAACGGGGAGTGGTGTTTGTTAATGATGCAACCACTGAAATTCTGACCCAAACATGGGGGCCGGCATACGACTGTTCGTTACTCAATTTCTTTCCGGAAACCGAAGGCGTGACTTTCTTTTATTATGAAAATAAAGAACCTTACGGATATGCCAATAAAATTAGTCGCTGTACGCTCGTGCTGGATTACATTGAAAAAAGTTCATTATCAGATGATTTGAAAGCCCGTTATAGTGCAGAAGTCAGATGTGCACGTGGTATGCTTTCTTATATTTTATTTGATATGTATGGACCTCTGGTTGTGGCTCCGATTGAGGTTTTACTAAATCCTCTGGAAGAAGTTCCTCTGCCACGACTGTCACATGGAGAAATGGTGAAGTTCATTGAAGATGATCTTATGTTTGCTTCTGAACACCTTCCTTATCCGGGAGCTACGGAGTATGGTAAATTCAGCAGAGGGCTGGCTAAAATGTTGCTTATCCGTCTCTATTTGCATGAAACGGTGAATAACAAAGATTACTATACTAAGGTAGAAACTTTAGCTCGCGAACTAATGGACTCCAAATATGGATACCGACTAATGAGTGACTATCCTGCTATGTTTGAACTTGGTGGACAAGGGAGTGCCAATAAAGAGATTATTTGGGCTATCCCTTCTTCTGGCGAAGGTCCGAGCATGAATCAATGGCATATGGGAGCACTTCCTACTGATTTTAACCAAAATGGTATGGGAGCCGGTTGGGGTATATGTACCAGCACTTGGTGGTTCTACGATACATTTGAGGCTGCTGATAGCCGAAAGACTTATTTACTCAGCCATTACACAAATGCAGCCGGAGAAGTAGTGGATCGTAATACTCCCGGCTCACCTTTGGCAACAGGTCCTATTCCGTTGAAGATCGGATATGATCCTGCGGTATTAGGTTCGGGTGGCTATTCTGATATTGATGTGATCATTTATCGTTATGCAGATGTGTACCTTTCATTGGCAGAAGCACTTGTTATGAAACCGGAAGCAACTTCAAAAGATTACACCGAAGCTTTGGGGTATGTCAACAAAATACGTGAACGCGCTAAACTGAAAGCTCTGAAATTGGAGGATGTCAATACTCAGGAGAAGTTTATCGATCTGATTCTGACAGAAAGAAGCCATGAATTCTGGTGTGAGAATGGTCAATACCGTGCAGACTTAATCCGTCATGACAAGTTTGTACAGCGTGCTATTGACGTAGCTCAAACCCCTTATGCGAATAAATATAAAGAATTATATCCGTTGCCTCTTTCTGTCATAACAGACGGTAAAGGACAAGTAAAACAAAATCCAGGTTATGATAAATAGAATGTTTAAAAGAAGTAGTTTAATGGCCTTATTACTTTTCTTGTTTATTTTGGGTATTACGGCATGTGGTGGTGATAATCAGTCGAATGCTGACGATGAGGGTTCTAATGAAACGGTAATTGGCCCGATAAAAACGGTGAATTATATCTCAACGAATGACCTGTTCCCTAACCCTGAACGTGGTTTCTACAAATACACAGACAGCAAGGGCACACCTGCACTTTCGGAACAAACATTGCGTAGTTACCGGCAAAAGCAGATTTCCCTTATCTATCGTCTTTATTATCTAAAAGATTTCAAGAATGCACCGATCAGCGATGCATTCCTCTCACAGATTAAACAAGACATGGGGGTAGCCCGTAAGGCAGGTATAAAAATGATTCTGCGTTTTGCTTATTCTCTGGCTATGGATGAACCGGATGCACCGCTCTCGGTGATCCTGCAACATCTGGATCAGATCAAACCTATACTTCAGGAAGATAAAGATGTGATTGCTGTATTACAGGCGGGTTTTATCGGTTCATGGGGAGAATGGTACTATACAACCAATAATCTGAATAATGATGCAGCCCGTAAAGCGATACTGGATAAAATTTTGGAAGTTTTGCCGACAGACCGTGCCGTACAAGTGAGGACACCCAATTACAAACGCAATTATATAGGAGTGAAGACCGCTATCAAAGCAGAGGATGCATTCAGTGGCAAAGTTGCTGCCCGAATAGGACATCATAACGATTGTTTCATGGCCAGTGTTGATGATTATGGTACTTATACAGACGTAGCCGTTGATAAAAGTTATTTGAATGCGGAGGGACTTTATCTGCCGATAGGTGGAGAAACTTGTCCGCCAGAAGGGGTAGATCCGGCTGATTGTGACAAGGCACAAGCAGAAATGCGTAATCTTCGCTGGTCTTATCTGAATGAAGATTATTACAAAGGGGTAAACGATACCTGGATCACAGGTGGATGTATGGATAGGATTATCCGCGAAATGGGGTATAGGATTGTTTTGCAAAAAGGGGAGTTTTCAGAAAAACACGCTCCGGGTAGTGAGCTTTATGCAGCTATCACATTGCAGAATTTAGGCTATGCTCCTCCGTTTAATGCGAGAAAAGTTGAATTGATTTTGCGTTCAAAAGATGGAAAGACTACTTATGTAGCTTCGTTGCCGGATGATCCACGGAAATGGCAGCCCTATAAAGTGGCGACTATAAGTGCAAAGGTAGCATTACCTGCTAATTTGGCGATAGGGGATTACAAATTGTATTTGTATCTGCCGGATCCGGTAAGTACTATACATGACCGACCGGAATATGCCATTCGATTGGGTAATAAAGATTGTTGGGAAGCAACAACCGGGTACAATGACTTGGGTATAGACGTTCAGGTAGGTGCGTCTTCAGATTTGCCCGTGAGTCAATCATCCATTAAATTTACTTTAAAGAAATAACCTATGGCAACTGCTAATAAACGTTTGGCTTCCTTGGACCTGTTAAGGGGCTTTGACCTGTTCTGCTTGTTGATGCTTCAACCCATTCTTATGACCTGGCTGGAAATAGAGAATAATCCGTCATTGGATCCTATTACCAACCAATTCACTCATGTAGAATGGCGGGGAGTTGCATTCTGGGATTTGATAATGCCACTGTTCATGTTCATGTCCGGTATCACCATTCCGTTTGCTATGTCAAAATACAAACAAGGCGAAAAAATAGATCGTTATTTCTATTTCCGGCTTTTTAAGCGATTCATTGTTTTGTTCTTTTTAGGCTGGGTGGTACAAGGTAATTTATTAGCATTAGACATCAGGCAATTTCACATTTTTGCAAATACACTTCAGGCGATTGCTGTAGGGTATGTGGTAGCGGCTTTGTTTTACGTATGGTGCTCATTTCGCACACAAATTGGTTTTACGGTTTTATGCTTCATAGCTTATTTATTGATTTTTGCTACAGTAGGTAACATGAATTATGAACCGGGAACTAATATTGCAGAGGAGATAGACCGTTGTGTGTTGGGCTCTTTGCGTGATGGAGTTACCTGGACAAACGGAACATGGAGCTTCGATTCGTCTTACCACTACACATGGATATTAAGTAGTTTGAACTTCATAGTCACTGTAATGCTCGGCAGCTTTGCCGGTCATATCCTCCGGCTTCGGAAAGAGCCTGTTCAACGTTTGAAAGTGCTACTGCTGACGGGTGGCTTCCTTGTGGCCACAGCCTTGTTGATGGATCCCTTTTTCCCAATTATCAAACACATATGGAGCAGTTCGATGACCCTCTTTTATGGCGGTGTATGCTTCTTGCTCATGGGTATCTTTTATTACTTGATTGATATAAAAGGATGGAAGTCGGGAGCAATAGGTTGGCTCAATTATTATGGAATGAATTCCATAGCTGCATACTGTTTATTTGAAGTTGTGAACTTTCGCAGTATATCAGACTCTCTGTTTTTCGGGCTGGAACAATGGCTCGGAGTGTATTATCCTTTGGTTGGCATTTGCTTTCAATCAGTTATTGTACTGTTGATTGTCAAGTGGATGTATGACCACAAAATATTCCTTAAAGCTTAACCCTTTAAAAAACAAGATTATGTCCTTAAAAAGATTTTTTATATTACTATCAGGTATTCTACCGTTACTTTTTTGCGGTTGTGATGACGATGAACCTGCAAATGCAGGTAACGCCCCCAAGCCGGAGATGAACATTATTGTATCTCCTCAAAGTGGACTTTTCTATGGAGATAAGGTCTCCGTAACGGGTACATTAACAGACGAAAAGAATCTTAAAATGTATACTATTCTTTTGAAAGACGGAAATGATACAGAACTCTATCGCAAAGAGCAGATGTTGCTGGGACAGAGTTTTCAAATGAATGAAACATTCTCTATCCCTCTTCCGAAAAATGCAGAAGAAGGAACTTTTAAAGTGGAGGTGATTCTGGAAAATAGCCGGAATGGAGAGGCGGTACAAAGTTTTGATTTAACATCCTTACAAGTACCAACCTTCAACAGGTTGTACCTCTTGTTGGGCAATAAGTCTGTTGTCGAATTATATCCGAACGGAGATGTATTTGAAGCTGATGAGACTTTTCCTGCCAATATAAAAGGTATTATTTCTCCAACTCCGACCAATACAGGATTATATTGGGGAACCGTCAATGGAGAGATTCAGACAATGGCTAAAGACTCCATTGTTATTGGTGGCGATATTGAAGCCTCTTGCAAAATCACATTCAATCCTAAAACTTTTGAATTGACTTTTGGAGAAAGACATGGTTGGACGTCTCTTCCATCTATAGATAGTTATTATATTCTCGGTACTATTTCCGGTCACTGGCAAGATGGAGAAATAAAAGAAGAGAAAGCGAAGATGCGTATGCAAGGATATGAAAGCGGTGATTTACGTTACTATACCTGGTTCCCACCCGAAGGAGATAATGTAGAAACAGGAATGTGGGGGGCTATTGCAGCAGGAACCTTCCAGTTGAAGAAGGCCGGAGAAGATTCATTTATATTATGGAACGGTACTCAGCTCACAACAGGTTCGGCATATGATACAAGTAAGAGCTTCCCGGTTACTGCAGGTGGTGCTTTTGAAATCCGTGTATATTTTGAAGGAGATGAATGTACCAAAGTTTCTGTTATAGGTAGTGAACGTACTCTTGAATTTGCAAATGAACAAGTGAAGGCAAATGGTGTAACTCTGGGCAATGGAATTGATTTTGCCGGTACTCAATTGCAATTAAAGAGTGGCACAAGCTATATCTATGAAGGTGAAGTTGAATTAACACAAGGAGAGGCGATTACTTCCAATACTGTAGATTTATCGCTCTGCACTCCAAATAAAGATTTGTTCGCGGGTAGTGGTAACGCAAATTGGACTTTGACAAGCTCTACCGGCAAATATTTTATTCAGATAGATGCTTTCAGTGGTAGCTTTTATGCCCGTCCGGCAAGTGGATATCCGGATGCAATCTATATGTATGGATGGAGTTGGGCACATTCGCAAACGGGTACAGCCCAGAGTTGGCAGGCAGATAGCGCACTCCCGTTAGTACGCGTAGGAAACAGTTTTGTTTACGAAGGTACATGTTACGTGTTCAGTTGGGGAGGAGATATAGCATTTATACTGACAAATCCTTCCGGTGAAACAAAAATAGAATTGCCGAACGCAAACTTCGATGCAAATTCTAATATACTAAACGGTAATGCAACTCATTTCACACTACCAACTGTTGAAGGATATTATAAGGTAAGTGTCGATTTGAAAGATGGAATTGCTATTTCGGATGGTAATCCTGCTACAGTTACTCCTAATGGTAGTGGTAATTTTACGCTGAGATACACGCTTCAATAGGTAGCTTAATTTTTGAATAACGTTACCAATAAAGGTCCGCCGGAAACGACGGACCTTTTTAATTTCTGAAACAGTTCAGAATAAAGATTCTTTTATTCCGGAAAATAAATTGTTTTTCGCTCAGCAATTGAAACTTTTGACCAGGGAGAAACGGAAGTCCACAAAGCAAGATCGTTGAGAGTAGCCGGATAGACGAGTTTTCCTTGTAAATCAGCTTCTAATACTTTCAACATAATATAATCCATGCCTTGATGATGCGCATCCTGTAATAGAGCATCTCTGCCCCACTGCTGCCAATATATACTTTCGTAACGTTCGATGTAGGAGAGATCAGATTCCCAGGTTTCATCCGGGCTGACACCTTCCACATAGATACGACTATTATCTCCCTGCCATATACCTTTCGTCCCCTGTACCTCAAAATCCAAACTACGAGGACGAGGCAACGTGGTATCATGGATTAGCGAGATAAGAATTCCTTTTTCTGTTTCTATTTGAGTAGAGACAATATCTCCCATCTTGATTTCTACATTTGTATTTCCACCCAAGTCTTTTATTCGTTGCAATAAACCAGCCGACTTAGAAGCGAGCGAGGTCAAAGATTTGAAGTGGTCCGTCCGATTGATACCAGCAATCATGCAAAGAGGAGCCAATCCATGTGTCGGATAAAGATCACCGTTTTCGCTCTGGTAGAATTTACTTCGCCATACACTTTCTGTTTTACCGCGATGACCGATATTACCGGCATCATCTAACAATAAAGAGCGTAAGTCGTGCCGATATCCGCCACGCATGTATATAATTTCTCCAAATACACCGGCATCTACCATATTGCATATAGCCAAAATATCGCGTCGGAAGAGCGTATTCTCTAAAGGAAAAACACGACAACTTTTTTGCTCTGCCATATCAATCAAGGGTTGATACTCGTCTAAATAAAGCCCGCCTTTTATCTCTAAAGCGACATGACACTGCCTTTCCACGCACTGTATTGCATGGTGAACATGACACTGCCAGGGAGAGGTAATGAACACCAGCTCCGGTTTATGCCGGTCGAGCATATTTAAATAATCTTCTTCGCCATTGTTGTAGCAAATAATTTCGGGTATATCGGTATTTTCAATATAGGGATCGGCAACTGCCATTACTTCAAAAAAAGGAGAGTTTTGTAGAAATTGCAGCAGTTGTTTTCCTCGGTATCCTGCACCTATTAAAGTAGTCTTTATCTTTTTCATATGTCTATTTTCTCACTTTGACTATTTTTCGGTTTACATCAATATAGTAGGACATCTGCGGAGTAATACTGTCCAATGCCGCAAGAAATTCGTTCAGACTTTCGTCGCGAAGTGTAGCCTTATAACTCATTTTCTGTAATTCCGGAGCTACCTCAAACTTATATCCGAAATGTCTTGAAAGCTCTTCTTTCTTTTCCTCCAGCGTGTGCCCTTCAAAGATAATCTCTTTGCGTTCCCAGGCATAGACATGTTTTAGCGAACGTTGTTCTATCCGATAGGTTCCGGCTTGGTTGTCATATACAAAACTTTCTCCCGGCTGAAGAAACATATTCTTATCACTGCCCGCTATGCCAATCTCTACCTTACCATGTTTCAATGTAACAACTCCTTCCGGATCATTTCCATATGCCATTACATTAAAATTTGTGCCTAATACGTGAACACAATAGTTATGGGTGTGCACATGAAAAGGCTTATTTTCTTTGTGTACTACATCAAAGATTGCCTCACCTTCCAAACGTACATTGCGCGTATTATTCCAGCCTTCCAGAGAATAGCTCAGTTTGGAGCAAGCATTCAGAAGTACTGTTGTTCCGTCCGGCAATACGGTTTTTGCTTGTTGCCCTACTTCTGTCTCTAAAGTCACCAGCCCTTGTGGCATATTCAATCCTGTGTAAATCGTTCCGGCTATCCAGCCGCTTAGAATACACAACAGAATGATAGCTGCAGAGAACCAAACATGTTTCAAGGATAAATACTTGCCGGAAGGGGCTGATTTTGGAGCAAGGCCGGTTCTTTCTGAGAATTTCTTCCACTCATGTTCAGTATCGGCTTCTTTCTTATCTTTTTCATAATTTAGATACAGATAAGAATCTTTCAATGAAAAAAGAAACTTCTGGTTCTCTTTGTTATCACGCAACCAAGCTACTAACTGGCGTGTCTCATCCTCAGTAAGTTCATTCTTCAGATATTTCATAAAATAATCTTCATTGACACTAATCATCACAGTATTATTTTAAAAAGTTCTTGATTAATAATATAGTCAATAAAGGAAGATATTCCTGCATTGACTTCTTAATTTGTTTTAGTCCTTTATACAATTGATTTTCAACGGTACGAACAGACAAGTTCAGCGCTGCGGCAATCTCTTCACTTCGCATACCTTCATTCCGGTTCATTCGGAAAATGTTCTGGCACTGTCTGGGTAACTTATCAAGTGCTTCTTGATATTGTTCATTCAGATCTTTGAAATATAAATCATTTAGAATATTGCATTCCGGGGTGTAATAAGAAAGCTCCAGTTCCCTCAATGCTACTTCATTTATATTAGAGAAATTATTGAGTAACGAATCCCGCCGAATTTGTTTTAGGCAAAGATGCTTCATGATACGAAATAGATAGACGCTTATTGCTTCTGGTGCATTAATCTGAGTACGATGTTCCCAAAAGGCAATGAAACATTCTTGAACAAGATCTTTTGTTTTATCCTCGTCATGTAGGAGCCCTTTGCAGAACATATACATTTTAGGATGATACTTCTTATATAACCATTCAAAAGATGCTGTGTCCCCTTGCTGTATCTTAGAGAAAAGTATACGTTCTTCCATACTTCCCTCCTTTCAGAAATAATTGCTTTATAATAGACATACCCAAGTTATTTAAGTTTATAAAAGAATAGTAAGAACCAGAGCATTAAAAAGAAGTCTCCAAATATAGATAATTCTACATTGTCTACCAAGAAAAAGAACAAATTTATCGCCCACTCACATCATTTTGAAAGCCTTTTGAAGACTCATATAAGTATAAATGTTAATTATTATTTTATTTTTATATTCCTGTGAGTATTTTAATTACTCAATAGCTCTTTTTGAATATAAACCTTAGAGCATATAAAGAAGAAAAGAAGCATTAATTACCAATCTTCAAATTTTATTATCATGAAAAAATACATTCCGTTGACTATTATACTTGCAGTTGTTTGTATAGCAGCAGGTTTGTTTCTTACTGCAAATATGCAAAAAGAAAGCAAGGATGTCAAGTCTCTTGTTGTATTTATCCCTGAGCGCCCTTTCGGGCAGCAAGATGCTATTGGGCTAACTTGTCCTCCTATTGAAACTGTACGTATTGGATTTATCGGATTAGGCTCACGAGGTAGTGAAGCTATCCGACGTTTTACTTACCAAAAAGGAATCGAAATAAAAGCACTGTGTGATCTGTATCAATCGAAAGTAGATAGTTGCCAACAAATGCTGCATCAGGCCGATATGCCTGAAGCAACTGAATACTATGGTAGTGAGGATGCTTGGAAACAAATGTGCGAAAGACCGGATATCGACCTTATTTATATAGCTACTGATTGGCTACATCATACCCCCATGATGGTTTATGCTATGGAGCATAACAAGCACGTAGCTTGTGAAGTGCCTGCAGCCATGAGTTTGGAAGAGATATGGGAAGTTGTAAATACGGCAGAACGTACTCGAAAGCACTGTATGATGTTGGAAAACTGCGTATATGATTTCTTTGAGATCACAACTCTGAACATGGCACAACAAGGACTATTTGGAGATATTACCCATGTAAAAGGTGCTTATAATCATTGTTTGCAAGATTACTGGGGAGACTACAATGCAGACTGGCGTATGCAATACAATATCAATAATAGGGGAGATGTGTATCCCACACATGGTATGGGCCCAGCTTGTCTGCTACTTGATATTCATCGTGGCGATCGGATGAAATATTTGGTGGCAATGGACAGTGATCCTCTCTCTTTACCTCAGTATTTGAAAGAACATGGAAATAGTGAAGATGCGCAAAAGGTGAAAAACGGAGAAGTCACACTTACCTTAATACGTACGGAAAAAGGAAAGACAATTCAGATTGAGCACAATGTAGCTTCGCCACGTCCTTACAGTCGCTTATACCAGCTCACAGGTACTAAAGGATTTGCCAATAAATATCCGGTGGAGGGTTATGCATTGAATAGCAGTGATTTGCCTTCGGATATTACAAGCGGGCAAAACTTTACTGCTCATGAGTATATACCCGAAGAAATAAAGAACCGGTTAATGAATCAGTATAAAGATCCTATTGTCAAAACCATGGAAGCACAGGCTAAAGAAGTAGGTGGACACGGTGGTATGGACTTCATCATGGATTCGAGATTAATCTATTGTCTGCATCACGGATTGCCATTAGATATGGATGTTTATGATCTTGCCGAGTGGTGTTCGCTAATTCCTTTGACTAAACTTTCGATTGAGAACGGATCTGTCCCTGTAGAGATACCAGATTTTACAAGAGGGAACTGGAATAAAATACAAGGATATCGGCATGCATTTGTAAATTACAAATAAGAATTATTTATGTGAATGATTTTCTAAATAGAGCTATAACGTGTTCTGATAAGCAATAATTGATACTGTTTGCAAAAGCATAAAGTTAGTTGACGCAAATCAATGAATCGGGTGGAAAAGGCATTTTCCCCCTTTTCCTAATAATCATTATTTTATGAGTAAATCTATTTGCCGCTAAAAAGAAAAACCAATATCCCTATCAATAGGATAGCTAAAGCTACCCAACTTTGCCATGTGAATCTCCCTGGGTTATCTTTTATTATATCTTCTACTTGTGCTTCTGTTTCTTTGTTTTTCTGTAGTTCGGGATATTTCGTTCGTAAATCATACTTCATCATTTCTTTTATGTCTTTGATATCTGAGGACATCTGAAAGAATTTAATAACCATTACTAACTGGGCTATTAATTGCTATAAGCCATATGATCCAAAAAATCCATATTGTTTGTTCCATAGTATTATGATTTTATCATTTTTAATTCTGTAGATATTTTATTACCAAATAATTACTACAAATTTAATCAATACTTTTTGAAAACTGCTATTAAATGGGAATTAAAAAATAAATATAATAAAAAAAGCAGCTACAATGAATTGTAACTGCTTTGTCATTAGTTGGTAGTGGGTACGAGAATCGAACTCGTATTACATGCGTGAGAGGCATGTGTCCTA
>DXWV01000098.1:44836-86080 GCA_019416685.1 Bacteroides sp.
CACTCACCCAAACTTCCTTGAACCCACATTCTCTCTCAAATGCGGTGCAAAGATAGGAGGAAGTTTTGAACTATGCAAACCTTTCTGCAAGATTTTTTTCTACTTTTTTTTCCGCATATCGTTAATTGGCTATGTTTCAAATGTTAAACGTGAAAACTTTTTTAGTCCGGTTTTTGTGATGGATAAAGAGGTTTACCAGTTTCGTCTACTTCGGTCCAACCTAATACTTCAACATTTGGAAATGAAACAGAATTTCCATCAATCACTGCACTGAATACGTAAGAATCTCCTCCTGTCAACTCTCCGTTGGGTAAAAGAACGTTTACGTTATAGGTACGTGGAGTATTTTCGCCATCTGCCAGTATTTGCAGGGTCAGCGGCATCGCTGTATTGGTTTTTAGTGGAAGCATGATATATTGAGCTGTGAAACCATTAATTCCCATATTGGCTGTTTCGGTACTGTACGTTGTAGACGGAGTTATTTCTCCGGTAATCATATCCATAGTAGCACCCGGGTTTGTTGGAGTGATGGAAGCTGAGACCAGTTTGTCCAGTTTTATTCCACTACCGGCAGAGATGTTAAATACTATCTGGGTAGCGCTGTGTTGGAAAAGAATGGGCATACTTACTTGTGTACTCGTAACATCCTGCAATTTGTTACTTGCCCACAAATAATCTACCCCATTGGTTAAAGGTTCTGAACGTTCGTTGATGAATTTAGCAGAGGCAGCAGAAGAGTTGTTGGAGATGGCGTAGAAATAATAAACGCCATTGGGCAGATACATTTTATATCCTTCTACACCGGTTAGTACTCCCACCGTAGCAGTGGTGTAGGTACCCACGGCAGAAGGAGTTTCGAGTGAAGTGACAGGTGATTTGAATGCATATATAGAACTTGTTATACCTTTGCGCATCGGTGAAAGAGAGCGTGTCATATTTCTGCTCTCTATAGAAGCATGAAAAGTGATTAATGCTTTTTGATCCGGAGTTCCTGTTCCGTTATCAGATTGGCTTTCTTCTGTCCCATTTTCACCAATATTGATATTGATTGAGTCTTTGGAACATGCAGTGAAAAATAAAGTAGTACATGTAAGTATTGCCCATGCAGTAGCTTTTACAAAAAAAAATTTCATAATTAAGTATTTTAGGATGAATAATTTTCCTATATACACTTAAAAGGGAATTTTGTTCAGAACAAGGGGGGGGAGAGGAATAATAATTAAAATGAGAGCATAAAAAAAGGCTATCTATCCCAGACAGCCAATCTTTTTGTTAACCTTAAATCTAATACTATGAAAAACACAGTACAAAAATACATAATTCTGAGAAAATAGCAAACTTTTTAGGCTTAATAGCTTGATTTATAACATGAATTAAGAAGTTTGGTGTAGATGTTAACGTTTGGTGGTGGAAAGGTGAGATTTCCCTCTAAGAATTAGGCTATTTCCTTGTTGAATATAGGATTTTTCTTTTGGGCTCAATCAAACGTTTATCTACTTTTGTTTTATGCAAAAATACATAAAAGAAAGGGAAAAGATTATGAAAACAAAAGCTCTTAAATATTTGAAACTGGTATTGCTGATCTTTGCTATGGTGAATCTAACAGCTTGTGAGATTGAAATAGATGGTTTTTATGATGATGATAATATTGGCGGTAGCTATTATAATAAGTCACGTGATCTGTGTAGCCGTACCTGGGTGAGAACTTACTATAATATGGATGGTTATTACTGCCGGCAGGAGATTGATTTTTATCTGGATAGGAGGGGAGTGGATTACATTCGTATACAGTATCCTGATGGAAGAATACGGGAGGATGAATATCGTTTCAACTGGAACTGGGAAAATGCAGTACAATCATCTCTTCGCATGATGTATGGCCCGAATGATGTATCTTATCTCGATGAAGTGAATCTTTGGGGAAATCGTCTGGAAGGATATCTGGATGGATGGGATAACTATGTAGTCTATAAAGGCAGGCTCTAATTTATTTGATATAAATCAACTCTCTGTTTCGTTTAAATTGAATACCTTTGCAGCCCGAAATTCAGACGAGGTAAAAAGGTGACACACAAAATTCAGCAGGAGAGTATCCGGAAGAGGTTGGCTAAGCTGGCTGCTCCTATCTTTATAGAAACGTTGCTTATCATGATGCTTGGTGCAGTAGACACTATCATGTTAAGTCGTCATTCCGATAACAGTGTTGCTGCCGTAGGGGTAGTCAATCAAATTATAATGCTGACGTTCCTGGTATTTGAGGTAATCAATCTGGGAACGTCCGTTTTATGCTCACAATACCTGGGTGCAAAACTTGAAAAAAAAGTGGTACAGGTTGTTGGAGTATCGCTGTTGGTGAATATGGTTGTGGGAGGAACAATCAGTCTTTTTCTTTATTCAATGAATACGACCATACTCCGTTGGATGGGGCTTGGTCCGGAACTAATGGCAGATGGGGCGGAATATATGCGCATTGTTGGTTCATTTGCTTTCTTTCAGGCTATATCTCTCACCTTATCGGCATCGCTTCGTAGTGCCAATAAAGCTATTTATCCGATGTTGGTTACAGTGGTAGTCAACATTATCAATATCATAGGAAACTATTCATTGATTTTCGGTAAGTTCGGTTTTCCGGAATTAGGTGTAGAAGGAGCTGCTATCTCTACGGCATTCAGCCGGGGAGTAGCAATGGTAATTCTGTTTATAATTCTTTTCCGCAAACATATTCATCGTTTTCCGCTTGCTTACTTCCGTCCTTTTCCCTGGACAGAACTAAAAAATCTGATGAAAGTAGGTTTACCTTCGGCGGGTGAACAGTTATCTTACAGTTCTTCGCAGGTAGTCATTACATTTTTTATTAATATGCTGGGAGTAGAAGCGTTGGCAACGCGAACTTATTGTGTTAATATCATCATGTTTGTATATCTTTTTAGCATATCAATGGCACAGGGAGGGGCTATCTGCATTGGTCATCTGATAGGAGAAAAGAAACCTCGCGCTGCTTTTCTGTTGGGAAAGTATGTGATGAAAAAGTCCGTGATGATAACTTTTATTCTCTCTTGTATCCTTGCAGCTTCCGGACATACTATTTTGGGGTGGTTAACAACCAATCCGGAGATTATTCGTATGGGAGTTATCGTATTGGTTATAGATACTGTACTGGAAATAGGGCGTCCTATTAATATTTTTGCTACCAATGCATTGCGTGCAGCAGGCGATGTGAATTATCCTTTTTACGTTGGTTTGGTTGTAATGTGGACTGTGGCAGTAGGCGGGGGCTATCTGTTTGGAGTTCATTGGGGATGGGGTTTGTGTGGTATGTGGGTGGCTTTTTTACTGGATGAAAACATTCGGGGTATCATCTTTGTTCGTCGTTGGTATGGTATGAAATGGATACACAAAAGTTTTGTACGCGCATAAATAGTTTCTATCTTTGCAAAAATTAATGTGCCAATATGCCAATGTATCAATATATCAATTACCATTGTGTTATGTTACAGTGCAGTTAATTAGCGCATTAGTATGTTAGCACATTGAATAATTATATTTATGGAATGGTTATATAGTCTCTTCATTGAGCATTCAGCCTTGCAGGCTGTAGTTGTTATCTCGCTTATATCTGCTATTGGATTGGGATTAGGCAAAATACACATCTGTGGCATATCTCTTGGAGTGACTTTCGTGTTTTTCGCAGGTATCTTTGCCGGACATTTCGGGTTATCAGTTGATCCGCAGATGTTGAATTATGCCGAGAGTTTCGGACTTATCATCTTTGTTTATGCATTAGGCCTTCAGGTGGGTCCCGGTTTTTTTAGTTCTTTTCGTAAAGGGGGTATAACTCTGAATATGTTGGCTCTTGCCGTAGTGCTTTTAGGTACCCTGCTTACAGTGTTATGTAGTTATACAACAGGTGTCTCCTTACCTAATATGGTTGGTATTCTTTGTGGAGCTACTACTAATACTCCTGCTTTGGGAGCAGCACAACAAACCTTAAAACAGATGGGACTGGAGAGCAGTACTCCTGCTTTGGGGTGTGCAGTTGCTTATCCATTGGGGGTAATAGGAGTGATTCTTGCTGTGTTGCTTATAAGGAAGGTATTGGTGCGCAAGGAGGATCTCACTATCAAAGAAAAAGATGACACTAACAAAACTTATATTGCTGCTTTTCAGGTACACAATCCTGCTATTTTTAATAAGAGTGTCAAGGATATAGCTCATATGAGCTATCCTAAATTTGTCATATCCCGTTTGTGGAGAGACGGTAATGTAAGCATTCCTACCTCTGAAAAAATTCTGAAAGAGGGTGATCGCCTGTTAGTTATAACTTCTGAAAAAGATGTGTTGGCGCTGACGGTACTGTTTGGTGAACAGGAAAACACCGACTGGAATAAGGAAGATATTGACTGGAATGCTATTGACAGCCAGCTTATTTCGCAGCGTATTGTAGTAACCCGCCCCGAACTGAATGGTAAGAAACTCGGTTCACTTCGTCTGAGAAACCACTATGGAATCAATATCAGCCGTGTTTATCGTTCGGGGGTACAGTTGCTTGCTACTTCCGAACTGACTTTGCAACTTGGTGATCGCCTAACAGTAGTAGGCGAGGCGGCTGCTATTCAGAATGTGGAAAAAGTATTAGGTAATGCTGTAAAAAGTTTGAAAGAGCCCAATCTGGTGGCTGTGTTTATTGGTATCATATTAGGATTGGCTCTTGGGGCTATTCCTATTTCTATTCCTGGTATTAGTGCTCCTGTAAGATTGGGATTGGCAGGTGGACCTATCATTGTTGGTATTCTGATTGGTACGTTCGGCCCGCGTATGCACATGATCACTTATACTACCCGCAGTGCCAATCTGATGCTTCGTGCATTGGGGCTTTCCATGTATCTGGCTTGTCTGGGGCTTGATGCCGGTGCACATTTCTTCGATACGGTATTTCGTCCTGAAGGGGCGTTGTGGATTGGTCTGGGTGCCGGATTAACCATTATTCCTACCGTAATTGTTGGCATGTTTGCTTTCAAGATAATGAAAATCGATTTTGGCTCAGTGTCTGGTATGTTATGCGGAAGTATGGCAAATCCGATGGCATTGAATTATGTGAATGATACTATTCCGGGTGATAATCCGTCTGTAGCATATGCCACGGTATATCCGTTGTGCATGTTTTTGCGTGTCATTATTGCTCAGATATTACTCATGTTCTTGTTGAGTTGAAAATCTTATTTAGTTGAAAATTGAGAGTTGAAAATTGAAAATTGGCTGCGCTGTGAAGTTTGTACACAGGCTTTAAAATAAACAAATAAGTAATTTAAATCGTAAAATCGTAAATTGTCAACGTACCTATGTGTTATGGATTAATAATGGTCATGACCGTAGGGAATAAATCGTAAATATCATGATTGCCCAAAGTAATATAACCCCTGAAAGTATTGTGAGTGACCTGCGTTATTTGCAGTTGTTGTCACGTAGTTTTCCTACTATTGCCGATGCCAGTACGGAGATAATTAATCTCGAAGCCATTTTGAATCTACCGAAAGGTACAGAGCACTTCCTGACAGATATTCATGGTGAATATGAAGCTTTTCAACATGTATTGAAAAATGCTTCGGGTGCAGTGAAGCGAAAAGTAAATGAGATTTTTGGTAACACCTTGCGTGAATCAGAGAAGAAGGAGATCAGTACGCTGATTTACTATCCTGAGGAGAAATTGCAACTGGTCAAGGCCCGCGAGAAAGACCTTGATGACTGGTATTTGATCACTCTTAACCAATTGGTAAAGGTGTGCCAGAATGTATCTTCTAAGTATACCCGCTCTAAAGTGCGTAAATCTTTACCTAAAGAATTCTCTTATATCATTCAGGAATTATTGCATGAATCGAGCATTGAACCCAATAAACATGCCTATATCAATGTCATTATCAGTACTATTATATCTACAAAACGTGCGGATGATTTTATTATAGCTATGTGCAATCTGATTCAGCGTTTGACTATCGATTCGCTACATATTGTCGGTGATATTTACGACCGTGGTCCGGGTGCACATATTATTATGGATACATTATGTAATTATCATAATTTTGATATTCAGTGGGGCAACCATGATATTCTCTGGATAGGAGCTGCATCTGGTAATACAAGCTGTATGGCAAATGTGATTCGTATGTCTATGCGTTATGGTAATCTGGGTACACTTGAAGACGGATACGGTATTAATCTTTTGCCATTGGCAACTTTTGCCATGGACACTTATGCCGATGATCCCTGTACCATTTTTGCACCAAAAATGAATTTTGCTGATTCGGCTTACAATGAGAAAACATTGCGTCTTATCACGCAGATGCATAAGGCCATTACAATTATACAGTTTAAGCTGGAAGCGGATATTATTAATCGTCGTCCGGAGTTTGGTATGGAGAACCGGAAGCTGCTGGAGAAGGTTGATTTCGAGCGTGGTGTATTTGTCTACGAAGGTGTGGAATATGAGATGCGTGATACCAATTTCCCAACCATAGATCCCAAAGATCCGTATCGTCTGACCGATGAAGAAAGAGAACTGGTGGACAAACTGCATTATTCGTTTATGAATAGCGAGAAGTTGAAGAAACATATGCGTTGTCTGTTTACATATGGAGGAATGTACCTGGTGTGCAATTCTAATCTTCTGTATCATGCATCTGTTCCTCTTAATGAAGATGGCAGTTTTAAGCATGTTACCATTCGCGGAAAAGAATACTGGGGTAAGAATCTGATGGATAAGATTGATCAGTTAATCCGTACAGCCTATTTTGACGAAGATGAGGATGGTGACAAGCTTTTTGCGATGGATTACATCTGGTATATGTGGTGTGGCCCCGATGCTCCTTCGTTCGATAAAGACAAGATGGCTACTTTTGAACGTTATTTTATAGCGGACAAAAAGCTGCATAAGGAAAAGAAAGGATATTACTATACTTTGCGTGATAATGAGAAGATATGTAACCAGATACTTGAAGAATTTGGCGTTACAGGTGTACATACACATATCATTAACGGACATGTGCCGGTGAAAACCATTAAAGGCGAGCAACCAATGAAAGCCGGAGGAAAGTTGCTTGTGATTGATGGAGGCTTTTCAAAAGCCTACCAGCCGGAAACCGGTATTGCCGGATATACATTGGTATATCATTCGCATGGTTTACAGTTGGTGCAACACGAACCATTCCAGTCTACACAAAAAGCCATAGAAGAAGGGCAGGATATCAAATCAACCACTTTTGTAATTGAATTCAATTCTCAGCGTATGATGGTAAAAGATACGGATAAAGGGAAGGAGTTGGTTACGCAGATTCAGGATCTGAAAAAACTACTGGTAGCGTATAGGACGGGGTTGATTAAGGAAAAGCAATAAATAGTGATTAGTGGTTAGTGATTAGTGGGCTGCGCTGTATCAACGATTGCGCAGCCCACTAATCACTTAAAACAATACGATTCCTGCTTCTGCAATCACCCCTTTGTCATATGTGATGTCTTTATTGTAGTAGCGGCTGCCACCATAACCACCGGAGGCAAATATGCCGAATTTCTTTGTGATCTGATATTCTAAATTTAAACGGGCCTGTAGTCCGTAGAGGCGTGCCGGAATACCGTAATCTTTGTTTTTGAATGTTTCAATGTGTTGATATCCCAAGTCACCGCTAATTGTCAGGTCTTTGCAGAGAGGTAGCCAGATACCACCCCGATAGAATAATGCTGCAGAGAATTTATCACTGAAATTCAGATAATGTGTACCGGCACCTATAATGGTATAAAACAGTTTATTTTTGAATCGGGCACCTACGTTGATTTTTGTTGCATTGCCTCCAAAGATCATCATTTGTACTCTTGTGTCCGGATTGGCATTGACAAGCCCCAGTTGGAATCCCTTCATCTCGTCTTTATAGTAATTCACTAATCCAATCTGTACCCCTTTGGCTTTTGTGGCATAATTTCCCAGTCCAATCTGTACACCATTCATTCGCGATGCCACTATGTTGGCAAGCCCGGATATTTGTACACCATTCAGATGTTCGCCTATCACATTCAGTAAACCTCCTGCTGTTACTCCATTGAAAGTAGCGCCTGTGATATTGGCAAGTCCTGCCAGGTGCACGCCACTTGCTCCGTCTCCCGATATATTCATAATACCGCTTGCCATCACCCCGGATGTATTGTCTCCACTGATACTCGTCATCCCGGATAGTAAGACACCTTTTGATTGATTGCCTGCAATGTTGACAAGGCCAGTGGCAGATAATCCCACCATATTGTTTCCGTTGATGTTGCTAATACCCGATAATTGTACGCCGCACATACTTCCGCCTGTCATATTGGCAAGTCCGGAGAATTGTATGCCGTTCATATTACCGCCAATGACACTGCCAAATGCATTGAATCCTACTCCGTTCAACCGATTCATGGCAGAAAGGATACCCAGGTTAAAATAGGTGGTCTGTGCACTGTCGGCCGGTTGGGTGCTGATCCCTTTCCATACAGACAAATTAATACCTGCACTTTTGTTTTGAGCGGAGACTATGCCTGTGATTATAAAAAGTATTGAAAGAGGTAGAAATAATATTCTTTTATTCATCTGTTTATTTGTTGATTTTAAAGGTGAATATACTTTATTTTACTTCATCCGGCCAAGGCGCCAATTGCTGGGTTTTACGTAATATGGGGCGTTGTGCATCAACAGAACGGAGGTAGTTACTTAACTTTCCTGCCAACCGTTCTGTAATGTGTGGCTCTTTTGCTGCCAGATCCTGTTTTTCACTAATGTCATTGGCTATATTGAATAACTCCCGCTTACCAGAGTCAAAATAGTAGACCAGCTTCCAGTCTCCCGAACGAATGGCGCAAGTTGCTCCGATTCCTGGTCCCGAAGGTCCCCAACTGTGTGGATAATGCCAATAAATATCCCTGTCCTGCATTTTACCTTTTTCGGTAAGAAGAGGTACAAAGCTGATGCCATCTCGTTGCTGTATTGTCTTATAGTTCGACACACCTGCTATTTCCAGTATGGATGGAAAGAAGTCTTCGATCATCAGATAGTGATTACATTTACTTCCGGGTTTTACTTTACCGGGCCAGCTGACAATCATCGGTTCACGAACCCCTCCTTCGTAAGCAGAGCCTTTACCACTGTTGAGTGGATAGTTCTGCACATGGAGTTGCCCTGCACGTGTATGTGCAGCCAGTCCGCCATTGTCTGACATGAAGAGAATAACAGTGTTGTCTTCCAGATTGTTTTCTTTCAGATAGTCCATCAGGTCACCGAGGCTTTTATCCATCCCTTCTATAAGAGTAGCATAGGCAGCTTCTACCGGGGGCAATCCCTTATCGAGATACTTCTGGTAGAAACGCTGGTCGGGTTGTATGGGCGTGTGTACGGCATAATGAGCCATATACAGGAAGAAGGGCTTATCACTCTTCTGTGCATTATTTAGGGCTTTTTCTGCTTCCAGAGTGAGTGCTTCGCTCAGAAATGTATCTGTACCGTGATATTTTTCCAGACCCGGTACGGCAGCCAACGGGCTTTTACCATTGGGTTTGTTCCCAAAGTTCTCTTTACCGTAATAACTTGCAGGGGAACCTGCAGCGTGCCCCGCTATATTTACTTCAAATCCCATTTTCAGTGGATCTTCACCCGGAGTATCATTTGCTCCGAAATGAGCTTTCCCGCAGTGTATGGTGTGATAACCGTTGTCTTTCAGGACTTGTGCCAGCGTGGTAACTTGTGTTGTTCGTTCTACTCCCGGTTCCTGGCAAATGCCATTTACATTCCATTCCGGATATATCATAATGGAGTCTGGTTGCTCGTGCGTTGTGTTTTTACGCAGTGTCCAACTGGTTACCCGGTGACGTGCTGCATTCATACCTGTAAACAAACTGACACGGCTTGGAGAGCTGATACTGCAAGCGTAGGCCTGCGTAAACATCATACCCTGTGCAGCTAAACGCTCCATATTGGGCGTTTCATAAATATTATTATAATGTGTACGCTGTGTCCAAAAGGGAAGAGAGGTGTCCTGCCATCCCATGTCATCCACTAGAAACATAATAATATTAGGATGTTTCTGATTCTGTGCTGCATGAACATCGCTACTAATGCTTAACGCCGGGAGTATGGCTGCGGATAGTAATAGTTTGTTTCTCATAATGCTGACAATCTTAAATTAAGGAACGATTAGGGGATTTACTATTAGACGATTTACGATTGAAGTTACACTATGCAAACTAATTTCAATCGTAAATAGTAAATCGTCTAATAGTAAATCCCCTAATCGTCCAATCGTAAATCTTTTTTTTCTTATCCTTTTGCTTCCTGATACAGGAATCTTTTGATTGATTTCTTCGGAGTTTTTTCGAACTCTTCCGGATATATTTTCATTTTTGAAATCTGGCTATATGCCGGCAGCATGGCATTCAGTGCAACGCGGTTCTCTTCCATTACGCGTTCCATATCTTCATTTTTCAACCCATGTGCAAAAGCTTCGTCGAAGTCGGGATATACCAGACCCACTAATTTCTCATTCTGCTGCACAATGATACTTTCCGATACGTAAGGCAGGTTGTTTAGCTTGTCTTCAATCTCCTCCGGATAGATATTCTGTCCGCTTGGGCCTAATAGCATATTCTTACTACGTCCTTTGATTGTGATATTTCCTTCGGCATCTTCCAAAGCAAGATCACCGGTATGCAACCAGCCATCCTTATCAATTACTTGTTCGGTAGCTTCTTCATTTTTGTAATATCCTAACATTACATTGGGACCTTTGCAAACAATTTCTCCCGGTATATTTTCAGGATCCGGTGAAAGAATTTTTACGTCCATACGAGGAGCTGCTTTTCCACATGAACCCGGTTTGAAATATTTCCAATCCTCGTAACAGATAATAGGACCACATTCTGTCATTCCATATCCTACTGTGTAGGGGAACTCAATCATTTTGAGAAATTGCTCCACTTCCTGATTGAAAGCGGCACCACCCACAATCACAGCTTCAAAGTTACCACCAAAGGCCTGTATCATCTGTTCGCGCACGGTAGCTTTAATCTTATCATTAATAACAGGTACTTTCAGTAGTAGCTTCATAGTGGGAGTTTCCAGTTTAGGCAGGATATTTTTCTTTATAATCTTTTCGATGATAAGTGGTACAGCTACTACCAGATTTGGCTTCACCTCTGCAAATGCCTGGAAGATAATTTTGGGACTCGGCATCCGGGTAAGGAAGTAGATCTGACAACCTACGGAAAATTCATACAAGAACTCAAATGCCAGTCCGTACATATGCGCCATTGGTAGCATAGATACAATCTTGTCGCCCGGCTTTAACGTTAGTACCTCAAAACCGAATTTGGTATTTGACCACAAACTACGGTAGGGGAGCATTACCCCCTTTGAATAGCTTGTTGTTCCGGATGTATAGTTGATAACCGCCAGTTCTTCGGGCTGGTCTTTGTGATATTCCACATGTTCTTTACGGAAGTTCTTCGGATATTTCTTGCCGAATAATTCGTTCAGATGTTCGCGGGCATATGTTAGTTTTTCACTGCGTGTTACCAGCAGGGTGAAGTCTGTCATCATCAGGATACCTTCAAGTAATGGCATGGCCGATTCGTTGAGGTTTTCCCATACCATATCGCCAACGAAAAGAAGTTTGGCTTCGGAATGATTAACAATGTTATGTACATTGTCTGCTTTGAATTCATGCAGAATCGGGACGATTACTGCGCCGTAAGTTAATGTAGCGAGAAAAGTGACTCCCCAGTGAGAACTATTTCGTCCGCAGACGGCTATCTTGTCTCCTTTTTGAATACCGCTTTCTTCAAAGATGATATGCAGCTTTTCAATTTTACGGGCTACGTCTTTATACTGTAGGGTGGCTCCCTTATAATCTGTCAGGGCATCCAGATCCCAATTGTTTTTGATACTATTTTCAATGTAAACTATAAAACTTTGTTCCATTGTTTTTTGCACATTTGATATTAAATTGTGCAAATATAGCTATTTAATTGAGAACAGAAAACTTATGGAGTTGAAAGTTGAGAGCTTATGGAGTTGAAAGTTGAGAGTTGAAAATTGAAAGTTGCTATGCAGCATGTTAGCGCAGCTAATTTTCAACTCTCAACTCTCAACTCTCAACTATTAATAAACCAGTCGTACATTTTTCGTACACCCTCCTCTATCTCTATTTTGTGGTGCCATCCTAATTCGTGTAATTTAGAAGGATCTGTTAGCTTGCGCATCGTACCGTCTGGTTTGGTACTGTCAAAGGTTAGTTTACCTTTATAACCTACTGTTTCTACAATTAGTTTGGCAAGCTGTCGGATAGATATTTCTTTGCCCGTACCAATGTTGATGTGACAATTACGAATATCTTTACTACCTTCTTTATAGGTATCCTTGAAGTCTACATGTTCCATTACGAATACGCTAGCATCCGCCATTTCTTCGCTCCATAAGAATTCGCGTAACGGTGTTCCGGTTCCCCAAAGCAATACTTCCGTATCACTAATACCATATTTTTTCAAGATATTTAGAATATCTTCTTTCGGGTTATTGCCATCGATTCCTTCTACCGGACGGGTATTCATATCTTTGCGTACTGCTTCCCAGTTTCCTTCTTTCAGGCAGTGTGCCAGATGCACTTTGCGTATCATAGCCGGTAATACATGGCTACGTTCCAGATCGAAGTTATCATTCGGACCATATAGGTTGGTAGGCATTACAGCAATATAATTTGTTCCATATTGCAAATTGAAACTTTCACACATTTTCAATCCTGCAATTTTGGCGATGGCATAGGGCTCATTGGTGTATTCCAACGGGGAGGTCAGCAGAACATTCTCTTTCATTGGCTGTTCGGCATCCCGCGGATAGATGCAGGTACTACCCAGGAATAGCAGTTTCTTCACATGGTGACGAAAACTTTCACCGATAACATTCTGTTGTATTTGTAAATTCTTATAAATAAAGTCAGCGCGATAAATGCTGTTGGCCATGATACCACCCACGAATGCAGCAGCCAGAAATACATATTCCGGTTGTTCTTCATCAAAAAAGTGACGAACGGCAACGCCATCCAGCAAATCGAGCTCGTTGTGTGTACGTCCTACAAGATTGGTGTATCCTTTTTCCTGCAAGTTTTTCCAGATAGCAGAACCCACGAGCCCGTGGTGTCCTGCTATATATATCTTTGCATTCTTATCCATTGATCTTATTCCTGTTTGGTTGCAATCATCTTTTGTACTTTTCTCATATCATGGCGTACCATGATCTTTACTAATTCGGGGAATGGAGTGGCACACGGATTCCAGCCTAATACAGTTTTAGCTTTCGTAGGATTTCCCAGCAGCTGTTCCACCTCAGCCGGACGGAAATATTTCGGATCAACTTCTACCAATACTTTTCCGGTAACGGTGTCGATACCTTTTTCATCTATTCCTTCGCCTTCCCAGCGAAGGTTGATTCCTGCTTCGGCAAAGGCAAGTGTACAGAATTCGCGTACGGTGTGCATTTCTCCGGTAGCAATCACAAAATCTTCCGGAACATCGTGTTGCAGGATGAGCCACATACATTCTACATAATCTTTTGCATATCCCCAGTCTCGGCGTGCATCCAGATTTCCCAGGTACAATTTGTCTTGTTCGCCTTGTACAATACGTGCTGCAGCCAGTGTTATTTTGCGGGTTACGAATGTTTCTCCGCGACGCTCGCTCTCATGGTTAAAGAGGATACCGTTTACAGCAAACATTCCGTAACTTTCGCGGTAGTTCTTAGTGATCCAGAAGCCATATTGCTTGGCCACTGCATACGGACTACGTGGATAGAACGGAGTTGTTTCACTCTGAGGCACTTCCTGTACCTTGCCATAAAGCTCTGAGGTAGAAGCCTGATAAATACGTGTTTTCTTTTCCAGTCCCAGGATACGTACTGCTTCGAGCATACGCAGTGTACCGATAGCATCTGCTTCCGCAGTGTATTCGGGTACGTCAAAAGATACCTTAACATGGCTCTGTGCGGCCAGGTTGTATATTTCGTCGGGTTGCACCATCTGGATGACACGTATCAACGAGCTTGAATCTGTCATATCGGCATAGTGCAGGTTGATAGTACGTTTCTGTTTCATATCACGCACCCATTCGTCAAAATAGAGATGTTCGATACGTCCGGTGTTGAAAGAAGAAGAACGGCGGAGTATACCGTGTACTTCATAACCTTTTTGCAATAAGAATTCGGCAAGGAATGAACCATCTTGCCCTGTGATCCCAGAAATAAGAGCTTTCTTCATATTATAAATAATTAATTTGGTAGTTGATAGTTAGTAGTTAGAATTTAGTAGATGGTAGTTAGAATCCATTCGGTATAAAAATAATCACGCTGCATAGATTCTAACTACTGACTTCCAACTTCTAACTCTGACTTCTAATATCGTTGCAATATTCGGTATTTTCTTTTGGATACGAACTATATATAAGTGCTGAATTTTTTAGTTTAAACAGAAAATATTTATATTTGCCGAATATTATTCAAGTATAAATGAAAATTATATTATTTGTTTTATAAATATCGTTTATAATTGAATTTTTAAATTATAATATTAATATATTCGGATATGAATGATTGTTTTAATGAATTAAGTCTCTCTAACTATTGGAACGGACGATTGCCGGAAGCCGGATTCGTTCGTAAGAGTTATACCAATCGTATTTTTGGCTATATCGGTAATAAGTTGATAAAGTTACTGGTAGGCCAGCGTGGGGCTGGGAAGTCATATCTACTCCGGCAGATTATGCTTCATTTGCTTGAGGAGGGAGTGTCGGCGCGGAATATATTGTATATAAATCGTTCATTCACCGATTCTGGTTTCATATCCGGACGTGAAGGGCTTGAAGAACTTTTATCTACTTATCGGGAACGAATTCATCCGGTAGGGAAAATTTACGTATTTATTGAAGAGATACAGAATATCATAGGTTGGGAAGAGTTTGTGTATTCCCATTCGCAGGATTATGTCAACAGTAGCGAGTTATTTATCAGTGGGTCCGGTAGAGATATACTTCCTTGTGATGCGGAAGGGTTACCGGATCGACATTATGTGAGTTTTGAGGTTTTTCCTTTTAGTTATGCAGAGTATAGAGAGCGTGAACGGGAAGAAGCTTCCGGCAAGAGCTATGCTGCATATATGGAAGGGGGATCATTGTCCCGACTTTCTGCTTTATCAACGGAAGATGCAAAGTGGAATTATGTCTCTTCTATTAAAAATACTGCACTGTTTCGTGATATTGTGCAACATTATCGTGTGAAAGATCCACGCCTTTTTGAAGATGTGCTTATCTATTTGGCAGCGCATCTGTCCGAGTTGGTATCTGTTACTAATCTGGTTGCTTATTTCAACTCGCAGCAGCGAAAGACGAGCTATGATACGATTGCCAATTATATCAGTTATCTTGAGAATACTTTCCTGATCCATCGTGTAGAGCGTTGTCAGGTTCGTAGTAAAGAAGTAGTGTTGGGCAGTTGTCGTTATTATATTAATGATTGGGCTTTTATGCGTTTTCTTTATCCGTTCTTTGCCCGCGAACAGGAGGCAAAGTTCAAAAATCATGTTTATCTTGAATTACGACGTGCCGGATATGCTGTATATGTAGGCGTACATCGTAATAAAGTGATTGACTTTCTCGCCCGGAAGGGAGACCGGATTATTTATATTCAGTGTGTGTCTTCTTTGGATAATGAGTTGATGATGCAGTCTTTGTATGCTTCGTTGGAGGCAATACAGGATAATTACGAAAAGTGGGTGGTATCTCTTGATAATGTAGTATTACCGTCAAAAGAAGGCATACGGCATATACAGGTGTGGAAATTGGCAGAAATGTTGTAATATTTAGTATTATCTACCACAGCTCTTTAATCTCTTGTTTGTAAACTAAGTATTTTAATAGTGGTTTAAAATGCATATTAACAGTGTGTTAAGTACGTACTTTTGGGGTATAAAAGTACGTACTTTTTTATTGCTTGATTTTCAGGGTTTTATAGTCTGTTTTTACCATTGTTTCAAATAACTTCAATGTAAAGTGATAAAATCTTTAGATAAAACAATCTGTGTTTCTGCTAAAAAGAACTATCTTTACCTCGAAATTTTAAATATTCACATTTTGAGAGCAGTTCTTAAATTTATACTGGCATAATATTAGCCTCACAAACCACAGGTTAATAGTTTTTTCGTTCGAGTAATTCTGCTTGGGCAGGTTTCCTATTTATTTTTTCATCCATAGCATTACCTCTGTAAAAGGGGAGGGAAAGCGTATGCTATTATAGTTTATGGCAACATCTGAGTTTGTCATGACTTGTAATGCTGTGGATATTATTTTAAGCACAGTATAAACGATGAGAACAGAATATATATGGGAGATAAAAGTTAAAAACACTCCTACCTTAAAAAGAAAATGCAATCATTGCAACAGTAACAGATTCTATTGCAGCGATAAATTCAGAGTGAATGCTCAAAAAAGAAATATTGATGTATGGTTAATTTACAGATGTGTAGAATGTGATAGCACCTATAACTTGACGATACTCTCACGCACTAAACCTGAACGGATAAAAGAAGATTTGTTTCTGAAGTTTTCCGAAAACGACGAAAAAACGGCTTGGGAATATGCCTTTTCTGCCGAAACAGCTCAAAAGAACAGAGTCGAACTGGATGACAGTAGTGTTGAATACGAAATATTGTACGATAACATCTCGATAAACGACATTTTAAATGCAGACGATGAAATTGTGGCATTTAGGATTCAAACCCAATTTCACTTTGGACTGAAGTTGTCTTCTGTTATTCGGTTGTGTTTAGGGTTGTCTACCAATCAATTCAATCGAATGGTTGAGTCAGAAGAGATTTTCATTTATGAGAATTATCCGCTTAAAAAACATAAGGTCAGAAATGGAGATGTTGTACTGATAAATAAAGAAAAATTACAAAGTATGTGTAAATAGAAAAGACATTGATAATAAAAGTCTCTCAATACGTAAAAGCTATTGAGAGATTTTTTGTTTGTGACAATTCTTTTTTATTTGTTTTTCTGATATAAAAAATAGGTTAGAGGAGGATCTGTTTTTTTTGTCTTTTTGTAACCTTGGAATGCATGTTGTATAATTGTTGATTTTTTTTATATGTTCGTTATGAGATGCTTTTGCGAGGTATGTATGAGTGATGAGGCATAAAAATCGGTTGAATAGAATAACATCTGGATTGCAGTTAATTTTGTATACAGATATATGGTCGGGATGCGTATATGTATAGACGCGTCTGTTTTGTTTAAAGCGTGTATTAATAGCAAGTAAAACTGTGTTAACCTATGATTAAGTGGTTTGGTAGTTTTTTATTCTCGAGTAGGCGAATGGTTTATATTAAAGTGGCATCTCAATTTAAAACTGCTCTGTGGCGGGTTTATGAGCTGGCATATGGTTCTAAGGTCCGCAGTAATAAAGAAGGTAAAATATTACAAGAATTGAAAGAACAGTGGATTGTCTCTATTGTTTGTCCTTTTGGGTGTTCTGACTATTGAGAGGGAGGTCAGTTACTATCCTTTTCATTTCGGGTATTGAGGGGGCTCCTCCCTGCTTGTTTAATTCGTACAGTTTCACTGCTTACTTTTTCTCATGATTTTGTCTATAATTAGTGCAATTGCTCCGTCACCTGTGACATTACATGCTGTGCCGAAACTATCCATTGCGATGTATAATGCGATCATTAATGCTTGCGCAGATTCGTCAAAGCCCAACATGGATTGTAAAATACCCAAAGATGCCATAATAGCTCCTCCGGGAACGCCAGGTGCGGCTATCATGGTGATACCTAACATAAAAATGAATCCCGCGAAAAGAGAGAAATCGAATGGCATGCCTTGCATCATCATTAAAGCCAGTGCACAGGCTACAATCTTCAGTGTACTGCCCGAAAGGTGGATAGTGGCGCAGAGTGGAATGACAAAACCGGCAATATCGGCTGATACTCCATTCTTTTTTGTTTGTTCTAAGGTGATAGGGATAGTAGCGGCAGATGATTGAGTGCCTAATGCAGTGAAGTAGGCTGGTAACATTCGTCCTAATAATTTAAAAGGATTACGTTGAACAAACAGTGCAGCTATAGAGTATTGAAAAATCAGTAAGAAAATGTGCAAAGCGAAAATAACTCCAATGATTTTGATGAATACCATTAGGATAGAGAATACTTGTCCGGAGTGTGTCATGTTGAGAAATATACCAAAGATATAGAGAGGTAGCAGAGGTAGAATGACAGTACTGATCATGCGGACAATAATCTCCTGGAAATCCCTTGCCGCATTCTTTAGGGCATCACTGCGTAGTGCGGCCAATCCTAATCCCAGTGTGAAAGCGAGAACCAGAGATGTCATTACATTCATTAGCGGTGGGATGGCAACGGAGAAGAAAGGAAGTATACCTTGTGCTTCACTCACTTCTTCGAGTGGCCTTCCGGGCTCTATTAAGGATGGAAACAAAGTAGCGCCTGTAAAATAGGATAGGAAGCCCGAAAATAATGTAGCTCCGTAGGCTATCAGTGCAGTTACAATCAGCATTTTGCCGGCTCCTTTTCCGATGTCGGCGATGGCAATTGTAACCAGCCCGAGAATGATGAGGGGAATCGAAAAATTTAGAAATTCACTAAAGATACCATTAAATGTTACAAATATGCGAACTAACGAGGCCGGAAAGAAGTGTCCAACTGCAATTCCTAACAAAATGGCAATAATAATGCGGGGTAACAGGCTGATATGGATTTTCTTCATGATCGAAACTTTATTTAATTGCTACAAAAGTAGCATTTTTTCTGTAAATAGCCGAACAAAATTTTATTGTATATGTTATAGTAAATATGTAAATTAATAAAGAATAAACAACTAATTAGATAAATCTTGCAATTATGTCAATACAGAATAAAACAGATGTTGGACTGATTGGTTTGGCTGTAATGGGTGAAAATTTAGCCTTGAATATGGCAAGCAAAGGATGGAGCGTATCGGTATATAACCGTACAGTGCCCGGAGTAGAAGAAGGAGTGGTAGAACGATTTGTCAATGGGCGGGCTAAAGGTCTAAACATCGAAGGGTTCACTGATATTGCTGCTTTTGTAGATTCAATAGCTTTACCTCGAAAGATAATGATGATGGTTCGTGCAGGTAGTGCTGTAGATGAATTGATGGAACAACTTTTCCCTTTACTTTCTCCGGGTGATATTTTGATTGATGGTGGTAACTCCAATTATGAGGATACCAATCGTCGTGTGGCATTGGCTGAGTCGAAGGGATTCCTTTTCGTCGGTGCTGGTGTGTCTGGTGGTGAAGAGGGAGCCTTGAATGGTGCTTCCATTATGCCTGGTGGTTCGGTAGCAGCGTGGCCGGAGGTGAAGCCTATCCTGCAAAGTATTGCAGCAAAAGCATCAGACGGTACGCCTTGTTGTGATTGGATTGGGCCGGCGGGTTCCGGACATTTTGTGAAGATGATACATAATGGCATAGAGTATGGCGATATGCAACTTATTGCTGAGGCGTACTGGGTGATGAAGAATCTGCTTGATCTGGAGAATGATGAGATGGCAAATGTCTTTTCTCATTGGAATGAAGGGAAACTTCGTAGTTATTTGATTGAAATTACAGCAAATATTCTGCGGCATACAGATAAGTCGGGAGGTTATCTGTTGGACAAAATATTGGATACTGCAGGACAAAAAGGTACAGGAAAATGGTCTGTTATTAATGCTATGGAGTTGGGGATGCCTTTGGGGTTGATTGCTACTGCGGTATTTGAACGTAGTTTGTCGGCTCAGAAAGAGTTGCGCGAGACAGCTTCACGGCAATTTCAGTGCAAACGTACACAAGCTGTTTATAACAAGCCAGAGCTCGTGAAGGAGATTTATGCTGCATTATATGCATCTAAGCTGGTTTCTTATGCTCAGGGGTTCGCTGTACTTCAGCGTGCTTCCGATACTTTTGGCTGGAAGCTCGATCTGGCTTCTATTGCACGTATGTGGCGTGGAGGTTGTATCATTCGTAGTATCTTCCTGAATGACATTGCTGCTGCTTTCGAGGCAAAGGATAAACCAAAAAATCTTTTGTTGGCACCTTATTTCCGGGATGAAATAAAGGGGCTGTTATCCGGATGGAAAACGCTCGTAGTACAGGCTATGCATGAGGAGCTTCCTGTTCCTGCTTTTTCTTCGGCATTGAATTATTTCTATTCATTAGTATCCGCCAATTTACCTGCCAACATGATACAAGCACAGCGGGATTATTTTGGTGCACATACCTTTGAACGAAAAGATGAACTCCGCGGACAGTTCTTTCATGAGAACTGGACAGGACATGGTGGTGATACGAAATCAGGAACATACAATAATTAGTGATAAGTGATTAGTGATAAGTGATTAGTGCCATCCGGCATAATAGCGCAGCTACTAATCACTAATCACTAATCACTTATCACTTATCACTAAATGCTAATTACTAAAATGATGGATAAATTTGTAATGATAATCTTTGGTGCATCGGGCGATCTTACTAAGCGTAAGCTGATGCCTGCCTTGTACTCTTTGTACAGAGATAAGCGTCTCAAAGGAGAGTTTTCTGTGATAGGTGTGGGACGTACTGTGTATTCGGATACTGACTATCGTGCTTATATATATACTGAACTTAAACAATTCGTAAAACCTGAAGAACTGGATGAGGAGCTGATGGATAGCTTTACACAGCATCTTTATTATCTGGCTATTGATCCTGCTATAGAGGCTGGTTATGTCCGCCTTCGTCAACGTATTGAAGAGCTTACCGAAGAGAAGGAACCGGATAATCTGTTGTTCTATCTGGCTACACCTCCTTCTTTATACGGAGTGATTCCGTTGCACCTCAAAAAAGTGCATCTTAATCGTGGGAGGGCACGTATTATCGTAGAGAAACCATTTGGATACGATCTTCAGTCTGCCGAAGAGTTGAATCGTATCTATGCTTCTGTGTTTGATGAACATCAGATTTACCGTATTGATCATTTCCTGGGTAAGGAAACCGCTCAAAACCTGCTTGCTTTCCGTTTTGCTAACGGGATATTTGAACCTTTGTGGAATCGTAATTATATCGATTATATAGAGGTAACAGCTGTTGAAAATCTGGGTATTGAGCAGCGTGGTGGTTTTTATGATACTGCCGGTGCTTTACGTGATATGGTGCAGAATCATCTTATACAGCTTGTGGCATTGACGGCCATGGAACCTCCTGCTGTATTTAATGCTGATACGTTCCGCAATGAAGTGGTGAAAGTGTATGAGTCTCTGACTCCATTGACCGAGGAGGATTTTGAAGAACATATTGTTCGGGGGCAATACACAGCTTCTGGCAATAAGAAAGGATATCGCGAAGAGAAAAATGTAAATCCCGATTCACGGACAGAGACGTATATTGCTATGAAATTAGGAATCAGTAACTGGCGTTGGAGTGGCGTTCCATTCTATATCCGTACCGGAAAGCAGATGCCTACCAAAGTTACGGAAATAGTGGTACACTTCCGTGAAACCCCACATCAGATGTTTCATTGTGCGGGAGGTAATTGTCCTCGTGCCAATAAACTAATTCTTCGCCTGCAACCCAATGAAGGTATTGTCCTGAAAATAGGTATGAAAGTACCTGGTGCGGGATTTGAAGTGAAACAAGTAACTATGGATTTCAGTTATAACCAACTCGGTGGTGTGCCAAGTGGCGATGCTTATG
Organism: Bacteroides sp.; assembly: GCA_019416685.1. Lineage (GTDB taxonomy): Bacteria > Bacteroidota > Bacteroidia > Bacteroidales > Bacteroidaceae > Bacteroides. The sequence continues at coordinate 66,632 of DXWV01000098.1, forward strand.
CCCGTTTGATTGATGACTGTATCCAGGGTGATCCTACCCTCTTTACACGAAGTGACGCAGTGGAGGCGTCTTGGCGATTCTTTGATCCAATCCTCCACTATTGGAAAGAACATCCCGATGCACCGCTTTATGGTTATCCGGCCGGTACATGGGGTCCTCTCGAAAGTGAAGCTATGATGCACGAACATGGTGCTGAATGGACTAATCCTTGTAAGAATTTGACGAACACAGACCAATATTGTGAACTATGAAACCTTTTATTTATCCTTCGTCCATTGAGACGGCACGCGCACTGATTCTTCATCTGATAAAAATTATGATAGATGAACCCGGCAAGACTTTCAATATTGCTTTAAGTGGTGGAAGTACTCCTGCACTGATGTTTGACTTGTGGGCAAACGAATATAGCGATATTACTCCGTGGACACGGATGAAAGTTTTTTTTGTAGACGAACGTTGTGTTCCGCCTGAGAACTCAGATAGCAATTATGGAATGATACGTTCATTGTTGGTGGGCGTAGTTCCTATTGATTATGAAAATGTATTTCGTATCAGAGGAGAAGATAAACCGGATAAGGAAGCGGTCCGGTATTCCCGGATTGTAGGAAACGAGGTTCCTTTGCAAGATGGCTGGCCTATATTTGATGTAATATTATTAGGAGCGGGCGGAGATGGGCATACCTCGTCTATTTTCCCCGGACAAGAGAAGCTATTGTCTTCCGACCGGATTTATGAAGTAAGTTATAATCCGAGTAATGGTCAGAGGCGTATTGCGATGACAGGTTGTCCTATTATTAATGCCCGTCGGGTAATCTTCTTGATTACAGGTCGTAATAAAGCCGAAGTGGTGGAGGAGATTTGTACCTCTGGTGATACAGGCCCTGCAGCATATATTGCCCATCATGCTAAGAATGTAGAGCTCTTTCTTGATGATTATGCTGCTGCAAAAATAAATAGAGAAGAAATACAGGATTGATCGGTTAACAGATCGATTGTGGTATTATCTTCTGAAAATTCCATATGAGAAAGTAGTTTTAATATGATAAGAAAGCTATTTCTTAGTCATATTAAAACTACGTAATAAGAATGACCTTGTATGTTTTTTAATCAGGTACTTCTTCTATTTTCTCAATGAGGTATTCTTCTTTTTCATTTCTATGACAGTAGCAAATATAGTAGTTAGGGTCGTTAACTATATCTTTAAAGCTCTGTGGTAATTCAATTTCTTTTGTCTCTCTGTTAATAGCAACCAGTGCTATTATAATTCCTTCTTCTTTGCATTTGTCTGCCAGGATACCATTTAGCATTAATTCTTCTTCATCCATTTCATCTGTTTTTAACGGGTACAAAGATAATGCTATAATAATAAAATTGTACTATTTGTGGTATATTATTTTTTTTACTAAGGCGCTTTTTGAACAATAAGTGAAGAGAAATAAAATATTACGGCTTGCTGTCTTCACAGATGGCCTGCCGTACAAAAAGTTTAAGTTTTAGATTAAAACAGATATTTGGTTAAAAAGGTTCTGTATTTAGCTTAATTCTTAGTTCTGTTTAACGAATTATTAAGTATGATGCTATATAAACAAAAATCCGCCCTACCTTCACAGGCTAGGCGGACAAGAAATCTCTTACATAGAGATTTATCAAATCTTATGCTATAATTTAAAAAAGTATATATACAGACTTTCACAAGCCTGACTAATATATTAATCAGAATTTCAAATAATGATATATTATTGTTGTTTGATAAGTAAATAGAGGTGTCCCAAAAAAATAGAAAAAGACAGCCTTATAAGCCAACACGAGTTTTTGTGGCTTTTATGTGTACAAAGGTAATATAAATAATTGAATAATGAAAAAATATGATGAGGGGATTTAAGATTTGTATACTTTGGACTATAATAATACCCCATTATCATCCTCTATAAGGTTTGTTTACGGGCTATACCTTACCTGCTTGCAGAATACGCCTTTACTACATGCAGACTACGCCTACTCTGTAAACAGTTGATATGATTTTTATTTGTGGCTAATAAATGCTATGAGAAATTAATAAGAGAGGATTGCGATTTGTGATGTTCATGCTATTAGGGTTGAGGTACTTTACGATGAGTTATGTGTGAATTACATGATAAGTGAAGCATTTTAAGTAGGTTTCGTTTCTTCAGAATCAAGGTTTATCTTTTATGAATGATCTAATAAACTAACACTATCTGCCTATTTTTTCTACAATCTCATTTTGTAGCATAAAAATAAATCTTGAATTGTCCGGGTTCTTTTTTTTGTGAAACGTATATGATATTGATATACTGGTTTTTATTGTGATGTATAAACATTGTAATTGTCCGGGTAACTTTTTAGGATATTTTGATCTTTTTCTTTATTTTTGTCTAAAGTCATTTCTCCTTTATTTCGAAATCATTCTTTTTGATAATATACAATCTACTATAAATATTTTATTGATTGAGATAATCCTTATTAGTGTTAACATTTTAATTTTATTATTATGAAGAAAATCCTTTATCCATTAGTTGTGTTTATTCTTTCTTTATTGGAAATGAATGCCAGTGCGCAAACTGCAACATCCTTAGAAGTTAATGATACAAGAGATGTAAGTGAATCACCCAATAGTTATGGAGAAAAAGCTATTAGAGCAGACTTGAAGTTCTTAACGACTTCAGGAATAAGTACTGCATATGGATTTACTACGAATCTTACGATTTCTCCTGGATTTAACGGAACGGCTGGATATATAAGTCAATTAAGTTTTAATAATAATGGTGTTTTTTATAGAAATGGCGATTTTCTATCTTCCTCTTGGAATGGATGGAATAAAATATTAATGAGTGATTTATCAGGGAATGTTAATTTGGAGAAATTAAAAGTAACTGATTCATTTGAATTTGGAAATGAGTTGGATAATACAAATTCTACATTCATAATTCAAGGTCCTAATTCTCCAACAGGTGAAGCAAGTAAACGAGATATAATTTTTAATTTTAAGAATGCGGGCCAAAGTGGTATAAGAGCTTTTAGAGGTGATGAATGGGGTACTTTTTTACAGTTAATGACCAGTCAGCCTGGGGATGCTACAGGAATGCCGAGGGTAAGAATGCATATTGATCAATATGGAAAAATAGGTGTTGGTACAGTTTATCCATCCAGTGAGTTTGATGTAAATGGTACTATTAGTTCATACAATTTGCTGACGAGTGGGAGTATTGGAATCGGTACTGTTAACACAGAAGGTTACAAATTAGCTGTTAATGGAATAATCCGTGCAAAAGAAATCAAGGTAGAGTCCGATTGGGCTGACTTCGTATTTAAGAAAGATTATAAGCTTCTTACGCTAAAGGAAGTCGAGACCCATATCAATGAGAATGGAACTTTACCCGGTGTGCCAAGTGAGTTGGAGGTTAAAGCCAACGGAATTAACCTTGCTGAAACGAATGCTTTGTTACTCCAAAAGATAGAGGAACTAACACTTTACATTATTCAACAAGAAAAGCGGATGGAAAGTATGGAAGCAGAAATAAAAAGTATTAGATCTAATTAATATTAACGCTTAAAAATATTATTATGAAAACAAAGATTATTGCTGTATTGCTATTATTAAACTCATCAATGATGTTTGCACAAATTGATCAAAAAAATGATAGTGTAAGTGATATTACCACTCGATCTTCTATGACTAATGCTTTGACTTCATCCGATGATAGAATGTTTCATCGCTTAGGGCTTGGTGACATTGACGATCCTACTGCCATGTTTTCAGCTTTCCAGAGAGAACCCTTGCAGAAAACCAAAGGAGATTATATTACTTTATACTCATTCATCACTAATTGTTTTTATAATGTAGCTTACAATCGACTTTTTCTTGTAAGAGATGCCGCTGGTGATGAATGGACTACTGCCAGATTTCATGAAGGTATTTCTATTGATGACTCTTTTTCAAAGCCAGGAGAAACCAGAACATGGTGGGAGCGAGATCCTTATGATAGAATTCAGTCATGGGGTGACGGAGCAGAAACGTATATGACCATTAATAGAGGTAATGTAGGTATTGGTACACTGGACCCACAAGGATATAAATTAGCTGTTAATGGTACTATTCGTGCAAAAGAGATAAAAGTAGACTCTGATTGGGCTGACTTCGTATTTAAGAAGGGTTACAAACTTCCTACATTAGAGGAAGTGGAGCAACACATCGGTGAAAAAGGTACCTTACCGGGTGTACCTTCAGAAGAAGAAGTAAAAGTCAATGGAGTGAATTTAGCTGAAACTAATGCTTTGTTACTTCAAAAGATAGAAGAATTAACTTTATACATAATTGAAATGAAGAAAGAAATCAATGAGTTAAAAAAGAGATAATAGCTATTAATTTACTAACTTTTAAATTTATAGGTTATGAAAAAGATTCTACTACTTTTTGTGTCACTATTTAGTGTGGGATTGGGTTTTTCTCAACAAATAGGAGATGGTTATGCACAAACTATTAATAGTTTTAATAGTATATTAAATACAGGTATTTATGATTCAGACAAAGTTCAAACAAACTATCCTTATGAAATTCCTCAATGGCCTTGGAAATATTTATTTGTTATGCGTCATAATGATTCAAACCTTAATTATCAATTTCAAATTTCCACAACTTTTGAACATGACGACCGAATCTTTTTTAGAAAACTGGCCCACTTGAAAACGGATACTGAGTATAATAACAGTTGGCAGGAGTTTGCCACCAGAGGAGTAAATACTTTTAATGGGGTTCAAACAATTAATGGAGACCAGTATGTTAATGGAAATATACATGTAAACAAATACTTGTTTATTCCTTCTAATAGAGAATTGATTTTTGGTAATACTTCTGATAGAGATCATAGTTTACGAATATCATATAATGGGAATGATAATAATGGTTCCTGTTATATTAATTATTCTGGAGACTTAAGATATCGTAATGGGTCTATGACCGATGATGTTCCAGTTGTCTTATTTTCAAAAGATAATAATGTTGGTATTGGTACACTGGACCCACAAGGATATAAATTAGCTGTTAATGGTACTATTCGTGCAAAAGAGATAAAAGTAGACTCTGATTGGGCAGACTTTGTTTTTAAGAAGGATTATAAGCTTCCTACATTAGGAGAGGTAAAGAAGCATATTGCAGAAAAAGGTACTTTACCAGGTATTCCTAGTGAATCAGATGTTAAAGCCAATGGGGTTAGTTTGGGTGAAGTGAATGCTTTATTACTTCAAAAGATTGAGGAATTAACTCTGTATGTAATAAAGCAACAGGAAGAGATAAATGAATTGAAAGAACAATTAATATGTAAATGATTATGAGAAATATTATAATAATTTTATTTGTATTAGTATGTAATAATCTTCATATTTACTCTCGTGGTATAAGTGGTCCAACAAGGGTGGATGGAGGTGATTTAACTTCCTATATAGGTGACTTTAGTGGTATGGACTTTTCTGCGAAAGTGACATGGAGAGTGACTCATGGGCGTTTTAACAATCCACTTGGACCAACATCTGTTACGCAAACGGTAGCTAATAATATTGTGGTAATTATCTGGGATGATTCTGCAGAAAAAGGAGTTATTACAGCGTCAGCTGCAGGCATTGGTACTGTACGTTTGGAGGTCGATATTAATAGTGTTAAAAATATGTATATAACTGATTTTTGGTGCAATGGAACTAAAGTTACTAATGATATTATAAGTCTTCCACTTGGAAAATCTGGCACTATTGAGTGTACTGTAACGGATTTAGAGTATCCTATTACACATATAAAAATGTCTTATCAATGGAGCATTCCAAAATCATGGGGAGGAGGGTTTCTTGGAGAGAAAAGAACTGTGAAAATTAATTATAATGCTGATACTGGAAATGGAGAGAAGATAGTAGTTACTCCTGTTGGGTATGGAGGTGTAATGGGGAATTCTAAAACGATAACTATCAAAAGAGACACTCCAACCCCGCCTCCTCCACCACCTTTTGATGGGAATATTAAGAATGTCACAATAACATCTAATAAGACATATAAACATTCTAATATTTATGTTGAAAATGTGACGATTAAAAGTGGAGCTAATGTAGTAATGAATGGCTATAATTCCGTTCGAATAGTTCCCGGTTTTACAGCAGAATTGGGTAGTACTATAAGAATATATAATGGTACGGTCTCTAATGCTCAAACAAGAACGATTGTAAATGAAGAGGAAGGGGGTACAAAAGAAAGTATTGAGGTAGATAAGAACATTGCAAAATTATATCAAAACTATCCCAGTCCAGCTTATTCTATGACCACTATTCCGTGCGTTATTCCCGAAAAAACGCGGAGTGCTTATATTCAAGTATATAATTTAATGGGAATCTTGGTCCTGAAAATACCAATAACTTCTATTGGTCAAAATAGTATTGATGTAAACACTACAGAACTAACTAATGGAGTTTATATGTATTCTCTTATAGTTGATGATTGTTTGATTGATACCAAACGAATGGTAGTAGCGAATTAGTAATTAAGGCAGTCTGATAAGCTGCCTTAATTTTTATATTGCAGCAATAAAACGGCAATAGAATAGCGCCCAAAGTGACGTTTTGGGGTTCTTAATGATAAATACTAATTAAGAAAGAAAATACCCGATTTGTATTTGTAATTAATTGAAGATAAGTAAATAAAAAAGAGGCTTCCTTGTTCGTCCGCCGACGAGGAAGCCTCTTAACACAAAAACTAAACTAGACTTATACTTTCAAAGTCTATGTTATAAGTTGAATATCATTCCTTTGCAAACATTGTATATTTGATGTCCGACAACAATACGGAAAAACTAGTTCGTTTCCTGTAATATAATGTTACTTTTTGGCAAATGCTCCAATACTTCATCAATGAATATTGAACGATAGTGAGGGCATTCGAGAACGCCCTTTTCTTTTGCTTCCCGGTATACTTTAGAAAATAGCTTTGCTTTATCTTTGTCGGTGGTCGGTATCTCTTCTATGGGGGTAGTAAGAAATCGGCAGCCCCAACCTTTGCAAGTTAGGGTGAGAAAGCAATGTGGTTCATCTATTCTCTCATGTGAGCAAGTGGATATTAGGTGGTTCATTAATCAATAGATAGTTGATTCGTTATTTTGGTGAAATCCTTGTTTGGTTTTAATTCATCCTATTTTATTCGATTTTTCTAAATTACATTTCTGGCAAAGCAGTTGCAAGTTCTCTACACTTGTATCTCCGCCTTTGGAGAATGGAATAATGTGATCTAAATGTAGGTTTTCGGTAGAGCCACAATAAACGCATTTACCGCCATCTCTATTCCAAACGGTATCAACTACATCCCTCGGAATGGGAGGACGTTTATTTGCTTCTGGGAATATTTTTCCTTCATCTATAAGTTCTTGAAGAGCAATTTTCTCTAGTTCTCTTTTTTTCTTGCGATCCTTTATGTTATCTTTGATATTATCAATTTCTCTCCTTTCTCTCTCTTTAAATTCTTCGTTTATAATGTGCTTTCTTTGGTTTTCTCCATGTTCTATAGCTTCCGGACTATAATCCACTTCTAATATATCGGTATAATCCTCTAATTGTTTTTTTTCTAACCTTTTATTGCAATCAAAGTGAGTGTGTGGAGAAAGAACTTTAACTAAGCATTTTCCATGATATGGTATATTGACATTACCAATAGAGTCACAGTTTATTGTTATTCTATTTGAAGTCCAATCCCCATCATAGTAAAATTCATCATTATCACAATATAATACAACATAAGGTGCATAGTTGATTCTTGCTGAATGCAAGGATTTGAATCGTAAAATCTTTTTGTGTTGATCTAAATCTATCCACTCAAACATCATAGGGAATAGATTTTTATTAGTTATTCCAGTTAACCACGTATTATTAAATCCTATAGATGCGGCACTTCTTATTTGTTCATCTGTTGGAAGATTAGTTTGAATTTGCGCTTCTTTTTCTGTCAATGAGTTTAACTTATCTTTCTGTTTAAATAAGAAGTCTAATATTCCCATGATGCTATCTCCTTCTCGGTCTTACCGACTCAATTACATTAAAAATTTGTTTCACATCGCATAAGTCAAGAACCCGATCTGGATACATATCGTTCAAAGAGTGTATAGTAATGGTGTGATTTTCCACATCGTGATCAATGATACGTTTTACTACAATTCCATCTTCGTGTACTATCACAAAATCCCATTTGCGAAGATGTAATTTAGATGTAACCCAAAGATGAGGCTGTATCTCGCGGCAATATAATCTGTCACCTTCCAGGTAGCTTTCTTCGGTTCCGTTGTTCATGCTGTCACCCTTTACTTCAAAAGCTATATAGTTTCCGTGTCCTTCATGGTCTACGATGAAGGGAACTTTAGGAAGCTGTTCTATATAAGTACAGTCTGAATAGCCGTCAAGGTAGCCGGCGTATGCGAATTGATTTACAAGAGGTATGTATACTACATCTTGCTGGATGGGGACTGCTTCATTGTATTTGGGTGTAGGATTTGTATTGTTGAGCATTTCGCCTTCACCGGTAAGTATCCATTCAAAATTATAAGAAGGAAATGCACTAACTATCTTTTCACATGTAGCCCGAGAAGGGGTACGATGTTCATTAATGATTCTTGTTATAGTTACATTATTAGAAATGCCAATAACCTTACTGAATGAATTCTTATTCAGCCCTTCTCTTTCAATGATAAATTCTATTCTTTCCCAAGCTTCCATATATGAAAATACTAACAGTTAGTTAAATGTTGTAAATAAACTAACTTTTTATGAGTCAAAGTTTGCATTTATACTAACTGTTAGTATCTTTGCAACATCAACAACAACAACAACTACAAAGTAACGAAGTTTCGTTGAGATAACCAAATTATTGACATACCTAAAAAGGAGTAAGACAATGAAAAAGTTCAATTTAAAAAAGATCATGACTGATGCACACATTCTTTTCCGCGCATTAAAAGAGAGAGGTATTTCATTTGGTGAGTGCCTAAAACGTATCTGGAATGAAGCAAAAAACTACTCATGTAAATATTTCGTGGAATACAAACCAACGAATTATAATGATAACTCTACACCGTCTTCTGATTATTATAATCCAAACAGTACTGGCAAATACGGAGCACATTACGTAGGAGATTAGATTCAAAATAAAGACCTGCAAAAAGGTGGTCCTCATAATCCGACATAAGGCTCCTGCAATGTTCAGCGCTGATAGTAAGGGAAACCAGTCGGGCAGGTTTTAATAATATCCGGTAAAAGCGTAGAGAATATCTTCTACCGGAACATATCGGAGTTCGACCGTTTCGGACAGGGGAGGCGACACCCCGTAACAACACACCCTGAAAAACTCGGAACTGGAAACAGAAGTAGACTTGAGTAGGGATACGGGTGCAGCCCCGGTGAAATCTGCCGCAGTTCGTATTGAGAAAGATACAAGAACTCCGAAGCATACCTGAGTAAACAGTAGAGTAGACTTGTCCTCGAACGTAGCAGGGTAAAATAAAGAAGCCGACACGCCCCGAACGGTTATGCAGTGAAGATAGTAGCTGATAACTCCGGTGGAAAGACCTAAGAGAGGTTATCGGGGCACATTATTAATAATTAAAATTAGTAGAACGATGGAAAATCAATTAATTACAGAAAATTACACACCTGCATTGCGGGATATGAACGTAGGTGACACTCTTATTTTTCCAGTGAAAGCACATAACTCGATCAAGTCAACTTTGATACCGCGTGTAAGGATAGAGCTTTGTGTGGAGAATGCGGATTGGGAAGTAGGAGAGATAGATAAAAAGAATGGTACTTTTCCAGTAAAGAGGATTTCATAATGGATACTCTTTCTTCTACAGAGATTCTGGTAGCAAAAGAATATTGTAAAGGACTTGCAGATAAGGAGGTAGCGGACAACCTGAATAAGTCTATCTGGACGGTAAAGACACAGAAGAGAACCATATACCGGAAATTGGGTATATCAAAAGATACAGAATTGCTATTGTATATGATATTTATCCGACTAAAACGTGACTTTGATTTGAAAGAAATACGAAAACATGGGATAGAACTTCTTTTCTCTGCTCTTTTCTTAACGATACAAATTACCTGTAACAACTTTGACTCCCGGAGAATGAAGACGCTAACACGAGTGCGTACATCAGTACGCTATACAAGGGTAGGGCGAAAAAATAATAATGACTTTAATTTTTTGGTAGCATGATATATGAGGTTAATGGAAATCTCCGCTGCTCTATTCTTTTTGATGGAACAGCAGAGGCAAGACTATCCGATATTCTTACGGTCATGGATTCACATACATTTCCGAAACGTGAATCAGAAGGAATAGTAGGAGGTCCGGGACGGTTACAGAAATTAGTAGATGAGAAAAAGGTAAGAATGGAGTGCAGGAATAACAGAGAGTATTATAATGCTTCGGATGTATTACGACATGCTATTGTAAAATCGCGTAGACCACGTAAATTTAAAAAGAAACCAAATGAAAAAGTTAATAACAAACGTGCTATTGCTTAACCTGTTGGCACTTCCATGCTGGTTAACCTTTAATGATGTTGACCCTGAAACAGGAAAGTTAAACCTATGGATAAACATTTTTGGCATCTTGTATTCAGTGTGGTTCTATCATAGGGTGTTAAAGAAGATATTCAAATAATGTTGGAGGAATGGCGAAATTGGTAGACGCGCTACTCGACAATAGGGAATGTCAGCCCTTAGATGTAGTGAGTATGACAACTTGTCCCGGTTCGAGTCCGGGTTCCTTCACAAGACCTCAGCGGAGGAAGTACTCAACATGAATTTTTATTAGACTTGAAGTTGCTATCACTCGTGAGAGTAGTAGTAGACAAAAAAAATATTATTAACTAACAATGCCGATGTAAAGGACATCGTCGGGAGTATGCCCCGGTTTAATTTTTAATTTTATAAATATCTCCCGGTGTGACTTGGTTGTCTATCCGGGAACTACTTTGTTAACCTGCCTGCAAGGTCTGTGAAGATATGGTAGGCGAACAAGGGAGTGTAGCTCAGTGGATAGAGCGCCGTGTGTGGTGGAGGGTTGAGAGTTCGAGTCTCTCAAGCAGATTCTTAGCTTAACGGGAGAGCACCACAAGCGGAGGTCGATGGTTCGAATCCATCCGCTTCCACAAGCCTTTAGGATGGTCGAAGCAGAAGTAGAGATAAACAGGCTTATATAGTTTACGGGCTGCCGAATAAACGGCTATACACGACGGAAAGACGCCGAAAAACTATATGAGTGTTTCTATGAAGTAGCTAAAGAGTTGTATGCAATGCCCCGTAGAATACGCTTCGGGGCTTTTTTATTGGCTATTTTTATTAACCACTTAATATTAATTTTTATGGGACTGATTAAAAGACCTAACGAGCTGACCGTTAAAACGACTTTGTCAGCGCTGATTTATGGACAACCGGGTATGGGAAAAACTACATTAGCGCTTTCTTCCCCTAATCCTGTTCTATTTGATTATGATGGCGGTATACACCGTGTCAATGCTGCCCATCGTGTACCAACAGTGCAGATTACAAGCTGGGAGGAAACGAATCAAGTGCTTGCATCTGAGGATATCAGGGAATTCGATACTATCGTTATTGATACAGCAGGAAAGATGCTTTCTTTTATGGATAAGTCTATTATGGCTGCTAATCCAAAGATGAAAAAAGCCGATGGAACTCTTTCCTTACAGGGGTATGGCGTCCGGAAGAATATGTTTATCAACTTTGTGAATCAGGTTACTCTCATGGGTAAGTCAGTGATCTTTGTTGCTCATGAGCGTGAAGAGAAGGTAGGGGATGAGAAACAAATTCGTCCGGAAATTGGCGGATCTTCTGCCGGTGACTTGATTAAGGAGCTGGATTTGGTTGGATACATGGAAGCTATCGGAAAGGATAGAACAATTTCCTTTGATCCTTGCGAAAAGTTCTATGGCAAGAATACTTGTAACTTACCATCACGTATCAAGTTACCTGTCATTATTGATTCTAATGGCGTTATTGTGGGGAAAAACGATTTTATGACAAACATAATTCGTACATATAAAGAGTATCAGACAAAACAAACTGAGCTATCCTCTGAATATGATTTGATACTTGATGAAATACGTGACGTTGTGGAACTGGTAACAGATCAACTTTCCGCAAATGCAACTAAAGACGCCATCGCAGCAATGAATCATATCTTCGATAGTAAGGTAAGAGGTGGAATGATGCTCAATGAGAAATGTAAGAAACTCGGATTAAAGTTCAGTAAAGCTACAAATCAATATGAACCTGCAGCCTAAATATAAAATTTACCCGTCACTGCTCGATAAGTTCGAGCAGTATTTACGGGCAGATGAACAGGTTGAAAGTTTCTGGAATATTGATAACGAAACCGGAGAATATAAGCGTTCTCCGGATGAGATAGAGGCCGAATTAAAACAAAGCCTTATTGATTCTATCAACCGTGTTCCATTTGAAAGTGAAGCAGCTGACAAGGGAACGGCTTTTAATGCTATCATTGATTGTTATGTTCACAGTATGAAGCATACCCCAGATGCACGTAATCCTTACACTATTGTAGGAGACGAAGAAACAAATACAATCCAAGTTGCTTTTCCTGCTACGGATATTGCTCCAGCTCGCCATTTCCTTTTTGATCGTTCTTGGTGTATCGAACAGGCAAGATACTTCGCCGGTGCTTTGTCACAAGTGTTTATATCTGCTATTCTTCCTACCTGTTATGGAAATGTAGAACTTTACGGTTATATTGATGAGCTTCTCCGTGATATCGTTTATGATATCAAATCTACATCTAAGTATGAGTTTGGCAAGTATGGGCATGGATGGCAACGCCATGTATATCCGTATTGCTTAATCACTTCCGGACAGATGGAAAGTGTGAAGGCATTCGAGTACACTGCCTACCAGCTTAAAGGTGGCACTAGCAGGACACCGCTAATCAGTGGCACACAATACCCGGAGTATTACACTTACAATCATGAGCAGACGGTTAAATTGTTAACTGCTCATTGTGAACACTTCATCGAGTTTATTGAAGCAAATAAAGAGTTTATCACTGACAAAAAAATCTTTGGATTAGGATAATGGCACAAGAAGCAATTCTGGAAAAGGTAAACGGTGAAGTACACATGAGTAAGTCATTCGACTTTATGTGTTCCCAGCTTCGTAATGGTAGATATCGTGTGAAATTTGAACGGTATACCGAGCCGCGTTCTCTATCGCAAAATGCGTTGATGTGGCTTTGGTTTACCTGCATTGAGCGAGAAACCGGGACAGACAAACAGGATATACACGATTACTACTGTAATCTTTTTCTTAGAAGAACTTCATATATCAAAGGTAAAGAAACGGTCATAGCCGGAAGCACATCGAAATTAAATACAGTGCAGATGACTGACTTTCTTAATAAAGTACAAGCAGATGCTGCTGCCGAATTAGGGATAATTCTCCCTCTTCCGGAAGATCGTTACTATTCCGAATTTATTAATGAATATCAAAATAGAAAGTAACAATGAAAATTACTAAAGCAAAAATCACAAAAGAAAATACCTTGATGGCTGTATTTAATAATGAAAATGATGATACAGTAACCATTGAGGGAAAGAACCTTGTGCATAAGGATATGAAAGCTGCATTTGATGATCTTATTCCTCATCTTGCATTTCTCTGCGAACAGAAAGAGGCTGACGGGAAAGAGTCCTTAGATGAACTTTCGGAAGATATTTTTTCAACTTTCGAGGTAAGTGGATACAGTATAGGTGGGTCCGATGAAAGTGAGGGAGTAACTTTAGTAGGTAAATGCTTCCTCAAAACAAAGAAAGTGCTTAATCTAATTGCTCCATTTACTATGTTCAACAATGAGAATGAGGAGTACGAACATGCGTTTGACTTGCAGCAAGCTATTGAAGCATGTAAGTATGAAGTTGAGCAGTACTTGACCGCTAAGAAATGGGCTGTTGTTCAGCAGGAGTTACCGTTTGATGAAAATACTTCGGATGATATATCTCCAGATGCGGTAACAGAGAGTCCAATTGATTTTTTAAGTAAGGTGGCAGAAGATACCGGTGCTACATTAACTGTGAATGGGAAGCGTGTTAAGCCACGTCAACCACGTCGTAAAAAAGTAAAAGAGACAGCAGCATAATATGGCAGCTCCTTTCTGTATAATTAAATATCCGGACGGCTTCAAACTAAAATTCATGTATCATCCACGACTGATTGAGTGTGTGAGGAAAATACCTTCTGTAGCAGCTAATGCTAAGAAAGCATACCTTTTCAATGAAAAAGCATGGTGGGTAGAACTTACCGATGAATGGTATGTTGAGACGATGGCAGATTGGGCGTTACAGCAAGGATATTGCGGATCGGTACAACGTTCAGAACAAAGAAAATCTGATGATAATTTAGACATTGCTCCAATGCCACAGTTGACCATTCCACATGGATTATTGTTGGAACCCTATGAATATCAGAAGGAGGGTATTGCTTATGCACTACAGCATAAGAGATGTATCTTTGGAGACCAACCCGGACTTGGTAAGACATTACAGGCAATAGGCACGGTAACGATTGCAAGATCTTATCCGTGCCTTGTTGTTTGTCCGGCAGCGCTAAAGATAAACTGGCAACGTGAATTTAAGAAGTTTGCCGGCAAACAAGCACTTATCCTTGATGATAGGAACAAGAACTCGTGGCAACGCTTCATTGAGACAAAGTGTTGTGATATCTTCATTACGAATTATGAGAGTTTGAAAAAGTTCTTTGTCCTGAATGTTAAGGATGATGTTAGGTTTACATTAAAGTCAGTAACTTTTGACCCTCGTGTTACTCTTTTCAAGTCTATTATCATCGATGAATCTCATAAATGTAAGTCCACTAAGACACAACAAAGTAAATTTGTTGAGGGTATTTGTAAAGGGAAAGAGTTCATTCTTGAACTTACCGGTACTCCAGTAGTGAATGACAATACCGATCTTATCCAACAACTTAAAATAATGGGTCGGTTGGAAGATTTTGGAGGTTATAAGACTTTTACCGAGCGTTTTTGTAACGGACCTAAGAAAGCTTCCAATCTCAAAGAATTGAATTGGCGATTATGGAATACTTGCTTCTTCCGTCGTGAAAAATCAAAGGTACTTACTCAGCTTCCGGACAAAACTCGGCAGTATATCGAGATGGATATCACTACCCGAATTGAGTATCAGAAAGCAGAGAATGACCTTATACAATATCTACGTGTTTACAAAAATGCTGACGATGAAAAGATTGCTAAGTCAATGCGTGGCGAAGTAATGGTAAGAATGGGTATTCTGAAAGCAGTGTCCGCTCGTGGAAAAATCAAAGCGGCTGCCGAGTTTATACATGATGTTATCGATGGAGGTGAGAAACTAATTGTCTTTGCATATCTGAAAGAGGTTGTAGCAGAGATAAAGAAGATGTTTCCTAAAGCAGTTACGGTTACCGGTGAAGATAGTGTTGGGCAGAAACAGGCTGCTGTAGATGCATTTCAGAATAATCCTGATTGTAATCTAATCATCCTTAACTACAAATCAGGTGGTACCGGGCTAACTCTTACTGCTGCTAGCCGTGTGGCATTTATTGAGTTCCCATGGACATTTAGTGATTGCGAACAAGCGGAAGACCGGGCACACCGTAACGGTCAAAAAAACAATGTCAACTGCTACTACTTCCTCGGAAAAGATACCATTGACGAGTACATGTATGATGTCATACAGAGGAAGAAGAGTATCGCTAATGGTGTAACCGGTACTGATGATGTTGTTAAGGAGAATGTAGTGGATATGGCAATGAATCTATTTAAAGGTAAATTATGAGGAAACAGACTACACCGCAATCGGAAAGCCAGATACAGCATAATTGCCTGCAATGGTTTCGTATTCAGTATCCGTTATTGGAGAAGTTAATGTTTTCTGTTCCCAATGGGGGTAAACGTGACGCACGGACTGGAGCACAAATGAAATATGAGGGTGCTATTCGTGGTGTCGCAGATCTTATCCTCCTTCTTCCGAAAAAAGGATTTGCTTCTCTATGTATTGAAATGAAAACTCCACAAGGAAAACAAAGCGAGGAACAGATAAAGTGGCAGAGAGAGGTTGAAAAGGCCAACAATAAGTATGTTATCTGTCATTCTCTGGAAGAGTTTGTGAATGAAGTAAATTCCTATTTAAAATGAACTACATTGAACTAATCAATACTTTTTGGGTTGTGAGGCGCATTAAACCGATGACAAGTTACGAGGCTGATTTTTATTTCTATCTGCTGAAAGAATGTAACTCGAGAAACTGGCTTAATCCGTTTGAATTGCCGTCGAGAAATATAGAGTTTGAACTTGGTATTTCACGCAAAACAATTTGTGACCTGCGTAATAAACTCCAGCAAAAGGGATTGATTTCTTTTAAAGAAGGAAATAAACGAATGAATGGAGCAATTTATACTATTTATGTTTCTGATGGTAACATAAACGGTAACATAAACGGTAACATAAACGGTAACATAAGTGGTAACATAAGTGGTAACCCTTTATATAAACATAAACAGAAACAAAAACATAATAACTCTGGGGAGTTATTTCCTCCCGACCCTCCACCAAAAAAAACTTCTCGTAATAAAACGGAGTTTGTACCCCCTAAATTAGATGAGGTAAAAGCATACTTTGAGAATAAACTGCCAGATTGGGAGTTGCAAGCAGAGATTTTTTACAATCACTTCATGTCACTCGGATGGCGTACAGTTTCTGGGGCAAGAGTAGAACATTGGGATAGCCGTGCAAATCTTTGGATTACTGAGAAAAAAATAAAAAACGATGGAAACAAGAAGCAAGCAGACAATGAGTCTGGCTCAGATATTATCATCCGGTCTGTTGAGGGATGATCCGGTGGAAGTATCCCAACGTCCAGAATTATTTCGTAAGTGCTGTAACCACGTTTGCTCTGATTTTGTAATTGATGATACCAACAGGAAGCTGATGAATAATTTGTTTTTGTATGCTGAACACCGTTCCGGAAGCTATTCTATCGATAAAGGTATTTGGCTATGGGGAAACATTGGTACCGGAAAGTCTACTATCATCAAGATACTGGAGCTGTACGATAAGTTATCAAAAGGACTTACGATCGGAGGATATCCTATAGGTGGGTTCCGTATTGAGTCTGCTTCAACTGTGGCCGGAAAGTATTCAATGAAAGGAGCTGACTCGCTGGAACCGTATATTTACAACTCAGGTAATCCTTCTACGATTTCTTTTGATGAGCTTGGACGCGAACCATGTCCGGCTAAATATTTCGGAACTGAGTTAAACGTGATGCAATATGTATTCCAGTGCCGATATGAGTTACGGTATGAAGCTTTAACTCACGTTACTACGAACTTATCTCTTGAAGAAGTTCAGAATAAATACGGAAGTTACATCGCTGACCGAATCAATGAAATGTTTAACGTTATTGAACTAAAAGGAAAAAGTCGAAGATGAAAGACTGTAATCTTATTGCGACTATACTACTTGTGATGGTAGTGTATGCCGCTTTTTATTTTGTCTGCTACTGGATAGCAGATTATTGTTTAAGAACTTATATGTAACGCAATTATGGAAAACAAAACTTTCAAAGAAGCGATCAAGGTATATCTTGATGATCGTGCAAAAACAGATAAGTTGTTTGCTGTATCCTATGCTAAAACAAACAAAAACCTTGACGATTGTTGTAACTATATCCTCGGTGAAGCTAAAAAGCGGGGTAATGCTGTTGCAATGACTGATGAAGAAGTGTACGGAATGGCAGTTCATTACTACGACGAGGATGATATTAAGATAAACAAGCTTCCGGCTAATGCGAGAACTTCTGTAAGTGTTCCTGCATCGAAGGCTGTGGAACTTACGGAAGAAGATAAGGAGAAAGCACGTCAGGAAGCTATTAAACGTCTTGCAGAGGAACAGCAGGCTTTACTCCGTAAAAAGCCTGCACGGGCAAAGAAAGAAGTAACCGAAGTTCAACAGATGTCACTATTTTAACAATGAAACCGAGAACAAAACTTCAATTCAAGATAATGGAGCTGAGCAATCGCTTACCTATGTTCGGTTTGGAAGTCGACAAATGGGCAAAAGAAAAGGTTGTTAGTCACAACGGATATCGTACGAAGAAGTTCATCTACTGTACAGAGTGCGGCCAGTACTTCGATAATACCGGTATCAAAGACGGAAGAAAAGAAACGTGCCCTCATTGTGATGCCGATTTAGTTATAACCACCTCTAAGAAGCGTACCGATAAAGAAGAACGGTTCTTTTGTATCGTGGATAAATTTGAGGAATACCAGGTATTCCGATATGTCTATATTCTTCGCTCTAATCGTACAGGGAAACCTGTTCATTATTTCATCGATGAAGTAATGCAGAAATGGATGTCAGATGACGAAGTGGTTACTATTATAGCCAAAGGTCGTTTAATGAATTCAGCGTACATGTTTGACGGTTGGTCTCATAGCTCTGAAATGCAAATCCGGACACGTAGTATGAGCTATAATTCATTCGATTATGAAGTATATGTACACATGACCTATCCGGTTCAAAAATGGAAGAGTGAGTACAAGAAATACGGCGTCAACCGACAAATCAAAGGTGCTGATCCTTACTGGCTCCTGAAGGGTGTAAAGCATGAACCCAAAAATGAAACATTACTCAAAGCCAAACAATACAACCTACTTGGATATGTGACAAATGGTAACGCTTCTTTCATTAATAGGTATTGGTCAACGATAAAAATCTGCATCCGGAACAAATATATAGTCAAAGATGCAAGTATGTACAATGACTACCTTCAGCTCCTGGAAAGATATCATAAAGACCTGCGCAACGCTTATTATGTTTGTCCCAAGAACTTTCGTAAGGCTCATGACTATTACGTTGCCAAGCGTCGGAAGGAACAGGAGAAATCCGAGAAAGAACGACTGGAACGGGAAATGCTCAAACAGAAGGAAGCAGAAAAGAAATTCCTTGAGCGGATCGGTAAGTTTGTAGATTTGGTAATCTCCGACAACAAATTAACTATCGTTCCTCTGAAATCTCTCGATGAATTCAAGCAGGAAGGGGACACCATGCACCATTGCATATTTGCCAATGGCTATTGGAAACGTTCTGACTGTCTTATTCTATCTGCCCGTATCGGAGACAAGCGTATAGAGACCATTGAAGTGAATCTTGAGACGCTCGATGTAGTTCAATCTCGCGGTGTCTGTAACAATAACACAGAGTATCATGAACGTATTATACAGCTTGTGAAGAAGAATATAAATCTAATACGCCAGAAATTAACGGCGTAAAACAAGTAAGAAAGGAACAAAAATATGAAAGCAAAAATAAGAAAGACAGGCGAAGTG
>DXWV01000099.1 GCA_019416685.1 Bacteroides sp.
TATGTATATATAGCTTGCACCTTGCACCTAAGTTGAAATATTAATAATCAAAGATTTGCGTAGTTTAAAAAGAATGTATACTTTTGAACCCAAGATATAAGCAGACAGACACTGGACAGAAGTGGACAGTTTTTTAGGACTAAAACGTGACAGGTACAAGGCTTATAACTCCAAAGACATTGATTTATAGGAGAATATACCGCAAGGTTCATGAACCAGGCGGATCACTGAAAACAAAAGAAAAATCAAGTAAATCCCTGATAATCAGACATTATCAGGGATTTCTTTTTTCTGGCAGGTAGCAGAAAATAGCCGTTTCAAGCATATTATCGGTGGATAAATCGTGGGACTAAAACATAGTCGAAAAATCTCTAGACCGTATGTAACCACGAACATCATTCATGTGTAAAGTATTTACAGTATCTGAAGCCAACAATCCAAATTGCTCTAAAGAAAAAATCTGTTCCAATAGATCAGAACAAGGATTTGGAAACAGCAGATTTCCGATGAAATAAGAAAGACAGATATATAGGAGTAAATTAGACTGTTTTACAAATAATTGCTACTTTTGCGAATGTTAGTGTTATGTTATTCTTACTGTATATTGTATACTTTGGATAACTTATTGCATCAATCTCGAAATTATGCATATTTCTTAATATGAGTATAAGTACAGAAGTTAAAAGAAAGTTATGGGCCTCTTCAGGAGGATACTGTGGCAAGCCAGATTGTCATGCAGACTTATTCCCATTTTTTGAAAGTGGAGAAATAACAAATATAGAAGAGCTTGCACACATTATAGGGCAAAGGGAAAATGGACCAAGAGGCAAAAACAATTTACCCATAAGTCAGCGAGATGAATTTGAAAATATAATACTGCTATGTCCAACTTGCCATACAACTATTGACAAAAACCCACAGCTATTCCCTAATGATACTATAAAACAATGGAAAAAGAACCATGTGGAAAGTATCAAAAATCTTTTTCATGCACCCAAATTTGGTTCACGAAAAGAAGCAGCAAAATACCTAAGACTATTATTTGCAGAGAATAAGGCAATATTTGATAAATATGGCCCTCACTCTGAAAATGCGAAAACGAAGCAGATGGAAACCGAATTAATGTGGGAAAAGTTATCGATACAAAAGTTATTACCAAACAATAGAAAAATTGAGTCAACAGTTGAGCAGAATCAAGAACTTTTAAGCGATAATGAATTTGGCTTATTTATAGAATTTAAATTGCATAGAGCAGGTTTTGAGTACAATAAAATTTCCGGAGATGTAAATTCTACAGTTCCGACCTTTCCTATTGGCTTTGAAAATATATTTCAATGAGAGAAAAAAACATAGAAAAAGTCGCTCCATCAAGTAAAACCTTTTTTGAAAATGGTATGAATGGGCATTCAGCAGTAAGATGTATTACTGATTTAGGAAACAACATGTATCTAATAAGCAGAACTGACAATAGACCAGATATTAAGGTTTTAGTAGCTGATATCTACATTGCAGGCGAAGCTGATATACTTGAAATCAGCTCTAATTTGCATGATATAGATTGTATTGTCCTAATTGGATTTTATAATCGGTATTCAATTGAGGCCAAAGAATTGGCCAAATCAATGAATGTAGGTTTATTTAACTATAGAGAGTTCTTTGGAGCTATCCATTATAGCGGCAATGCTTTTATTGATTATACACGAAAGGAAAGATGATTAAATTAAGTATTCCCCCTCAAAAACACTTTGACCACTACCTTTTTGGATCGGTTTTATACTCAGAGAATCCTTCTGATATTGATATTGCAATAATCTATGACAAAAAATTCATCAGTCTACAAGATGCTATTCAATATCGGCATAAATTGATTGAAAACCTGTCTGAGTTTACACCATTAGAAATTGACACAATCCTTCTTTCAAAAGAAGAAGAAATTGAAGTTGAATTTTTATCAAATGCTAAACACCTAAAGATTTAAAACTACTTATTACACGCGGTTTATCAGCAATCTCGGGTAGAATATTACGTAAAGTATGTATGGGGCAATGGGATATGCTTTCTGAGATTTCCGAATTACCCGACATGAATTCTGTGGAGGTAATATTGCCTGGTTAAGAGATGGTTCTGTAAGTGGCTCTCTGGATTTCTTTTCATTGGCAGGAACAGAGAGCTTTTAAAACCCGGTGAAATGGAGTATATTTGAGTGAGAATTCTCTCTGTCGTTTACAAGTTCTGTTATACTCCGTATCCTAATCAAACAAGATACAGAGTATAGTAGTAGAAGTGTAATCACTAAAAAAGACTAAAAAAGGTGCTTCGGAATTTGGTCGTCACAGAAACAATGCCCAACTTTGTACCACAAAACAAGAATAAATATATAATTCCTCATCGGAGGGCATTATGTACAACGATAGTGCCGGATAAGATGAATGGTAGAAAAATCATTCATTTTATCCGGCACTTTCTTTATCAAAGAACGAACCAGAGTGAAAATTAAATATTGAAAGATATGGAAATAGTAAGTAGTAAAAAGACAAAGTTAGCGAAACCAGGTTTTGTATTTATCCAAACAGTGGTGATGAAAACACTGTATTCTGTTCCACACAACTTTATGTATAACCATCTAAATATATAGAATTATGAATATCTTGTACTCAACGACCTATCTGATCTGCTATACGATATCCTTACTTCCTTTCTGGGTTTTATATCGGATATCCGACATTCTTTACGTTCTACTCTATCATCTTATTAAATACAAGAGAAAAATCGTTCGTAATAACCTTCATATATCTTTTCCTCATAAGGAAAAGCATGAAATTCTTACCATAGAAAAAGAGTTCTATTCCTTTCTATGCGATCAGTTTGTTGAGACTATCAAGCTATGCTCCATCTCAGAGAAAGGAATAAGTAAACGCATGCTCTTTGAAGGACTCCCTGAAATGGTAAATGGACTAAAAAATGAAAACAAGAATTTCGCTTTTCTCTATATGGGCCATTACGGTAACTGGGAATGGTTATCACTGCTTGCAACCAAAGTACATGAGCAAAACTCACAGATAGTCAACGGATATATCTATTATCCATTGAAAAACAAGGTGTTTGATAAAATACTCCTTAAACTGCGGAATCGGTTGGGTGGGAAAAGTATCACAATAAAAGAGACTATCCACCGAATCATTGAATTAAAAGAAAATTCCCGGAAAGCAATAATCGCTTTTGTATCCGATCAAGCACCACTATGGAGTGGAAAATACCATTGGAGTAACTTCTTCCAGTGGGAAACCCCGGTGGTTACCGGTGCCGAACAAATGGGAAAACATGTGGACGCACTCATCTTTTATGCAGAGATGGAACGCATCAAAAGGGGATATTACCGATGCAAAATCAGTCGTATGATAGACGATATACAGCAATATGCTGACTATGAAGTAACCGACTTATTTATGAGCAAACTGGAACAATCCATACATAAAGCTCCATCATACTGGTTGTGGACACATGACAGATGGATACGTACCCGGGAAGAAATTATGGTCTGGTACAAAAGAATTATACATAAAAAAGAAAACGTTTGATGAAAGAGTTAAATCTGACACAAGGCAGCGTACCTAAAGTACTATTACAATTTGCAGTACCTTTTCTAATAGCGAATATACTACAGGCACTCTATGGAGGGGCCGATCTTTTTGTTGTGGGTCAATATGACGATTCGGCAAGTGTAGCAGCCGTAGCTATCGGCAGTCAGATAATGCAGACCATTACGGGTGTTATCCTCGGCATTACAACAGGCACTACCGTACTGATCGCTATAGCGACCGGTTCAAAAGACAACCAGCAGGTAGCTTCTACAATCGGATCATCCGTGTGGTTGTTCTCAATTATCGGGGTTGTACTAACCCTGGCAATGACACTTTACCACAGTCAGATAGCCGAATGGATGCATACTCCACCCGAAGCAATGTCTGATACGAAAAGTTATATTCTGGTCTGCTCAACCGGCATTCTGTTTATTGTGGGATACAACGTTGTATGTGGTATCCTACGTGGTTTAGGCGATTCAAAAACTCCACTTTATTTCGTAGCATTGGCGTGTGTCATCAATATTGTTCTCAACTTTATATTAGTCGGATATTTCCATCTTGGAGCTACCGGAGCAGCCATTGCCACCGTAACGGCACAAGGAGTCAGTTTTGCCACCGCACTTTGGTTCCTTTACCGAAGAGGGTTTCATTTTGAGTTTACACGACGTGATATCCGGCTAAACAGAAGTTTATCGAAGAGAGTTCTGACACTGGGGGCTCCCATTGCATTGCAGGATGCTCTCATCAATATCTCATTTCTATTAATTACCGTTATCGTAAACCAAATGGGGGTTATTGCATCGGCATCTCTAGGTGTTGTCGAAAAAATCATCGTATTCGCGATGTTACCTCCAATGGCCATATCATCTGCAGTGGCAACGATGACAGCACAAAATTATGGTGCCGGACTTGTACAGAGAATGAATCAATGCCTTCTCTCCGGGATAGGGTTCGCCCTTATCTTCGGAGTTACAGTTTGCCTATATTCACAATTCCTGCCAGAAACACTTACGGTATTTTTCACCAAAGACCCTATGGTAGTAGCAATGGCCGCTGAGTATCTGAAGGGATATAGTATCGACTGTGTCATCGTTAGTTTCGTGTTCTGTATCAATTCTTATTTCAGCGGACAAGGAAACTCAATATTCCCTATGATTCATAGTTTAATAGCCACTTTCCTGTTTCGCATCCCACTCTCATACAGGTTCAGTCAAATAGACAGTTCCTCATTATATATTATGGGATTTGCACCACCTATATCAACTGTTGTATCCTTACTGATATGCATCTGGTATTTGAGATATACAAAAAACAGACGTTTGAAAGAAGGTATAATAACAGCCGTTTAAACAACTTTATTAACAGCTTATCCTGGTTATTCACAACATTACTCATTACTATTGTTCATAAAGTATGAATAACCAATAGAAGATTCGGATAATCAATAAATTACCCTGTTAATAACTTTGTTTAAACACTGATTTTCCTCGCAATAAACGGTGAGAGTCGCACATATAAAACCGATAAATCAACCCAATTGCCCAGTGATACATTACCCCCGATGAACTGAACTTTCTTCATTGCTGGTATGTTATAACAATATAAACATTAAAAACATTGCGGTTATGGAAAAATATCTAATTCACAGTAACGAGCTGCACCTGATTGATAAAGCAAAAATCCATCAGGCTGTAGAAAAGATGGTAGAGTCTCTCGACATGGCAGCAGGGTCAACTTCTTGTTTCGACTTGTACAAAGTAGTGGAAACCTATTTTACAGACCTGGATAAACGGAAAAAGATGAACCATCTCCTGGGTATCACAGATACAGCCGAAGAGATAGAAGAAGAATTTGGAGTATGCTAACTTAATAAAAAATATCAGTACATATAAAGAAAAAGAGTCTTTAAAAAACTTTATACACTCAATAAAAAAACAGCGTCATGAAGATTGCCATAATCTTCATGACGCTGTTTTTTCATATCCTATACCATCCGTTTTTATTACTCGATGAGCGTAAACTTCTTTTTAAGACGAATATCCTCCGAACTGGCTCCCACGCGTACTTCAAATGTACCCGGTTCAACTGTCCATTCCATATTCCGATCAAGTAGTTCCAAATCTGCGGGTTTCAGGGTGAAATGCATACGTTTCGTTTCATTGGGTTGCAATAAAACGCGTTGGAAACCACGCAAACGCGAATCATAAGTCACTACACTACTAACCAAATCACGTACATAAAGCTGCGCCACTTCCTCTCCTGCATATTTTCCTGTGTTGGTAATATCAAAAGAGATCTGTACTTCACCTTGTGTCCCTTTGGCAGGAGCTGTCACTTCAAGATTACTATAAGCAAAAGTTGTATAGCTAAGTCCATAACCGAAAGGATACAAAGCCCCCAGTACCCGTGTACTTCCGCTACCATTGGGGCCGGATGAAGGTTGAGTACCATGTGATCCTTTCTTAAACGGGAAGTTTAATTCAATCTGCCCTACTGATTTTGGAAAAGTAACGGTCAGTTTACCTCCCGGATTATAATCACCAAACAGCGTTTCTGCAATAATCTTCCCACCCTGGAAACTCGGGAACCAGGCCTCAAGAATAGCCGGCAAATTCTGATCTTCCCAATTGATAGTAAGTGGCTGACCATTGATAAGTACCAGTACTACCGGTTTCCCTGTGGCATACAGTGCTTGCAAAAGTTCACGTTGGCGCCCAGGTAACTCAAGAGAGGTACGAGAGCGGCTCTCTCCTACCCGGTATTCGTCTTCACCCATCACGGCAATGATCACGTCGGCAGACTGTGCCTCTGAAACAGCCTTATCCATATCCGCCACTTCCTCTGCTGTAAGTACTGCCGGCAATACTTCACTGGCAGGCCATTCTTTATCTATGATATTACACCCCTTTGAGTAAACAACTTCCACTTCTCTTTTTAAATAGTCTTTGATACCCTGAAGTACAGTAATCGTTGACAAACCATTCGGTCCATAGCGGCTAATCATAAAGTTATCTTCATCTGCTAACGGTCCGGTAACCAATACTTTCTTTATCTCTTTCTTATTTAATGGTAACAGTTGTCCGTCGTTTTTAAGTAAGACCAAAGACTGACGTTGCATCTCCTTTACAAATTCCGAATGCTTGTCTGCACCTGCCACTTCATCCGCCTCTTTCGGATTATCCCGGTAAGGAGCATCAAACAACCCCAGACGAAACTTCACTGCCAACACTTCACTTACACGCTTGTCAATCGTTGCCATTGATATCTTGTTTTCTGCCAGCAAACGACGAATAGGCAAGATGAAATCAGCCGGAGGTGTAAAATGAGTACGCACATTCAATCCCGCTTCCAACACCTGTCGTACAGCTTCGTCATAATCTTCGGCTACCTGATGCTTGGTATGCACAAATTCCACTGCCTGGCTATCGCTCACCACGTATCCGTCAAAGCCATATTCTTCACGCAATAACTTTGTCAGGAAATAGTAACTTGAAGTCACCGGCTCTCCATTCCAATCATTATAACTACTCATCACCCCCATCGGATGCGATTGTTGTATCACATGTTTAAAAGGATACAGATAAATTTCGTGCAACTCACGGGGAGTAACATGAGGATCGGTCCGGCAGTTTCCATCCCGGCCACCTTTAGGACTACTGTATACAGCAAAGTGCTTCAGAGTAGCTGCCACTCCCTGTGACTGAATGCCATCTACCATTTGCACACCCAGTTCGCCAATAAGATAAGGATCTTCTCCATAACATTCCAGTGTACGCCCCCATCTCGGATCACGTACCACATCAAGAATAGGCGCATATACATTGGTATATCCTAATACGCGAGCTTCTTTACCCACAATTTCTCCCGCTTCACGTACCAGTTCTGTATTCCAGGTACTTCCAATCGCTATCGGAGCCGGAAGCGGTGTTGCTTTTGTATGATTAAGTCCATGAATACCCTCATTAGAGAAATCGACAGGAATGCCCAAACGGGTCTCTTCAATAAACCAACGCTGAGTTTCATTGATAGCCTTTACATGATTGGAAAAAGGAACAATAAGATGAGGTACCCGTTTGGCACCTCTACCTACCCCGTTGAGTTGTTCATCGATATTCGCAATACCATCTTTCCAGATAGCTTCTTTCCAGGCAGGAGTAGGCAAAGAGTCTTTCAGAACACGCCCAAAGCCATAGAGTGTAGCAAGCTGACAACTTTTCTCTTCTATCGTCATCTGTGAAAGTAAATCCTTTACTCGCTTCTCAACAGGTTGCGAAGGGTCTTCAAAGATATCTTTCACACCATTTTTATTAAAATCAATCCATCCTTTTTTATAGATTGATTTGGAGGACGACTGTGCAGAAACAACTGAAACGCACTGCCCAGTCCAAGCAATGCATACTAAAAGAAGTAATTTTTTCATATTTATTATATAAGAGTTTGACCGCCTGCAAGACGGATAGGCTGCAAATATAATAATTAATTCCAATTCACCTATAATCAAGATATTACATTTTGTGTGCGCCCACACATGTTATAAAACAATAAACGGTGAACAAACTGTGTTATCCACAGTTGTTCACCGTCCATGATTTATCGTTCACTATCTATTTAGTTCCCCTGATGTACAGTAAGTTGCGGGAATGGAAAATTGATACCCTTTTCATTGAAGGTATTGTAAATAGCCTTATTGATATCAAAGTAAACGCCCCAATAATCAGAGGTTTTCACCCATACACGGATCACAATATTGACACTGCTTGCATCCAGTGCATGAAGAGCTATAAAAGGCTCCGGAGTATCCAGTATACGATTATCGGCAGCCAGTACTTCACGTACCACACGGTCTACTTTATCATAATCTTCACCATAATCCACACCAACGACCCACTCCACACGACGGGTTTCCTGCGTATTATAATTCGTCACTACACCACTGCTCAACGCACCATTCGGTACGTAAACCAATTTATTATCTCCCGTAGTCAGAATGGTATGGAATATCTGTATTTCTCTTACTGTACCCGAGAAGTTCTGACTCTCAATCCAGTCACCTACCTTATAGGGTTTAAACAATAAAATCACCAGTCCCCCTGCAAAGTTCTGAAGATTACCGGATAATGCCATACCAATAGCCACACCGGCAGAGGCCAGTAACGCTGCAAATGAGGTAGTCTCCACACCCAATGCACCAACGACTGAAATAATCAAAAGTATCGTCAACAAAATATTTACAAGACTCTTGACAAATGTCTTGATGCTCACATCTACATGCCGCTTGTCCATCATCCGGGCAGCCAATTTGTTCAGCATCGATACAAGGAAGCGTCCTACGATAAAAACAAGCACCGCTTTCAGGATACTTCCACCGGCACGTACACCTGCGTCTATAAGTTGTTGGGTTATAAGAGATATTTTGTCAAGACCTTCAGCATTAGCAATAGCCTGGTCCAGATTGTCGGCGGCAACCTGCAGAGAATCAGTTACAGCCTGAGTAATTTGTAATAATAGCATAATTAGTTTTTTGTTTTGAGTAAATAATTTGAGTCTGTTAATTCAATCATAACAAGTTACAAAGTTACTTTGTTTTAAGTAAATATAAAAGTTTTTTTTGCTTTCCTCATCCGAAAGCGCTAATTTTGCCAACGATTTCACAATACAGGGGTGCCTTAACATGACGGGCTGAGAACATACCCATAGAATCTGAACCGGGTAATGCCGGCGTAGAGAACGAATAAATTACACAATGAAAAAGAATCTATCAGCTGTTGCCTTTCTAATGGCAGCCAGCATCAACATCTTTGCACAAACAAGCGCCAAAGATAGTTTGAGAGTAGTCAACCTGCAAGAGGTGCAGATAGTATCCACCCGTGCCACTTCTAAAACTCCGGTGGCATACAGCAATATTTCTAAAAAGGAGATCCGAAAACAGAACTTCGGACTTGACCTGCCTTTTCTGTTAACGACCACCCCATCGGTACTTACCACCTCGGATGCCGGAAGCGGAGTAGGCTATACCAGTATTCGTGTGCGCGGTACAGACGCCACGCGTATCAATATTACAGCCAACGGCATTCCAATGAACGATGCAGAGAGCCATTCCATCTTTTGGGTGAATACTCCCGACCTGGCTTCTTCACTCGAAGATATGCAAATCCAGCGTGGAGCAGGTACGTCGACTAATGGTGCCGGAGCATTTGGCGCAAGTATCAATCTGCGTACAGCAGGCATTCCTTCCAAAGCATACGCTGAGGTTTCCGGTTCTTACGGATCATTCAATACGCATAAGGAGACGGTTAGCGTAGGTTCCGGGTTGATAGGCAATCATTGGGCCTTTGATGCACGCGTATCGAATATACAGAGTGACGGATATCGCGACCGTGCCACATCAGATTTGAAGTCGTACTTCCTGCAAGGAGGATATTACGGTGAAAATACGACCCTGAAGTTTATCACTTTTGGCGGCAAAGAGAAAACCTATCATGCCTGGGACGGTATCAGCCGGAAACAATTGGAGACTGACCGTACCTATAACCCAAACGGAGCCATCAAAGACGACAACCTGAACAAAGGAAACACCATAGGATTTTATGACGACCAGACGGATAATTATAATCAGACGAACTATCAGTTAATATTCAATCACCTGTTTTCTTCCGAATGGAATCTGAACATTGCCCTGCATTACACAGATGGTTTCGGATATTACCAGGAGTATAAGAACGGACGGACACTGGAAGAGTACGGACTAAAACCATTCTACCTCCCCGGAAACACAGAAGCGCAAACGAAGACCAATCTGGTACGCCAAAAGCTCGTAGACAGCGGCTTTGGCGGCGGCGTATTTTCTGTTGATTATAAAAACGAGAAGTTAAATGCCTCTCTGGGTGGAGGCTTGAATCGTTATAGCAACGATCATTATGGCAAAGTGATCTGGGTAAAGAATTATACTGAAGCGCTGAATCCGGATCATGAATACTATCGCAACAATGGTAGTAAGACAGACGGAAACATCTATGTCAAAGCCAATTATCAAATAGCCGGAGGATTGCATGCTTATGCTGACCTGCAATATCGCTACATCAATTACAAGATAACGGGAGACAATGATAAATGGGATTGGACTGCAGAACCCGGACATCTCCAACGCCTGAACGTAAACGAGCACTTCAGTTTCTTCAATCCTAAAGCCGGCTTATTCTGGCAATTCAACCCATACCACAGCGCTTACGCTTCTTTTGCTGTAGCCCAGAAAGAGCCTACACGTAATAACTATACCGACGGACTATTCGAAAAACTTCCCCGTCCGGAAAAAATGTTAGATTATGAATTAGGATATACTTTCCGCAACAGTTGGTTCACTGCCGGAGTGAACCTGTATTATATGGACTATACCGACCAACTGGTACTAAATGGAAAAGTAAACGATATCGGTGAGGCAATGGCAGAAAATGTCAAAGACAGTTACCGCATGGGAGTAGAGCTCTCTTTAGGCGCCCGTATCACCGACTGGCTACGCTGGGATATCAACGGGACATGGAGTAAAAACCGCATTAAGAATTACACCGGTTATGTGAGTGACTATAATGACAACTGGGATGAACTTTACACCCAAACAGCTATTTATGCGGGGGATACCCCCATTTCTTTTTCTCCTTCGTTTATGGGAAACAGCCTGATCGGTTTTAATTATAAAGGTTTCGATGCATCCTTGCAATCACAATACGTCAGCCGTCAGTATCTCGACAATTTCGGTTTAAAGGAGAACTCACTCGATCCATCTTTTGTGAGTCATCTTAGTTTAGCTTACAGTTTCAAACTGCCTTCTGTGAAACAAATCACTGTCGGTGCCACTATCTACAACCTCTTTAACACGAAGTACGAAACCAACGGATACTCGCAGAATGCCGCTGTTTATGAAGGAGGAGATAAGAATCAAAAAGCTGTTCTCTCCTACGACCCACGTTTTTATCCGATGGCAGGAACCAATGTACTGGCGCACATAGCAATTAGATTTTAAATAAACCAAGTACAACCATGAACTACCTTGAAATCATTGGTACCCTCATTGGGCTGCTCTATCTTTGGTTAGAATACCGGGCAAGTATTTATCTGTGGATAGCAGGTATCATAATGCCTGCCATCTATATTTTTGTGTATTACAGAGCCGGACTATACGCCGATTTTGGTATCAATATCTATTATCTTCTCGCAGCGGTTTATGGCTGGCTGGTATGGAAGTACGGCAATAAGGCGCACGAAAAAGCAGAGTTACCCATCACGCATATTCCGTTAAAGTATCTTCCTGCTCTGATGTCTGTATTCATTATCACCTTCATAGGTATCGCCCTGATACTGATTAACTTTACCGACAGTAATGTTCCCTGGCTCGACTCATTTACTACTGCACTGAGTATCATCGGTATGTGGATGCTTGCCCGTAAATATGTAGAACAGTGGTGGGCATGGATACTGGTAGACGTGGTATGCTGCGGCCTTTATATCTACAAAGATTTGTATTTCACCTCCGGACTCTACGGACTTTATTCAATAATCGCTATCTTTGGCTTCCTCAAATGGAAACAAATGATGCCTAAACCGTAACTCCGGCAGAAAAAAGTACGGAATGCGTTTTACATCTCTCTTATTTACAAATGAATATGACAACAGAAGCAGTTATTCTCGGTAATGGTGATTATCCTTCACATCCATATCCACTGAATGTATTATCACAAGCTCCATACGTAGTTTGCTGCGACGGCGCTGCCAACGAGTATATTCGCCGGGGCTTTCGTCCGGATGCTATTATCGGAGACGGAGATTCGCTCTCTCCCGAGAATCGGGAACGGTTTGCCGGAATCTTCCACCGTGTGAACGATCAGGAAACAAATGATCAGACCAAAGCCATCCATTTTTTGCAGGCACAAGGAAAACGGCAGATCGTCATTGTAGGAGCTACAGGCAAACGTGAAGATCACACATTGGGTAACATCAGCCTGTTAATGGACTACATGCAGGAAGGGCTTCAGGTGCAAATGATAACAGATCATGGTATCTTTATCCCCGCTTGTAACACACAGGTATTCACTTCACAACCGGGACAACAGGTTTCTATTTTCAACTTCGGAGCAACGGGATTACAGGGAGAAGGATTAGCCTATCCGCTAAGCGATTTCAGTAATTGGTGGCAAGGTACCTTGAATGAAACCACCGAATATGAATTTTGTATTCATGCAACAGGAAAATACCTTGTATTTATAAACTTCTGAGTGCTTCCCGCACGGGGAGGTACAACGAGCGATGATTGCAGGTTGTTGTGTAATATTACTTCCTACGTACTATCCGAAGTGCTAAAAAGAGAACCTGTAATATACTGACTATCAATATATAAACAGAGCAATTTTCTCCTCGGAGTCGAGCAGCTTTCTCCTCGGTGCCGAAGGGATTCCTCCCCGGAGCCGAGCCCCCTCTTCCCCGGAGCCGAGCAAGGCACGCGACTCCGGGGGAGTATCTAATGTAAAACAATATAACTTTATTGAAGGCTTTCCTTGAGTCTCACTCAGGTACTTTTCAGGCATCCGGCATCTTTGTTTTTAAAGAGCAAGCAGGTAATTCTTGAAATCAACAAACTCCTTTGTCATCGGCAAACTCTTCTTCTCACCTTTCATGAAGGCTTGCAGCTTAGCAGGAATCTCTACTTTATCTCCAACAATTCCTTCTACTGTATCCAGGAACTTAGCCGGATGTGCTGTTTCAAGAAACACACCGGTTTCTCCGGGCTTCAACCCCTCTTCAAGGGCACGATAACCACAGGCTCCATGCGGATCAAGCAGGTAATGAGTATCTTCATACGTTTTCTTTACCGTTTCACGGATTTGTTCATCGGTATAGGTTGTCCCGGTTATCTCAGCCGAAATAGCAGCATGCGAACCACCATAAAGATCGAGCACACGGGCAAAGTTACTCGGATCGCCCACATCCATGGCATTTGCAATAGTGGCAACGGATGGATGCGGATTATACTTACCCGTTTGCAGATACTGATAGAAAATATCATTCTTATTATTAGCAGCGATAAAGCGTTTCACGGGTAACCCCATCTTTTTGCCAAAGAGTCCGGCTGTGATATTACCAAAGTTACCACTGGGCACACAGATCACGGCATTATCCGCTTTCCCAGCTTTCTTCAATTGTGCATAGGCGTAGAAATAATAGAACGC
This sequence comes from Bacteroides sp., assembly GCA_019416685.1. Lineage (GTDB taxonomy): Bacteria > Bacteroidota > Bacteroidia > Bacteroidales > Bacteroidaceae > Bacteroides. Next base: position 13,802 of record DXWV01000099.1, read on the forward strand.
CTGAGGCAGAAAGCGGGCCACATTAATAGAGTTGGCACTGGTCAGTTGCATATGTTCATTCAGTTCCTTATCCATAAAGGCAGACTTCACAAGCGCCTGGCAATCATCAAAAGTACCATCCACTTCGAGAGCGGTAATATTCTGTCCTAAGGTAGTGAACTGCTTTTCCTGTATTTCACTGACTTTCCCTTTGGGATAAAGCACATAGACATGAATACCGTCTACTCCGAGGAAGCCATTGGCAACCGCACTACCGGTATCACCGGAAGTAGCCACAAGTACATTCACCTGCTTTTTACCCTCTTTACGGACAAAGTAACCCAGCAAACGTGCCATGAAGCGGCCACCTACATCTTTAAAGGCAAGCGTAGGACCGTGGAACAATTCGAGTGAATAGATATTATCTTTCACATGCACCAACGGCACATCAAAGTTCAATGTATCATAGACAATCTGTTTCAACGTATCTGCCGGAACGTCTTCTCCAAAGAAAGCATCGGCTACGCGATAGGCTATCTCTTGAAAAGTAAGCGTATCAATGGTGTCATAAAACTCCTGAGGCAGTGGTTTAATCATTTCGGGCATAAAGAGCCCTTTATCGGCAGCCAAGCCCTTCACTACAACTTCTTCAAGAGTAGCAACAGGAGCCTGACGGTTAGTGCTGTAATATTTCATAAGTGGTATTTTAAATTTGGTTTATACTGAGTTAGTGATGAGTGATTAGTGATAAGTGATTAGTGCTGTGCAGCGTCAGTACCATTGCGCAAGCCCACTGTCAATTGTCAACTGTCAATTGTCAACTCTTCACGGGTAGTGCCATAAATTCGTTAATAAATTCATCTGCCTTCATCAGGCCATACACCCCGTCACAAGCGGCCACTTCGTCATAGGTCTGCACTTCGTCCGGTGTAATGCCCGGATACCAGATAAGAAACGGAATAGGTTCGTTGGTATGAGTACGAAGCTCGCAAGGGGTAGGATGATCGGGCAATACGGCAATGGCTACCGGTTCGTCCCAGTCTTTCACAGCTTCATAGATAGGGCCAACAGCACGGCTATCCAGGTTTTCAATTGTAAGAAGTTTCAACGGAATATCTCCTTCATGTCCCGCCTCATCACTGGCTTCGATATGGAGATAGACGAAGTCATCCGTCTTCAATGCTTCCAGTGCAGCTGCCACTTTGTTTTCATAATTCGTATTATAGAGTCCGGTTGCTCCTTCCACCGCAATGCGGCGAAGTCCGGCATAGTATCCGATTCCATTTATCAGATCGACCGCCGAAATAACAGCTCCTCTTTTCACCTGAGGGAAAGTATCGGAAAAAGTATCCATTTGCGGACGGTATCCCGGGCTCCAGGGCCAAATACTATTGGCAGGGTCTTTGCCTTCGGCCATACGTTTCAGGTTCAGTGGATGATTCTTCAGCAGTTCCTGCGACTTTAAGATCAGTTCATTAATAAGATCTGCTGTCTCCCGGGCTTCCGGCACTAACGGTTTCACCATCAAAGGGCGAAAAGGTTTCAAAGGTACGTCATGAGGCGGTGTACAATCCAGCTGTTTATTTCCGTCTTTGATGACCAACAGATGACGATATTGAACACCGGTATGGAAACGTACGCGATCATTGCCTAAATGTTCCTGCAGATATTGAATCAGCACATCGGCCTCTTCAGTAGAAATATGTCCGGCAGAATGATTTTTTATATTATCTCCTTCAATACAGATGATATTGCAACGCATTGCCATCTCTCCCGGTTGAAGTTCCACACCGATACTTGCTGCCTCGAGCGGACCGCGTCCTTCATATACCTTCGGAAGATCATATCCCAATACCGACATATTGGCTACTTCACTACCGGGATGAAAACCATCCGCTACGGTCATCAGCCGTCCATTACGCCCCATGCGGGCGAGTTTATCCATATAAGGCGTTTTTGCATATTGCAGGAGCGTCTTGTCTCCCAATGACTTAACAGGCCAGTCGGCCATGCCGTCACCTAATATAATGATATGCTTCATTTTCTTAATTGACAATTGGCAGTGGACAATTGACAATTAACAAACCAACTGCAACAAAGCGCAGCAACTGTCAATTGTCAATTGTCAACTGTCCACTAAATTAAACGTTCGCTATACTCATAATATCCGCAAAGACTCCCGCTGCCGTCACACCTGCACCGGCACCATATCCCTGAATCATCATCGGATACTCTTTATAACGCTCTGTTGTGAGCAGGATAATATTGTTACTGCCTTCCAGTCCGTAGAACGGATGATTGGCCCCTACTTCCTGTAAGCCCACAGAAGCCTTCCCGTTTTCGAGCGTAGCAACAAAACGCCAGTGTTTATTTTCTTTCTCCAATACCTGACGACGGGCTTCAAAGTCTGCATCCAGACTCGGAACACGCTTCCAGAAATCATCCAACGATCCTTCAAAGAAATCATTCGGGACAAAAAGATTCTTCTCTACATCTTCCTGCTCCAGTTTATATCCGGCTTCACGTGCCAGAATCACCAGCTTACGAATCACATCTTTACCACTCAGGTCGATACGTGGGTCCGGTTCGGAATAACGCTCTTCCTGTGCCATCTTTATCGTACGGCTAAATGGGATATCAGCACTGATCTTATTGAATATATAGTTCAGCGTACCGCTCAGCACAGCTTCAATCTTTAATATCTTGTCGCCACTATGAATCAGGTCATTGATTGTATTAATGATGGGAAGCCCTGCCCCTACGTTCGTCTCAAACAGATATTTCACACCACGCTGACGGGCTATCTGCTTCAATTCGCGATAGTTCTCGTATTTGGAGGAAGCAGCAATCTTATTGGCAGCCACTACCGACACATTGTGCAGCAACAGATCTTTATAAAGCGAGGCTACATCCGGACTGGCAGTACAATCCACAAATACAGAATTGAAAATATTCATGCCGATAATCTCATCACGAAGAGACTCAAGCGTACTTTCGGTACCTTTCGCTTCCAACTCTTCCCGGTAATTAGCCAGGTCAAAACCCTGACGGCTAAACATGGCTTTCGTAGCGTCGGCAATACCTACCACATGGAGTTTCAACCCGTTTTCTACTTTCAGCTTTTCCTGCTGACAGCGAATCTGTTCTATCAGGCTACCTCCTACCGTACCAATACCACAGATAAAGAGATTCAGCACCTGATATTCGGACAGGAAGAATGAATCATGAATCACATTCAATGATTTGCGCAATGATTTAGAGTCAACTACAAATGAAATATTTGTTTCCGAAGCTCCCTGTGCACAAGCTATCACATTAATACCATTACGTCCCAATGTACCGAACAATTTACCGGCAATACCCGGTGTGTGCTTCATGTTCTCACCCACAATTGCTACGGTAGCCAGATTTTTCTCTGCCTGAATAGGAGATATCTCACCCATTTCTATCTCTTTGGCGAACTCCTCATTCAACACTTCACAAGCCAGATCGGCGTCGGCATTACGCACACCGATGGAAGTACTGTTCTCAGAAGAAGCCTGAGACACAAGAAATACGCTGATACCATTCTTTGCCAGAGCCTTAAAGATACGATAGTTAACACCAATAACACCCACCATACCAAGACCTTGCACAGTAATCAGGCTGGTGTCATTGATAGAAGAGATACCTTTAATCGCTTTCGTTTGCGGATCGGAAACCTCCTGTTTGATAACCGTGCCCGTACCTTCGGGATTGAATGTATTCTTTATTAATATAGGTATATTCTTATGACAAACCGGGTAAATAGTAGGCGGATATACCACTTTGGCACCGAAGTTACAAAGTTCGGTAGCTTCCACATAACTCAGTTCGTTGATAGTATAAGCAGTAGAAATCACACGTGGATCGGCTGTCATGAATCCGTCTACATCGGTCCATATCTCCAGGCTATCAGCATCCAGAGCAGCAGCAATGATGGCCGCTGTATAATCCGAGCCACCCCGTCCAAGGTTAGTAACATCCCCCGTCACCTTATCCGATGAAATGAATCCCGGTACCAGCGATACTTGCGGAATCACGCGGAATGCCTCTTTTACCAGTTGATGCGTCAGTTCAGTGTCAAGTGTGTGTTTGGAATGTTTTCTTTCTGTCTTTATAAAAGTGCGCGAGTCAAACCATTGGGCACCTTCAATCAGCTGCGCTACAATGATAGAAGAGAGGCGTTCGCCATAACTAACAATGGTATCCGATGTTTTTGCAGAAAGGTCTTTTATCAGATAAATACCCTGAAAAATATCTTTCAGCTCATTGAGCAGTTCACCTACCTGACGTTGCAACGAAGCCTGATATTCACCTGCGGGAACCACTTCTTTAATCATCTCCACGTGTCGATAAACAATTTCGCGGAACTCTCCTTCGTAGGCCGAATCACCTACAGCGGCCATTTTAGAGGTATTAATCAACTTATCGGTAATGCCGCCCAATGCGGAAACAACTACAATAACCGGTTCTCCGGCCGACTCTACTATTCTCTTTACGCTTAAAATGCTGTTCACGGAACCTACGGATGTTCCGCCGAAT